>NZ_CP120853.1:5457500-6057500 GCF_042465725.1 Microcoleus anatoxicus | reverse complement strand
CCGATTAGGACAATTTCAAATTCTTCTGTTTGGTTAAACAGCCCTGAAATTACTGTTTTTGTCGCTAAAACTAATTCCGCCACTGCACTATCCATAATGCCCTCAGCTATACGATCGCCCTCTGTGGCGGCGCGATCGACAATGGGTGCTAAAGCAGCAATTTCCTTCACTCCCCAACCGCGTCGGTAAACGACTTCTACCAAGTCTTCCAGATTTTTTAGGCCTAAATGTATTTGAAAATTCTCTGCAAGTGTGGTATAAACTTGCCGTCCATCGTAGAACCTCAAAGCAGCTTGCAAACCCTGAATGGCGATGTTGTAGGCGCTACCTTCATCCCCTAAAATATATCCCCAACCCCCGACTCGTTTAGTTTTTCCGTGGCGGTTTTGTCCATAAACAATCGATCCTGTACCGGAAATCACGACTAGACCGACTGGATGGCCCGTACCGCCCACCAGTGCGATCGCGCTATCGCTAGAAATTATAATATTTCTGGGCCCGAAAGACCGAGTAACGGGTAAATTAGGAGTCAACTGCAAGTTCTGTACTAAAAATTGCAGGATTTCCACGTCTTTCGGACGTCCGACTCCTGCTAATCCCAGACAAATTGCTTCTATTTTTAGATGGCTATCGGGGTTGATGTTAGCGGAAATTACAGCTTGTTCGATCGCCAATTGAATCGATTGTTTGGCTGACTCAATTCCCAGTGTTTGATAATTTGATGGCCCTGCTTCGCCGCGCCCCAAAACCACCTGATTTTCATCCATCAACAGACAAATAGTCTTAGTACCACCGCCATCTATGCCAAATACGTAACTCATGCCAAAATTATCCCTCAAGCGGGCAAAAAAAACACTCGAATTTGAATCGAAACATAATATTATAACATTTTTTTTAGTTGCTCTTAAAATACATAATTCAAATTTGCTAATTGTATAATTTCTGGTGTACAGTTAATTTGGAAAAAATTGCTAAATATTCCCATAATTTCGGGCAAAAATCATGAAAGTCGGCGTATTCAGTACCAAATCCTACGATCGCACATTTCTGGAAGCAGCCAATGTCGATGACCAACACGACTTAGTTTTTTTTGAACCGCGTCTAACCATGGAAACAAGCGTTTTGGCGACAGGATTACCCGCTATCTGCGCCTTCGTCAACGACCAATTAGATGCCAAAACAGTGACATACTCCCACATCAAATCTGAGTACAGATTATGATGTGGGCTTCTTAACAGCCCGATGAAGGGTATGTAAGATTTCCTTCTGGTACGCTTTATCCATAGTTCCTACTATAGAAAGATTCCCACTAGGGCGTTTTATACTGGGGAAAATGTCCAACCCCAGTCTTTTTAGGTTAATCGCAGCATTAAGATCGCGATCTACCATCAAAGAATTTTGCTCATCCCAATACTCTCGAATATTGCAGTCGGTGAAAACCATTTCATTCCGATAACACAGAAGCATTGAGGTGTAAGCAGGTTTTTGTGAAACGACGACTGCCCCAGTTTTTTCTCCTATGTAGCTCAGCGTCGTAAAAAATTGCCCAAAAGCTGCATCCAGCCAGGATTTATTCAATCCAGATTTAGCGGATTGCCCATTGGGTAAATATTTCCCATCCTCATCTTGTTTAACCTTGTTTCTTTTAGTTAAACCTTTGAGGTTTAAGTCTTCATGGAAGAAGAACTTAGCTCCCGTTCTGACTAATTTGTGAGCTGTTTTATAATGAAAGTCTTGGCGAGAACGTGCAATCTTTTGATGCTGTCTCGCCTCTTTTTTTGCCAACTTTCGTCGGGCTTTAGACCTTCTTTTTCGTTGATTCCGCTTCAGGGAAATGCGGTCTAATTTAGCTTGATTCTTTCGGAGTGGCTTGAGGGAAGGTAATTTCTCACCCTCAGATGTCGCTAGATAAACATCTTCGTGTAACACTGCATCTAAACCGATTGAATTCTCCCAAGTGGGAGCAATTTTATCCGGTGTCAATTCAGGCACAGAAGTGTCTTCAAGTATTAATTGGAGGAACCAACCGTCGGCTTTCCTAGTGACACTCACTTGTTTAATGGTTAAACCATCGGGGATGACACGGTGCATCCGCACCTTTATTACCCCTAGTTTTGGCAATCGAATGTAAATCCAATTCTTGCGAATTAATTTAATCCAATCGTCCCTAGCCGTTGCCAAAGTCATTGTTCGGTAGTCGGCTTCAGTTTTGAATCTGGGTCTACCCGATCGCCCACCTTTGCTGTCACCGACAATAAACCTCTCAAAAGCTCGTTCGACTCGTTTGGAAACGTCTTGCAGAATCGTTGAATCGACTTGCTTAAAGTCTAATAACTCACCACTATGAAAGACTTTAACCAAATCTTTTTTGAGAATGGGTAACTGTTGTTTTTGGCAGTAGTAGTTAGGCTTTTCTCTGGGAGCCGCAATACTGGTTTTTAAGGGACAAGCATTGATAGCAGTACGGTTCATTTCCCACCAATCAAAACGATCTCCCAATTGGCGATTGTACCAATAACGGCAAATTCTGAGCCATTGGTTGAGAGCTAGCTTTTGATTAGTGTCGGGATAGAACTTGTACTGATATGTCGCCTTCATTGAATTGCCGTTTTTTGTTAGTATTATTTTACCAGGATTTGTTGGTCTCGTCATCCATCCGCCCACTCCTCAAAGCTATGCTTTGAGATTGTGAACAGATGGAATCCTCACCTCACACGCCTTTCATCCCACACTAACCGAGGCGGTATAGTGTGGGGATTCCGATCGCCCAAACAGGTGTCCGCTTAATCGCCCTGAGATCCGCCGGCTTCAATCACGTCGATTTAGCAGCAGCCCGCGACTTAGAATTTACTCTCCTGAGATTACCCGCCTATTCTCCCTTTTCCGTCGCCTCACACGCCGTCGCCCTGATTTTATCCCTCAACCGCAAAATCCACCGCGCCTACAACCGCGTCCGGGAAAACAATTTCGCCCTAGAAGGGCTGTTGGGCTTCGATCTTCACGGACGAACTGTCGGAATCGTTGGTACTGGGAAAATTGGCGCACTTACCGCCAAAATTCTGCACGGATTTGGATGTCGCCTCACAGGATACGATGTTTCCCAAAACCCGGATTGTCTAGGGATGGGGATGGAATATCTCTCGCTTCCAGAACTATTTGCTACTTCCGATATTGTCAGTCTCCATTGTCCGCTGCTACCAGAAACCTACCACCTGATCGACGCAGCAGCCGTCCATCAGATGAAAGAAGGCGTGATGCTGGTTAATACCAGTCGCGGTCAGTTGATTGACACCACAGCCGTAACTCAAGGACTGAAGTCTGGTAAAATCGGATACCTGGGCTTAGATGTTTACGAACAAGAGAGCGACCTGTTTTTTGATGATTTGTCAAATCAAGTAATTCAAGACTTCTCCCACAGAAACCGAGTCAGCAGGATTAAAGGAGTTTCTGCGTCAGTCCTTTTTACTTGCAATTTGTGAAACTTTGCTGTACTAATTACCGGATAATTAGACGACAGCAATTCTCAGGTTGCAATACAACTTAACAAGTGAGGAAAGTATCAAATGACACAAGATAATTTTGCCGAGGAAACAAAAACAATCACTGAAGTCACCAAAATCGACATGGTAATTGAGAAACCAGGTGCGATCGCGAAAATCGAAACTCCAGAAACCACCGCAGGACAGTTCCAAGACATTAAAGACCAAGTTTTGACTATTTTGTCAGAACTGCCAGCCTATATATCCAATTTTTTCGCCGAATATCAAAAGCCGATCGTCACCGTGGGTTTAATTTTGACAGGTGCCGTAAGTGTCAAAGTAACCCTGGCTGTACTCAATGCTTTGAATGAGGTGCCTTTGGTAGCCCCAACTTTTGAATTGATCGGCATTGGATATGCAGGTTGGTTTGTTTACCGCTATTTACTCAAAGCTTCCGATCGCCAAGAATTGCTAGCAGAAATAGAATCTTTAAAAGAACAAGTTGTCGGCAAAGATTCTTAAAGAGAGTGGTTAGTGGTTATTTGTCAATTTGGATGGCAAATTTGTTGCAAAGTAGCGGTAAAATCTGGGTAGGAAATAGCCGCAGCTTCGGCTCGATGAATATTAGTAGTACCCCTGGCATTCAGGGCTGCGATCGCTAAACTCATCGCGATTCTATGGTCTGTGTAACTATCAACATCAGCGCCGGTCAAAGAAGTTCCTCCGGTAATTTCTAAACCGTCGGGTAACTCGGTAATTTGAGCACCCATGCGGTTGAGTTCCGCAGCAGTCACAGCTAGCCGATCGCTCTCTTTGACTCGCAACTCGGCCGCATCCCGAATAATGGTTGTACCAGATGCAAAAGTTGCCGCTACTGCCAAAATCGGAATTTCGTCAATCAGTCGGGGAATTAAGTCACCAGCAATGGTGCATCCCCGCAACTGGGCGGAACTCTTCACCAAAATATCGGCTACCGGTTCCCCAGCCGCCACCCGCTGATTTTGCAGTTCAATGTGAGCTCCCATCATTTCTAAAGCTTCCAAAATGCCTGTACGAGTTGGGTTGACACCGACATTTTCCACTACTAACTCGGAACCAGGGACGATCGCCCCAGCAACTAACCAAAAAGCCGCCGAACTGATATCTCCTGGTACAATTACTTTCTGCCCTTGGAGTTGAGCAGAACCTGTTACTGTAACGCTGCAAGTTTCAGGATCTACCGTTAATTTGGCTCCAAAAGCTTGCAACATCCGTTCGCTATGATCTCGTGACAAAGCCGGTTCAGTAACAGTAGTTTCTCCCTCCGCCATCAAACCGGCCAGTAGAATACAAGATTTAACTTGAGCCGAGGCGATGGGGGAATGGTAGTGAATCCCTTTTAATTGCTGTCCAAGTACCGCTAAAGGTGCTAGAGAATTATTGCGTCGCCCCCAAATTTGTGCTCCCATTTGTTGCAGCGGTTTAATGACACGGGACATGGGGCGCGATCGCAGGGAACTGTCCCCCGTCACCGCAAAAAAACGCCCTGGATGAGAGGCTAAAATCCCCAACATCAGCCGCATCGTCGTGCCCGAATTACCCGCATCCAAGACTTCCACAGGCTCCTCTAATGCACCAATTCCCACACCCTCGACTGTGACCAACTCCGTGTTTAGTTCCGAAACTTTCGCTCCCAGGAGTGAGAAACATTTAGCAGTGCTCCGGGGGTCTTCTCCCAGCAGCAGGCCCTCAATAGTTGTTTCACCGTGGGCGATCGCACCCAACATCAAAGCTCGGTGAGAAATTGATTTATCGCCCGGAATCCGAATCCGACCTTGTAGCGACCAGCCAGAGGCGGGTTTTTGAATGCTTAAAGTTTGACTTTCGCCGGTTTGGGTAGTGGTTATAATGGCAGCTTGCATTGAGATAAACTGTGATGAGATGGCGTTAGTTATCCTAGCGTCTTCCTAGTCAATAGTCAGTAATGTACACAAAAAAACCAAATATTACGAAAAATTTACAATCTCTATCCGTGTATTTACGTAAGCTTACAAACTTTTAACTTTTGAATGACGATCGACACAATTGGAGATTTGCGATCGCCCATGTTACATTTTTGAGGTATCAGACAAAATCTTCTGGTTTCTATCCTTCGATCTTCCATCACAAATTCTAGATTTTTTATTATTATGCTGACGCATCACCGCAAGCCTGTAAGTCTATCACTGATCTCCACAGATTTACCCCTATGGTCAGTCGTTGAAACTGCTGGTACACTGTATCAAAAAGACACCGATCGCTTTCACTTATTGTTGCACGAACCAGCCATACTCGATCGCACATTTAGCGATGGCTCGAACGAACCAGTTTCTATCTTACCAACTACTACAAAACCGCGGTTGCTGTGGCTAGAAGTTTCCCCCTATCGAGTAGTGATGACTATGCAAGGAAACGGCAAATACAGTTACCGTCACTGCTGGGAGCGAGGGATGTACGGCCTGAGTCGTTATTGGCTTCAGGGAGACTCCCTAGTAACTCCTGAACAGTTACGGCTTCGCAACTTCACCCGCCAATTAATTCTCACAGGAAAGCCGGAACCGGAACACCTGCGATTAGAATACGAACTGTGGTCGGAAAAAGTGCAACTAGGTCGATATATTTTGAATTTAGAAATCCATCATTGACTTTTGCTCTTACAGTAATTAATCAGTTTCTGAGTCACAGCATCTTGAGTGGCTGCGGCTTCATTGGCCTGCTGTCCAGCTTTGATAATATCTGCTTGAGCTTTTCGGATTTGCTCTCGACCTTCTATACTTGTAGAAGCACGATTTCCTGCCTCAAGAGCTTTGCCCATGTCTCCAATTGCTTGACCCATTTCCCGGAACGATTTAACTGACTGACTCTGAAATTCTTTGAGGTTGGTGTCTGTCAGTGACACAGACTCTAATTCTTTCGATGTCTGGTTTAAGTCTTTAGCTAAGTTCTTGGTAGTCCCTGTATCGTTGCTGTCTTTTTTAGTTTCAATCAGTGCGTTGCCTTTAGTGACAATTTCTGTCAATTTAGTACACTCGACAACTCGGTTGTCTTTTTGGCAACTAACAGTTAACAAACAGCAAGCAGCAACGAGCGGAATGATGGCAATTTGTTTTGGTAAAAAGTACATTAATCCTCACTACGTCCCTATTTAGGAACTATGGTAAAAAACAGCAATAACCTACAGAAAGGTAACATTTGGGGATATCTTACCCTACTTTTGCCTATTTCCTTAACGGCGGTTGCCAGTTTTGAGTCTGGAGGGATGTTTTGGACGATCGCCACCGCCGCAGGTATGGGTTGGGCTTACAAGCTGTACCAGCAGCAACAAAAACAAAAAATCGCTCATTTAGACTCGGTTTTTTACCGATTAATCAAGGAAAATCAAGGGCGAGTCACTGCTTTGGATTTGGCAATGAATGCCAAACTCCCTGGAGCCAAAGTTCAAGAATATCTAGACGAGCGCGCCTCTGAGTTTGGTGCAGATTTTGAAGTGACTGAGCAAGGCGGAATTTTGTATTATTTCCAAATAGCTCCTACTGGGAATCTAGCCGAAACAACTCCTGGGGAAATCGGAGAAATTCCTGTCAAAGCAGCAGAAACAAATCCGCAAAAAGTCTCAATGAAAAGTCCTGATTTATTCCCCATTTCGCCCAAAACAGCCACTACCAATCCCAAAATATCTTTTACCCAGACGGAACTATCCCGCAGATTTAAAGTTCACGCTAGCACCATCGGTAAGTGGAAACTCAAGCCAGAGTTTCCCCAGTGGAGCAGCGAAAAAGACCCAGAGGCGATCGCCTGGGAATATTCTATCAAAAATAAGCGCTTTTATCCCAAAGATTAAGTGGACGGGGAGGGTAGGCACGCACCATCCACTACCCCTACAAAACGATGATTTGTCACCAGAATGAAACAGCCCTGCCCCCAAGGGGGGAAAAAAGGGGGATTTCAAGAAGCTTCCAGTCCCCCCCTTCTTAAGGGGGGCTAGGGGGGATCGAGATATGTGCAGCCTCATAAAAAATTGGTATAAATCTCAAATTTAAAATCTCAAATCCATTGACCTTTTTGGGTTATGTTGAGTAAAATCAGATTATTTGTACTTCTCTTTTTTTCTAGCTCCTATGTCACAACCAACCTTGCGAGTAGTCGCACGCCTCGTCGCCTTTCCCGAAAAAGTAGCCGAACTTAAATCCCTGTTACTGAGCATTATGGAGCCAACTCACCAAGAACCGGGCTGCATCAAATACGAACTGCTACAAAATCAGGCAGACCCCACCGATTTTACCTTTGTTGAAGAGTGGGAAAGCTCCGATTTACTGGAACTACATCTGGCTTCAAATCACATTCAAGCCGCTGTCATGAAATTAGAAGGTTTAGCAGTTGCACCGCCAGATATCCGTCGCTATGAATTGCTAGCTTGAGCGACTGTTGAAATCTAATTTATTCCTGTTAGTAACCCATTTTTTTCCTCATAGTTGAATTTACCTGGTCTTAACAAGATGACAACACCAACCATAAAACAATTATTTACTTACCCCATCAAAGGTCTGACACCGCAACCAATGTCAGAGTTGGACTTAACATCAGGACACGGCATTAAGGGCGATCGAGCTTTTGCCTTAATCTTTGCAGATTATATTGAAACGGACAAAAACCTCACGGAAAATTTGCCTTGGATGAGTAAAAAACATTTTGCTGTCCAAAACGATTGGCCGGCTTTAGCAGCCCTATCCTGTGAGTATGAACCAGAAACAGCAGTTTTAACAGTTAAGCATCAAGGAGTTGAAGTATTAACAGCAGCAACAAATACAGCAGCGGGGCGCGATCGCATTAGCAGCTTTTTTAGCGAATATCTAGCCACCATTGAACCCACAAAGGAAGCCAGACACCCGCAACGCTCACCTTTGTATTTAGCAGGAAATAGCAGTGGCGAAACTCGCTATCCTGACAGAGAACCCGTACACATTTCTTTACTCAGTCAAGCAACACTAGACCAATTAACAGCAAGGGCCGGTAGCCACATTGATGTAGCCCGATTTCGCCCGAATATTGTCCTAGAAGGTATGGCACCTTGGTCAGAATTTGAGTTAATTGGTCAACATTTTCAACTAGGTAACGCACTAATTGAAGTTACAGCACGAATTGGTCGCTGTGTCAATATAGAAGTGAATCCCGAAACGGGCGATCGCGACATTGCCCTACTCAGTTTACTGCAACAAGAATTCGGTCACGCACAAACCGGTGTGTTAGCCAAAGTAATTAATAGCGGTCATGTTAAACTCGCCGATGCTTTAACTGCTCTCTAGCTAAGTTTCCCAGTCAAAATTACAAAGATTGACAAATTCCCATTAATGTGCATTCCCAAACCAATCGTGGCTGTACATAGTTGAGTAAATATTGTCGCGCTTTTTCTAAAGGCTCTAAGGGCGATCGACTAATTCCCCCTGCCAAAAATTGCTGCCAGTAACAGTGCTGTAAATAATCGATTAACCATAACTGAGATTCAGTATCCAAAGTTTTATCAATTTCCTTAGCCAATTCCAACGCCGATCGCAAATTTTGAGGCAACTGCTTAACTTTTTGTAACAAATCATCCGGCATCGATTGCAGTTGCCGCCAAATAGCAATGGCCTCTCCAGGACTTCCCTGGGCCATTCCCATCACCTCAGCATGGGACAAAATCTCTCCAAATCCCCTTTGCTGCAATACCAGTGCCATCGCTGCGGGATTCAGGCGATTAAACTGAATTTTTTGACACCGCGAAATCAAGGTTGGTAACAAAGATTCCACAGTCGGAGCCATTAAAATTAGCGCAGCTTTTCCCGGTTCTTCCAAAGTCTTCAATAAACCATTCGCCGCCCCCTCACCCATGGTTTCTGCTTGTGACAACACGACAATAGAACGGGCCGATTCTAGGGGTGGTCTACTCAGAAAATCACCGATTTCTCGCACCTGTTCTAGTCGAATTTGGGGCGGTGATTTCCGCTTCAAGCCCGCTTCCTCAGCTTCCTGTGCTGACAGCCGCTTGCCTTGATTCATGTAAGTTGGTTCTACCCAGAGCAAATCTGGGTGATTTCCCAGGCGCACGCGGTTTTGCACCGAAGCTATTAATTTTGGTTGTGTCAGATTTGCCGAGAATAAAAGCTCAATAAAACACCGAGCGGCTAAACTTTTGCCGATCCCGTTAGAGCCAACAAATAAATAGCCAGGAGCAATGCGGTTGCCAGAGACGGCTTGAGTGAGTAATTCTACTGCCTGGTTTTGTCCGATTAATGATTCAAAATAATCCATAATTCAAAATTCCGAACTCTTTCCATATCCCCAAGCGGCTAACTTACTACTTAAGATAGTTTGAATTTCCTGGGCGACCTCATCCTCGGTGCGATCGGCATTTATGCGCATAATTCGATCCGGATTTTGTCTAGTCAACTCCGCAAAACCTTGTTGCACCCGCTGGTGAAATGCCAAATCAGCTTGCTCCATGCGATCGCACTCTCCCCTAGCCCTAGCCCTCCCTAACCCTTTTGATACATCGATATCTAGCCAAAAAGTTAAATCACTTTGCAAGCCACCAGTAGCAATGGCGTTCAGTTGCTCAATTAAGTCCAAGTTAAGCCCGCGGCCGTAACCCTGATAAGCAATAGTAGAATCAGTAAAGCGATCGCACAAAATCATCGTCCCCTGGGCTAACTTCGGTTTGAGAAAAGTTTCGACGTGCTGACTGCGATCGGCAGCATACATCAGTAATTCCGCTCGATTTGATACTAATTCCTCCGAGCCAGGCTCCAGTAATAACCGTCTGAGTGCCTTTCCCAGTTCAGTCCCCCCAGGCTCACGAGTAGCAGCAAAATTTTTGATTGTAAAGCAGTTTTTTGGCAGCCAATGTATCAACCGCTGCATTTGTGTAGTTTTTCCTGCACCTTCAACTCCTTCAAACACGATCAGTTTCCCTGCCATGGACTTCCCTTTGAATTTTGATAAAATAAATCGTTATTGCACTGTAAATATCTTCGATGTTAGGTATGATGATAATGTCTAAATGCCTCACCGCGGGAGTTTTTTTATGGCTCGTTATACTGGTTTTTTTATCGTTGCCGTCCCCATTGACCGTCTCCGTCACTCTTTGATTGAGATTTTAGAGTCATGCAATCTTGATATTATCTACAATACAGGAGATTCTCTCATGGCTCGCGAACTTCCTGGTCAAGTTTCTATACCCAAGCTCGTCACCGCAGAAGTCCTAATTGAGCAAAACACGAGCAGCGATTCAGAAGTTCGCATGAATTTCGTGATTAAAAACGAGGAACTGCCCCTCAAAACAAATAACCACTGCCGTCAAATGTTTGAGCTAGTCACTCAGTCGATTATGAGCAACCGTAACTGGCGGCTCTTAGAAAGTATGGCACTCTAGTCATTAGTTATTGGTCATTAGTCATTAGTTATTGGTCATTAGTCATTAGTCATTAGTTCCTATTTTGCTTGAATTCAGCCTTCAGTATCCATACTTTCGGCCTTCTGCCTTCTGGAGGAATGAGTTCTTGCCTAATGACCAATGACTGAGGATTTTTACCTAAAATCGGTAAATTTAAGGCCGAAATTCGCGACGCAGCAGCAAAGAATTGGTAACAACGCTAACAGAACTAAAGGCCATAAATGCACCAGCAGCCGCAGGGCTGAGTAAAATTCCCATCGCCGGGAGTAAAAGACCAGCAGCTACCGGAATTCCGAGC
The DNA here is from genome assembly GCF_042465725.1 of Microcoleus anatoxicus. Classification (GTDB taxonomy): domain Bacteria; phylum Cyanobacteriota; class Cyanobacteriia; order Cyanobacteriales; family Microcoleaceae; genus Microcoleus; species Microcoleus anatoxicus. The sequence continues at coordinate 6,046,276 of NZ_CP120853.1, read as the reverse complement.
ATATTGTAACCAAAAGCCCAAAACAGATTTTGGCGAATCTTCTTCAAAGTAGCGCGACTAAGTTCGATCGACTCCACAACATCCATCAAAGCATTTCGCATCAGGACAATCTGAGCAGTTTCAACAGCTACATCAGTCCCACCATGTAACCCCACACCAACATCTGCTTGAGCCAAAGCGGGAGCATCATTAATTCCGTCACCCACCATCGCCACTTTCCGGCCTTCGGCTTGCAAAGCCGCGATCGCCCTTGCCTTCTCGAACGGCCGCACTTGGGCCAAAACATCCGTCGTCGGCAAATCTAACTGGTTGGCGATCGCAAACGCCGCCCCAGGCGTATCCCCCGTCAGCATCATCACCCGCAATCCCATAGCCCGCAAACGCTCCACCGTCGCCTTAGCATCCGGTCTGAGAGTATCTTTTAGCCCGATTACCCCCAGCAAAACGCGCTCACAAGCCACATAAACCGCCGTTTTGCCTTGAAAAGACCCACACAATTCCGTGGCAATAGCCACCCCCTGCTGCGTCATCCACTCGGCATTCCCGGCGAACACCAGTCGGCCCTCCACCACAGCCGAAACCCCCAATCCCGGTGCCGTGTAGAAATCCTCAGCAGCCAGCAGTGGCAAAGCTTGTTGTTGAGCTTCCCGCAAAATCGCTGCGGCGACGGGATGACAAGAACCCCTTTCCACAGCCGCGGCGATTTGCAGAAGTTGGGAGTCAATGGTACAACAGGCATCTTGCCTGTGGGTAACATTCAAATCTGAAGTCCCATCCAACCCAGAACTCTCAAAAATCGGCAAATAATCTGTGAGTGTGAGCTCTCCGGTAGTCAAAGTACCAGTTTTGTCAAAAACCACCGTATCTAATTGATGTACCCGTTCCAAAACATCACCACCGCGAATCAAAAGTCCCCTCTCCGCCCCAATCCCAGAACCAACTAAAATTGCAGTTGGGGTAGCCAGTCCCAAAGCACAAGGACAAGCGATGACTAAAACCGCGATCGCCAATTTCAAACTTAACAGCAAAGGTGATTGGTAATGACTAATTGGTAATTGGTTTCCCATCCCCATTGTCCCATGGCCCATATTCATTGCCCCATGCCCTAAAAGCACAGACGGCCACAGATGAGTTCCGGCAAAATACCAAAATAGGAAAGTTAAAGCCGATATCGCCATTACCCCATAGACAAAATATCCCGCCACAGTATCCGCCAAATTTTGAATCGGCGCTTTCCGAGTTTGGGCCGCTTCCACCAAAGCCACCATTTGAGCTACAGTAGTTTCCTTACCCGTGCGAGTTGCCCGGATCACAATCGCCCCGGATTGATTGATAGTTCCCGCCGCGACTGGATCTCCTGTTTGCTTCAAAATCGGCATCGATTCCCCAGTCAGCATCGACTCATCTATGGTTGTTTTACCTTCGCAAACTTCCCCATCAACCGGAATTTTGTCCCCTGGTAAAACTTGCAGCCATTCTCCGACTCGGACGCGATCGGCTGGAATTTCAATATATTGTGGATTGTAGACCGGAGATGGCGAGTCCAAATCTAAAATCGGCAATTTAAAATCAACTAAGCGCGCAGTAGCTGGTTGGAGTGCGATTAAAGCTTGTAGCGCTGATGCGGCGCGCTGTCTAGCTTGCTGTTCCAAAGTTGTCCCCAATAAAATAAAGCCCAGCAGCATCACCGGTTCGTCAAAAAAGCATTCCCATCCCATCTGGGGAAACAGCAGTGCCACGTTGCTAGCGGTGTAAGCTGTGACAGCGCCTAAAGCTACCAGAGTATTCATATTCGGTGCATTTCGCCACAAACTGCGGCACCCGTCAACTACAATTCGGCGCCCAGGTAGTAGTAAAGCCAGGGTTGCGAGTCCCCAGTGAAACCAAATATTGCTTAAAATTGGGGCTTTTGTTCCCAATACGTGACCTGAACCTGAGAGAATAATTAAGATTAGGGCGATCGTTAATTGTCCTATTTGCTGTCGAATTTCTTGCTGTCGCCTTTCAATTATCGCCACCTCCATTTCTCGCTGATTTCCACCTGCGCGAGATAGACTGGGAAATCCATTATCAGTTAACTTTTTGGCTAAGGCGTCAGCATCCACCGCCCCCGGTTCGCACTCAACCGTTGCTACTTCTACGGCTAAGTTAACGCAAGCTGAAATTACCCCTGAGTATTGCATTAGTTGGCGTTCAACTGCCTTGGCGCAGCCTGCACACTTCATACCACTGACATCGAAAGTCACAATTTCAGGTGGTGAGGATTCTTTGACTGAGATGATTGGCGATCGCATTTCAGGAACCATGTTTGCCATAAATTGCCTGGGAATTATTTAGAATTGATTACAATATCTTGGTATTGGTCATTTTTTTAACAGACATTTCCCAAAAAGCCTGTTAAGAACCGGTATCGGGCCTGTTCCACAAGAAATAATGATGGGGGATGTCTAATCTACTTCATGGATAAATGTCTGTACTTTGAGAGTAAATAAAAAAATCGCCATCTACCGAAAGTGTTAGCTTTTTTTAAGCCTTGGCATTTTTGAGTGATATAAAATCCTCTCTTCATCGTCCTGTATTAAACTCTCTCTTCTCGAACTTCGCGTACTTCGCGCCTTCGCGGTTAAATCACCTGACGATACAACCGGAATTGATAGGAGGAGGGAGAGAGTGCCAATTACCCATTACCCATTACCCATTGAAATTAGAGTGTAGGAAGGAACCCAGACAAATGAGCGTACAATTAATTAAAGGTGACAGATTCAATCTTTCTCAAGAATTTCCCAACTTAAAAAGACTGGTCATCGCTTTGGGTTGGCAAGTCAATTCATCATACAAAAACTGTGACATTGATGCTTCAGCATTTATGTTAGGCGCTGATGGCAGAATTCCCCACGAAGACTATTTAGTATTTTATAATAATCCTAAATCCCTAGATGGTGCTGTGAAACAATCCGGCACGGATAAATCTTCGCCCAGAAAAGGATACATTAACACCCTCTACAGTGTAGATTTATCTCTAATCGATGCCACTATTGAAGAGATTGTGCTGATTGTAACTATCCACGATGCTGAATCCGTAGGATTAAATTTTAGCAAAATCCAGAACGCCTTTATTAGTCTATACGATCGCGATCGCCAAACGGAATTGACTAGGTACGAATTAAAAGAGAATTTTACATTAGAGACAGCTTTGGAATTTGGACGTTTGTATAAAAAAAACCGAGAGTGGAGGTTTCAGGCCGTAGGACAAGGATATAAATCAGGATTGCGAAGTTTTGTGGAAAAATATTATGTAGAAAAGTGATGGCTAAAGTCCTCACTACCCACCAGGTTTGTAATGAGGACTTTAGCGCTTCTGACAGCAAGTTTTTGTGAACAACTAAGTAGAAGGAAGAAGGAAGAAGGCCCTTCGACTCCGCTCAGGAACCGCTTCAGGAAGAAGGGGGGAAGGCCCTTCGACTCCGCTCAGGAACCGCTTCAGGAAGAAGGAAGAAGAACCCCCCCCTGCCCCCCCCCAAGGGGGGAAGGAAGAAGGAAGAAGATCGAGGTGAACAATGGTCATACAGCAAGCTTTTTAGCCACCTGTATCTTACGTTAAATTAGGTGGATTTACTTACTTAGATTTAGCCGGTGCAGAACTTGGCTTAGCCTGGGCCGCATTCGCTTTTGGTGGCGCAGCATTCGGTTTCGACTCAGCCTTCTGATTTACTGTTTTACCAGTCACTTTCTTGGTCAAAACTTCCAAAGCTTTCGCATACTGCGGATCTGCATTCGTACCGATTTTATCCCGATCGCGCCTCAATTCCTCTTTTTGAGCTTCGGTGAGTTCAATTTTAACATCAGGTTCAATGCCCAAGTGGTTGATATCCCGCCCACTGGGAGTAAAATATTTAGCGATCGTCACAGCTAAACCCGAACCATTTCCCACACCACGTACCGACTGCACTAAACCTTTCCCAAAGGTCTTTGTTCCCACCAAAACCGCCCGTTTGTTGTCCTGCAAAGCACCCGAAAGAATCTCGCTAGCACTAGCAGAACCCCCGTCTACCAGTATCACTAAAGCTTTGTCAGTAATCGCTTTTTTATTGGCAGTTTGTCTATCCGTCTCGCCGATTCGATCGACCGTAGAGACGATCGTACCTTCTTGGAGCCACATCCGAGCAATCTCAATACTCCCATACAACAACCCGCCCGGATTGGAACGCAGGTCTAAAATATAGCCTGTCACTTTTTTCTTTTCCAAATCCTGAAGGGCCGATCGCATTTCCGATCCCGCATTTGCACTAAACTGATTCAGGCGAATATAGCCGATTTCACCCATCGGACTTTTCTGTACCAAATGTCGCACCGGATGAATTTCAATCTTCGCCCTTTTCAGCTTAAATTGTATTTCCTTATTATTGCGGATAATAGTCAGTGTCACCTCAGTGTTAACCTGACCGCGAATCAAATTTACCGCTTGATTCGTGTCCATCCCCTCGGTAATCTTGCCATCTATTTTACTAATAATATCTTTTGCTTGAATCCCCGCTTTAAAAGCCGGACTATCCTCAATGGGCGAAATCACCACTAATTTCTTAGTTTTCTCATCCTGAGTCAACTGAATACCCACTCCTGTTAATTCTCCAGAAGTGTCAACCTGCATATTTTTGAACTCTTGCGGGTTCATAAACCTAGTATAAGGATCGTCTAGCTTTTTGAGCATTTCCCGCACGGCCTTATAAGCATCCTCATCACTGCTATAGGTCCGGTTCAAATAATCCTTTCGTACTGCTTTCCAGTCAACCTGATTAAAAGTACCATCCACATAACTTTTGTCAATAATCTGCCAAACTTCATCAACCAACTCTTTGGGACTACCCCTAAAAGAAGCCAGAGATTTAGAACTGCAACCAGTGTTGACAAGAGTTACAGCAGTCAGTACCACCGCTGCTGCACTTAGAACAAGCCCTCGTTTTGTGATAACCATTTGTCTGACGCGCCGGAGGTGAAGAGTTGACAATAATTATGCTCAATCTAACACAAGCAAGGCCCTGTCGCAGTTGAGGCACTTAGATTATTCAACTTTGCCTCCTTTGATTTCCGAAGTAGAGGTTGCTCAATCTGGGGGTTGAGACCCCACAACCACCTTTAATTCTTCTGGAACAGGGCCGACACCCTAACTCAGAATGGTACAGGATGTGAAGCCTGTTTCAACACCCCAGAAGTGATATGATATTTTTCTTATGAAAGCTCAAACCAAGCGTTCAGTCGATCGCCATTGCAGATTAGACTTGCGTACCTTAAACTATCATCGTGAAAATCGCCACCTGGAACGTCAACTCAATCCGCACCCGCATCGAACACGTCATTAACTGGCTCGAAGCAAACCCTGTAGAAGTTTTGTGTCTGCAAGAAACCAAAGTTATAGACAAAGATTTTCCCCTGCAACCCTTTCTCGACATCGGCTACCACTGTTACATCTCCGGCCAAAAATCCTACAATGGTGTGGCGATTTTGAGTCGAGTTCCCATGCAGCAAGTCAGCGCCGGATTTTCACCCATTCTCGGTGAGGAAACCGTCGGCACTTTTGACGAACAAAAACGCCTCATCACCGGCATCATCGACGATATTTGTATTATTTCCGTATATGTTCCCAACGGTTCAGAAGTGGGATCGGAGAAATATCAATACAAGCTACATTGGCTGAAATTGTTACACAAATACTTGAAAATTGCTCTTGACAAATCACCTAATTTGTGCATTTGTGGAGACTTTAATATCGTTCCGGGCGATCGAGATATTTACGACCCCAAAGCTTGTGCTAACTCCGCCGGCTTATCAGTCCCAGAGCGCCTCGCACTCACATCCATCATAGAATTAGGATTGAGTGACCCCTTTCGTAAATTCACCTCAGAAGGTGGCCACTATAGCTGGTGGGACTATCGCGCCGCCTCATTTCCTCGCAACAAAGGCTGGAGAATTGACCACCATTATCTCAGCTTGTCTCTCTATGAAAAAGCCAAAAACTGCACCATAGATATTAATCCCAGGAAACTCATCAAACCCAGCGACCACACCCCGGTAATTGTCGAATTTTGATCGATCGCGACTTACGCAGGGATAGCCAGAAACCGGGTTTGATAGACAAAAATACACCAATTACAGCCCGGTAAACAACCTTTAAGACCGCACTAACTTAGCTGTCGTAGATCCGAGCTTCAGCCGCGTCTGGATTCTCCTCGCAATACTCGTCAAAAGCCGTTTTATCCAGCTTCTGCGATCGCTGGTGAGAAGCCTCAGCCTGCATTTCCTCTACAATATCCCAAGCTACCGCGCACTCTCTAGAAGTCACACCTTTTTCGGCACAAATAGTTCTGGCATCGGCGATCGCCTTTTCTATTTCTTCCTCAAATAAAACACTCTTCGGCTTCTCCAGAAAATCGCTTTTTGTCAATATATCCGTTACCGAAATAATGCCAACTAACTTATCCTGAATCACCGGAGCCCGACGGATGCGCGTATTCGCGAACAACCGAGCCACATATTCCACGCCCAAGTCAGGATTCACCGTAATGCACGGCTTGGTCATAATCTCAAAAACGCGGACTTTTTTCGGGTCTACTCCGTAGGCTGCTACTTTATAGACAATATCCGTTTCAGTCACAATGCCGTAGGCATCTTGTTCGTGGCGGCGTTCCACAATCAACGCGCGCAAACACAGCTCGTTCATCATCGCTACTGCTTCGGCAACAGTTGCCGAACCGCGAATGGTCACAACGTCTGTGGTCATAATATCTTGGGCTTTCATCATCATTTTTTATGACTCCCTGCTAATTAAATCTACCTCGATCGTGTCAAGAAAAACCTTTTCGGTAAATTTTGATATTTATTTATTTCGTTTTCTCAAAATTGACCACAATCTAATCCTGGTAAATTTAATGTGAATTTTTTTTAAAAGCCTCAAGATTGAGACCAGACATTTTTAGTATGGCTATCTTTTTAAGGATAGACTTACTCAAATAACTATTATAGCCTAGTCGATGAATATTTTTATCAAATTTTATGTAAAGTTTTTTAAACATTCCCTCCCCCCGAACTCTTGTAATAGTATGAGTTGCCCAGAAACAGTAAATACACTTAAATTTTGATTGAAAAGGGTGTGCAGACGGTTGCCAGATACTTTTTCGCTCTAAAACTTCACAACCAATCACAGCCCACTAGGCAGGAGGCTCATTGACATACCCCTGCCTAAAGGCGAGGGGATTCTTGATTCGCAGGGATTCCAATGAATTTACCCTCAGCAAGCATCTTGACCGTATGCCCTACGGCTGCAAGTCCTCTAATTAGAACTACTTGAGCGGCTGCAACATCTCTGTCCGTTGTATAGCCGCAGTCCGAGCATGAATGAGTACGCTCATCAAGCTCCTAAAAGGACGGGGCTTGCACCCAAATTTTCGGTCAATCCGATCGCCCAAGATGGCTCAGGTTTTTCCACTCTCTCCCACTCTCCTATGGATCATTTTCCCACTGTCGGGTCTGCAAGAAGCAAAAGTTAACACAAACTAACTCAAGACTTACGCTCGCACAGATCCCCGCCTCTGATAAACTTGATTGCTGGGAGTGCAAAAAAAGCACAAGGCACGCAGGACTCAGTTGGGAGGATATAGTTCGTGGACAATGCAATCGGTTTAGAGATTATCGAAGTAGTAGAGCAGGCAGCCATCGCCTCAGCTCGATTGATGGGCAAAGGCGAGAAAGATGAAGCCGACAGAGTGGCTGTAGAAGCCATGCGCGAGCGGATGAACAAAATTCATATGCGCGGTCGCATCGTGATCGGTGAAGGGGAACGCGACGACGCACCCATGCTTTATATCGGGGAACAAGTGGGTATTTGTACTCGCGAAGATGCCCAAGATGTCTGCAACATAGATGAATTGATCGAAATTGACATCGCTGTTGACCCCTGCGAAGGTACTAACCTAGTGGCTTACGGTCAAAACGGTTCCATGGCAGTTTTAGCAATCTCCGAAAAAGGTGGTTTGTTTGCTGCTCCCGATTTCTACATGAACAAATTGGCTGCTCCTGCGGCTGCCAAAAATCATGTAGATATTCGTAAGACACCAACCCAAAACCTCAAAATTATCTCTGATTGTCTCGGCCGCAGTGTTGAGGATTTGGTGGTAGTGGTGATGGACCGCCCTCGGCACAAAGATTTAATTAATGAAATTCGGCAAGCGGGTGCAAGAGTTCGACTGATCAGCGACGGCGACGTCTCAGCAGCAATTTCTTGCGCGTTTTCTGGTTCTAATATCCACGCACTTATGGGTATTGGTGCAGCACCGGAAGGTGTGATTTCAGCAGCAGCCATGCGCTGTTTGGGCGGTCACTTCCAAGGGCAGTTGATTTACGATCCGGCTGTTGTCAAAACTGGTTTGATCGGTGAAAGTAAAGAGAGCAATATCGCTCGACTTAAAGAAATGGGCATCACAGACCCAGACAAGATTTACAATGCTGAAGAATTGGCATCGGGGGAAACAGTTCTGTTTGCAGCTTGCGGAATTACTCCCGGAACGCTGATGGATGGAGTTCGCTTCTTTGGTGGCGGCGCTCGTACTGAAAGTTTGGTAATTTCTTCTCAGTCCAAGACTGCTCGGTTTGTGGATACAATCCATATGTTTGACCAGCCGAAATCTCTGCAATTAAATTAGTCATTAATTAACAGTTAACAGTTAACTGTTGGCTTTTGCCTCTTGACTGTTGGCTGTCAACAAGCCAACAGCCAACAGTATGCTGTTGGCTTGTTGACAGTTGACTGTTGACAGTCACCGGTTATTAGCAATTAGGGATAAACTAAACACTAATGAGATGTGACTGTTGACAAGTAAAAAATAAATAGTGACAAACCACAGATATGAATATTGCAGTTGTAGGTCTTAGCCACAAAACAGCGCCGGTTGAAGTTCGCGAAAAACTGAGCATTCCAGAACAGAAGATTGAAGGGGCTATAGCCCAATTGCGTAGCTACCCACATATTCAAGAGGTTGCTATTCTCAGCACTTGCAACCGCTTAGAAATTTATATTGTTACCACCGAGTCAGAACCTGGTGTGCGGGAAGTTACTCAATTCCTGTCAGAATGCAGTAAAGTTCCTTTACAGTCTTTGCGACCTCACCTGTTCATCTTACTCCACGAAGATGCGGTAATGCACCTCATGCGAGTTGCTTCTGGTCTTGACAGTTTGGTTCTCGGAGAAGGGCAAATTTTGGCTCAGGTGAAACAAACTCACAAACTCGCTCAGCAGTATAAAGGTGTAGGCCGAATTTTGGAGCGCTTGCTTAAGCAAGCCATGACAGCAGGGAAACGTGTTCGCACAGAAACCAGTATTGGTACCGGTGCGGTTTCAATTTCTTCGGCTGCGGCGGAACTGGCTCAACTCAAAGGTCAGCATTTAGCAAGCAGCCGGATTGCGATTATCGGTGCTGGTAAAATGTCCCGACTTTTGGTGCAGCATTTGCTTTCCAAAGGAGCTAGCCATATTGCGATCGTCAATCGATCGCTCCGTGGTGCCGAAGAATTAGCCAGCCTGTTTAAAGATGCCACATTACATTTATATCAGCTTTCAGAAATGATGTCGGTAATCGCTAGTTCCGACTTGGTTTTTACCAGTACCGCTGCTACCGATCCGCTCTTAAATAAAGCTAAATTAGCAACTGTCTTAGCACCCGATCGCCCTTTGATGTTAGTGGACATTTCTGTCCCCCGCAACGTCGATTCTGATGTAAAAGAGCTAACCAATGTCAAGTCGTTTAATGTAGACGACTTAAAAGCTGTGGTAGCTCAAAATCACGAAACCCGCCGCAAAATGGCAATGGAAGCTGAGGGCATACTCGAACAAGAAGTAGCAGCTTTTGATGTTTGGTGGCGCAGCCTGGAAACTGTTCCGACTATTAGCTGTTTGCGCGATAAGATAGAATTGATTCGGGAACAAGAGTTAGAAAAAGCTTTATCGCGTTTAGGTTCAGAGTTTTCCGAGAAACATCAAGATGTGATTGAATCTTTAACCAGAGGGATTGTGAATAAAATTTTACACGACCCCATGGTGCAATTACGCGCTCAGCAAGATATTGAGGCACGGCGACAAGCAATGCAGACTTTACAAACACTCTTTAATTTGGATGTGGATGTCAATCAGCAGTATAGCTAGTTGATTTTTTGCCCTAATTCCCAGGCTCTGCCTGGGGATTATTTCCCTCTGGTTTTCATGCTTATTTTTTTTGAATTAAAATAAAAAAAAATCGTCATTTTTTTAAGCTGAAACGCTTGACTTTCCCAAAGTGATAACCTATTATTAGATAATGGGAGTGGTGGCAATTTTTTTATTTTTGCCACCACTCCCATTATCTAAAATATACCATAAAAAAATCCCCAAAGTCAATAGCTAATCCTTGTTTTTTAGGGCCGAGCAGTTATTGACAGTAACAGAAAATTTGCGCTCTATACTTATTGAAAAAATAAAAAAAGGAAATATTTAACCGTAGATTCACCCCGATGAACTGCGGCAGATATTGATAGTGGCGAGAAGTTGAAGATGATGACTTTGAACAGGCGAATTTATCAAATAATTCTACTGATTGCGAGCCTAGGGCTGGTGATGGAGTTAGTTACCAGGTTGGTAGCAGAAATTCTGTGGTTTCAGGAAGTTGGATATCTTCAGGTTTTGCTGTTGAGACTGAAAACTCAAGGGTTGCTAGGGGTAATTCCCACTGCTATTTCTGCTGTTTTTTTGATGGGGAATTTAGCTTTAGCCCGTCGCCTCAAACATCCGACTGAGGAAACCAAGTCGCCGAATTTGGGGGCGTTATTTGCTTCAGTAAGTCTCACAAAAACGGAGCAGAATTATCAATTATCTTTGTCTCAACCTCAACAGGCATTTCCCTGGTTGCTGTTGTGGTTATTCGGATTAAGCGCGATCGCAGGTTTGATGGTAATTCATTGCGGGCTGTTAGCAGCAGCTAGCCTCGCGGATTTCAGTATAGCCAGCGCAGTGCCTGCCGGGCCAATTAATTTGGGATTTGAGTCCATCGGGCAGCTCTGCGTGCAGTTATTTTCTCATTGGTGGCACTTGGGCTTACTGCTGGGACTGATGTTAGCCATGACAATTAAGCCGGATTTTTGGCTGCGGGCGATCGCCATTTTTCTCAGTTTGGCGATCGGCATAATTACCGCCAGTCGCTGGACAAAAGTCTTGCTCTATTTCCACCCCATTAAATTTAACACCACTGACCCTATTTTCAATCAAGATATTAGCTTTTATGTATTTATTCTGCCCATATTAGAATTGTGCGCCTTCTCACTGACTGTGGTATTTTTGTATGGTTTAGTATCTAGCACTTTTACCTATTTACTATCTGCAAACAGCTTGAGTCAAGGAATCTTGTTGACGTTTTCGCGATCGCAGCAGCGACACTTATATGGCTTAGGCTCACTTTTGATGCTAGCCATCGCCTTCCTCTATGGGCTAGCTCGTTACGAATTGCTGTACTCGCGGGGAGACGTTACTTACGGGGCTAATTATGCTGATGTCACAGTGCGACTGCCCTCCTATGGATTTGCCAGTGTTATGGCGATCGCGATCGCACTTTATATGCTCTGGTGTATAGGTAAATTAAATATGAAAAATAACCGCTTTAAATTGCTTGTAATTAGTTTGGTGATAAACTGTTTATTGTTAAGTTATTTACTACCATTTATCGTACAGGTTTTAATTGTAAACCCCAATGAGATAGCGAAAGAAAAACCATATATTGAGAGAAGTATTACCTTTACTCAACAAGCATTCGACCTCAATAAAATAGAAATAAAAACTTTCGATCCAGAAGGTAAATTAAGCTATACAGACTTGGAAAAAAATCAGCTTACTATCAGCAATATCCGCCTGTGGGACAAACTGCCACTACTGCAAACCAACCGACAGTTGCAACAAATTAGACCTTATTATAAATTCTTAGATGCTGATATCGATCGCTACACAGTTAAAAACCAAAAAACCAAAAAACAAGATACCTACAGCCAACAAGTTATTCTCGCAGCTAGAGAATTAGACTACACAGAAGTTAGTCCCGAAGCTCAAACTTGGGTTAACGAAAACCTCGTATACACTCACGGTTATGGCTTTACTCTTTCTCCCGTCAATACTATCGGTGCCGGCGGTTTACCCGATTATTTTGTCAAAGATATTGGAGTTGAAGCAACACCCCAGACGGCTTTAGACATCACTAGCGATCGCCTTCGAGCCAGTATACCCATCGGGCACCCCCGCATTTATTACGGCGAAGTCACCGATACCGACGTGATGGCACCTACCAAAGTTAAAGAATTCGACTACCCCAGCGGTGAAGACAATGTTTACAATACATACACTGGTAAAGGCGGAATTGCCATAGATTCTCTGTGGAAACGCTGGTTATTTGCTAATTATCTCAAAAATTGGCAAATAGCTTTCACCCGCAACTTCACACCAAAAACTAAGTTATTGTACCGCCGAAACATTAACAAAAGAGTACGGGCGATCGCTCCTTTTTTGCGCTACGATTCAGACCCCTACTTAGTAGTAGTCAACGCCCAGATTAGTCAAACTAATTTCCGAGAAAAAGCAGCCAAGAAAACAACCAAAAATATCCAGTCTTCCCCCTCACTCAATCAGAATTATCCCAACTACCTTTACTGGATTGTCGATGCCTACACTACCAGCGATCGTTATCCCTATTCCGATCCCGGAAAAAATGAATTTAACTATATCCGCAACTCGGTAAAAATAGTCATTGATGCCTACAACGGCTCTGTACACTTCTACGTTACCAACCCCTCAGACCCGATAATCAACAGTTGGATGGCTATTTTTCCAGCACTCTTCAAACCTCTTGACAAAATGCCTCCGGCTCTCCGCAAACATCTCAGATACCCAGCAGATTTATTGAGCGTTCAATCCGAACGCCTGTTAACCTATCACATGGAAGACCCTCAAGTATTTTACAATCGAGAGGACTTATGGCGAATTCCCAATGAAATTTACGGCAGCGAACAGCAACCAGTAGCACCCTATTATTTGATTACGAAACTGCCGACAGAAAAATCAGAAGAATTTATTTTGTTACTGCCATTTACCCCTGTCGGTAGGAACAATTTAATTGCTTGGATTGCGGGTCGATCCGATGAGGGCGATTACGGAAAATTGCTACTGTATCAATTTCCCAAACAGCGATTAGTTTATGGTCCAGAACAAATAGAAGCTTTAATCAACCAAGAGCCTGTTATTTCCGAACAAATATCTCTGTGGAATCGCCAAGGCTCAAAAGCAATTCAAGGAAATTTATTAGTCATTCCCATCGAGCAATCTTTACTGTACGTTGAACCTTTGTACTTAGAAGCCGAGCGCAATAGTTTGCCCACTTTAGTAAGAGTCATTGTTGCCTACGAAAACCGCATTGTCATGGCCCAAAATCTGGACGCAGCACTAAAAGCACTATTTCAGCCTCAAGCTATCAATAAACCCGCCATCGTCCGACCTGTAGAAGGAGCAACACCGGCTTTAAACTAATACTATTAGCAGTTTAATTCAAATTCTCTAGGGGAGCAGCCTTGATATCCTGCCACCAAACATAGACATAGGGCCATATCAATTTTTCATCTCCGACAGCATCTACTTTCACTGTCACTTCATAACGACCAATATGCGTGAGTTTCCCAAGTTTGCCATTCCACTGTAACCGATCGGGATTATCAGTGCTAATTTCTACCCTTTGATTCAAAAGTGGCAGCATCTCCTGGGAAGAACCATAAATCTGAAGGGAAGAAGAATAAAAAATATTAAAGCACATACCAAGCCAGCGGAAACTAATCCCAATCCACTTAATATATCATTCCACTTGAGCATTATGGAAACATCACTACATCTAGCCTGGATCTACGGTCAAAAAATCTCACTTTACGCAACTCTCCTATCGGTGATTGAGTGGGTGCTTAACTATTTGCTGCGGTCAGGATATCATTTACCGAGGATCGATCGACCTCACAAATTGCTGCAACGGCTTTGGTAGGGCAGGAACAAAAGTCTTTCTAAAACCTTTAACATCAAAAACGCGCCACAAAATACCAATCGCTACCATCAAGAAAAATAAGGCTCCCAAATAATTTATCGTGTTAGAAATAAAACTGTCACCCTTTTTTTTGGGAGCAGTAATGTGTTTCATGCGATAGACAGCCGGCACCATTTCTCTCGGTTCCTCCCGACTGCGAGGCGGCTTTCTCGGACGCGAACTGGAAGTAAGATTTTCAGTAAAAGGCGTTTTATTCGTTTTAACATAACTGCTAGCCGACTTCATTTCAAAATTGCTGCGCGTCCCTGTTAATTTACTAGCCGAAGACCCAGATTGGTTGATAGTATCTTCGTCAATTCTACTACGGCTCCGCTGATTTGATTTGCGTTCAGCCAGGGTTCGCATCAAAGTTTGCAATTGCTGAGTAGCCGCCGCTGGACGTTCCCCCTTCCTGGCCCAATTTAACATCATGGCCCCGGTAATGCCACAGAGATTTGTACTTCCTACAGAAGCTATGCGCTTGAGTAGAGGCTGGGTGTTGGAAACAAACACTACGAGTGCGTCTGGGCGTTCCTGAGCTAAGCCGTAAACGCACTGAGCCGTTGCTACGACTAGCATTGCTTGTGTGCTTTGATTTTTAATCGAAGGTTCTAGGGATCTGTGCGTTTCTTGAGCATCAGTTACAATCCAGCCACTGTCTGCAAAAAAGCGCATAAACTCCCTAGCTACTTGCTCTTGAGATTTTTCTACTGCTTTCCCTGTCAAATAATCTATTTCGTCATATACTACTTCCGGGAGATAGCAACTTCCCACTTTGGCATATTCTTGCCACACTTGGGTTCTGCCAGCCATCAAAACATCTGCATCAAAAGTTACCAATACAGGAGGAAGTTGATTAGCCATAACTTTACCCTAAATGCTTAGATAAGTGATTTTTACTCGATACATTAAGTTTAAACCAATTGTGAGATTTTCCATTAGTTTAGATAGTCCCCGACTTAAAATGTACGGGTGCATCTGTGTTTTGCAAATATATTCGTATGGGCTATAGCCATTACAAAATCGGGATGATCCCAAAGGTACGGGGATTGTAATTCATGGTTGATGTTGATTAAGAATCATGTTCGCAATCTTCAAATCTTCCTAGACAATCAAATCTTGAACTACGCACCAAGCTTGTTTAATTGCCCAGTCTTTACGTTGTCTTGGGATTTTAAGATGAAATTTACCTAGTTGCCAATGCCTAAACGCCCAGCTAAAGCTGGAGTCCACGGCAAAAGTATAGCAATCATCAGAAACAAAGCCAACAAACCCGATGCTGCACGAGCGTCGTCAGGTTCAGTTAGCTCGTTGAGCGATGGCCGCTCCAAATTCCGCTGTAAAATCAGAATCACCAGCGCCCAATACAGGGCTAAAGGATTAACTAAAGAAGCGATCGCTAATACCCCAAAAGTCACCAAAGTCGCGCGATTAGCAGTTTTCCGCCCGTAGATTGCTTGCACGATTCTACCGCCATCCAACTGTCCGGCTGGCATCAAATTAATCGCTGTAATCACCAAGCCCAACCAACCGATAACCACCAGAGGATGAACGTCCACAAGCTGCTGCTGCAAAGCGGAACCCAAAACCACTTTTGCCAAAGTTCCTACTAAAACCGAACCCTTAAAGAATTCTGCGGGAATTTGAAACAAACTGCCGGGGTGAGAAAGTAGCAAACCGACTACCAGCATTAATAGAGCAACTATTCCCCCGGCTGCTTCTCCCGCCATGGAGATGTCAAATAGCACTTTGCGGTTAGGTAGCAGGGACTCAAAACGATCGATCGCCCCAAAAGAACCTATTTGCCAAGTTGGTATAAAAAATGGCCAACTCAAGTTAATCTGATACCGATTTGCTACGACTCGGCGAGCAATTTCACGAGAACCTAAAACCGCCCAAATTCCTGATGCAATGGGTAAAACTTCTGGGTATCTCCCTGGCGAACTAAAGAAGTCAAAACCCCGGAGCAATCCACTGGTTTCTAATGTAGTAGCAATTGTTGCTAGGAGCAGCACCACTGCTAGGATTTTTTGAGATAGGGTACTTGGCTGGGGGTCGTTGTCGCTGGGTAGGATGATAACTACTGGTTTGTCGTCTTGATTTTCTACTAAAAACAGTCGGTAGCGCGAACCCAGTCTGGTTTGTAAACTTGCCGATAGCCGCGAGTGTACTTGTTCTGGATCTCCCCGCAGATTCCCTTTTAAAATCAACCCGTCTTGATAGGGAATTGTTTCTGTGGCAAAGAAAGTATCGATGCCAAAGATACCTTGAATTGCTTTTAAGTCTTCGGCAGGGACTGGAATGATTTCTAATGGATTAGTGTTGGGGGAGGAGGTTACAGTTTTAACTGGTTGTTTCGGGGGGTCTGGCTGGGACTCTGGGGCCCAATTGCCATCGCTGACAGACTTTTGTTCCCTAGTATCGGGAAGATCGGCGCGCGATCGTAACACTCTATCTCCCGCAGCCGATCGCAGTTCCCTGCCCAGATAAATGTACAATCCGGTTGATACTGCTAGCATCAACAATACCGCCACTAGATTTAGGTAAATGCCAGCAGAGAACAAACCAAAAAACAACAGCCAGGGAGTCATCAGCACTACTGACTGCAACCAAGCTAAAATCCCTAGTTTGCCTTCTTGTTTGGCGCGATAAAAACCCCTACCTAGGATTCCTACAGCAACTAATAGTAGGACAATAGTTGCCGTATTTTCCGATGTCATCATTGTTTCCATTCCTGTGGCTGGCGATAATAGTATTAAATTTGGGGGAATATAAAATAAAGTTGCTGCGAACATATCCAAGTATTTCAATAACTAGCCCGCTCAATAAGGATAACCTCTCAAGGGTACTGGCCCGACAACCTGTTTCTACTATCTTCAGTTGAGTTGATTTAACTATTGACAAATAAACTTTTGTATGGTAATGCCATAGATAAATTGTCCCAGGATGGTCGATCGGGGTCAACCAATTTGGGATTGGGGGTTGTCCTGAGTCAAATCATAGTCAAAGAGATAGAGGATGACCCAAAAATTAGTTAAAAACCGCGTGTGGAGGCACAGAATAATTTAAAAAGGTTGCTGTGTATAGGTTGTAGTTAACGGGTACGGTAGGACTCGAACCTACGGCTCGCTGCTTAGAAGGCAGCTACTCTATCCACCTGAGTTACGCACCCAAATCAAAAAAACAGAAATTTAGCTAGAATTTGGCTAACAGGAGTATTGTATCGTGACAGTGTGCGATCGGGCAAGTAAACATTTCATAAAAGTCTGAACAGACCGCCAAGCCAATAGCATGATAGTTAATTTACAATAAAAGCCGATCGCAGGACAAGAACTGAGGTAAGGTGTAGAGATGAGTTGGAATGCAGCTCAAAAACAACCGATCCAAATCGTCCACCAATAGAAATACTGGTCACAGACTATTATCAAGCACAGCACCTCGGCCATGACAGGAGTCAAATCGCAGTGTCATGTTTATTCTGAAACGGCAGGATGTTGAAATCACCAATTTTCAACATCCAAAACGGGATCAGCAAATCCCTATTCTCAATTATCAGGGGCAGACGTTCCGCCTAATCAGCGCTTTCAACGGCAAACAAGCTGAAGACGCTAGAGCCTTGTGGCGGGACTTAACCGACAACAAAGGCAAAGCCTGCGTTCTGCTGGAAGAGCCGGATAGATATAGCGTCTGGGGTAAGGTTCGTCTAGACCAGCTTGTCGCTGAAGAAGCGACAGGTAATGACGCAGCAAAACCACCCCTGTTCGCACAGGGTTGTTTACTGCTTCTCCAAGCTGTTTACTTTGATGTAGAAGACCTCCTAGGGGCAAGGCAAGCCACATCGTTTCAGAAAGATATCGCCAAGGTATTTCAACAGGGAAACTTCCCCCAGGCAGACTCCCCTGATGCGATCAAAAATTGGCTCACCGTTAGCCCCTTAAAAGGTCTGAAGCTACCCCCTTGGCAAGAGCAGCATCTTAAGACATTGTTACAAGAGCTGCACCGCTTGGGGAAATCATATTTTGGCAATACCGACTTTGCTGAGGGAGTGAGGGACGTGCTGGAAGATATGCCAACACAGGAGCGCAATCAGTTTATCGATTGGCTCAAACAATCCGCCCTCAACAAATTGTGGATCGCAGGCTAAAAATTTTAGACAATTGCTTAGACAATTGGGAAATACTGAAGACCGGGATCTAAATGCGGCAAAAAATATCGAAGGATGGTTTGCGGGAATTTTGATTCCGATTCCTTCGGAGCGAACGGCAAGCTCTGCCGAGATTGCTTGTGGAGTAGACTAATTTCTCTTGAGTCATCTGGAGACTACAAAGCAAGAAGTAAACAGCAAGCCTGTTCAGTTAACCCTGTTAAGGATTTGCATAGGTTTTACAGAGCAGCTTAGACAATTGCAGTGTAGGCGGTACGCGATATGTAGCTGGGATTGCCAACTTGTATTTGCGACCAAATTGTTAATTCGGTTTGGATGCCACCTACTCTCTGGCAATTGAACTGCTAGTTAGGTCTTTTGGAATCCCTATGAGTAGCACTTCAGAAAAGTCATCTACATCTGCATCTTTATTGTCAGCTCAGACCCTAGTCATTATAGGCATTGTCTGGGCTGTGATGGCGCTGCTGTTTTTTTTACTGTTCAGCGTTCCCCTGTCCCAAGAAGAGGGCTTGCCTCTTTGGTACTCGATCGGCACTTATATTTTTGAATGCGGGGCCTACCTCGGAGCAGCAATAGTGTGTTTTAGAAACTGGAAAAGTCCTCAAATGGCTAGCGGACGCAACGTCTGGCTGGGCATTGGTTTGGGGATGCTGTTCTACTTTATCGCAGGGCTGCTATTTGGCATTTGGGAGCTTTATTTTGAGGTCAGCCCCGATGTGTCCCCAGCAGATGCCTTCTATCTAGGCAGCTACGTGGTACTAATTGGCGGCATGGTGATAGCTGTTACTTCTAAACGGCTGAATCTAGAAATTTGGCAATGGGCTCTGTTGTCGGCAATAGCTGCCTTGGGTATTGCGATCGCTATCTGGGTGGCAGCACCTGACTCTTGGAGGGCACAGCTAGGACTCGCGCCGGCATCGACTCAGCAAGTAGTGACAGAAACTGCACCAAACTCAACTAAATCAAAAACGAAAGCTCCTGCTTTGAAAGACTCATCTACCTCACAGGCTAAAGGATCGACCTCCACTGTGGCTAAGTCGGCACCAGAGGAGACAGAAGCAGCAGAAACTAAAGCTCCTGCATGGGTGATGGCACTAGACAAGCAACTGTCACCCTATGCCTATGCCATCAATCTGTTTTACATTGTGGGGGACGTTTTTCTACTGATTATTGCCACAGCATTGCTGCTGGCATTTTGGGGAGGGCGTTTTTCTCAATCTTGGCGGATGATTGCTGCTGCAACTTTTTCGCTGTACATCGCAGATATGTACTTTAAATGGCGTGATACTCAGGCTGAGGGTAGTTATCAAAGTGGCAGTTTGCTGGAAGTATTTTTTGTTTTCAGCGCCATCTTGTTCGGCATAGGAGCTGTCCTAGAACATGACATCTCAACCCGTTCTCGCCAAAGCAGGCGCAGTAGGCGGGCTGCTTAAGCATTTGATATTTGAGGATTGTTGGCAAACTTTTTGGATACAAAAGCTTTGTAGCCCTGGCCAACATTTCTCAGATTCAAATTCAGTTCCTTGGCCTTTAGCCTGCCCTTGAACAAGTCTTTTTGCTGGAAAACTTGGCATGACGCCCACTAAACTCTCCGATTCAGATAAGCGCGAAATCATCAGGCTGTACCGACAGTCGGACGAGAATACCATCACTCTGGCAAAGCACTACGGGGTCAGCAGTTCTACAGTCAGACGCATTCTTCAGAGTGCTTTGTCTGAGCGGGAATACGAATCTTTAGTCCAGCAAAAACAAAAGCGTTTACCCGATCGCCCAATTATTTCTCAAGATACACCAATGAAATCAGATTTAGATGTTGCTGAAGCATCGGAAGTCTGGCACCACAGTCCTGTCGATCGCAGTGACTACATGGATATCACTGGGGAATTAAAGGTAATAGTGCCAGAAGAAGGAGTTCTGGGAGGGGAAGATTTTAGGGATTTCGACGAGGATGGGGATAATGTAGATGAGGATGAGGATGATTTAGATGACTTCGACAGCGAGGATCTCGATGAAGATGACTCTCTGTTAGAAGGAAGTTTGCTAGGTTTGCGATCGTCTGGTGACTCGTTCCAGCTTCGGGGACACACCCTGATTCAAATTTTACCTTTTAGCCACGCGCCTATTCCTAACATTTGTTATTTGGTAGTCGATCGATCTGGGGAATTAATTACTAGACCTTTGAAAGCATTTGGCGAACTGGGTCAAATTCCTCCCGAAGAATTTCGCGAGAAAACTTTGCCCGTTTTTGACAACCACCGAGTAGCTATGCGATTTGCGACTCGCCACCAAAGAGTTTTGAAGATTCCTGATGGCAAGATGCTACAAAAAACAGCACCTTATTTGCAAGCTAAGGGAATTACGAGGCTGTTGATTGACGGTCAGGTTTACTGCTCGATCTAACCTTTCTAATTTGAGCCAAAGTTATTAGATATCTTCCTCAAGTTCTGCTCTGTCAGTAACGGGTCCTGAAGCCGAAAGCATCCATAGCGGTTGGAGAATTGCACCTCCTAGGAGTCCCACACTCAGGCTGATAGCTAAGACTACTCCTACGGGCATTGGTATGGATTGGAACAAGGTAAAGTTTAGGGATACTGGCGTGGCGTTTTGGACTGAGATAATGCCGATCGCGCTGACCAAAATTGCGAGTAAAAAACTAATGGCGATTAAAGGAATTGTTTTCATAAAGTTGCTTTCATAAAGTTGTTTTCATATCAAATCCGTTGACATCGGATTTTCAAAGAAACCGGGTTTTTTGTGTCTAGGACTGTTTGTAAAAAACCCGGTTTCTATTACCCCATGGGTAAGTCCTCAATTAGTAAAGTGTGCAGCACACCTTGCAGCTATAGTTATTAGCTCAATCCTATCGTCCTCAAACCCCAGGGGTAAGGGGTCTGGGTGGGAAGAAATTGAAGTTTAAACAGGTTCTAGCTGAGAAATTACCTGTTTCATGTGGGCGGCGATTTTGGCTTCTTTTTCCACAGAATTTGTTTCCATGTAAACCCGCATCAAGGGTTCAGTCCCCGAAGGTCTTAAAAGTATCCAGCCGCCATCTTCCAGATAGAGTTTAATTCCGTCTTTGCGGCCGATTTCCTTGACGCCAATGCCAGCTACTTCCGAGGGTGGGTTATTAGTAAAAGAGGCTAAAACTGCTGCTTTGTGGGCATCATCGAGGTGCAAGTCAAGACGTTGGTTGTACAGGGGGCCGTCGGCTTCGCGGATGGCTTCTTCCACTAGCTGAGAAAGGGGTTTTCCTTCGTAGGCGATCGCCTCTGCGACCAGCATATCAGCCAAAATCCCATCTTTTTCGGGGATGTGCCCCAACACGCTCAAACCGCCGGATTCTTCGCCACCGATGAGTACCGCTGTTTCTCGCATTTTTTCGCCGATATATTTAAAACCCACGGCGGTTTCGTAGATTTTTAAACCATACTTGGCGGCCATATTGTCCAGCAAGTGGGTAGTGGCGACGGTACGGACGATCGCCCCTGTTAAGCCTTTATTCTTCACCAAGTGACGCGCTAAAAGCAACAGCACAGTGTTTGGAGTCAAGACATTGCCTAACTCATCCACAATCCCAAAGCGATCGCTGTCGCCATCTGTCGCCAAGCCCAAATCCGCGGCATCTTTCTTAACAGATTCTACCAACTCAACCAATTGTTCGCCCTTGGGTTCGGGCATTCCACCACCAAAGAGCACGTCGCGGTAGGTGTGAAAACTTTCCAAATCGCAACCGCAGTGTTCCAAAACCTCGTCTAGATAGCCACGAGAAGTCGAATAGAGGGCATCGTACTTGACTTTTAATTTAGCCGATCGAATCCGTTCTACATCGATCAAGGTATAGAGAAACTTGAGATATTCGGGTTTGGGATCGAAACTCGAAATTTTATCGTTGTGGCTGCCTTTGGCTGGGGCATCAGACGCACCAGCAATATTTGCGACAATGGTATCAGTAATTTCCGGGGTAGCCGGGCCGGCGTAGTCGGGGATGTATTTGATGCCGCAGTAAGGTGCGGGGTTGTGTGAAGCCGTGAACATCAGGGCTCCGGCGGAGTGTAAATGCTTGGCGCTGTAGGCAATAACTGGTGTGGGGCAATCGCGATCGACCAGTTTGACAGTCCACCCCAAATCTGCCAGTACCTCCGATGCAGTGCGGGCAAACTCGTCTGCCAGAAAACGGGTATCGTATGATACTAGCACTGGGCGGTCTTTGGTGTAAGCGGTTTCGAGATAACTGGCGATCGCCCGCGTCACTTTACGCACGTTAGCAAAAGTAAAGTCATGGGCAATCAGTCCCCGCCACCCGTCTGTTCCGAACTTGATTTCCGTTGAATTGGTGCTACTACTCATGTTCGCCACTCCTTTTGATTTTATCTGTAATTAATCGTACTAGAAGGCTATGCTGTCGAGGCCTATGGGCCGTGTACTTTTGCTATCCAGCGAGTACCTAGCTACTATAAGCTGCTACGCATCCTTATTTTCCATCGCCTCGGAAAGATGGCATCTGGACGCACGGGGGTGAAAAACCCGGTTGCTTCCTCAATATTTATCAAAAAAACGACTATTTTGGGAAGAAACCAGATTTTGTGCATCCAGGACTATTTAACAAACTTGCAACTATTTCTCGATCGCACAAATCTGATTTAAATTGATATAGCCTTTCGAGCGAAAGATGAGGTACGAGCGAGAATTGGTAATTGGTAATTGGTAATTGGTAATTGGTAATGCCCCATGCCTCATTACCCATTACCTAGTACCCACCTAACTGAGAAAGGCGATAATTTAAGTTTTTCTTTATAATAGCCTCACACAAAATATGTTATGATTTGTTAACAATTGGTTAACAATCAGCTCCGTAATCTAGTCAAAAACCAATTAAATTTCACCAGAATGGCGGAAGTTTGCCCTAGAGCTAATTAATGTATATAATTGTCAAAAACGGAGGCGATAGTGAATAATCTGTCACAGGTAAATTCAAAAAAATTACACACCACAGATCGAAATCAAAATAGACATACTCTACTGTCCCAAAGTATTGCCTGTTCAGACACTAACCAACTCTCGAAAGCTAATTCAGGCAGCATAAATTTTAATTCTTTAGCAGTCAACTGGTCAAAAAAATATTACAGTCTAGTAGTTGCCAGTAAAAACCAAACACGGGGTCTCATACTCCAAAATCCACTGTCAATACATAGACCAAAAAATAGATCCAAAATAGTTGAAAAATTGAGCGATACCCTGAAAGTAGCGAGCGAGATAGCTTGGAGGAAAGTAGAGGCTATTTTAGGAGAAGAAATAGAGTGTCATGGCATCGATTCTAGGTTAATTAATCCTGTAGAAATTGTATCAACTACTCGCCAATTGTATAGTAAAGCAATAGACGCTTACGGCGATCTAGAATCGGTTTCCCGTTTGTCCGTGTTGGTGGGAAGACCTATTATTGAACTGAGGCGGAAATATTCACAACTCGATCCGTTAGTTCTAGGATTTGTGACCTTGGAGTTTCAATTAACCCAAAAAATTTTGTTGGGATGTCTTTCGGAGTTAGAGCGGACGCAATTTTCACCGTACTTAAAAATTGTAGATGATTACCTGCACATTCCCTACGGTGAGATTAACCAGGCTGCTGCGAATCTCCCCACGAATTCACAAGCCCTATTAGCCGTACAGCACTTGTTGCCACATACGACTCAGATTGCTAATGCGGTGTACCATCGCACTACTTCGCACCATCAAGGATATCGTAGTAGTAGCGGGTATTTAACCGATGAGGATGTAAAAATTTCTGGAATTCGGGATATTGAGATTTTTCAAAATTATTTATGCTGGTGCGTTTTGGAAGATAGTTTTCGCCCGGTACAGCAAGAATTATTTCCAATTTGCGTGATGTTATATCCCAAACTTCATGTAAGCTGGGAATTGGTGCAGGATATGTTGTTGATTTTGTTTTGGGAAATATCCGATCGCCTTGCTGCTGAAGATTTAATCGTATTTTTACCTTATTTGCGTACTGTGACAGAGATGTTTTCGAGTGATGTATTTGAAAATTAGGGAATGGGGTATTGGTAATGGGTAATTGCAATTCTCTATTTAAAATTCCAAGCGGCAATTGCTAAACATACCCAACCGACAATATAAGCAACTCCTCCCAAGGGGGTAATTGCGCCCAGTAATTTGATGTTAGTTAGACTGAGGGCGTACAAACTGCCTGAAAAAATTAATGTACCGACAATAAAAGCCCATCCCGAAACTGCAAAAAAGGTTTGAGATGCCTCGGCACGGCTCAAGATTAATGCAACAAATAATAAAGCCAGGGCGTGATACATTTGATAGCGGGCACCTGTCTCAAAAATTTCTAAAGATCGATCGCTTAATTTGTCTTTTAAAGCGTGAGAGGCAAAAGCCCCACCAGCGACGGATAAACCTCCGAATAGGGCTGCGGTTGCAAGGAAGATGCGCGTTAAGATTAGTGATGACATTATTTAATCATGAATAGCTGTCTAGTTAATTTTAGGGTGCTGTGGGGATGGTCGATCGAGAAATCAGTTTTTTTAACATCACACCTCTGGCATAATTAGTGTGGAACAGGCTGATAGCCTGTTTTTGACTGTTTTTTTAGGAGATGTCTATCTGACTGCCTAAACCACGGAGTTTCCAGGAGTAGGAGTGCTTCCAGGGCTGTGTGATGCGCTTTTCCCCCATCCTCCCAAAATTCTCGCTAAATTAAAGAAGTGTAAAAACTACTCAGGCACTACCAAGGAGATATCTATGCCTCGCGTCAGAGCACCAGAATTCCCCACGAATTACCCATGGTTAAACACCGACAAACCCCTCTCCATCGAATCCCTCAAAGGCCGCGTCGTCATCCTTGACTTCTGGACATACTGCTGCATCAATTGCTTGCACGTCCTCCCAGACTTAAAATACCTCGAACAAAAATACCCTGATTCCCTCACGGTGATCGGCGTTCATTCTGCCAAATTTGATAATGAAAAGGAAGTGGAAAATATCCGCCAAGCTATCCTCCGCTACGACATTGAACATCCCGTAATCGTAGACAGCGAGATGACAATTTGGCAAAATTATGCTGTTCGCGCTTGGCCAACTTTAATGGTAATCGATCCAGAAAGTTATGTCATCGGTTACGTTTCTGGTGAAGGCAATCGAGAAGCACTTGATGAGTTAGTTGGTAAATTAATTGAGGAATACAAAGAGAAAAATGCTATCAACTTTGAAGCACTCAGTTTCAGCTTAGAAAAACAGCGCAAACCTCTGTCCACACCTCTGGCTTTTCCTGGTAAAGTGCTGGCATTTGCAATTACGGCAACTGAGGCAAAACAGCTTCATCAACATGAGGCTCTTTTGGGAGAAATGACGGAAAATAGTGAATGTCTAGACGAAATTGTAGAACCAGGACCTGCGAATTCAGTCATACAAAGCTTAGTCGGTTCTTGCTTGTTTATTGCAGATTCAGGACACCATAGGATTGTGGTCAGCACCATCGAAGGTGAGGTTCTGCACGTCATCGGTACTGGGAAACCGGGTTTAACTGATGGTAACTTTGAAGAAGCGGAGTTTTTTGCTCCCCAAGGAATGGCTTTTGATGCAGAAAGTCAAATTCTTTATGTTGCTGATACCGAAAATCACGCTCTTAGAACAATTGATTTTACTAATGGGCAAGTCAAAACTATTGCTGGTAACGGTGAACAAAGTCACGAAATTGTACCGCAGAGCGGTAAGGCTTTAGAAATACATTTGAATTCGCCTTGGGATTTGGAAAGAGTTGGACATAGGCTGTTTATTGCAATGGCGGGCTCGCACCAAATTTGGGAAATGAATTTAGATACGGGAATTATTGGTATTTATGCGGGTAATGGGCGAGAATCCTGTGTTGATGGGAATCTGGCAGAATCTGCTTTTTCTCAGCCCAGTGGGCTGGCTACGGATCGATTGGAGTTGTTTGTGGCTGATAGCGAAATTAGTTCGATTAGGGCGATCGGCATTGATGAAAATCCACAAGTGCGAACAGTTTGTGGTAGTGGTGACTTGTTTGGTTTTGGCGATCTAGATGGTCGTGCTGATGAGGTAAGATTGCAGCACTGTTTGGGTGTGGAATACGCTCAAAATTATCTTTGGATTGCTGATACTTACAATCACAAAATTAAGCGCATAGACCACCGGAGCGGAATATGCAGAACTATGATAGGAGATGGTACTGCCGGTCATGTTGATGGTCAAGGTATCAGTGTTCGCTTGTTTGAACCTTCAGGATTAAGCGCGATCGGACCTCATTTGTTTATTGCTGATACAAATAATCATGCTATTCGTTTAGTTGAGTTAAATACTCTGGAAGTGAAAACTTTGGATTTCCCTGGTTTGTGCGCTCCTGATGTTTGTGTTCCCGATCGCGCCTTTGGCAATACCTGAGTGCTGGGTAAACCCCTCTAACAATTATACTAAGTTTGTAGTGAGGAATTTATAGCAGTCGCCAAGGCCATTTATATTGTTTCCGGTTGCATCGTCAGGTGATTTAACCTTACTAGAACGCAGAGAACACAGAGGGAGATAAGAGAGATGAATACAGGACGATGCTACCGGATTTGATATTAGTCATTGCTCCCTTCGACTCCGCTCAGGGAGCAATGACTAAAGCACATTAACAGCCTTGGCGGTTGCTATATCAGTCCCGATCGGGAGAAAAACTTAAAATTCGGAAGAACTGAGCAATCGCATGATTTTTTCCACATCGTTCAACTCTCCCACAATACGTCTGACAGGTTTTGGCCAAACTTTAATCAAAGTAGGAGTAGCAGAAATCTGATCTTTTTCGGCTTGTTCGGGATGCTTAAAAACGTCAATTACTTTTAAGGTATAGGGATAGTGCAGGGCTTTTTCTAACAATTGGTGTACGGTTTCGAGAGTTCGTTCCGTATTAGCATTGTTGCCGGAAACAAACAACCGCAGCACATAGCCTTGAGTTTCGGCGTGTTCGGTAAGTGCAGTGGGTAGAGGAATCTGGGTTTGCTGTGGCTTTGGGAATCGGGAAAGAGGTACCATGCCGGCACTGCGTTCTTCCGATCGAGATTCTGCGTTCTTCCAATGTATAACTAGGTCATGATTCTCCCAAAGTTCGGGGAATTGTTGGTGATAAGTAGCGATCGCCATGGGTTCACACATTTCTTCCACACGGGGGTGCCAAACCAAATCACCAGTCTCAAAAACCGCATTTAGCAGCGTTTGGTGTCGCATCACAGGTGGGTAGGCTTCAGCGGCAATTCGCAACTGCCGATCGCGCGGATCTAGCCAACAGTCAACAGTAGCGGTGTAGCAAGGCACCAAAAAATGTGGTGGTTCCGACAAACCAAGTATGGACTGTAGGGCTACGCACAATTGCAAGTGCCACCTAGTTTGCTTGCATGAGTCTATGCAGTAGATTAAATCTCCACCAGGTGTAAAAAGTGCAATCCCTTTGAAAATTTGGGGCAAGGGTGGGCGATCGGCTTTCAATGAAGTACACCAATAACAGTTAACAATTAACAATTAACAGTTAACAGTTAACTGTTAATTCTCGATTTTTAAACTCGACCTCGAAGCATTTGGGCCATTTCGTTAGGAGATGGGGACTGTTCGAGACAAATCTCCTCGGTGACACGACCCTCTTGATATAGCCCGTAAAGACACTTATTCATCGTCGTCATACCCTCATAGGTATCTTTGATCATGATTTGGTTAATTTCTTCACTCTGCCCCTTCATGATGTATTCCTTAACCACGTCAGTATTGATCAGAATGTCGTGGTAGGCTGCCCGCTTGCCATCTGTGGTTTTGCAGAGCATTTGAGCGATGATTGCCAATAGAGATTCAGCCATCGAAACCCGTAGAGCCGGTTGCTCTTCGGAATTGAACATATCCAGAATCCGGTTCAGGGTTTTGACAGCGCTGTTGGTGTGCAGCGTCCCCGCTACCAAGTGACCCGTTTGGGCAGCTTTCAGGGCGATTTCCACTGTTTCTCTGTCGCGAATTTCCCCTACTAGCATCATGTCGGGGTCTTGTCGCAGAGCCCCTTTCAGGGCGTTGATAAACTTGAGGGTGTGTCGGCCCACTTCCCGGTGCTTGATCAAAGATTTTCGACTGGTGTGTACAAATTCTACAGGGTCTTCGATGGTAATAATGTGGTGAGAATTATTTTTGTTGATGTAATCAATCATGGCAGCCATCGTGGTGGACTTACCGGAGCCCGTGGGCCCTGTCACCAAAATTAGACCTTTGTGATAGCCACATATTTTCCGAAACACCTCTGGTAGCTTCAATTGCTCCATTGTCAAAATTTCGGCCGGGATGAGCCGCAATACCATAGCAGGGCCGGCCAAAGAGTCAAAGGCGCTGATCCGAATGCGGACGAAACCAAAGTCGAAAGCGCCGTCAAAGTCTAGGTTTTTCTGGAAGTAGGCAATTTCTTCATCAGTCATGCACTCCCGCAGCCAACCCATGAAGACATCTAAATCAGTTAGGGGATAGCCCGCATCAGTAATTTCACCGCGCTTGCGGAAGCGGGGGATCTCGTTGACTCCCAAGTGCAAGTCAGAAATGCCTTCTTCTTTGGCTCGCAGAACGAGTTCTCTCAAACTCGGCTGTCCATTGTTTCCTGAGCTGGACTCTTTGGATGGCGCAAAGGATTGGGGGGCTGGTGCAGCCGGAGGCGGGGCGGATGCTGGCGCAGGAGGAGGCGATGGTGGCGCTGGTGGTGGTGCTGGTGGCAATCCTCCGGTTTTGGGAATGCCGGGAGCTGGAGGGCGGGGTGGCATACCTGGGGGGGGTGGAGCACCTGGTACGGGGGGGCGAGGAGCTGGCGGACGCTGTTGTGTCATATGCGCTACCTAAATGTTGGCGAAAAGGCTTAGTTGAGCGAATGATTTGTGGAAGTGGGGGAATGTTAAACGCGATTTTGCGTGTCTTCAACAAAAGCTTAACTTTTCACATTAGTCTATCTCAAGAGGGAGCAAAACAGCGTTATCCCAACGGAAATTTTATTCGCTACATCCTATACCGATCGCGATCGGTATAGGATAAACAATAGATTTTTTGAGTCTGTTGAGAATTTTTTTAGGTCTAGAGTTGTCACTGCGCCCGCAGTATAAATTATTACCTATATTTGTATTGAAAGGATTGGAATCTAATGAATTCTGTTGATGTGGCTTTTACTCCAGCTCTGGAATTGGCGAAGTCGATCCGCGATCGAGAGGTGTCCCCCCTGGAACTTGTCAATATTTACTTGGAACGGATCGATCGCCTAAACCCCAAACTAGGCAGTTATTTTACAGTCACAGCCGATCGGGCTCAAGCCCTAGCCAAAGCTCAAACCGAACAACTAGCTGGCTTCAACAAATCACAAGAATTACCACCATTCTTCGGAGTGCCGATCGCCATTAAAGATTTGACACCTGTTACCGGTATTCCCTGTACCTATGGCACCCAGGCTCTTATCGATAATATCTCAGCCTACGACGAGTCAGTAGTATGGCGGATCAAAGCAGCCGGATTTAACATTCTGGGGAAAACAGCAACTTCTCAAATTGGCTCATTACCTTACACCGAACCCCCTGGTTTCCGCCCAGCGCGCAATCCCTGGAACCGAGACTACACGCCAGGAGGTTCCAGTGGTGGCTCAGCGGCGGCTGTAGCAGCAGGTTTATGCGCGATCGCCCAAGGTTCAGACGGCGGCGGTTCAGTTCGAGGCCCCGCTTCCTGCTGCGGTTTAGTAGGCATTAAACCCTCGCGGGGACGAGTTTCCTGGGCCCCTGTCGGAGATTATCTGAGTGGCATTTCTGCCAACGGCCCTCTAGCCCGTACAGTCACAGATGCAGCCGCCCTTTTGGATGTCATGTCTGGCTACACCACCGGCGATCCTTATTGGCTTCCAGATCCAAATCCCACGTTTTTAGAGTCAGCAAGTCAAAAGTTAGGCAAGTTGCGAATTGCTTTTTCCACCTCTGTTTTCCCTGTGGGCGAGGCTTCGGATGTATGTCAACAAGCGGTGTTCGATACCGTAAAATTACTGACTGATTTAGGTCACGATGTCGAACCTGGATGCCCAGATTTTACAGGTTTGATCGAGCCGTTTACAGCCATTTGGCAGACTGGAGCGGCTGCAAGTGGCATTCCAGCCTCTGTTTTGCAACCGATGAATCGCTGGCTGTTGGAAAGAGCTATTTCGGCTGGGGAATATTTGCGGGCTGTGCATCAAATCCAGGTAGTTTCACGGCGGATTGTGGGATTCTTTGAAAAATTTGATGTGTTAGTTTTGCCGACTTATATGCACTCGCCGATTCAGATTGGTGAGTGGGCGGATTTGAGTTGTGAAGAAACTTTGGCTAATATTATTAATTGGATTGCTCCTTGTCCACCGTTTAATGCTAGTGGCCAACCGGCGATCGCACTTCCGGCTATTTTAGATAGTAACGGTTTGCCTGTGGGGATTCAAATTATCGGCCGGCCAGCGGCGGAAGCTACTTTAATTGCTTTGGCGGCGCAGATGGAAGCGGCGAAACCCTTCCCGGTTTTGGATTTTAAGTGAGTTTTAATATCAAATCCGTTATACCAATTTAATGTGAAGTTGCACATATTCCGATCCCCCTCGCATCCCCCTTAAGAAGGGGGACTTTGATTGGACTCTTGTCCCCCCCTTCTTAAGGGGGGTTAGGGGGGATCGAATTCTATGCAGCTTCATAAAAAATTGGTATTAGCCTTGGAATTGTTAGTTGCTGAAATTAGGACACGACAGTGTCCATTGGTGTCAACTTAAGCTGTCAGCCCGCCCCGTGTCCGTTAGTCATTCATCAAGTCCTAAGCGGGGTTGAAACCCCTGTCTAATAGCGAAAGTCCTCTCAAAGAGGACTGAAGAGAAGAATCTCAACTCATTAGTCCTCTTTTAGAGGACTGTCTTCTTTGAGACAGGGGTTTAAACCCCGCTTAGGACTATCGGTTTGACGTTAAGTTGACACCAATGGACAGTGTCGTGTCCCTACGGTATTATTTGCGGCGGCAGGGAAACGGCAGTGCCGTATCCTCTATATCATTCCGGCGCAGCCGGAAACGATTTAACTAATCGAGTCCGAGATCGGAATTTCAATTACAAACTCGGTTCCTGCTCCCGGTGTTGAGTTACATTTAAGTGTGCCTCCGTGCTTTTCGGCGACAATCGAGTGCGAAATAGATAATCCCAATCCGGTACCTTTTCCGGCTGGTTTTGTGGTAAAGAATGGTTCCAGCAATTTCGATCGCACTTCTGGTGTCATCCCACACCCATTGTCAGCAATTGAGATGGCGAGTGTCGTACCTTCCTGAATACAAGTGCGAATCTCGATCGTATTGGGGCAACTTTCTATCTCATCATAAGTGCGATCGGCATTAGATTCATTCAAAGCATCGATCGCATTTCCCAGCAAATTCATAAATACCTGATTCAGTTGTCCGCTATAACACTTAACTAAAGGCAAATCGCCGTATTTTTTAATAACTTGAATTGCGGGGCGATCGGGTTGAGCTTTCAAGCGGTGCTGCAAAATCATCAACGTGCTGTCAATTCCAGCGTGAATGTCGGCTGCTTTTTTCTCAGTACCGTCAATTCGCGAAAAGTTCCGCAGCGATTGCATGATCTCGCGAATGCGATCGGTTCCTAGCTTCATCGAAGCCAGCATTTTCGGCAAATCTGCGATCAGATAATCAAGATTGATTTCGGCGGCTGCTTCGACAATTTCCGCTACTGGATTCGGATAGTGTTCCTGATAAAGATTCACAAAATTAATCAAGTCATTAATATTTGCGACGGCGTAGTGGAGATTGCCAGAAATAAAGCCAACAGGGTTATTGACTTCGTGAGCAACTCCTGCTACCAACTGTCCCAAACTAGAGATTTTTTCCGTTTGCACGAGTTGAGCTTGAGTTTGCTGCAATTTGTGCAAAGATTGTTCGAGTAGCTGGGATTTTTCTTGCTCTCTGGCGTAGAGTTGGGCATTTTCTACAGCAATGGCAACTTGCGCGGTTAACAAATTTAAAATTTGCAATCTCTCAGCAGTAAATGCACTGACAGCTAAGTTATTTTCGAGGTAAATTATGCCCGTAAGATGACCTTTATTGACGATAGGCGCACACAAAATTGATTTTGGTTGGTTGCTGACAATGTACGCATCTGTGTTAAATAAAGTCTCCGATGTCGCATCATGCAAAACCAGATTTTTCTGGGTTCTGGCAACATAGTTAACAGCCGAAATTGGCAAATCCTGGCTGTTTTCCACAGGAATAGATTGCAAAACAGTGGCTTGTTGTTTTTCGGCGGTGCAGGTAGCTTCTATCAATAGCCTATCCCCTTTGAACAGCATCAACACTGCTTTTTGAGCGGCGGCATTCTCTAACAATATTGTGATTAAGCTAGCTAGCAATTTGTCCAATACAATTTCGCTGGTAATGGCTTGAGATGCTTTGATAAAAGTACCTACATCTAAGGCATTTCCCAAACTGCTATTAGTAGTAGTTGTCGTAGCGATCGCACTGACATTGCTACTTTTAGGTGGTTGGTTGAGGGTTTGGGCAACTAATTGCGGATATCTGGCTTCTAAATCTTTAACTTTCGCGATCGCTCCCCAGCGAATATAACCGTAGTAGGCTTCTGTGAGATAAACTAGAGCAATTTTATCTTTATTGCAAGAGTAATAAAACTCGGCTGCTAGTTCGTTTGCTAGGGCTTCTTCTTGGGTGTATCCCTGCTCTTTTGCTCCTTCAATAGCTCGGTCATAATACTCTCCTGCCGCCCAATTCTTACCATGAATTCTGGCTTTTTCAGCCTCAACGAGGTCGTACTTGTGCTGGTAATTCATGGGGGCATGGTGGGCCCATTTCTGCATTTTTTCTTGGTTCGCCACCACTTGCATCAAGTATTGTTGTTGTTGTTCGCTGTCAGCAGTTGGGTACACAGCTAAGAGTGCTAGGGAATAGTAAAAATTGTGGGTGCCGATCATCATAAAGCCAACTGCTGCTTTTGCATATTCTGCTGCTAAAGATGCGCTAGCCAGGGCTTGCTCCGATTCTTTAAACAAGTAAGAAAGCAGCATTTTAGCAAAATAAACTGTAAAAAGTGACATATAATTGTTAGTGGCTTGCAACCGAGGCAAGCTTTCGACTTCATTAAATCTGTCACCTATTAACTGAGATTTGCTCTCGGATTTCCCGATCAGGTTTAAAATAATTTGTCCCCAAATCGATAGCAATTCACTCGATATATTTTGTTTGAGTTTGAGCGATAATTCGAGGTACTTTATTTGTTTAAAATTGACATTTTCCAGAGGTTCTCCAATCAAAAACGGGCCAGAACAACAGTTCAAAGCATTATAACTGCTAAATTCTAAATCTCCTGTTTCTAAACCGCTTTGAATCCCCTCCATTAAAGGTGGAATTGTTTCTCTAGCGTGTTCTTTCCAGTGGCGGACAAAAGTGTTAAACAAGTGGTAGACTTTGCACTTAAATTCTTTAGCATTGAATTGCTCTAATAACTTTAATGATAGCTTTCCAGCATGATATCCCGCGTCTATCTCTCCTAAGGCCCCAGCCAGTAGCAAGCCATACCAACTATAGGCGATCGCCCCAAGCGCTGAATGACCATATTTAACACAAAGATCCACCATTGTGAAGATGATCTGCGGGAATAATTCTGGTTTTCCAGCAAAAGCAGGAGTAAGAATAACCGAAAGTATCCGCATTGTGGCTAACTGATATTCATCAGTCATTACTGGAATATTGTCTAGTTCCTCAAGTTGAGGTAACTTGATTCCAGCCAGCCCCTCTGGGGGGATTTCCGACAGGAAAAATCCCAATATTTCCAATGCTCTTAAACCAGTATCGATGGCTTTTAGCATCTGGTTTTGAGACATATAAGACTGGATTTGGATTTCGTAGACCTTAATTTTGTCGAGTACACTAACAGCTTGTGCCAAAACCACATCGGCTAAATATTGCGATCGCTCAAAGTTAGTATTGAGATATTCTGCTTCGGTTGCTGCTACATAAAGATTCAGCGTCAACTGATAATCAGTCTGCCAACTATCAGCCGCCAACAATTCTAAACCCGCATTCAAATACCTGAGGGCGGCTTCGTAAGCGTTTGATGCTTTGGCTTTTTTGCCAGCTATGAGATTGAGTTTTGCCAGTTCATCTTTTTCTGTTTTTTCGGTGATGAATTCAACGCCGATATTCAGTTGGTTGACAATATCAAAGACATTTTCTGCGAGCTCAGATGCCGTAGGGGCGGAGCCCCCGCGGTCAGTGAGCGAAGTCGAACTGTGCCCGCCATTTTGTAGCAGCAGTTGACCGATTTTTAGGTGAGTTGCTTTCTTGTCGCTGTCGGGGATGAGAGAGTAAGCTGCTTGCTGTACTCTATCGTGCAGGAATTTGTAGGAAATTTGCGATCGCGAATCAGCAAGCAGCCGGAAATCACCCAATTCCCAGTCTCCAACTAAGGGGATTTTGTAAGCATCGTTCAAGGGGAGGACTAATCCGCTTTGCAGTGCGGGCCAGAGTTCGCTAGCTGTCACAGTAGGTGATTCTTTGCTGACAACAGACAAAACATCTAGAGTAAATATGTTGCCGATGCAAGCAGCCAATTTTAAAATTTGTTGAGTCGTTTCCGGCAGTTTTTCGATGCGACTGGCTATTAGTTCTACTACGTTTTTGTCGGTAATTCCGATCGCCTGAATTTCCTCTAAATTCCACTGCCAATTGCCGCTGTCAAATTCAAATCTTAACAGTTTTTCTTGATACAGTGCTTGCAGGAGTTGCGTTAAGAAAAATGGATTTCCACCAGTTTTATTAAAGATCAACTCAGCTAGTAGCTTCACTTTTTTCTCGTTCCCAAGCTCAGCCTGGGAATGAAGATATAGAGGCTCTGCCTCGTCAATTCTGGAGGCATAGCCTCCGGTTTCTGCGTTACCAGTCTCTGCCTGGAAACGAGATAATTCTCGTGTTTCAGCGTCATTTTGAGAGATGCCGATGGTATCAGTTATTAACTCGTTGACATTGCGAAAATCTAACGGTTGCAGGACAATATTGTGAATAGGAGTGCCTGTTTTTTCTATTTCGGCGATCGCGTGCACCAGCGGATGAGTCGGAGAAACTTCGTTATCGCGATATGCTCCAATCAACAGCAAATGTAGGCTTTCAGCATCGCTAACCAGCAGTTGCATTAAATTCAGCGATGCGACATCTGCCCACTGCAAATCGTCTAAAAAGATGGCGAGGGGATGTTCTTTCGTAGTAAAGACGCTGATAAATTTTTTGAAGATTTGGTTAAAGCGATTTTGAGTTTCTGCCGGCCCTAGTTGCGGTACTTCTGGCTGTTTGCCAATAATTAGCTCAACTTCAGGAATTACCCCAGCAATTACCTTACCTTGCTCGCCCAAAGCTGCTGATATTTTTTGTCGCCAAGTTTCCAGTTTGTCTGTATTTTCTGTCAGTAACTGCCAGATTAAAGACTGAAAAGCTTGAATCAAAGCTGCATAGGGAATGTCGCGCTTAAATTGGTCGAATTTGCCCTTGACAAAATAACCTCGCTGCCGGACAATCGGCTTATGAATTTCATTGACGATCGCGGTTTTGCCAATGCCGGAGTAACCGGAAACTAATACTATTTCGATCCCTCCTGCCCTGCTTAAAAAGGGCAAGGCTGTTTCATTTTTTGTAGGGGCAAACCCCCCGTGGTTGCCCAGATAGCCCACACGCCCATTCGATGATTGGTGGGGGGGTAGGCACGGGGGCACTACCCCTACCCTTTCAAAAGCAGCAAGCAAGCAATCGACTTCTACTTCTCGCCCGTAAAGTTTTTGAGGTATTAGCAGTTGTCCCGATCTATCTAATTGTCCCGGTGTAAAGTTGACAATTTCTCCAACCTGTTGTAGTGAATTAAAACAATTTTCTAAATCGGCTTTCAGCCCTTGGGCAGTTTGATACCTATCTTCAGCATTTTTCTCTAAGAGCTTCATGACAATATCGGAAATAACTTGAGGATTCTCTGGATTTAATTTTTCGGGAGGTATCGGTTGTTTGGCGATGTGACAGTGCACAATTTCTAAAATATCGCTGTTGTTAAAAGGTAATTTACCTGTCAGCATTTCGTAAAATGTGACACCTAGGGAATAAAAGTCTGTGC
Organism: Microcoleus anatoxicus; assembly: GCF_042465725.1. Lineage (GTDB taxonomy): Bacteria > Cyanobacteriota > Cyanobacteriia > Cyanobacteriales > Microcoleaceae > Microcoleus > Microcoleus anatoxicus. The sequence goes on along the minus strand of NZ_CP120853.1, from coordinate 6,009,801 downwards.
GATAATCTAAGGTGCGATTCATTCTCCCGGTTTGTTCGGGAGACATATAAGCGACAGTACCTTCTACTAAGTTGATGTTGTTGAGTTGCGGGTTTTCTTTTCTGAGGCGGGAAGCAACGCTGAAGTCGGTAATCTTGACGGTTCCTGTGGCTGAATTGATGATAATATTGGATGGTTTTATGTCTTTGTGAATGATGCTGTTTCTGTGCAGCGATTTGAGTGTTGATGCTAGTTGAATGGCGATGTTTAAAAAAGCTGGCAAGTCAAGTTTTGTTGATATTATTTGGCTGAGGGCATCTCCGCCAAAGTCTTCTAAAATCAGGGCGAGTCGGTTTTGATATGTTTCGAGGCTGTAGACTTTGACGATTCCTTGAATCTGCAAATTTTCAGTGATTTTATATTCGTGTTTTAAGCGGGTAATTTGTTCTAGGGTGGGAAATTCTGCCTTGAGAATTTTGATGATTACTGGTTGTTCGTCTGAGTTTCTAATGCCACGGTAGACGCTGGTATTGAAGCCTTCAGAAATTGAGGCGCTGATGCGGTAGCCCGGAAGTATTTGCATAGCCGTTCAAGTGGTGAATGTGAGACGTGTACGATCGAGCTTGTTATCTTACCTGAATCAGACCGGCCAAGTAAGCTGGGAGTATCAATTATAACTGATTACTGACAGTGGCAGGATAAAGTCTATCTCAAAAAGTATTACTTATAGTATAATAAGTAATACTTTTTTATGCTAGTTTGAGATTTAGAGGAAAGATTTTACTGTTGCCGTAGAAACGTTAGTAGGTAAAGTCTGTAAGGTAAAATTTCATTTTGAGGTCGCTACAGTTGGAGGGTGGTGCTATTGGGTTCGATCGAGAAAAAGTCATAATTTGGCAGAATTAAGAAAACTTTTGAGAGTATCCTGATTGTATATATATTAACAATTGCGATCGAGTAAAAATGAGCAACAAATTAGGATGTAAGTGGTTGTCGTCCCTGGCAAGTATGATTAGCATTATCGCCATGAGCACTTTCAGTGGCACTTTTGCCCCCGCACAAGCGGCCGAAACGGTTGTGGTTCGCAAAGGTTTTTTAGAATCTTCCATATCGGTGGCGGATTTGCGATCCCTTGTGGAAACCGGGAAAGTCCCGGATGGCCTTCAAAGTTACGCCAATCTCCTCTCGTCTGAACAAAGGAGTCAAATTTTTGGAGCTCTCAAAACCAAAATTCCGCTGAATGTAGTCGGCCTCAGCAGCTTGCTGAATACTCGCGTTGGTACTGCGATTCTCGCAGATCTCACCACTGTCATACCCAGGCGCGATGGTGCGGGCGTCGAAGCGTTGCGCGCAGCTTTAGTTTTGGGGGCGAATAAACCAGAAGGCTTGTCGGTATTGAGTTTTATTGAAAATTATCCGGGGCGACGGGTAGTAGTGGATCTCGATCGCGCTTTTGCAGTTTTGGCAAATTTAAATACTGGTTTCTGGCAAACTCAGCGGTTTATGGCCGCGATCGCACCTCAGTTAGGAGCTAATAAATCTACGCTGAATCTGCCTTTTGATGCCATTCAAGCCGGCCCGAATGCAGTGCAGGTGTTAAAACTCAATTTAAATGATACTGCGCGCGATCGGCGTATTCCCGTTGATGTTTATTGGTCAAAGGCGGCGACAGCCGACAAGCCGACGATCGTGTTTTCTCACGGTTTGGGTTCTGTGCGTACAGATTTGCGCTATTTAGCCGAACATTTAGCGTCTCACGGCTATGTGGTAGCAGCTTTGGAACATCCCGGAAGCAATGAAGCCAACACTAATGCTGCGATTGTTGGTCAATCGCGGTTGATAGCTCCTCAAGAGTTTTTGAACCGTCCCAAGGATATCAGTTTTGTGCTCGATGAATTGGCAAAATTGAACAAAACGGATGTTAATTTGCAGGGAAAAATTGCGATCGACAAATCCATGGTAATTGGATATTCCTTCGGTGGCGCAACTGCTTTGTCCTTAGCCGGGGCCGAGATGCAATTGGGCCGTCTTAAACAGCGGTGTCAGGCGGATTTGATTACTTTAAGTTTGGGCGAAGGGATTCAGTGCGCGGCGGCCGGATTACCAGAGGAACGCTATCAATTACGTGACCAGAGAATTAAAAGGGCGATCGCCATGAATCCTACGACTTCTTTATTATTTGGAGAAACAGGTTTAAGTAAGATAGAAATTCCCACATTAATAGTTGCTGCTTCTGCGGATAAAACCACCCCGGCTTTGGTCGAACAAATTGTCGGATTTCCCCAAATCCCCTCTCCCAAATGGCTAGTTGGGTTTGTGGGCGCAACGCATTTAAGTGTGAAAGACCCCAGCACAACTTTAGATCAAGTTGGTAAGCCGAGTACAGTGATTACCGGTGATGAAGTAGTCGGCGACAAAGCTGTTAGTATTCGCAACTATATTAAAGCTGTAAGTTTGGCGATGGCGGCTCAAATGACGGCGGATGCTGATAAGTATGCAGTTTTTTTAACACCAGATTATGCCCAATTTGCTTCTACACCAGCACTTCCGGTGCGATTGGTGACAGAGATTCCCCCGGAAGCTAATGCAATTGTAAAAAGTTTTATGGAGCAGAATAAATAGGGCCTAGGGAACTTCTGCTTTGCAAATATATTCCTAGGGGCGAAGCATGACCGCTGTAAATCTCTGGTTATCACTAATAAATTGTCTGCGGTCATGCTTCGCCTATGCAAAATCGGGATGCTCCCAGAGGATTTGATATAACAAATAACCAATAATATAAAATCCTCTCTTCATCGTCCTGTATGAAACTCTCTCTTCTCTTCCTTCGCGTCCTTTGCGCCTTCGCGGTTAAATCATTCCGATACAACCGGAATTGATATAACCAATAACCAATAACCAATAACCAATAACCAATAACTAAAAATACTGTTTGAGATTTTGCGCGGCTTGGTTAAGATTTTGAGTGGTAAATTTGGTGTGAGCAACCCCACTGGATGTTTGTGTGGAACCTTGATTAATTTGTCTCATAGCTTCCACTACTTGCTCCACTGCTAATGCTTGTTGCTGTGCTGTCAAAGAAATTTGTTGAGTGCTAACTGCAATGTTGTTGATGGCATTTGCTACATCGCTGAAGGCTTTGGCTGTACCTTGAGCTAACTGCATTCCTTCATCTACGGTTTGCGTGCCTTCTGATGTTACTTTCGCTGTAGTATTGATCGCTTTTTGAATATCCGTGACGAGGTTGTTGATGTTTTCGGCTGATTCTTTGCTGCGATCGGCTAACAATCTAATTTCTCCTGCAATCACTGCAAAACCTCTACCGTTTTCGCCGGCGCGGACGGCTTCTACTGCTGCATTTAGGGCTAGCATATTCGTTTGGCTGGCAAATTCGCTGACTAAATATGCAATATTTGCAATTTGTTTAGTTTGGGCGTTTAATTGTAGAATTTGGGCTGCGATCGCTTCTACTTTTTCTTTTAATAGAGTCATTCCTTCTAAAGTACGGATTACTGCTTCGGTTCCTCCTTCAGCTAAATTTAATGCTTTAAGTGCTCCATTTACTGCTGATTCTGCTTGCTCCGCCGTAGTTTTGGAGGATGCCCCCAACTCTTCCATTGTCACACTGGTTTGATTGACTGCGGCTGACTGCTGAGTGGCAATGGCTTCTTGCTGTTCGACTGTAGCGACAATTTCCACGGCAGAATCGGCGATCGCCACGGCTGTTAGATCGATAATTCTGACAATTTTAGAGGCGATGACAAAACCCAGCCTCAAAGAAGTCAATGCAGACAAAGCAGTACCGATGACAATGATAGTAAACAGCCACTTAGTCTCGTCTTGTTCTGCTTTGTATGCTGCGCCTAAAAATGCTTGTTGTTCTGCCAGTAGCTGTTCTTGTGCTGATTCAATTTCTTTTGATCTCAGGGAACTTGTGAGATTTTTAGCAGATATATTGTCACCTTTTTTTAACAAATCAAATACTTGTCTACAATTAGTATCCAGTTGTTTTATTGCCGATTTTACGCGCTCAAGTTCTTCTTTATCATGAGGATTCGTCAGCATAGTTTCTAATTCTGCTGAGGAAATTAAATAAGTATTCCATCCAGCTTCATAGCTTGTCATGTAGCTTTTATCTTCGGGAAACAGCACCGCTCCCCTCACATTTCTGAGCATTCTAGAGAAACCACTGTTTAAACGTTCGGCGCTGATAATAGTATTTTGAGAACGCCTGACAGTTGCTGACAAGTTTTCTCTCCGCATTGCCATCTTATATGTAAATAGGCTTAATACTATTAAAGAAATAATTGGTAAAAGGTATCCAATCAGGATCGAGTTTCTCAGTTTTAACTTAGAAAACATAATTTTTAACTGGGCAGTCACACCCTAGTGATATTTTCTGGCTGTTAAAGGGCAAAATATATATATCAAGCACTTTCAAAAAGTCTACTCCAAAATTGCTATGGCTAAAAGAAACTTCATCCCGCTGTTACTATTGGTAACAGCACTGTTTATCATCTACGGTGACAGTTGGACTTTTCTCCCCAAACCCGCAAGGGATGCCAGCGTGACCAGTCGAAAATTCGTAGTCGGGTTGTGGCCATCATGGCTCAAACCCAAGGATTTCAACCAGCAAAGACAACGGGATATCGATCGACTGCAAAAAAGCCCTAGTCCCAACCGTTGAGGACAAAACAGGATTTATATTAACTGGGATTCAGTGAGACATCCTTACGGAGCTAGGGAGCTGAGGGATTGGGGCTAGGTTATAGGTTATTAGTTATTGGTTAGTTGTTATTGGTTATTAGTTATTTGTTATTATAATAACTAACTAATCACAAACGATAGATAACAAATAACCCAGAATAACTAACTAACAACCTATAACTGATGCCCCTAATCTTTCACCTTTTAGTGCTTTTTCAACCAGCTAAACATGGCGCGCAAATCTTTACCGACTTCTTCGATAGGATGTTCTGCTTCCTGACGGCGCATAGAAGTAAATCCTGGTTTGCCAGCTTGGTTTTCCAGAACGAATTCGCGGGCAAATTGGCCAGATTGAATTTCGCTGAGAATTTTCCGCATTTCAGCGCGGGTTTGATCGGTGACGATGCGGGGACCACGAGTCAAGTCGCCGTATTCTGCGGTGTTGGAGATGCTATCGCGCATTTTGGCAAGTCCTCCTTCCACTACTAAGTCAACTATCAGTTTGACTTCATGCAAGCATTCAAAATAAGCTAATTCTGGTTGGTATCCGGCGTCAACTAAGGTTTCAAATCCAGCTTTGATCAGGGCGCTTAAACCACCGCACAAAACTACTTGTTCGCCAAAAAGATCGGTTTCGGTTTCTTCGCGGAAGGTGGTTTCGAGGATGCCTGCTCTGGTGCCGCCGATACCTTTAGCATAGGCCATTGCCCGATCGCGCGCTTGACCAGAAGCATCTTGATAGATGGCAAACAAGCTAGGAACACCTTCTCCTTGTTCGTAAGTCCGTCGCACCAAGTGTCCGGGGCCTTTGGGAGCAACCATTACGACGTCTACATCGGCTGGGGGCACAACTTGACCGAAGTGAATGTTAAAACCGTGGGCAAAGGCGAGAACTTTTCCGGCGGAAAGATGGGGTTCAATGTGTTCTTTGTAAACGGTTTTTTGTACTTCATCTGGCAACAAAATCATGATGAAGTCAGCGGCGGCTGCTGCTTTGTCTACTGGGTGAACCGTTAAACCCGCTGCTGTGGCTTTGGCTGCCGATTTGCTACCGGGATACAAGCCGACAATCACGTTCATGCCACTGTCTTTGAGGTTGAGGGCGTGGGCGTGTCCTTGGGAGCCATAACCGACAATCGCAATGGTTTTGTTGGCTAGTAGGTCTAGGTTAGCGTCGGTGTCGTAATACATACGGGCCATAGTAGTTGTCTCCTGCGGTAAAAATATTGTAATTGACTGCAAACCTCTCATTGTATCATGGAGTTGACGTTACCATTAGATCTTGGACTTCCTTCTGCGGTTCCTGAGCCCTTCGACCCTTCCTTCTGCGGTTCCTGAGCCCTTCGACCCTTCCTTCTGCGGTTCCTGAGCGTAGTCGAAGGACTTCCTTCCTTCTTCCTTCTTCCTTCTTCTTTATTCTTAACTATGAAAATCACAAGAATACATCATGTAGCGATAATTTGCTCAAATTATAAAGCCTCAAAGAAATTTTATCTAGAAGTATTGGGATGTTCCATCATCCAAGAAACTTTCCGAACCGAAAGGAACTCTTACAAACTAGATTTACAAGTGGGAAATGGTGACATCATTGAACTTTTTTCCTTTCCTCATCCTCCTGCAAGAGTTAACAATCCTGAAGCTTGCGGTTTGAGACATTTAGCTTTTGCAGTAGAAAATATAGACGAATCAGTTGCTTACTTACAATCAAAACAGGTTGATGTCGAAGAGATTCGCCTTGATGAAATTACTGGCAAGCGGTTTACTTTTTTCAAAGACCCAGATAATTTGCCCTTAGAAATCTATGAAATAAGGATGGATCATGGACAATCTCATTAGAAAAGTAATTACCATCGGGTTGCCTGCTTTAATGCTATTCATCGCCACAGCAGCTACTGGCAAGACTGGTGACGATGCCGTTTGGTCTGGTTTGCGAAAAGTAGGTGTTTCCTTGGGAAGAAAGAGTTTATTGGCGGATGTTGCAGTTCAAGGTAAAATTATTTCTATGGTTGTTGCTCATCCGTCTGTTCCCACGAGAGAGTACAGTTTTGTCGATCGCAACAAACAGTTCGCAGCTATTGGTGAGTATGCAGCACAGGTGAAAAATCCGGTGGTAGTGGTTGGGGATTTGAATACCACAATGTGGTCGCCATTTTACAAAAGTATGGTAAAAACAGCAAGATTGCGGAATGCGCGATCGGGCTTTGGCATTTTACCGACTTGGCCGACTTTTATGCCACCGGTATCATATTTGGTTATCCAGCTATTGCTACTTGGATTTGTGCCACCTAAAATGCCGTCGGCCTCTCCGATCGGATAGAGATTGCCTGCACTGTCAAATGCTGTGTCTCGGAGGTTATCCCCACCGGGTGTGCCGAATTGTTTGAGCCATTCAAAGTTAGATGTTAATTGTGTCATAGTTGGTGTAGTTTCAGAGATTTTACTGGTGCAACAGCTTGCCAGACGTTAGATTGAGCCAAAGGTTGTGGCACCGATCGCACTTGCCGTCACCCCATTCAAAGATGCTAAAATTTCACCAGTTGCTGACAAGCGGATTAATGTTGAACTATTTTCTTGAGTAATTGAAAGTTGGGAGAAAGTCAGCCCGCTACCCAAAACTAACAAGTCTTTACCAACTTCAAAGTCAGTAATATTATCAATACCGGAATTAGTAGAAAGCAAGAATTGATCGTTGCCAGCACCACCCGTCAAACTATCACTGCCCAAACCACCAAACAACACATCATCACCCTTACCTCCCAGCAGACTATCATCGCCATCACCGCCATTCAAACTATCAGCACCACGACCACCAAACAACGCATCATCACCGCTACCTCCGAGCAAAATATCGCTATCTTTGCCGCCGAAAAGACTATCATTCCCCGCGCCACCATCGAGAGAATCATTGCCCCTCATGCCCATCAACAAATTATTCCCGCTGTCGCCAGTCAGGATATCGTCGCTATCTGTACCAAGAATGCGATCGGGGGAATTGCTGCCCAAATCAGCATCACCTTTCACAACAGGAGTCGCAATCCCAACAGGCAATGTTACAGCTTGAATCTTGCTATCTAATGCAGCACCAGTATTGTCAGTAACGAGTTGGGAAATTGTCTTATTGCCCGCGCCAACTGCTTTGAAATCTTGAGTAGTTGCACCCAAAGCTACTTGTTGAACACGGGCAACTGCTTGAGTAATTGGAGTGGCTGTGCTGGAAACAGCCGAATCAATGCGTTGATTTGCTGTTGCCATTACTGTCGCAGCTTGCGAGATAATCTGGGTAACTTTTTGACTATTGAAATTGGAGTCAATCTGCTGAATTTTCGCCACTGCTTGCTGAATGATTGGTTCTAAAACTGCTGCATTGCTGAGATTTAAAACAGTACCAGATTGAATTGGAGTTGTAATTGAACTGACAACAGCCTTGACAATATCCTTGGTAGCTGCACTAGAACCACCATCAATCCAAGCGCTAGTTTGAGTAATGAAGTTTTGGACTTTCACCATTTCTGCTAAGACTTGGACGCCGCCCGGTTGCTTGTTGTTGGTGGCGTCGATCGGGTCAAAGCTTGTCAAGTCAACGTCAGCGGGAATCGCCAGAGCAGATTTGACCAAAGATTGGGCTGTTTCTGGTGCAACTCCTTTGTCGATTAAATCTGCTACTAAACTGGTTAAGAGGGTGACAACACTGGCATCAGCAGGTGCTGTGACTGGTGTTTCTAGTGGCAAACCAGTAGCGGTATCAGTGCCTCCAGTGGCAACTAAATTGCCTTCTGAGGTGTCGATTTCTCCATTCTGATTTTTGTCGAAAGTCTCGAAGGGAATATCGAGATTATATTCACCGTTAGAGTCAGTAGTAGTTGATGGTTCCCCGGCATCTAGAACGCCGTTCTTGTTAGCATCGAAGAACAAAGTCGCACCCGCAATGTATCCGTCAATCACCACACCTTGGCTGCTAAGTCTCAGAGTAATCACATCACTTACACTTGCATTTGCTGTGTCTGTTGCTGTTAATTTAATTGCCAAATTTTGCAGCCCTGGAGTTGTTCCATTAAAGGTGCGAGTAGTGGGGTTGAATCTCAACCAATAAGGTAAGGGTTGACCGTTGTTGAGGGTTGCTGAGTAGGTGAGGGTATCTCCCGGATCGGGGTCAGTAAAAGTGTTCCAAGGAAAAGTGTAATTGAATGTCGATGAGTTGCTGACATTCAGGTAATTGAAATGCCACGGAGTTGTTGTAGGGCCGTAGTTTAACACTGGTGGGCGGTTGAGAGCTTTGCGAATATTTAAACGCCCTCCACTAACCGTTTTTCCATTCAGAGAAGTAAGCGGGTCTGTAGTCTTCATTAAGATATCTTTTAGCTGTGTAACACTCAAACTGGGGTTTTGAGCTAAAAGTAGGGCTGCCGCTCCCGCTACGTGGGGAGCCGCCATTGAAGTTCCACTTTTGAAACCGTACTGATTCCCTGGAATCGTACTGAGAATACTCTGTCCTGGAGCCCCTAAATCTACTGAATTGTTTCCATAGTTGGAGAAGAAAGCTACTAGGTCACTGTCAGTTGTAGCTGCTACCGCAATGATATTAGGGAGATCGTAATTGGAAGGGTAGTGTGCGACAGTATCATTGTTCTTAGCATCATTACCTGCTGCTGCTACGAACAAAACACCCTTTTTATTAGCATCGGCGATCGCATCTTTTTGAGCTTGGGAGAAAGAAGAGCCCCCATAACTAGCGTTAATCACTTTTGCACCCTTTTGGGTTGCATAATTAATAGCTTTTACGAGGGCGTCGGTTGGAGCTCCCAATTTGCCATCAGGGTATCTTTGAAAAACCATTAAAGGCATGATGCTAACATTTTGACTCACGCCTACAACGCCAATGTTGTTATTGCCAACTGCCCCAATAGTACCCGCAACATGAGTTCCGTGACTGTCGATATCTGTGGGATTGTTATTATTATTGATGAAATTGTAGCCACGCACGTCATCTTTGTAGCCGTTACCGTCGTTGTCAATGCCATCACCTGCTATTTCTCCTGTATTTCTCCAGATATTAGCAGCAAGGTCTTGGTGGTTGTAGTCCACACCCGTATCCACTACTGCAACTACCACATTTTTGCTGCCTTTTTGAATATCCCATGCTTCTGGTGCATCAATATCAGCATCGGATCTTCCACCAGTTTGTCCGGTATTATTCAAACCCCAAAGTTCATTAAGTCGCGGATCGCTTGGCGTATCCAGAATCGATACATTGTTGAAAAGCTGGCTGAAGTTAAAGTTATTTGAAAACTGGTCGATCGATACTGTGTAATTAAGTTCAACCGCTGCTACTCTGGGATCTCGAGCCAAGTTCTCTTTAACCTGTTGCAAGTCTGCGTTAGCTGCTATTTTCACCAATCGCCATTGCGGTAATTGCTCTTGTGTCGAGTCCACATTTAGGTTGGGAAATGTAAAATTGCCAAATTGGAAAGCACTCCGGGAGAAAAATGTACCGCTTGTAAATGCAGAATTAATGGCATTTGATGGAGGACTTGGAGGTACGAGGTTTTCGACTTCGATCGCACCGTTAGCTGCAAATAAATCGCTTTGAATTGTAGCTTCGCTCGCTTGAGGAATTAACTTAACTAAAAGCTCACCTTCTTTGTATTCCTGACCGGTTACAGGGTCAATGGCCAACGTGCTGCTGCTAGTATTATTATCGCTATTGGTGACAGCAGCATCCGGTGCATTTAACCCAGAGTATTTGCTATCCGTACTAACAGCAGGGGCAGTAACAATGGTATAAGTTTTATCGCCATCAACAATATTATCTTCAACACCTGTAACTGTTACTGTTTGCGGTGAATTCCAGTTAGCTGAATTGAAGGTAAGAGATACCGGGGAAACTATTCCCTCTGCTGTATTGGAACTTGCTAAATCTATCTTGACATCAGCATTAGGCTGACTGTTGAGTTTGACTTCAAATGTTGCTGTTTTACCTGCTTCTGTAGTGGTTAATCCACTTGCAGGATTAACAGTAATTCCAGCCGGTGTCGCTGATGGTGTGGCTGTTGGGTTTGCAGTTGTTGGTGTTGGGGTTGGTAACGCAGGAGTTGGTATTGGCGCTGGGGTTGGGGCTGGTGTTGGCGCTGGCGCTGGGGTTGGGGCTGGTGTTGGCGCTGGTGTCGGTGTTGGCGCTGGTGTCGGTGTTGGCGCTGGTGTCGGAATTGGCGCAGTGTCGTTATCAGTAATGGCGACATTAATAGGCGAAATTGTAAAGTTGTTATATTTAACATCGGTACTCGTAACAGTATAGCCGATCGCCCCTGCATGATTTCCTTCCACAACCGTATCGTCTGTAGCCGTTACTGTGACTGATTTCGCGACATTCCAGTTAGTAGCGTCGAAGGTAATAGGCGCGATCGCACTTATTTGATTTCCCGCATCAAAACTGATAGTAACTGGTGCAGTTGGCTGCGAATTTAACTTGAGTGTATAACTGCCTGTTGCACCGCCTTCTGTAGCTGTTATATTCTGTTGTGAAATACTCACACCTGCGGTATCGTTGTCAGCAATCGTGGCAGTTACAGGAGAAATCGTCAGGTTATTATACTTGGTATCGGGGCTGACAGACTTGTGAGCGATCGTGCCGCTGCGGGTTCCTTGCGCTATGCTGTCATCGATCGCCTTAACAGTCACATTTTGAGCAACATTCCAATTATTCGGCGTGAAAGTCAGAGGTGCGATCGCACTTATTTGACTCCCAGTTTCAAAGTTAATCGTGACGTTTGCAGCAGGCGCGCTAGTCAAAACTACGCCGTAGGTATCCGTTGCGCCGCCTTCAGCAATATCTGTGCCGCCTCCTGATTGGACAATAGAAACACCGGGACTATCGTTATCAGTAATCGATACTGTCACATTGGGAATGACTTTCGCGTTATAATTTGCATCGCTACTGGTAGCTGTGTGAGCGATCGTGCCGCTGTGGGTTCCTTGTGCTACATTGTCGTCGATCGCACTGACAGTGACAGTTTTTTCCACATTCCAGTTAGTGCTGTCAAAAGTAATCGGTGTGGCGATCGGATTAAGTTGATTTCCAGTATTGAAACTAATACTAACTGGTGCAGTCGGTTGCGAAGTTAGCTTGATTTTGTAACTGCCAGTTGCACCGCCTTCCGTAGCAGTTATGTTTGTAGGTGTGACGCTGAAATCTGCCGTGTCGTTATCAGTAATGGCGACACTGACACCCGGAATTGTGATGCCGTTATAATTAACATCGCTACTGGTAGAAGAATGGGCGATCGCACCTGTATGATTTCCTTCAACTAAACTATCATCAACCGCTTTCACCTGCACAGTTTGAGCAACATTCCAATTAGTCGCAGTAAAAGTAAGTGCGGTAATTGGTTGAATTTGACTGCCTGTAGCTAAGTTAATCGTAACAGGTGCTGTCGGTTGAGTATTTAACTGAACAGTGTAACTGCCATTTGCACCGCCTTCCGTTGCAGTGGTGCTAGTAGGAGTAATGCTAACGCCTGCGGTATCGTTATCAGTAATGGCGACGCTCACAGGCGAAATGGTGAGGTTGCTGTTATAATTAACATCGGTACTGGTGGCTGTATGCGCGATCGCACCTGTATGATTTCCTTCAACTAAACTATCATCAACCGCTTTCACCTGCACAGTTTGAGCGACATTCCAATTAGTCGCAGTAAAAGTAAGTGCGGTAATTGGTTGAATTTGACTGCCTGTAGCTAAGTTAATCGTAACAGGTGCTGTTGGCTGAGTATTTAATTTAACGCTATAACTTCCATTTGCACCGCCTTCCGTTGCAGTCGCAGTAGTGGGAGTAATGGTAACGCCTGCGGTGTCGTTATCGGTGATGGCGACATTAACAGGGGAAATTGTGATGCTGTTATATTTAGTATCGGTACTGGTGGCTGTATGCGCGATCGCACCTGTATGATTTCCTTCAACTAAACTATCATCAACCGCTTTCACCTGCACAGTTTGAGCAACATTCCAATTAGTCGCAGTAAAAGTAAGTGCGGTAATTGGTTGAATTTGACTGCCTGTAGCTAAGTTAATCGTAACAGGTGCTGTTGGCTGAGTATTTAATTTAACGCTATAACTTCCATTTGCACCGCCTTCCGTTGCAGTCGCAGTAGTGGGAGTAATGCTAACGCCTGCGGTGTCGTTATCGGTAATATTAGCATTGACCGTGTTGCCAGCAGTGCCATTAACCGTAAAACTGACACTTGCCCCGTTATACTTAGCATCGGTACTTGTGGCTGTATGGGCGATCGGGCCGCTGTGCGGCGAAGCTTCAGCTACGATATCATCAACTGCACTGACTGTCACCGTTTGTGGCAAAAACCAATTAGCTGGGGTAAAGTTAAGGCCAGCAATTGATTGAATTTGAGTGCCGGTGTTGAGGGCGATCGCCACATTTGCAGTAGGCTGATTAGTTAGCACAACTGTATAAGTATCAGTCGTCCCACTTTCTGCCACATTAGTGCTGCCGCCCGACTCAACAATCTTTACCTGCGGCCCGCCAGGAATTATTTTAGTAATAAAAGCATCAGAAGCACCTCCCCCATTCGCCGCTTGCAAAGGATTCGCAGTCGGGAAATTAGTAGAGGTAGTAGATCCCGCCACATAAACTGCACCATTCGCATCCACCGCAATACCACCACCGTTGTCGTCGCCACTGCCGCCAAGATAAGTAGAATCAACTAAGGCAGAACCAGAGGAATTAATACTTGTAATAAAAGCATCTTGCCCGCCACCGCTGATACTTTGAATCGCATTCTTAGTCGGGAAATTAGTCGAAGTAGTGTTTCCCGTCACATAAGCATTACCCGCACTGTCTACAGTAATGCGATCGCCCTTGTCATCTCCACTACCACCCAAATAAGTTGAATAAATCAAAGAATTACCCGCAGCACTCAGCTTGCTGACAAAAGCATCATTCGCACCACCTGCATTAAGCAGTTGAATCGGACTAACTGTCGGAAAATTAGTTGAACTTGTAGTTCCCACAATATAGGCATTTCCAGAACTATCAGCAGCAATACTAGTACCTTGGTCATTACCAGTACCACCTAAATAAGTCGAATAAATACGTGCACCATTTGGAGTAAACTTACTGATAAAAGCATCATATTGACCACCTCCAATTGTAGTCTGAACTGGATTAGTCAATGGCAAATTAGTCGAATAAGTAATTCCAGAAACATAGGCATTACCATTACTATCTACTGCAATGCCTTGACCTTCATCGCGATTACTACCGCCGAAATAAGTAGAATAAACTAAACCACTGCCCGTGGGATTAACTTTAGTAATAAACGCATCAATATTACCTCCAATTTGAGGTTGAGAGGCATTGGAAATGGGAAAATTGTCGCCTGTCGGTCCAGTAACATAAGCATTCCCGTTACTGTCTACAGCAATGCTAGTGCCTAGGGCACTCCCGTTACCGCCCAAAAAAGTAGAATAAACTAGAGAATTCCCGGCCGCATTGAGTTTAGTTGCCGCAGCATTGTAAGTAGTTGCTGTCGGTTGAAAAGAACCCGCTGTAGTTGGATAACCGGGATCGACTTGTCCGGTTAAATAAGCATTGCCTTGACTGTCTACCGCAATCCCAATACCGTATTCATTGCCTGTACCACCGATATAAGTAGAGTAAATTAAGGCAGTTCCTTCAGAGTTAATTTTAGTAACTAAAAAATCAGCTTGACCTGCTGGCGTAGTTTGGTACGCACCGGGAGTAGTCGTAAAATTGTTAACAGTAGTTCCAATAATGTACGTCGCACCCGTGCTATCTACAGCGATGCGGTTGGCGCTGTCAGAGGCGCTGCCACCTAGATAAGTAGAGTAAGCTAAAACCGGGTCGATAACTAGGGGTTGAGTGCGGTCAAAATCTCCTAAACTAAAATTAACTTGATTGTTTCCTAATAAATTATAAGCTGCGGGAACATTCACCCGCTGTCCGTTGATGTCTTGATAAACTATCGGTGCGTTATCAATTAACTCGCCTAGCGGTGTTTCTAATATCAGCGATCCGTCGTCACGCAACCGGATGTTGTTAACACCACTATAGTTCATCTTAATTTGATTCGGATCGGCAAAAGGTGCAACCAAAAATTCGCTTTTCAGTTGTCCTTCAGTGCCTTTGAAAACGCGATCGATTCCTTGATAGACGTTTTGATAAACAACGCCGTTAAAAGTAGGAACGTCTGTGTGCCATTGACTGGAATCTTCGCCTAAAATAAAGTTAGCAACTCCTGACAATTTTTCCAACCCGGAAAGTTGGGGATTCGGGTTGCTGTTGGCTAAGCTGCTGCGGACAATTGCAGAAGTTGTGGCTTGGTTCCCCGGTTCATTTGGTTTTTGGAAAGCGGTAAAGGTGATTTCGTTGGGAGTGAAATAGATATTGTGGCCGGCACCTTTTACCTGGAATTTCACATTAGGGTCTGTTTGTCCAGTATTTGCAATAAAACTTAAGGGAATTTGACCGTAAGATGTTTGTTGATTTGGAGAGCTCATATGCTGGTATTCCTGGCTTATGTTATGTCAGTAATTATACGGGAGTACCGGGTTTGCTGTATAGTAAATTCTTGCGAAAAATTTGCGAAAAATACAATTTTCTTGCGAAATTACTCGGAGTTTGATGAATAATTGTAACAATGGTTGTGGGTGCGGTTTGTAAGTGCGACATTTTGAGGGTTCGCCAGGGGTTAAAGTGCCTGTCTCAGAGTCCGCCAGGGGTTGAAAACCCCTGTCTCATAGCGCAAGTCCTCTCAAAGAGGACTAAGATTGATGATGATTTAATTGGATTTGTCAGTCGGTTTCAACCGACTTGCGCTCTCTCGACGGGGAATTAATTCCCCGGCGGGCTTGTGGGTGAATGCGAGAGTTCGATCTGTTAATTCTTTGGTCCCTTGGAATACCAGCGGGTTGGGCGATCGTCTCGATCGGTGATTTGTTCTAAATGCGAATTTACAGTGTTTCCCAAATGATGTTGCTTTTGATTGATAACATAAGCGACTGCTTGTTCTAGTTGTGTTTGTCCTAAAGAGAATACTCCATATCCTTCTTGCCAGCCAAATCTATTGGGATTTTGCAAAATTTGATTGAGATAATGGCTGCTGCTACCTTTAATATTTTTCACAAATTCAGCGATCGATTGTGTGGGGGGAATGGAAACTATTAAATGGATGTGATTTTCTGTGCCGCCGATAGCGTGGACGATGCAATTGAGGGTATCAGCCTTGCCGATAATATAATTATAAAGTTCTGTTTCTCTTTGTGGATGTATCAGAGGTTGCCTCTCTTTTGTTGCCCAAACTAAATGATAGTACAGCCGCCACATTGCCATAAATATGTTTCCCGATCTTTATGTAATTTTTTGATTATTTTTCGATCGGCTAGCCATGTTATTTTACCATATCGGTACTCGTTTGATAATTTAATGGGATTTTTCAGTCGGTTTCAACCGACTTTCGCTCTCTCGACGGGGAATTGATTCCCCGGCGGGCTTGTGGATGAATGCAAAGACTTTGAATGCGAAAGATTTTGGGTAAGTCCGAGAGTCCGCCAGGGGTTAAAAACCCCTGTCTCATAGCGAAAGTCCTCTAAAAGAGGACTAATGAGTTATTCAGTCCTCTTTGAGAGGACTTCTGCTTTGAGGCAGGGTTTAAACCCCTGCCGGACTGCCGGACTGCCGGACTGCCGGACTGCCGGACTGCCGGACTGCCGGACTGCGGGTGTTACCTTTATTAAAGTGAATCGCGATATTTCTTAGGAGTCACACCGACGATTTTGCTAAAAGTCTTGCTAAAATAACTTTGTATGTGCATTGAAAGTGCTTTTTTGAGTGCATCGACATAAAGAGTACCGTTTAATCCACCTGATTCGAGTTCGGTTTTGAGGGCCCAGGCTATGCCGAAAATTAACGGATCGCTGATTTTCCAGTGCGGTATAATTTCAATCAGGTTTGAATTTGTCGATTCGCCAACTGTATTGTCGAAGTCGGTAGGGTCGATCGCGATCGCCATAAATTCAGGTTCTTCGACTGCACCTGACTGAAAATCAGTACCAGCAGCACCGATGAAAATCTCTCCTCTTTGCCACGGTTCGCTACCGTAGTGTTTCCCGTTGAGTATTCCGTTTACTGTAACTGAATTGAGTATCAGCCCAATGTTGTGTTGTTGGAAACAGTGTTCGGGAGTTTCGTCTGCTGGCTGACTGTGATATTCGACGTGAATTCCCTCCCATTTTGTGCCGTGACTCGACAGGATTGAGGGAATCGGGAGAATCGATTTCATCGCGTCTGTCTGGGCAAAATCAAGAATTAACGGCTTCTGTGAGGACATAGCTTGCACCTGGGCTAACACTTAGTTCCACTGCGTGAACAGGTCCGATGCCTGTTCCATAAGAATTATGCCAGATGTCTATTAGCCGATCGCCTTTTGTACTCAAAAACAGGTTAATATCCTTCTGGGCCAATGGTAGTGCGATCGCACTCAGCATCAGATAAATCTCCCAAACGCGATCGAAATAAATTACACCCAGCTAATTGAGCTTTAGTGAATTTGGCATTTTCCAAATTAGTTCTGCTTAAATCAGCATTTCTCAAATCAGCATAACTCAAATCTGCATTGTACAAATCCGCACCTTGCAAATTAGCTTTCTGTAAATTCGCACCTTGCAAATTCGCGTGGCGCAAATTAGCTCTTGACAAATTAGCACCGGACAAGTTCGCTTCAGACAAATTGGCTTGATAAAGTTGAGTGTCACCCAATTCAGCATCTTGAAACTGAGTTTGAGAAAGATTAGCTTGAGTCAGATTTCCGTAGGGTAAATAACTTTTCCTCAAGTTGCCGCCAGAAAGATTGATTTCTTGCAAATCGGCTTCAAACAAGTCATTTTCACTTAAATCTACGGCGTCAAAGTTTCGCTTGCCCTCAGAATACTGAGCCAGCAATTCCTTAGCGCTTAGCTTTTGCATTTTTACCCCTTTATGACTACAGCTAGTGCTGCCCATCCATTAGAATAATTAATGGATTTGTTTATGCGTATTTATACTTATGGATTCCCTTATGTTAAGCTTGTGTAACAACGATCGCATTTTTTCTAAGATTTTTTTTATATTTGTCCATTTATACGCTGCTAGTAAGTAGTTTGTAATGTCAAGATCAAATCAGCAACCAAAGAGGCTCCGACTCTGACTATGCCAGAAACTCCAGTATCCATTGCTCAGCACTACCACCAACGGACAAAATATGACCCTGAAACCATTGCTGCCAAAAGCAGACAGCTAGACTGGGAAGAGCAACCTGTTCCTTTCAAAGAATATAAAATAGGAGCATATTTTGACCTCAAGCCCTATCTCAAAGAGACTTCACAGGAGTCCCCGGCAGATTCTGATAGCAGTTGGTGGTATCGATTGTCCAACTTCCTGTTGTGCAGCTACGGATTGACTGCTAAGGTGTCCACGATGGATGGGAGCCCGCTGTATTTGCGATCGGCACCGTCGGCTGGGGGGCTTTACCCCGCAGAGGTTTATTTAATCTCCCGTGGCACTAAGTATTTGCCAGCCGGACTTTACAATTATCAAGCGAGAACTCATTCCCTAGTCCACTTTTGGGATAGCGAAGTTTGGCTGGCTCTGCAAGCGGCTTGTTTTTGGTCGCCAGCCTTAGAAGATACCAAATTGGCACTGGCAATTACCAATGTCTTTTTCCGTTCTTCTTGGCGCTACGAAGACCGAGCTTATAGACGAATTTTCCTAGATACAGGTCATTTATTGAGCAACATTGAATTGGCTGCGGCACTGAATGATTACCGACCTCACCTGATAGGAGGATTCGCAGATGAAGCCATCAATCAATTGCTTTACATCGACTCCAAGCAAGAAGGAGCAATCTGTGTAGTGGCTTTAGCCGACTTGCTAGATATCAACCAAAACTTGCCAAGATTCAGAACAGCTTTACCTGGAAAAAGCACCACAAATTACCCGCACATTCCGGAAGGTCAACTGCTAGAATACCTCCATCAAGCTACACAATTGGATTCCGATACGACAGGTACGGATGGGTGGAAATTGAATGAAATTGAAGAGGGAATAGAAGATAAATATAACTTCCCATTTTGTACTAAAGTATCGACGGTGACTCCTTCGATTAGTTGGGGATTTCACTTAGATAATTTAGAGAATACAATTCTGAAACGGCGTTCGACTCGTTCCTATACAGGTGCTTCCTTGAGCTTGACCGAACTGCTAGCCCTGCTGGATTTTACTTATCAGCCACACCACTACACTGACCAAGGATTAGATGGTTATCCTGACTATTTCGATTTGAGTTTAATCGAGACTTTTGTAGCAGTATCTGCCGTGAATGGTCTGGAAGAAGGCTGTTATTATTATGCTCCGAAAGCTCAAGAGTTGCGACAAATTAGGTTTAAGAATTTCCGTAGGGAGTTGCACTATTTGTGCTTGGGCCAAGAATTAGGAAGAGATGCGGCGGTTTTGTTGTTTCATACGGCGGATTTGAAGAAGGCGGTGGCTAAATATGGCGATCGCGTTTACCGTTATTTGCACATGGATGCGGGTCATTTGGGCCAGCGGCTGAATTTGGCGGCGATTCAATTGCGTTTGGGTGTGAGTGGGATTGCCGGATTTTTTGATGATAAGGTAAATGAGGTTTTGGGAATTCCCGCTGATGAAGCAGTGGTTTATATTACTACTTTGGGTAGACCTCGATCTTGATTGTTTTTTGGTTGTTAGTTGTTAGTTGTTATAGCACTAAAAACCAGTTTTCCTGATGCAGGCGCTGCCATGCTTTGCGGATATGTTGAGGTTTAAAAAGATCTCTCTTGCGAGTGTTCCATTCGTGTACAAGTGCGATCGCATTTTCCGAATTCTCCGCTGCTTGCCTATTTTCCATAACAACCCAATGGACTGTTGCTAGTAGTTCCATCCCATAAGGAGTTTCAAAACCGTTGATTAAGTTACTAACACGTTCTAGTCGCTCAATAGCATCATCAGAATTTTCTAAAAATTTCCGCGCCGCTATTTCACCGTCAGGCAATACATAGATTTGCGCCTCTGTATTCCGGTCTCCATAACCTCGAATATAATGCCCTTCCAGCTTTTGTAAAACATGATTTAGATTGTTTGCATAAGGGCCATATTTTTCTTTGACATAGTGTAATTTCAGCGGTTCTCCTGCAACTTGGAGGAAGTAAGCTAGCTTTTGGATTTCGAGCATTGTCAGTCGATAACCTGGGATTCCGTACAGTTGCAGCAAGCGAACAAATAAGGCACGAGCGCGAGTCATTTTTGGTTGTTCGGTAGCAACCTGCATCATATCAGCTTCGGGAGTACCCTGCGGTTCAAACAGCAGCACTTGCACGTTAGGCAGTTCCAAAAATGCTGATTCAATTAGCGGTTTTACCGTCTTCCAAGACAAGCCACCGTTCCCGCAACCCAGCGGAGGAACGGCAATAGAATTAATACCCAATTGCTTTATCTCTTGAATTAAAGCTGTTAGTCCAACTTGAATATCTTCAATTTTTGATTTGCCTTTCCAGTGACGTTTTGTGGGAAAATTAATAATGTATCGGGGATTGAATAGATTGCCAGTAGATACTACAAACATTTGCCCAGGCATGACTTCGCTCGCCCGACAAGCTTTTGCATATTGGCGGAAGTTATCGGGATATGCCTGCTTGAATTGCAAGGCAATTCCCTTGCCCATAACTCCAACACAATTAACTGTGTTCACTATGGCTTCGGCATTTGCTTTTAACAAGTTGCCTTGCTGAATTTTAATCACTTTTATTTCCAGATTTTTCTTTATCTTAATAATACCAATTATTACGGACTATGACTGATGGCTTGTGTGTAAAATTTTGTAAAATATTCTCTACCTGTGTTTTTATTGTATCGTTCATAACTCCGATTTCTGTTATTAGCTGCCAAGGAAAAAAGTAGCGAACCAAAAACTCGGCTTGACGCCTGCGTTTTCTGTCATTATCTTCGTTTGTGTCATTCCAGTAAAGCGATTCCATGACATCCCAATCGATCGCACCTAAATAGTTGAGGTCGTCAAAAAAATCGGTAAATGTCATGACTGCATGACCGTCCGTAAAAACAAAACATAAGTCTTCAGCCTCGATATTCTCTATACTAGAAACCAGGTGAATAACTGCTGCCTGACCTTGAGTGTAGTTTTCTACATTGCCACGATTAATAGTATATAGCATCGGAGAGCGCGGAGCAAAATAAAATGGAACATAATCGTGTAAGACTCCACCTCCACCGCAAGGAACATCAGTTGTAGCGCGACGATATTGGATATTTTCGTAGGCGATATTAGTGTAGTTAGTTTGTGTCTCAAGCATAACATTATAAGCTAACAATCCACCTTCTGCCATGATAGATTCTAGATTGTCAATGTGGGTGATGTGGTAAATAAGTATTGGCACTGCTGTTATCAGTTGGTTATTTAAGAATTAACTCACAATTATCATATAGCCATCCTTTACAGGATTGATGGACTCCGCCAAAGAAACCGGGTTTTTAATTGAATTTATGGTTTGGAACGAAGTATTGTCGCAAAAAACCCGGTTTCTGGGGCCCTATGCTTATTTCCCAATACAAAATCTACTAAAGATTCTATCCAATACTGATTCTGTCACCTCGTCTCCCGTAACTTCTCCTAGGGCTTGAATTGCACCACGCAAATCTATTGTCCAAAAATCTAATGGCAATTTATCGCTAATAGTAATTAGGCATTGTTCCATAGAAAACTTTGCTTTGGTGATGGCTGCTGCTTGCCTTTGGTTAATTGCTAAGTCTAGGTTTTCTGCTTGCAAATTTTCGCTGTTGACGGCATCTAAGATGGCGGTTTCTAAGTCTTCTATGCCTCGATCTAGGGCGGCGGCGGTGGTGACTATTCGGTGATTTTCAGAGGAAAATGGTAGTTTTGGGGTGGTTTTTACTAGGTCGATTTTGTTGATGATGATGATTAGTTGGCGGTGTTTTACTTGTTCGTAAATTTCTGAATCTTGTTCTGTCCACCCAGATTGTGCGTCTATTGTCAATAATACTAGATCGGCTTGCTGTGCGGCGGCGCGCGATCGCTCAACTCCTATCTTTTCTACTTTGTCTTCCGTTTCCCGAATTCCCGCAGTGTCTAGCACCTGCACTGGAATTGGACCCACAACTAACTGCGATTCTACCACATCCCGCGTTGTACCGGGCAAATCAGTGACGATCGCCCGATCGCACCTACTCCACGCATTCAACAAACTCGATTTTCCCACATTTGGGCGGCCGACGATCGCCACTTTCAAACCGCTTCTCAACAACTCTCCGCGATCGGCTGTGGCCAAAATAGTTGACAATTGCTCCAAAACCTGAGTTATTTCTAACACTATTTTAGCCTCATTTAAAGGCGGCAAATCTTCCTCAAAATCAATTCTCGCTTCAATTTCTGCTAACACATCCAAACAAGTTGTTCTCAGTAGGCGAATCGGCTTGGCTAATTTGCCTTGCAGCCCCGCCAAAGCACTTTGTGCAGCAGCCGGAGATTTTGCTCCCACCAAATCGGCGATGCTTTCAGCTTGAGTTAAATCTAGTCTTCCGTTCAAAAAAGCTCGCAGGGAAAACTCTCCCGGTTGCGCCAATCTGGCTCCGTTTTCCAAACACAATTGCAAGACTTGTTGCACCGCCATAATCCCGCCGTGACAGTGAAATTCTACCACATCTTCGCGGGTAAAAGAACGGGGTGCTTTCATAATTAATAGTAAAGCTTCATCGACTAATTCTTGAGTTTGGGGATGGTGGATGTAGCCATAAATAATCCGGTGAGAGTCCCAAATTTGCTTTCCTGGACTGCGAAACAAAGTTTCGGCAATTTTGAGAGCTTGGGAGCCGGAAACTCGCACAATGCCGACACTGCCTTGTTGGGGGACGATGGCAGTGGCGATCGCAGCGATCGTTCCTCCTTTTGTTAATGATTCAGCCATTTTTAATTACTTATATTGAAAGTCTGAGGTATCCTACAATTTTATTATTGCATTTCCCCCTGGATCTTCTTGCTTCTTGTTTCTTCTCTAAGTTGAGGGTGGGGTTCTCTGGTCCCTAGACCTTTGCCATAATTCCTGTGGAACAGACCATAAATCCTGTTCTTGACTGTGTTTTTAGGAGATGTCTAAGGGCTACGGGGATCGGACTGATGCTAATTTTAATGCTATACTCATTGATTAACTATCCTGATTTTATGCGAAAATTCAATCAGTAACAGGGATGAGGGCATATCATGATTGGTCAACTTCTAGACAGACGTTACCGCATCATTAAAGTCACAGACTCAAGTGAGGTGGGAACCACCTATTTGGCAGCAGATACTCACCGTCGGGGTTCTCCGCAATGCCTGGTTAGAAAAATGCGACTTCCCGGTAAGAGTTTGCAGATTCCTGAATCAGTCCAAACTATCTTTCAAAGAAATGCAGAAAAAATTGAAAAATTGGGAAAACATCACCAAATTCCCGAATTATCGGCTTATTTTGCCGAAAATCGAAGTTTATACTTAATTGAAGAATTAATTGCTGGGGAACCTTTAAGCACTGAACTAATCCCCGGTCAACCTTGGACCCAAAAGAAAATATTTGGTTTGCTTGAGGAAATATTAGAAGTTTTGGTGTTTATACATGAGAACGGCTTTATTCATGGCAGAATTCAACCAGATAATCTGATTAGGCGTCAGTCCGATCGGAAATGGGTGTTAACGGACTTTCGTTTAGACGGGGAACTGAACTCGGAAATTGCTAATTGTTATTTGTCATTACCAACTTCCTCGAATTCAATTAAATGGTCTGTTGCCAAAAAACAGTCGGTGGTTGCCAAGACAGTATATACGCCTATGGAACAATGGGAAGGCAACCCTCGCTACAATAGTGATATCTATGCTCTAGGTACGATCGCTCTGGTTGCTGTCACAGGACTTTCAACTCTTGAACTGGCTTCCTTACAAAATCAGAAACAGAAAATAAATGGTGGCGATCGGGCAAATTGTTCTGTAGCTTTAGCAGATATTATTGAGAAAATGGTGCGCTCCGACTTTGAGGAACGCTATCAGGGTGCCACAGAAGTTTTAGCCGACTTCAAGAAAATCAGACGAAAAATCAAGGTTGAGCCACCGCTACCAACCACCATTACTCCAGCTATGAGTCAACCGCCTCTGAAGCCGAGTCAAATCATCCTGCTCAGTATTGCTGGAACTTTTTCCGCTTTAATCTTGACAGCAGGACTCATTTACTATTGGCAGACTCAAGATCCAGCGAGGTCACAGGAATTGTTCGCCCAGGGTCAACAAAAGGCACTGCAAGGGGACAAAACAGGTGCGATCGCTGATTATACCCAAGCCCTCGCCATCAATTCCAGCGATGCCGAAGCTTTCTACAAGCGGGCTAACGCTCGCTATGACCTTGGGGCGCGGGAGCAAGCAATAGAGGATTATACTCAAGCCATTAAACTCAATCCCAGCCACAGTAAAGCCATCTACAATCGAGGTTTGAGCCGCCGGGAACTAGGCAATAAGCAGGGTGCTCTAGAAGATTTTACCCAAGCAGTCCGGCTGAATTCCACTGATGCCGATGCTTTTTATCAAAGGGCTTTGGCTTACTACGATTTGTCGGACTATCCGGCGGCAATTGAAGACTATACCCAAGCAATTCGCTTGAATCCCAATGATACTAAGGCTTATAGCAACAGGGGTTTGGCTCGATCGGCTGCTGGGGACAAAACAGGAGCGATGGCAGATTTTACCCAAGCGATTCAAATTAGCCCCACAGATGCTGGTGTTTATTATGGTCGGGGTCGATCGAGATTTAATGTGGGAGATTATCAAGGAGCAATGACAGATTACACTAAGGCGATCGAATTAGCGCCCGATCGAGCTGATGCTTATACCAACCGATGCAGCGCTTACTTGAATTTAGCAACCTACGATAAAGCGATTGAAGATTGTACCCAAGCAATTACCATCGATCCAAAAGACGAAGCTGCTTATAATAACCGCTGCATTGCTCACCTGAATTTAAAACAATTTCAGAAAGCCGTTGAAGATTGCAGCTCAACCATCGAACTCAACAAGAAAAATTCCAAAGCATACAGCAATCGAGGATTAGCTCGTAACGCTTCGGGAGACAAGGCCGGTGCCATCACCGATTTTACAGAATCAATTCGGCTCAATCCCAGTGATTCAGTTGCTTATAGCAATCGCGGTAATATTTACTCGGAACTGAAAAACTATAATTTAGCGGTTGCAGATTTTGCACAGTCAGTGAAACTCAACCCCAACAATGCTACAGCTTTCTACAGTCGAGGTCTCGTCCGTGGCCAATTCAAAGACCGTAATGGGGCGATCGCAGATTTTCAGAAAGCTGCAACGCTGTTTCTAGAACAAGGAAGAGGCGATGGTTTTCAAGACGCGCAAGCACAAATTAACCAACTTAACTAAATGCTTCATCAGTTAACTGTTAACTGTAGTCCTTACCAATTCCTATCCGATCGGGGATTTTAGATTTAAATTAGCCATAAATTTAAAATCCCAAATTCCCAATCCCAAATCCCAAATCCCAAATCTAAAATTGTTTCATTACTCCTTACCAATATGAACATGGTTGGTCAACTTCTAGACGGACGTTACCGCGTAGTCCAAGTGCTGAGCTCTGGGGCTTTTGGACAAACATATTTAGCTGTCGATACTCGCCGCCCCAACCACCCTCAATGTGTAGTCAAACAACTGCGACCACCCAGCAATACTTCCACAGTTCTCAAAACTGCTTATCGATTATTTAAACAAGAAGCAGAAATTCTAGAAAAATTAGGAAAACACGATCAAATTCCCTTTTTACTAGCATATTTTGAAGACAGCAATCAGTTCTATTTAGTGGAAGAATTTGTGCCGGGACAAGCACTAAACAGGGAAATCGTAGCTGGTCAATACTGGCCGGAAGAACGAGTGATATCTCTCCTAGAAGAAGTCTTAGAAATTCTCGCTTTTGTCCACTCTCAGGGAGTGATTCACCGCGATGTCAATCCGTCAAATTTAATCCGCCGTAAACCAGACGGAAAATTGGTTTTAATTGACTTCGGCTCGGTAAAAGAAGTTACGAGTCACATCGGTGAATATGATACAGAATTTCCGAGAACAATTGCGACAGGGACTCCGGCTTATATGCCGATCGAACAATTTCAAGGCAACCCACAATTTAGCAGCGATATCTATGCAGTCGGGATGATGGCTATCCAAGCTATTACGGGATTGCCCGGTACTGATTTGCCCAAATTGCAAGATCCAAGCCCTTCTCATACCGGAGAAATTGTCTGGCGCAACCGCTGTCAATGTTCTAACAATTTGGCTAATATCATTGACAAAATGGTCTGTCATCAATTTGGCAAGCGCTATCAATCTGCTGAGGAAGTTTTGGAGGCTTTGAGCAAGATCAGACATCGCCAAGATCCTGCAAATACATCTCAAAAAAACAGCCTGTCTCAGTCTAGATTCGGGTCTTATGGTAACTCGTTTTTCAATTTGGGAAGCAGGTTTTGGTTGCTGGCTTTCGCTGGGTTGGGGACCCTAATAGGTTTAATATTGCTGTTCAATTACTGGAATCGTCCCAATCCTGTGAAAGCTAGGGAATATTACGAACAGGGGGTGGCAAAGTCTCGAAATCAAGATACTGCTGGGGCAGTGGATGCTTTTAACCAGTCACTTAAATTCAATCCTAACAATCCTGAGACTTTGTATCGGCGAGCTAATGCCAATTATGATTTAAAAAAGTATCAGGAATCCATTGCTGATTATTCTCAGACGATCGCTCTAGATCCTAATTACTTTCAGGCTTATTTTAACCGAGGGTTAGCTCGCTACGATTTTAACGACAAGCGAGGCGCTCTTGAGGATTACACTAAGGTTTTGAGTCTCAAACCTAACGATGTTGATGCTTATTATGAGCGAGGTGTGGTTTATTTGGACTTACAAGATTACAAAACGGCGATTCAAGATTTTAGTGAGGTGATTCGGTTGCAGCCCCAACTGGCTAAAGGTTATCATTCGCGGGGATTAGCTCGCGCTGCGGGGGGAGATTTACAGGGAGCTATTGGGGATTATACAGAAGCAATTAAGCTCGATTCTAAAGATACTAAAGCTTTGTACAGTCGGGGGAGAGCTCGCTTTCATTCGGGTGATTATAAGGGAGCTTTTGCCGATTATTCTCAGGTAATTGCGATCGATCCCAAGAATGCAGATGCTTATGCTAATCGGTGCAGTACCCAGTTAAATTTGGGGGCTCATCAAGCCGCCATTGACGATTGCACTCAGGCCATTGCGCTGAGCGATGAGGATGCGGTTCCTTATAACAATCGCTGCATTGCTTATTTAAACTTAAAAGATTATCCCAAAGCAATTGACGATTGTTCTCAAGCGGTGAAAATGAATCCAAATGATTATAATGCTTTTAGTAATCGGGGTTTAGCTCGCAACGGAGGGGGAGATGCACAGGGGGCGATCGCGGATTTTACCTCAGCCATTGGCATCAATCCCAACGATGCTGAAGCTTACGCCAATCGAGCCAAGATTTACCAACAGTTAAATAATTACAATAGTGCGATCGCCGATTATGTGCAAGCAATTCGGATCAACCCCAATTATGCTGCGGCTTACTACGGTAGAGGCGCTGTGCGTCGCTCTTTAGGAGACAAAGCAGGAGCGATTAGTGACTATGAAAAAGCCGGAAAAATCTTTCTCGATCAAGGACTTACCGGCGGTTACAAAGACGCACAATTTGAGATAGAAAAACTCAAATAGTCAGTGGACGATAGTTAGTTGTCTGTTGATTGTGGTGGGTGCATCTCAATGAGTGCAAATATATTCCTAGGGGCGAAGCATGACGGCTGTAAATCTCTGGTTATCACTAATAAATTATCTGCGGTCATGCTATAGCCATTACAAAATCGGGATGCTCCCATGGTGGTGAGCAAACAATCAACAGTCATACCAAATCCTCTCTTCATCGTCCTGTATTAAACTCTCTCTTCTCTTCCTTCGCGTACTTCGCGCCTTCGCGGTTAAATCATTCCGATACAACCGGAATTGAGATCAACCGTCAACAACGCCCAATTCCCTTTACGAGTCTTGAATTCGCTTAACCAACTCATAAAAAGGTTGCCAATTATCCTCAATAGCTATTTGCTCCCAAACCGCCTCAATCGTCGGTCTCAATAGCGATTGTTCGGGATTGCACCTGCGTAACCTTTCGGCCATTCGATCCAGATCGTCGGAGGACAAAGTTTGCAAAACGTGACAATAAAACTGCCGCCAATGTGCTATTAAATCCGTCGGTTCCGCTTCACTAAAAATTTGACTCGCATCATCTCGCCAAGTGGGAGCGAACTGTTTTCGCAACTCAAAAAAGAAACCTTGATAATCGACTTGAGACTCCGCCAGCAATTTAATTGTCAGTTGCAACAACTCATCACCATCAGCCTCCGATAACTGCTCAAATCCCAATTTATTCAGCATCAACTGTCGATAAGCTACATTATAATAATCGCCAAACTTTGCCAAAGCAGCATCCAGATCGGTTTGAGCGATCGCACAAACTAGCGGTTTCTGAAGTTTCTCTAAATTCCCCTGGCAAATAAACGGTTGATTCCCGTAACAATAAAGACCATAATAGTCAAAATAAGCCGCGGTAAACTTAGGATTATAAGTCGGGATAAAAGCAAAAGGTCCATAGTCAAAACTTTCTCCAGTAATCGACATATTATCAGTATTGAGCACAGCATGACAAAATCCCGCCGCCATCCACTGAGCAACTAATTCGGCTACCTTCTTGACTAATTCAGCATAGAACAGTGCATACTTTTCCCCTGGAGCAAGACCCTCAGTGCTGGCTGCCAAATGCAATTCAGGATAGTAATATTCAATCACAAAATCTAAAAGTTTTGTAATTAAATCCGGGCGACGGATGTAATGCAATCTTTCAAAAGTACCGAACCGGATGTGAGAATGACTAAAACGTATCATGACAGACGAGCGCGTGGGAGAAGGTTCGTCCCCACGCCACAAAGATTCCCCGGTTTCAACTAAACTAAAACAGCGAGATGTCCGCACTCCTAACCTATGCAAAGTTTCTGCCGCTAAAACTTCCCTAACTCCCCCTTTGAGAGTAAGTCTACCATCAGCAGACCGGGAATAAGGTGTGCGGCCAGAACCTTTTGTACCAAAGTCATAAAGTCTGCCATCAGTACCGCGAACTTGACCGTACAAAAAGCCTCTACCATCGCCTAAATTGGGATTGTATTCGTTAAATTGATAGCCGTGGTAGCGGAGTGCGAGGAAGGGACGGACGCAGTGAAATTCGCCGAATGCTTGGGTGAAATGTTCGTCGGTTACTTGTGCTGGATCTAAACCCAATTTCGGCAATAATTGGTCATTGCGAAAGCGGAGGATGTGCTGGGGAAAATCGGCCGCCGGGACTTCATCAAAATAGTCGCCACCGAGGGATTCGATGGCGGGTTCGTAGTTGAGGGAAAGTAAGGGATTTGACATTGTTGTATTTTATGCTGAAATTCGCGATCGGTCAATTACAAGGGAGCAGGTTGCTGAGCGTAGTCAGGGAACGGGTTGCTGAGCGTAGTCGAAGCATCTTCAGTTACATGGTTTTTGCCCTTCGACTTCGCTCAGGGAACGGTTGCTGAGCGTAGTCGAAGCATCTTCAGTTACATAGTTTTTGCCCTTCGACTTCGCTCAGGGAACGGTTGCTGAGCGTAGTCGAAGCATCTTCAGTTACATAGTTTTTGCCCTTCGACTTCGCTCAGGGAACGGTTGCTGAGCGTAGTCGAAGCATCTTCAGTTACATAGTTTTTGCCCTTCGACTTCGCTCAGGGAACGGTTGCTGAGCGTAGTCGAAGCATCTTCAGTTACATAGTTTTTGCCCTTCGACTTCGCTCAGGGAACGGTTGCTGAGCGTAGTCGAAGCATCTTCAGTTACATAGTTTTTGCCCTTCGACTTCGCTCAGGGAACGGTTGCTGAGCGTAGTCGAAGCATCCTAAATTGTAATTTTTAGATTCGGATCTAAAGTTGCGACTAATTTCAGATTATACTCATCTTCAAAAGCAGGTTTTTTGTAATCTAAACTCCACAGTTCAAGAGCGCAATCATCATCATTATTTTTCGGTGTTAGTTGTAAATGAAACTCTCTAACTTCCGGTCTTACCTCGCATTTAAACTTAGCAACCGATCCAACTTGTCTCCTATCCAAAGCCACAGCTAACCGCAAAAATGGATGTAAGTTGCCAACTAATACCCGATATTTTCTGGGTAGAATCATAAAATTTTCATGCTTCTTTTTCGGAGAACTTTTGCGGTGATAGCGGGCTAAATTAGCAATAATTTCAATCTCTGTTTCAGTGTAACCCAACAACTCCCCATTCCGAATTAAATAATAAGAATGCTTGTGGTGAGCCGAATGGCTGACATACAAACCGCAGTTGTGTAAAATTGCTGCCGCCCACAACAATTCCCGTTCTTCGGTTCCCCAATTATGCAGAATTCCTTGGGTTTGGTCGAACAAATTGAGAGTAAATGCTGCGGTTCTTTCGCTATACTCTAAATTAACTTGATATTTTTGGGCCATGTGTAAAATGCTGCGCTGGCGGATTGAACCTTGATAACGCAAGCGGTTTTCTATCAAACCGTGAGACAGCATCCAGTCAACTATTACCCCTTCTCTCAAAGAGCGATCGCAAACCGTGAGAAATTCCATTCCTAATAGCGTCATGGCTTCCTGCAAAATCAAAGCACCAGCCAGAATAATTTCTGCCCGCTTGTCCGACATTCCCGGAATTGCCAACCTTTCGGCATAGGAAAGTTTGCGGAAACGATTGACTAAATCCCGCAAATCCTTTAAACTTAATTGATAGCCAGCCAGGGGACTTGGTACGGTTCCCAATTTTTCGCGAGCGTTAATGGCAGCTAAAGTTTCGATAGTGCCAGCAGTACCAATTAAACGGAGATTTTCATCACCATTAAATTGAGCGCGCAATTCGTCGATCGGTCTTTCCAGCGCAATCCGAATATAAGCTTGCAAATAGGCAAACTCTTCCCTGCTAATCGGGTCAGTTGTGACAAATTCTCCAGTGAGGCGAACCGCACCAATTTTGGTACTGGTGAGACACCGAGGTTCTGCACTGTCTCCTAAAATTAATTCAGTAGAACCGCCCCCTATGTCAATAATTACCTGGGATTGATTGTTAAATTCCATTCCCGAAAGTACGCCAAGATAAATTCTCCGCGCTTCTTCCTGACCGGAAATTAGGCTAACATAAAGGTCTAATTCGTCCGCAACTTGTTTGAGAAAATCTCGACCATTAGGGGCTTCTCGAACCGCACTGGTAGCCACAGCGATTACTTGTTCGGCATTGAAGGTTTTGGCAATACCTTGAAAACGGCGCAAAGTGGCGATCGCCCTTTCCATCACCTCAGACTTCAAACACCCTGTTTTTGTTTCACAATCACCCAAGCGCACCGTATCTTTTTCTCTAGCAATAATCGTAAAAGCCGGCAATTTCGCATCGATGCGCGCCACCACCATATGAAAGGAGTTAGTACCCATATCAATAGCAGCAATAATGCGATTTGACTCCGCAGAAGCAAGTGAATTAACCATTAGAGTGTATCAGAGTTGACAGATATTTATGATTATTTCACGAATCCAGTTAAGCATCATATAATATTAAAAATCTAAAATCTAAAATTGAAATGCTTACCGAGTCCGATCGCCAACGTGAATCTACACTACTTACTATCATCCGGCTTTTGAGATGGGATAAGCCAGCAGGAAGGCTAATTTTAATGATTCCCGCCCTGTGGGCCGTTTTTTTGGCCGCCCACGGTACACCGCCCGCAGCATTGGTGGGTGTGATTGTGTTGGGCACCTTAGCCACGAGTGCGGCGGGATGCGTCATCAACGACTTGTGGGATCGCGATATTGACCCCGAAGTAGAAAGAACGCGATCGCGCCCCCTAGCATCCCGCGCCCTGAAAGTGCAAACTGGGATTGGAGTTGCCTTAATTTCCTTTGCGTGCGCCGCCATTCTCGCCTTTTATCTAAATCCCTTAAGTTTCTGGTTGTGCGTCGCCGCCGTACCAGTAATTATCTGCTATCCCCTAGCAAAAAGATTCTTTCCAGTCCCGCAATTAGTATTATCAATAGCCTGGGGATTTGCCGTTTTAATTAGTTGGAGTGCGACGGTTGGGAAACTAGAATTAGCTACTTGGTTGCTGTGGGGTGCTGTGGTGCTATGGACCTTGGGATTTGATACTGTTTATGCCATGAGCGATCGGGAAGATGATTTGCGTTTAGGTGTGAATTCCAGTGCGCTATTTTTTGGGAATAATGCCGCTAATGCTGTGGGTTTTTTCTTTTTAGCTACAGTGGGTTTATTAGTGGCTATGGGGATTAATTTACAGTTGCATATTGGTTTTTGGTTGGCTGTTTTGGGGGCGGCAATTTTGTGGTTTTTGCAGTACAGTCAACTACGAAATGCGGATCTTCCTAGACCTGTTTATGGTCAGATTTTTCGCCAAAATGTTTGGGTTGGGTTTGTAATATTGGCGGGGATGATTGTTGGGGAGATTTTTTAGCTGACTTGCGGTTAGAAATCGCCTATGGACCAGAAACCGGGTTTTTTACGAAAATACTAGATTATAGACGACTGATGCGGTAAAAACCCGGTTTCTTGGTTGGAGTAGGTAATTCCTTACTTAAACAGGAACTCGCCAAATTTTGACAGTAGTATCCGCACTCCCACTGACCAAAGTTTTGCCATCACAACTGAAAACAACAGACTGGACTGGGCCGAGATGTTCCAGAGTTTCCAACAACTCTCCTGTGTGAAAATTCCAAATCCGAATCCTGTTGTCGCCACCCCCGCTGGCGAGAGTTTCACCATCGGGGCTAAAGGCAAGAGTATAAACACTATCTGAGTGTTCTGTGAAGGTACGCAGCAGTCTCCCATTTTCACTATTCCACAGTTGAACTGGCTGTTGGGAACCGCTAGCTGCGACTGTTTTACCATCCGGGCTAATCGCAACACACCAAATTATCCCAACAGAAGAATCGAACCAGGAAGCTAAGGCACCGAAAAAGTCTACTGGGCGATTGAGAGTGTGCAGCAACTCTTCTTTGTAGCAATTCCAGATTTTAACAGCACCATCTAAACCACCACTAACTAAAATACGTCCATCTTGGCTAAAGGCTAGGGAATTAACTTCCCAAACGTGTCCCCAGAGAGTTTTTTCAATTTTACTTTTTTTGAGATTCCAAATATCAATTGTAGCGCCAATAAGTGTAGTACCAATGTGACCGTTAGCGATGGTTTGTTCATCGGGACTGAAAGCTAAACAGCTTGTCCGCAGGGCTACCAAGGCATTTCCCAGACTTTGTTTAAATGTCTTATTTGCCACATCCCACAACTTGATGCTGCCGTCAAATAACTCGTGATTGCTGGCACTGGCAAGAGTTTTTCCATCGGGGCTGAAAGCAACCGCAATTACGGCACTGCTATGTCCGGTGAAGGTGTGGAGTAATTCTCCTGTACACAGGTTCCAAAGTTTGATGGTTTTGTCTAAACTGCTGCTAGCAATGATGTTTTCCTTTGAACTAATCGCAACTGATTTAACAACATCTGAATGATCTGTGAGAGTGTGCAGGCATTTCCAATTGAGCAACTGTTTCCACATTAGCGGTTCCACAGCGGGATTTTGACAAATTACTGGTAGCCAGCTAATACCAGGCAATTCTTTATTTTTAGCATCTTCCAACTTTCGCCTCGCTTCCCGTACTGATGTGTACAAAGATTGGTTATTGGCAAATGCGGTGAGAAAGTCCTGTAAAAATTTTTGTGCGGCTTCGTCTGCTACTACTTCCCGCATGACAATACTTTGGGGTAAGTACAATTTGGCTAGCTGGTTGGCTATCCCCAAGCCGTCGCAGGAGTTGAAAATTGCTAACTGCAACCCTTTGGCGATCGCAATTTTCATGGCATTTTTTAAGTCATCAATACTGATACTCTCAGAATCGCCGATCTCAAATTCACCAATTTGACCGTCTGGCAGGGTTGAACTGTGACCTGCAAAAAAGAAAATGTGCCATCCCTTTTCATCCCGCAAACACTCCAACAATTCGGCTTTTTTGGGCTTGTTTAAAGGTGTAATTTCAGCACCACGTTCAGCTAAAGTATTCAATACTTGACGGTCAAAGCCAATATTAATCCCGTCATTATTGCCAAATACGGCTAAAATTCTCACCGCTGATTTCCGACATTCAGATGGTTTAAAGCTTGGCGGTTTAACGGTTAAGGTACTCAGAGAAATTTCGGAATTATGATAAGTTTCAGAAAATAAATTCCAGGCCGGCCAAGGTAGTCTCCGCAAGTTAGCATCGTCTGTTTGCAAAATAACTCGAATCTCATCGTTTGGCTGCAAGTGCTGCTGCAATCCATCGAGTATTTTTCTCCATGATTTTTCGTTGGAATTGAGCCATTGATTGATGTTGGATGCCAGATTTTGTGCGGCAATATTGTTAAATACTTTCGCTCCTTCCCCTTTTACTTTGATGCGCGGTATGCTGTCGTCATTATTCCTTTGAAAATTTGACTGCCACTCCCTCAAGGAATCAATAATTTCAATATCACCTAGGGCTGGGAGTCTGCCAACATCTCCCCAGATTAAGCTAAATGGCGTTAAATCTTCTCGAATTTCCAGGTTAACCGGAAATCCTTGCTGAAAGCTTCCTTCCATGATGGTGAGGATGACTTGTTTTTTCATAGGTGGCGCGGGGATTTTTAATTATTACAGTTTTGGACACACGCGGGGCCAAAAACCCGGTTTCTGTCTCAATATCTCTCGGATATATCCACGATTTTTCAGAGAAACCGGGTTTTTTTGAGTAAGTCCTATATTAAAATGTTTCTGTGACGCTAGCATCTCCCAGAAGGAGTTTAACACTAAATCGTTCTCCAGGCTCCAGGCTAAAGGTGAGTAAAACAGCGTTATCTGTACTGCCAGTTTGTTTGTGCAATTGAGGAATCGGATTGCCCAATTCATCTAACACGGTTATTTGTAAACCAACTGGCAGGTAAACTGCATCGCCTGATGGCTCGATCCATATTTTAGTGTCAATTTCTTCGTCTTGTGGTGTCAGTTCAACCGTCAAATTAACGGATTGATTTGCACCCAAATTAATCCGTTTTGCTCTTTCTACAGATTCTAATTTTTCTGGGTTGGGCGATCGCGATCGGTTTCGTTGACTGCGAGTCAATATCAAGGCTACTGGTTGATAGCCTTCACCAAAGAGATTTTCATACATTTGTCTCACATAAATTAGCACCGAATCCTGCGTAATTTGCCTTAAATCACTAACGCTCACTTTTAATAATTCGTCTAGGCGACCCGATCTGTACAGTTCTTCTATGCGATCGTATTCCGAGCGATCGCTTTCAAAAGCCAGCAATGTACTGCCTGATTCTATTTTCTGTACTATCAAAGGTTTTTCGATAACTGATCCGAGGCGGTTTACAATTGCTTGTAATTGGAAATTGTCTGGATTGTCAAGTTCGATCGTAATCCGCCACCAAACCTTTTCGGTTTCTCTACGCCCTTGAGAAGAGTCCCTTTTGAATCCTCGTTCTGCTAATTGATTAGGAATATCGATTAATTCAATATCCACAGACTGCTCGTATTTGAGAAGATTTCTCAGATATTTATAAAGACGATCGGATAACTCATTTTTGGTTTGACCGTAACTTTTATTATAAATAATTGCAATTTCTGAGGATTTTTTGCGAGCAAGTATGCCGTGTAGATTGTCTTTATCGTTGGGAGTAATGCTTTGGGCTTTTTCTATTTGCTTGTAATTTTGTTTTGCTTGACCCAAAGCTTTGTATAGGTCTTCTAGATGCCAGTTTTTTTCTGCTAATTCTTCCAATTCTTTTCTGTTCATGTCAGCGAGTCTGTAAAAAAAATAAGTGGAAATTTCCAAAAAGTATGACTCCTGTCATATCTCGTCATATCGCGAGTAATATTCATGCCTCCCTAATCTAGCGATCGTAAATCTAGTTGACTTGGAGACAAGAGTATGAATTGCAAAGTATTGATTTCACCCCTCCTCATCTGCTCGATCGCATTCGCCAACATAAGTCTGGTACTAGCGGCAGTTTCAGGTGCTTCCATCGCCCGCATCGCCCTTGAGTCAGCCACCAATCACATGATACCCGAAATTTGTATCGATCGAGATGGCAACCTCTACAAATGTCCTTGATTAATTACTCTGGGACTCATGGGGTATCAGAAACCGGGTTTTCCTAAGAAAATACACAGTTTGCCGCCCGCAAATTTAGTCAAAAACCCGGTTTCTTTAGTCAGAGTGCGATCGCGCTGCGATCGCACTTTACCTTTAATTACAACCATTTATTTGCTTCAGACGCTGACGAGCCTTACCAATGTAAAAATCTTCATCGGGTCGATCGCACTTAGCATATTCCAGGCATTTTTTCCAAGCTGTCGCAACTTCTGCATGGTTCCCCAGATTTTCGTACACTTCCGCCATAATGCCATAAGTTAAACCCCGATCGCTCTCTAGTTTCATAGCCTGTTGCAAATTGTCCAAAGCTTCTTCATAGCATCCTTGTTCCTTCCAAGCCCAAGCAAGATAAGTTAACAACCCTGCTTTGACTATTTTGTCATGCTGAACTTTCTCAGTTTCCACCAGTTTTAAACCTAGCCCAATTTTTTCAACGGATTTCCGCAAATCTTTATATTCAATGATATACAAGCGGCCCAACTTGCAGTAAGCCGCAGCAAATCCTAGGAATGCCGCCTCCTGATATAGTTGAATAGCGCGATCGACTATTCCCGCTTCTTCATACATCAAGGCCTGATTGTAATAAGTTGCTGCATTATCTGGATTAATTTTAATAGCTAGATCGAAGTGTTTTCTCGCTTCAATTAATTGCCCAGCTTCTTTTAATTTCAACCCTCGATTGTTAGCATCCCTCGCCTCCCCAATAAAAGTCACTTCTATTGGTGGGACCACAGGCTGCGAGCGCTTTTTGATTGCTGCTTCCATCGCCAGCCTGAATCTTTTTTTAGTAACTTTTGTTCCTTCCCCAATCACCTCAGATACTAGAGCCCACAAACCTTGTGCTAGCCTTCTCTCGATATAGCTAGGTTTGTAGCCATAAATGTTCATATCCGCATAATCTACCTCCAGCCAGCTTAGTCGAATTATCTCTTTTTCCGCCCAATCCAGCGATCGGCCCTTCTTTTCCAAAACCCAGGCATCTAAGACCTTCAACATTTGTTCCACTTCCATTGCTTTCCCCAGTTAATCTATTTTTTTTGTAATTATAAGATGATTTTTGTGAGTTTTGTGATTTTTGTGATTTCTTCATAAAAATTGTGAACTTTGTGTGTGAATTTTAGCCTTGTTTTGAGGATGCCACTCTTGGAAAATGTGTAGAAGTAACAACTGTACCAAACTAGGTTTAGGCGATCTGTCCGAATTGTACCTAAAGCCCTTGAGTGAGTTTAATCATTTTTCATCTCTACCAACCTAACCCAAAGTTTGCACGGTGTTACATCGGGTACATTTATTAAAAGGGTGATTATGGAGCGCATAAATGAATTGAGGTTGAAACTGGAAAGATATTCCGATCGCACTCCCCAAGACGAATTATTATGTGAACTAATTTTAGCAATTTGCTCGGAATCAGTGGATATTATCCAGCGTCGAAAATTAGTCGATCGATTATTTCGGAAACTGCAAATATCACCAAAATTGTCAAAAGTTTCTCATCCCTATTATTTACAAGCCCAGAATAAAACTTGGCTATGGTTAAACAAGCACCTTCACGAATTTAATCCCCAACGCTCTCCGATTCAAGCCAGTCTCGTCACTTGGGTTAACGGTCATCTCAGGTATCGAATTCAAGATTTATATACTTCCAAAAATAGCAAAAATCAAAACACACTTCCTTTAGAGGCTTTAGAAACAAGTGGATTTTATGGATGTTTGGATGCTTTGGACTTGGAAATAGAACGGATTGACAGAGAAGAAAAACAAGCTTTAGTACGGGATATAGCCAATTATTTCAATGGAGATCCACAACAGGAACTTCGCAACTGTCATCCTCGCAACCGTCCCGACTGCAACTGCCAAATAATTGCTCAAAAATTACTTTTGGATGAATCGCCAGCCAAAATGGCAACCATCGCCCGCCAGTTGAATATCAATGAACAAACTATTCACTCTTTTTGGAGGCG
This sequence comes from Microcoleus anatoxicus, assembly GCF_042465725.1. Lineage (GTDB taxonomy): Bacteria > Cyanobacteriota > Cyanobacteriia > Cyanobacteriales > Microcoleaceae > Microcoleus > Microcoleus anatoxicus. The sequence continues at coordinate 5,971,728 of NZ_CP120853.1, read as the reverse complement.
TACAGGATTTTCCAAAATCAAAAAAATAGCGGTAAAAATTGCTGAAAAATACCCACAAGTGCTAGCTGAATTGTGATTGAATATAAATTTTATTTTAAGTCGCCGCCAATTGAATTGTCTGCTATAGCAATCCTAAATCATTTGTGAATTTCTTACTCCCTCCCCTTCATAAGGGGAGGGTTGGGGTGGGGTAAAAAACTTTACGACTCCTGCAAGGACTGCTATAGTATAGCAGTCGCCTTAACATTCAAGGCAGTTGCTATAGCAGAAACATACAGCGGTTCCTGCTGTTATGAGGTACAAAAGCGGGGTGCATCGCATTTTTTTAGGGGATTCGCATTCGCGCCTATATCCTATAGATATAGACGACAGAAAGCAGTAGCCCTAGGGCTGCTGCTTAATTTGCTTTGGCTATGTGGGATGGATGGGCGATCGCTGTTTCAAGAATGAGATATGTAGCCTTTTATCTTGTTAAATGACAGCGCTGAAAGTAAAGTTTTCTTTAAAAAACTAGCCACAGCTAAAATTTTTGTGGTAGAGAATGTTGTAGAGGCGATCGCCCAAACTGGTAAAATCCTAGCAAATTCAACAGGAAATCCAAAATGAGACTCAGCAAAATCAACTTATGTGCGATCGGTGCCATCCTCACTTTCGGGATTTTAGTCACAGCCCAAGCAGAGGGAGGAATCGCACAGTTCAGTTTCCGCAACAAATCCACTCAAAAGTTAGCACAAACTCCCCCACCTCCTCCCCCTGCCACATTACCAGTAATCCCACAGACAGCACCCCCTATTAGTAGCGAATCCCTGCCGGATCAAGTAGCTTTAGCAACCCATTTGCAGACCATTAGAGCCAGAATGTACGGTGCTTACTGGTGTCCTTATTGTCACAAACAACAAGAACTTTTTGGCAAAGAAGCATTGACTGCAATTACTTACATTGAGTGCGATCCCAGAGGAAAAGATGCTCAGCCAGATTTATGCAAAGCCGCCAATATTAAAGCTTATCCCACCTGGGAAATTGGGGGTAAATATTATACAGGAATGCAATCATTGGAAAAACTTGCTATCTTATCCGGCTATAAAGGTACTCGCAACTTTCAGCCCCAAGTTCCTACTCCTTAAAATACAGGAATGATGGCGGCTGGGATTTCAACTCGGTTTCCATAGCACATCGGAATGATTTAACCGCAGAGAACACAGAGGACACAGAGGGAGAGAATAGAGATCTGAATTATTCAGATGAAGAAAGGATTTGATAGAATTTGACGTGATAGTTGAAAGTTGACAAAGCACCTTAACAGGCTTGGCGGTTGCTCTAACTCAAATACTCCTTAACAATTTTCAAAATCCGTGCCGCGGCCAAACCGTCTCCAAAAGGATTGATTGCCATTGCCATTGCGTTGTAAGCATCGGCATTGCTCAGTAATTCGGCGGCGGAGTCTGCTATTAAATCGGCATCTGTACCGACGAGTTTAGCAGTGCCGGCGGCAATTGCTTCTGGTCTTTCTGTGGTTTCTCTTAATACTAAAACAGGCTTCCCTAAACTGGGTGCTTCTTCTTGTAAGCCGCCAGAATCTGTGAGGATTAAATAGGCTCTTTGAATCGCTCCTACTAATTCTGCGTAATCTAAAGGTTCAGTTAAAAAGACTCTGGGATGGTTGCCCAAAATAGCTTGTAAAGGTTCTCTAACTGTGGGATTTTTGTGCAGTGGTAATAACAAGGCTGTGTCTGGGAATTGCGCTAAAATTTTGAGAAATGCCTTGGCAATTCCTTGTAATGGTTCTCCCCAATTTTCGCGGCGGTGAACTGTGGCTAAAATAGTGCGATATTTGCTCCATTCTAAGTTGGGAATATTACATTCTGGTTCGCGTTTGGCTACTCCCAGCAAAGCATCAATCACTGTGTTGCCTGTACGGTGAATTTGTCCCAAAACGCCCGATCGCACCAAATTTTCCGCAGCCAGGGCTGTTGGGGCAAAATGCAGCCGTGTGAGCTGAGATATCAACCGGCGGTTAGCCTCTTCTGGGTAAGGATTGAACAGGTCGTCTGTTCGTAATCCGGCTTCTACGTGACCTAGAGGTATTTTTTGGTAAAATGCAGCTAAAGCAGCGGCAAAAGCTGTGGTGGTGTCTCCTTGTACTAGGACAATTTTTGGTTGTAGTTCTTTGAACAAATCTTCTAAACCTTGCAGACTGCGGCAAGTAATGTCTGTCAAGGTTTGCTGGTGTTGCATTATTGCTAAATCTCGATCGGCTTTTAGATGGAACAGTCCCATGACTTGCTCGACCATTTCTCGATGTTGGCCTGTTAATATTACTTGGGTGTCAAAGGATGGGGAATTTTTGAATTGTTGAATTACTGGGGCTAGTTTAATTGCTTCTGGGCGGGTTCCTAGGACGATGCAAACTCGGTGTGTGGATTCGGGCATGGTATAGCAATTGACAGTTGACAGTTGACAGTTGACAGTTGACAGTTGACAGTTGACAGTTGACAGTTGACAGTTGACCGTTGACCGTTGACAGTTGACCGTTGACAGTTGACAGTTGACAGTTGACCGTTGACAGTTGACAGTTGACAGTTGACCGTTGACAGTTGACAGTTGACCGTTGACAGTTGACCGTACATTTTTATTTTTTAATTTGTCATGCCTTATCGTTATATTCTCTTTTACAAACCTTACGATGTTTTAACTCAATTCACTGACAACTCAGGAGAAACTAAACGCAGAACTCTGAAAGATTATATTCCGATTCCTGACGTTTATGCGGTGGGAAGGCTCGATCGCGATAGTGAAGGCTTGTTGTTGCTAACGGATGATGGACAAATGCAGCACCGACTCAGTGACCCGAAATTCGCTCATCCCCGTACTTACTGGGTGCAAGTGGAAGGGATTCCTGATGCAGGTGCGATCGCCACTTTGCAGACTGGTGTCACTATTCAAGATTATCGGACTCGATCGGCAAAAGTGCAATTATTATCAGCGGAACCCCTTTTACCACCACGGGAACCGCCGATTCGATTTCGCAAGCATATACCCACAGCATGGCTGGAAATGACCCTGACAGAAGGCCGCAATCGACAAGTCCGCAGGATGACCGCAGCAGTAGGGTTTCCGACGTTGCGGTTGGTTAGATGTGCGATCGGACATTTGCGTCTAGAAGGCCTCAATCCCGGTGAGTGGCGGGAACTAACTCAAGCTGATTTGAGATTTTAAATGGGAGAATTACATATACATTTAAGAGTCAATCCCCAAGATTTAACTACTTTCTCGCTGGTAAAATAAAACTCTCTTTTCCATTTTTATCCTTTCGCACCTGAGCTCCCAATTTGACAAGAGCTTGTTTCGCCCTTTGGCGCACAAATTTGTCTTTTGTTTGACCATAAACTGAACTCCAAGACATAAACCGCACCTGGATGCTATCGGGGTCTCGACGCAAATACTCAGCAGTAGCACGAAATATCGGTGCTAATTTCTGACCTTCTGGCGTTTTTTCTACCCAGTCAGCAGCCATTTCGTGCGATCGAATAGACTCAGGAATATCACCCAGCAGCAGCAATTCGTCAAGTCCTTTATTTCGCCACACCGTCCACGCTTGGGGGTCAATTTGTGGCGACAGGACGTTAGTACCGCGTTCCATTAACTCGACGGCAATTTCGGGTTTTGCTTGGTAAAAAGAAACAGCAACTGACAGAAATGGGTAAATTTCCACTCGCCTGGGGTCTCGTCTAGTGATGATGTCAAAATAATCTTGACTAAGGCTGTAACCTGTGATGTCTCTGGCTTCGTCATCGCCAAAATATTGCAAAAATTTCAGAAATGTCCAATCTGCAATTAAATTGTCAAATCCAAAACTGGGGATGGCTTTGAGAATTTTCAGCCGCAGGGCTTCTTGCTGTTCGGATTGCTTGAAAGTAGCGGCCGAGATGGTCGGTAAGGGCTTTCCCCCCTCAGTTTCCCTAGCAGAAATTCCGCCGAATTGCCCCTGAGACTGCATGGTAATGACCCCGCAAGCGGCTGCTATACCAATAACTCCACAGAGGAGCAGACTCAACCACTTTTGGGAAAATTGTTCGACTTTAGCTTGCACGGCACTTGGAAATTTAGGATATTAATTAAGTTTAAAGGATTAGTCGGTCAGCGTAAAATTCAGTAAAATAGATTGGTGATTGGTTGGCGATCGGTGAAAAAGCTAGTTAAACTGTTTAAAAGGATGCCATAGCCTCCGCAAGAAAGTTTATTTACACTGATTTGAGATTTTTTAGCAATCGAAAATCTTCCATCAAAAATCTAAAATAGAATTGAGCGAAATTCAATGAATGTAGCCCGCAGACGCTTTTCTAAATTACAGGCAGCCCTGTTCAGTGGGGCTCTGGCCACAACCGCTTCCATATCTTTGCTTGTACCCGGCATTAGTCAATCCGTCCGTGCTGAGCTTCAAGATAGCCCTAAAGCTGTTTTAGACGAGGCCTGGCAAATTGTGAACCGAGAGTATGTTGATGGCAGTTTTAACAAGACTGACTGGGAACTTACCCGCCAAGATTTGCTAGGCCAAAATTATACTTCTCGCGAAGCAGCCTATACTTCTCTCCGCAAGGCATTAGAGAAGTTAAACGACCCCTACACCCGCTTCATGGACCCGAAGCAGTACGAAGCGTTGACTAATCAAACCTCTGGGGAACTGACAGGGGTAGGGATGAGGCTGGAAGCGGACGAGAAAACTAAGGTGATTACTGTGGTTGAGCCCATGGAAAATTCCCCGGCCATTAAGGCTGGGATTCAAGCGGGCGATCGCATTTTGGTGATTGATGGTAAACCTACTACAGGCATGACTGTTTCTGATGCTGCTCAAATAATTCGGGGCGCTGAAGGCACTAAAGTCACCTTGCGGATTGCTCGGCCTGGTAAAAGTGAGTTTGATCTTACCCTGACTAGGGCCAGAATTGAGGTAGCGGCAGTTCGCTACAGTCTCAAAAATGAAGGAGGTAAGAAAGTCGGTTATATCCGTTTGCAAGAGTTTAGCTCCCACGCCGGAGAACAAATGCAAGCAGCTATTAAAAAGCTCTCGGATCAGAAAGTTGATGCTTTTGTGTTGGATTTGCGTGGCAATCCAGGGGGTTTGCTACGTGTAAGCATTGATATTGCCAGGATGTGGATGGATACCGGGGCTATCGTCCGTACAGTCGATCGAGCCGGTGATTCTCAGGAAATGAAGGCAAATCGGACTGCCCTCACTGACAAGCCTTTGGTAGTCCTTGTAGACGACAATTCCGCCAGCGCCAGCGAGATTTTGGCTGGTGCTCTCAAGGACAATAAACGCGCCACGGTGATGGGTGGTCAAACTTTTGGCAAAGCTTTAGTACAATCGGTGCATTCTTTGTCTGATGGTTCGGGATTGGCGGTGACGATCGCTCACTACTATACTCCCAACGGTACTGATATTAGTCACAAGGGCGTTACTCCCGATGTCAAAGTCGAAGTCACCGATGCACAAAAGCTGAAATTAGCTAACAAACCGACTTTGGTTGCTACTAAGGACGATCCTTGTTACGCCCAGGCGATCGCACTTTTGAAAACTACCGCTTCCTCAGCTCGTCCAGTTGCTGCTAATGAAGTTCTAGTTCCTCAGAAGTAGATGAAATTGGCACTTAACAATTAGCTTTAAGATAAAACCCGCCGACGCGGGTTTTATTTTAGTGAAGAGGCTAGTGTTGCACGATCTGGAATTGCATCAGTTATTCAGACGCCAAATAAACTCTAAAGGTAAACCGTCAGTATCGGCAATAAAAGCTACTTCGTAAACATTTTGCCCGATCGCCTGTTGAGTCGGTTCTAATAAAACTTTCAGCGGCTGAAACTGGCTTGGTTCCTCAGAAGCTGCTTGCTCAAACCGTTGTTTGAGAGACTGTAACCAAGTAGGCAAGTCAGTTGTCACCTCAGTTAAATCAAAGGATAGATGATAATATCCAACATAATGCTCGTCTCCAAAAGCATCCGGTGCGGGTTTGGGTTCGGGGATTTGAATCAGTTCGATGCGTCCGTTGAGGCCTTCCATCCAACAGGCTAGGGTGTAACCTGTGGTAAAGCGATCGCTCACAGTAAATCCCAACTGTTCGTAAAAGGCGATCGCCCGGTGAATGTTAGCAGTACGAATCGAGGCGTGGTGCATTTGATTTTGTCATTTATTCAAACAATCGAAAATAGGGATATCGAATCGGAACTCCTGGCTCTTTTTCCAAATCAAAATTAATCACTTCCCAGCAAGGTTCCTCCTGGGATTGGGGGCTAAAATCCACAGGTAAACCGTAAAGTTTCGGCATGGCAGATTCCGATTGACCCCGCCAAGATGTGCTGCGCTCTAAATAAGTGCTGATTAATTCCCGATAACGTTGGGCAATGATGATGCGAGTTGCTCGGTAGCCTTGAGTATATAGTCGATCGAGCGCTTCGTGAATTTCAAACCGAATTCCATCGGGGTGAGTGTGCTGACGATACCATTCATTTTCCCAGTGGCGCCAGTGTCGCCCAGACTGAAGGTGAACTAAATCTCCCGTTTTTGGATCGGCCTCAAAAGCCCCGTGACGCGGACACAAATAGGTATCCGTGAGGGTTAAAGCCGGAATTGTTTGGCGACAGTGGGGACACTGAATCTCCGGGCCAAACATCGGGTATTGCAAGGCTACTTCGATCATGTAGTGCGTCCCAAAAATTTTTCTCTGCAAAAGTCCCAAATACTTGTATTATATCTTGTATTGAGCATTGGTTAAGGTTAACCAATTTTTTCGATTAGCAATCCCAAGGAATCCGTGACTACACTTCCTTCCCATTGGCCTATTCCCGATCTCTCCCAAGCTGCTTTTGTCGCCGCCGGTGCTGTGGTTATGGGTAAGGTAGAAGTCGGTGCTGGGGCGAGTATTTGGTACGGGGCGGTGGTGCGAGGGGATGTGGAGCGGATTGCGATCGGCTCTTGTACTAATATCCAAGATGGATCTGTTTTACACGGCGATCCAGGAAAACCTACGGTTTTGGAAGATTTTGTGACAGTGGGACACCGAGCGGTGATTCACTCAGCTTACATTGAACGGGGTTGTTTGATCGGGATTGGGGCGATCGTCCTCGATGGAGTCAGGGTAGGCACAGGATCGATCGTCGGTGCAGGGGCTGTTGTTACCAAGGATGTACCCCCTTACACCCTAGTTACCGGAGTACCTGCGAAGCGATTGCGGGATGTTTCTCAGGAAGAAGCCGCGGAATTAATCGAGCACGCTAGGCGTTACGAAAAGTTGGCTTTAGTCCATGCAGGTAAAGGGACTGATTTGGGATTTTTTGAGGTGAAGGAATAAGGTTTTCAACATTCAATTAAAACTGAAACCATCTGTCTCTCTCGTTTTTATCGAAGTCTAGATCCCCCTAAATCCCCCACCCCCCCCTACCCCCCCCAAGGGGGGAAAAAAGGGGAGTAGGGGTTGACTGTCGATCGGAATCTTGTCCCCCCCTTATTAAGGGGGGCTAGGGGGGATCTCCGAGCTAGTTTTATTTAACATCAATGCTAAACTATCGTAATTAAAATCAAGCAAAAAAGTATTGATTTCTAATGATTTACACTACAGAAAAATTCCTAACTTTTGAAACATTCCTCGATCGCTATTGTGACAACTTCCGCTACGAGCTCGCTGACGGAGAATTAGTTGAGATGGAACCCACAGGCCCCCACGAAACCGTCGGCGGTAAACTAGCAACTCAAATCGGCATCGTTATCGCAGCCGAAAAACTACCCTGGCTCATTCCCCGCACTTGTTTGATCCGTCCATTTTCCGACGCAGCTACCGCGCGCCGTCCCGATATAGTCGTATTAGATGAAACTGCCCTTGTCAGCGAACCTCTCTGGGAAAGAGAACCTGTGATTACCCTGGGGCGATCGATTAAGTTAGTGGTAGAAGTCGTCAGCACTAATTGGGAAACGGATTACGCCCGAAAAGTTGAAGAATATGCTCTTTTAGGAATTCCTGAATATTGGATAGTTGATTATCGCGGATTGGGTGGCGTGGCTTTTATCGGTAAACCTAAACAACCTACTATCACAGTTTGTCAACTGATTGACCAAGATTATATTCAGCAGCAATTTCGACTCGGACAGCAGATTATTTCTCCTCTGTTAAAGAGCTTGGAACTTCGGTTAGATGATATTCTGCCTCGATAAAGTGGCGTGTCAAACTATATCTTTAGGAATACGATCGCACTTCCCTGATTGATTTTGTGACAGGCGGGGTTATTGCCGACGGGATAGCTGGGTTTCACGGGCTTTTTGATGGGTTTGGGAGAGTGCGGGCGATCGCCTAGATATGTCTTTGGGAATATGGTAAACTCAAAAACATCCGGCTAAGGCTGTCGGAGGAGTAAAGGTGAAAAGTAATCATAAAGTACCCCAAGTAGCCTATTAACTGATTTAGAGAAAAATTTAATGAATCCAGACGTATTTTTGGAACAGAAAGATGTTTCGCCTTTGATAGCAGCATTAACTCGCTGGTCACAGCAGGTTATTATTGCGAGCGATCGCCAAGATGTGTTGAATAATGCTGGCATTCATCAGGCTTTATTAAACCAGATTAAATTTGATAATAAGGCTCCACTTTTTGCTAATAGTTTAGTAGCAGAACTCAAAAAATATTCTTTTTCATATCAAAAAGCTGATTATCATCCGCTGGTTAACTTACTGCAACATTTGTGCGATCGCGCTCACTTAGAAATAGATGAATTGCCTGAAGAAGACTTTGCTTTATTTAGCAAGTTGGTGGAAGATGGCAACGATAAACTTAAAGCTTTAGCGCGTCGTCATGCCGTAGGCAGAATTGAATCACCAAAAGGAACTGGTATCGGTACTGGAGTCTTAATTCAGCCAGATTTATTACTCACCTGCAATCATGTTTTTACTAAAAGTCAAGTCAAAGAAGCATGGGTTCGTTTTAATTCCAAATCTGGAAGCTTCTTGTTAGACAAATATTTATTTGAACTAGACTTCGATCTTGTCAGCAACCATAACCGTCCAGATCATGCTTTGGTCAGAGTCAAGGGTCAACCCCAACAACTGACAACAAATCAAATTAATGATAGGCTAGATAGCGGTCAAGAAATTCGCACGATCCATCATCCTCTCGGTAAACCTGTCGAGATTGCCCAAATCGGTCATATCGTTCAAGTAGGAGAAGATTATATTAACCATAACCTTCGTACTGACAATGGTTCCTCTGGCGCACCTATTTTTAACCGTCAGTGGGAATTAATTGCTATACATCAGGGTGATACAGGTATTGGTCGTACTCTCCCATCTGGTATAATGGGAGGAATTCCTATTCGTGCTATCTGGGATAAAATTTCACCGCATCTTGCTTAATTCTAGCTAGGAGTAAACCAAATGAAACTTTGGCAGTCCGTTGCTGAAAGTGTTAATCGTGAAGCAAAAAAATATAAAACGCTGTTTCTTCCAGAATATCGAGTTGATGTCGGTAGCAGCGGTACTCCAATTCAGGCTGGTGAGGCCTATTGTCGCATTTGGCTAGTAGAAATGAGTCTTGCTAAAGATGTCGATTGGTTCAAGCAGCGATATCCGATAGTTCATGCAGCGGTGCGCTTCGATCGCGGTGGGAAATCCGTTACTATTCCCTATATTGCTGCACCGGGGAATCTGAAGGAACTAGCAAAAGACAATTTAGACAGAGTAATTCAATACAACTATCCGCTGACTCCTCTGTTTCCTTTCAATCAAGGTTTAGTGGAGTTACAAGCCGGATTGTTTAGTATTGCTGCTAGCGATCCCATTGGTAAGTTGATCGAGACGATCGGGCGATTTTCCAAACTATTGCCAGTACCAGAACTATCAAAAGTTATAGATTTAGCAGACCCTGTATATCGGGGAATTGAAGATTTATTCGATTTGGGAGAAAGACGTTTAGAACTGGGTTATCATCAGACTTTCTCTGATGCGGATGGGGGTGGCAGTAATACTCTAAAAGATGGTTATTTTGTAGCAATTTTGGCTGAAGATAGTGAGATCAATACATCTCAAATATGCGTGGTTAATGACAGTCTTAAGATTGGTTCTCCTGGCAGTACGAAAGTTTTTATCCAGGATGGTAAACCTCTAGAAGGTTATAGCTATATGCTATTTCGCTTAGAAAAACGAACAGCTCAGGATTGGGAGTCTTTGACGAGTATTAAAGATTTGGTTGACCAAGCACAAGATGCCATTAGTGCAGGGAAATATGAACCAGTAAAAACATTGCTATTGCCTGCGATTAAAACGGCGATTTACCGCAGCCCTGATGTGGCGAAATCCGATCGAAAACCGATGGTGTTTAAAATCGAAGATTATTTGCGGGAGATCGGTTTACAAAGCAAAGGAGAAAGGCGATCGCTCTATTCCATCATGCAGCGCCCTTTACCGCCAATTGATGATGAGACAGAGGCAGAATTGCGATCGCTGGAAACACTTTTTGAATACAAGAAAATTTAGGAGTTTGAATCAATGACTATAGAAGTTCTTACCCAGGTGGATACAAAAAATATTCTGGAGAGACGGTTCGGAGTTTCAGAAAAAGCGATTATTGAGTTTTGTCAGCGTTGGCAGATTATTGAATTTGCAGTATTCGGTTCGGTTTTGCGATCGGATTTTCGTCCTGATAGTGATATTGATGTGTTAGTGACTTTTGCGCCAGAAGCTAAACGGGGTTTGACTGAAACTCTAGAAATGCAAGATGAGTTAAAAGCAATGTTTACCCGTGAAGTAGATTTCATCATCAAGAAAGCCCTGGAAAAAAGCGAGAATTGGTTACGTCGTCAAATTATTTTAGATTCAGCACAAGTGATTTATGCCACGCGATAAGGAATCCTTGATTGATATAGAAAGAGCCACCAGACGAATATTGCGTTACACTGAAAATATAAGTCGAGTTGAACTGGAAATGAATGATGAAAAATTATCAGCCATTCTCTACCAGATTGCGATTATTGGCGAAGCAACCAAACGGCTATTTCAAGATTTTTGTCAGCAACATCCAGAAATTTCTTGGAGAGAGATAGCTGGAATGCGAGATATGTTGATCCATAAATATGACCAAGTTGATTTTGATGTAATCTGGGATGTTGTACAAAATAAGCTTCCTGAACTTCTAACTCAATTTGAACCAATTCTCCCATCTCCTGAAAAATAATTGTGAAAATCACAAACCAAAAGTAATTAATTATGGCGACTAACTATGAACTTGTTAAAGCCTGAAGAACAAAGAAAGCTTAAGGAAATTTTAGCCAATAGTTCACAACTGAAAACTGCTGACTCTCGCATTGATTTTATCGGAGCAAGTCCTCTAAGTAGTTTTCTTAATTTGATTCGTACAGATCAAAGGGATTTTAATGGTTTTTTTAATCACCTGATTACTGAGATTTCTAAAGTTAGACCTATCAAAGATAATGAAAGCTCGGAAGAAAAATTGGCATTAGTTATTTTATTAGAATATTTTATTCATAGTGAACAAAATTTATCTCCGGAAGATGAAGAGTTTATAAAATATTTGATTCAAAAAAATCAAACAAAAAAGAGTGATGAAGATAAAATAGATTGCCCGTATCAGGGCTTATCAGCATTCCGAGAAGAAGATAAAGACCTATTTTTTGGACGGGAGGAGTTTGTACAGCAGTTAGTGAATGCTGTGAAACAACATTCTTTAGTACCTGTAATTGGTGCGTCTGGAAGTGGCAAATCTTCTGTTGTACTTGCTGGGATCATTCCTCGGTTGCGGGCAGAGGGAACTTGGCTGATTGAGTCTTTTCGTCCGCAGAGTCAGCCGTTTTATGAGCTGGCTTCTGCTTTGGTACTTGCGTCCTATCCAGAACTGAAAAAAGAGGAACGCAAAGAAAAAGTCACCAAATTGTTTAACCAGTTTCAGGGGGATAGAAAACTATGGCAGGAAGTAAGAGACATCCTAGAAGAACATCGCAATAAGCGATTATTGTTGATAATTGACCAGTTTGAGGAATTATATGCCGTTGATAAGCAAACGCAAGAACAATTTGTTGATGCACTTTTGGAAGCAATTAAGTTCAATTCTAATCTCAAACTGGTTTTGACCATCCGACATGAATTTCTCGACTACATTATAAATTATCCACGCTTTAAGGAAGCTGCGTTACAGCCGGACGGTCACAAATTTTTAGGGACGATGAACCGAGAGGAAATGAAATCGGCAATTGAGTTAATTGACAATAGTACCCAGAAAAAGATAGTGGAATTGGAGGATGGACTGACACAGCGCATTTTAGATGACGTGCAGCAAGAACCAGGAAATTTATCATTGCTGGAATTCTCTCTCACGCAACTGTGGTCGGAGAATAGGGGAGGGATATTAACTCATCAGACATACGAAAAGATTGGCGGTGTGAGAAAGGCATTAGCTAATCATGCAGATGAGATTTATTACAAGCTGGATGAGGAAGAGAAAAAACAATTACAGCAAATCTTTGTACAGCTAGCACGTCCAGGGGAAAAAAGAGATGTTGATGAGGAACAGAAAAGACAGATACAGCCAAGTTTCGTGGCGACAGATACCCGACAGTTAGCGACTCGCGCTGAAATCGGGGAAGATAATTGGCGGTTAGTACAGAAACTTGCTGGCGTAGACCCAAACATACCAGAGAAGGAGAAAAAGCTACCGCTGTTAGTAACTGGACGGAATGAGAATACTGGGGAACAAACCGTGGAGGTTGTCCATGAGGCGTTGATTAGAGAATGGGAGTTATTAGTTGGTTGGTTGAATAAATATCGAGATGTTCTTTTGAGAAAGTATGATATTGAATATGCTGCTAAGAAGTGGCGAGATACGGGAAAGACCGGAGGGTATTTGCAGGGGAAAATGTTACAAGATGCGAGATATTTTCAAAGGCAACAATCGGTAAATTCAACTCTTTCTAATTTAGCGACAGAATTTATTCAAGAAAGTGTTAAATATACAATAAGACGAATTGGCATTGGTTTTATTGCTCCCGTTATAATCATCGGGTTAGTAGGATTTTTTGTTTATAAAAACATTAAAATCACCCAACTTTGGGCTACTGTCGAAGCTGCTCGAACGCAGAAAAATAGTCTGGCAAGAAACCAAGCACTTGAGCAGTTAGTGCAAGCTGGTGAAAGTTTAGCAAATCGGGATTTTGTCGAATATGATCTCACTGGGATAAACCTGAAAAACGCCAATCTTAGTGCTGTTAACTTTCAGGGTGCTATCCTGAGAAATGCTGATTTGAGAAATGCTAACCTTAGAGAGGCTTTCTTAGGTGAAGCAGATCTTGGTGGTGTCAAATTAAATTCTGCTAATCTGGTGGATACAACTTTCACTGATGCCTATCTTGGAACTGCAAAACTCAATAATGCAAAATTAAATAATGCTGATTTAAGCAATGCTGATTTAAGCAATGCCGATTTAAGCGATGCTGACCTCAGTAATGTCAAACTCCCAAATACCAACCTCAGACGTGCTAATCTTAAAGGAACTAATTTCAAACAAGCTATTCTCAGCGATTCTGACATTGGTAATGCAAACATAGAAGGTGCAAATTTGGCAAATGCCGATCTTACAAATACTTATCTCGGTGATGCAAAAATAGGAGGTGCTAACATTGCCAATGCAAACTTAAGTAATGCTAAAGATTTGACTCAAGAACAATTACAATCTGCTCTGAATTGGAGGATAGCTAAGTATACCGCATTAATTCCTAACATCAAAAATAAACAATGGCAATCTATAGATGTAGTAGCTGATCAGGGATGGACAAAAACCAGTATTTGCTTAAAAAAAGGCTCAACTTTAAATATTATCGCCAAAGGGAAGTGGACTAACGGATTCTATGATCGATCAGACGGTACATCATATCAACCATTTTATGGAGCTGATGGTCTAGATACAGTTGATAAAGAAGAAATTAGAAATAATTGGTCTGTACCTACAACTAAAGTTGGTACTTTGATCGGGAATTTTAATAATGGTAAACCATTTAAAATAGGTTCAAAATACACGCAAGTTGCCAAAGAAGATGGTTGTCTTCATCTTTCAATCAATGATACCACAGTATTGACAGACAATTTGGGAGCATTAAGTGTAATTATTAATATATCCCGTTAAAAGATTACTTATTTTAGAAATACTAATAGTTGTACTTCAATAAGCCCCTATTTCAAGACTTGCTAATCCATAAAAAACTCATACAACAGCAATACTAAATACTTGTAATGAATAAATGAGTCATTATGAAAAATGACTCATTTATTTCTAAGTTATATCAATTCCGGTGCAACCGGAATTGATATTATTTCTCAATCTATAACAATAAAAAGCAGTAATAGATAGAGAAAAACAGATAAATTACCTGTTCCTGTTGCTGTTATCCGATGAAGACGAACTTCTTGACTGTATTGGTTGCTGTGCTGGTTGTTGTACTCGAACAATTTTCGTTTGCACACAGCGTCCAGACGAATTGCGCCTAACGCAAACTCTTCGGCTGGTCGTTTGAGCATTGACTTCTGCTGGGGACATAGCAAAAGCGATACCAGAGATCATTCCCACAGTTACGATAAAGCGTAAAGCAGTAGACTTCATGATTTTTCCTTTTGGTACTTTAGTACAGTTAATGAAATGAGGTTTTTAGTTAGATAGATGCAATAATCTTTTATCAAAGTCTGTATTATTTGCAAGTTGTTCAGACTTTGATATGCCTATAGCATTCATCCTTGCTGTCAGAAGAGCAGGGATTAAGTGTTTGTGGTAGATGTAGTTACCTGATGATTTAATTTTAGCCAACTAAAACCATTATAAACATCAAACATAAAAAATTGCCAATTATTTACACATTATTTTTTCTGAGTTTCAGGAATTACGAAAAAAATGTCTGACAACACTATTGGTAGTGGCAATGTTGTTAGGTGGCACTCTACAGATAGAGTTTGTGCATAAGAAACGATAGTTATTGCAGCAGTTGTAGATGCGATTTCTGACGAAGTTGGGCTTCTCAGCCCGATCGCAAAATTTCTACTTCTACCAGTCTTGACAAAAAAGTAAATTTGTGAATACAGCAGATATTTTACGTAAATCCTGTATAATCGATAGTGAAGCTCGATCGCCCAAACGGAATATGCCTGCCAAGGATCTATACCACGATGCTGTCAAGCAAGCGCTCATCAAAGAAGGTTGGACAATTACAGCCGACCCTTATACAGTTGAATACGAAGAGTTTAAAGTATTTGTCGATCTAGCAGCCGATCGATCTCTAGCCGCCGAGCGAGGAAGTCAAAAAATAGCAGTTGAGATTAAAACTTTTCTCCGTCCCTCATTCGTTCGAGAATTAGAAAATGCTTTGGGTCAATACATTCTCTACCGCAATCTAATTTCTGTAACAGATCCAGAACGAGAATTATATCTAGCTGTTAGCGATCGCATTTATAATAACTTTTTCCGGCAGAATGCCACTCAATTTATTGTCAATCAAAATCAAATTTTAATTATAGTTGTGAAAATTCAATCGGAGGTAATTAGCCAATGGATAAAATAGAGAACTATCGCACTCTAATCAAAAAGATTTTGACCGAGTACGATCGCCTAATTTCCCACAAAACCACAGCCAACACAGAGATGCTTCTAGCCTTTGACGAAAAACACGATCAATATCTTTGGTTTCAGGTAGGATGGAAAGAAAATAAAAGAATCAGAGGAATTACAGTTCACATCCAGATTAAAAATAATAAAATTTGGATAGAAGAAGATTGGACAGAAGAAGGAATCGCCAACGAACTGTTAAAGGAAGGAGTTTCTCAAAGTGATATAGTGCTAGCTTTTCACCATCCAGACGATCGCCATTTGACAGATTTTGCTATTGCCTAAAAACGTCCTTACCTAGCTAACTCTAATTTTGGCTCCCGCTTGTTTAAATGGTAACTAGCGCTTTCTTCGAGCAATTGACGAACAAAATTAGGTTTTTGGGAGTTCGATGAATGCAAAATATCTCGATACAAACGACAAGCATCACCATCATTTAAAATACGGCTGTGAAGGATTCTCGTCCATTCCGAAGCAACGAGCATTAATTGCGGTACAACTGTCACAAAGGCTTGAATCTGGGCTGACACATCAAAAGATTCTAGAAAATGAATCAAACCAAACATGACTTCTGGCTGTTCACAGCGATCGTCTAAAATCAGATGTAAATCTGGCAAATTTTCATTTTGAGGACGATCGGCAAGTGAGGCTAAAGCTTTTTCAAAAGATGTAACTTCATCAGGCGATCGCATCAATTTATTTACTTGTAAAATGTTAATCCAGATATTTTCCTTCATCAGCTATTACCTTCCTCATCTGATTCACCTATCATCGGTTTTTGAGCAGCGTGTCGCACAAAAATAATCTGAACGCTATCATCAACAATCGTAAACAGAATCCGATACGCATTTCGTCCCTTACCGTAAACCAGTTGTCGTATTTCTTCATCAAAAAAACTATTCTCAAAGGCGAAAGAACAACGAGAAGGCATATTTTCTAGCGATAAGGTAGCTTTATACAATCCTTCTAACCAAGTTCTAGCCTTCAGAGAAGAATGATTACTCAACCAAAAATAGGCTTCCTCGATTGCTTTTTGCGCGGCGGGTTGGATAATGACTTGATATTTCTGATTCATGGCTAACTGTCTAGCTTATCAAACAGTTGATTGAAAAAATCCTCCGCTTTTTTTCCTTCCCCTCGATCCATTTGTGCCAAACCCAGCTTAATTCCCTTTAAAGTCTCTAATAACTCAACCGCATCTAAAAGTTTCTGATAGGATTCAGCATCCTGAATAACTAACTCTGCTTTCCCGTTGACAGTTAGAACTAAAGGATGTTTTGTTTGTTTGAGCCGCTGCACAAACTCAGTCGTATTACGTTTGAACTCGGTGAGAGAATGTATGTCTCTTGAAAGGTTAATCATAATGATGACATGAAATTAGCATCTAATTAAATGTTAAACGATACCTGCGGAGTTTGTCAATCTAAGCTGAGATGATATATTGTCGGTAACGAGAGTTCTTGTAGGGTGCGTCGCTATCAGATTTTTCGGGTTTCCAAGTAGATGACTGATGGCGACGCACCTGCTCGATATCTGAAATCTAAATCAGAAACTGGGTTTTTTGCGTAAGTCCTACATATACTATTAAGGTTCTGCCGGAATTTCACCGATCGCCTTTCCCCATACAAATCAATCATGAACGATCGCACATCTACTCCAAACATCCCCCCACACGCCTGGAAACGCGCCATTGGCCTCGGTTGGGATAAGCCCTACACAGTCCGCTACGCCAGCAATCTCGACGACGGCCCTTGGCACGGAATGCCCTTGGGTGGCTTCGGTGCAGGCTGCATCGGGCGATCGCCCCGTGGAGACTTCAACCTGTGGCACATCGATGGTGGCGAACATATTTTTAATAGTTTGCCGGCTTGTCAGTTCAGCGTTTTTGAAGAATCTGGTGGCAAGAAACAAGCTTATTCACTGTGTACTGAACCACCTACCGATGGCAGTTTATCTAGTTGGAAATGGTATCCATCCGAAGGAAGAAGGAAGAAGGAAGAAGTCAACCCCCCCCTACCCCCCCCAAGGAAGAATAACCCCCCCCTACCCCCCCCAAGGGGGGAAAATAAGAGGGAAGAGGAAGAAGGAAGAGGGGAAGAATTTCAATCTTCGGGGACTTATCATGCTTTGTATCCCCGGAGTTGGTTTGTTTATGAAAATGTATTTCAGGCTGAATTAAGCTGCGAACAATTTTCGCCAATTTTGCCTGATAACTATCAAGAAAGCAGTTACCCACTTGCCATGTTTGAATGGGTGGCACACAATCCTACAGATGCGCCAATTACTCTCAGCATCATGTTAACTTGGGAGAATATTGTTGGCTGGTTTACTAATGCTATACCCCCCCAGCCTCCCCTGACTGAGGGGGGGTACGGAGGGGTTCCCGTTAAGGTTAGGGATGATGGAAGTCCCGCCTATGAGTATCAGCCTCGATGGGGAGAAAGTGGCGGAAATATGAATTTGTTGGTGGAAGATTTTCACCGGATTGGCTGTGTCATGACGCGCTTAAATGCTGATGATGAGCCAAAAGAAGGGGATGGACAATGGGCGATCGCAACTATCACCAATCCAGCCGTAGAAGTATTCTATCAAACTCGCTGGAATCCTGCGGGGAATGGGGAGGAGATTTGGCAACACTTTTCTGGGGAAGGTTTCTTGTTGGATGATAAAGACGAGACACCCGCAGCCCCTGGAGAAAGATCGGCCTGTGCGATCGCCGTTCGCTTTACAATTAGACCAGGAAAAACTCGCAAAATTCCATTTATTTTAGCCTGGGATTTCCCCATTACTGAATTTGCACCCGGAGTTTGTTATTACCGCCGCTATACAGATTTCTTTGGGCGCAATGGCAAAAATGCTTGGCCGATGATCCGTACTGCTATGAAGCATTCCGATACTTGGCGCGAAAGTATAGAAGCTTGGCAAAAACCGATTTTGTCACGGGAAGATTTGACTGATAGCTTCAAAATGGCTTTGTTTAATGAGTTGTATATCCTCACTGACGGCGGTACTCTTTGGACTGCGGCGGATGAACGCGATCCCAAGGGTCAATTTGGAGTTTTGGAGTGCCTTGATTACCGTTGGTATGAAAGTTTAGACGTGCGTCTTTACGGTTCCTTTGCTTTATTGATGTTGTGGCCGGAATTAGAAAAATCGGTAACGATCGCTTTTGCGCGGGCAATTTCTACAGGCGATGATACACCTAGAATTGTGGGCTGGAATCAAGCTGCGGCTATTAGAAAAGCTGTGGGTGCGACTCCTCACGATTTGGGTGCTCCCAACGAGCATCCTTGGGAAAAAACGAACTATACTAGCTATCAAGATTGCAATTTGTGGAAGGATTTGCCTTCGGATTTTGTGTTGCAAGTTTATCGGGATTTCCTGTTGACTGGTAGCACAGATTATGAGTTTTTGCAAGATTGTTGGCCTGCAATTGTTGAGGCTTTGGCTTATCTGAAAACCTTTGATGAGGATGGTGATGGGATTCCTGAGAATTCGGGAGCACCGGATCAGACGTTTGATGACTGGCAAATGCGGGGGATAAGTGCCTATTGTGGGGGTTTGTGGTTGGCTGCGTTGGAAAGTGCGATCGCGATCGGCGAAATCTTAGAAGATAGAGCGCCAGAAATAATTCCGAATCCTCAAGCAAAGATTGCATTATATCACAGTTGGTTGGAACAAGCCAGACCAAACTATCAAGAAAAACTCTGGAACGGTCAATATTACCGTTTGGATAGTGAGAGTAATTCCGCAGTGGTAATGACAGATCAATTGTGCGGTCAATTTTACGCAAAACTGTTAGGTTTGCCGGATATTGTCCCGCTAGAATGTGCCATTAGTGCTTTAGAAACTGTCTACGAATCTTGCTTTCTGAAGTTCAAAGATGGTGAGTTTGGGGCTGCCAATGGGTTGCTGATCGATGGGGCACCGGAAAATCCGAATGCGACTCATCCTCTAGAAGTTTGGACGGGGATTAATTTTGGGCTAGCTGCTTTTTTGGTGCAGATGGGAATGGAGGATAAGGCATTTAAGTTGACTGATACGGTGGTGCGACAAATTTATGACCATGGGTTGCAGTTTCGCACGCCGGAAGCGATTACAGCAACGGGGACTTTTCGGGCCTGTCACTATTTGCGTCCCATGGCTATTTGGGCTGTTTATTATAGCCTTTGCATCAAGGGGAAGCAGGATGTCTAATATCTACCCCCCCAACCCCCCCTTACTAAAGGGGGGCTTTGAACTACATCTGTAGTAGGACTTTATGAAAATGGTATAACCCCTACTCCCCACAATAATTTTGGGAGATGTCTATTAGACATCTCCTAAAAAGACAGTCAAGAACAGGCAGGATGCCTGTTCCACAATGATTATGGGAGAGGTAGATTGAGCTCACCCGATTAATTTAGCAACTCGCAAAGCAGACGTAATCGCTCCTTCATGCAAACCATCACCCAAATAAGCCCCCCCATGATAAGTATGATTCTCTCCATTAGTCTCGATAATTTCATTTCGATATCGGAAAGATTCCACTGTATATAAAGGCGTGTGATGTTTCTGAATGTGAATAATCTGCTCTTTTGCAATCAATTCATCCATGTGAAAAGCTAAACTATATCGCCGCGAAGATGAGATGCCACAAAGCTGATTTAAACTCGCATTATAGCCCCATCCTTTGTCTGTTTCAAAAAAATCAAATTCTGATAACTTGCGAATACCGTAGCGATCGTACATGGAAGTATCCGAATGCAGCAAAGTAGTCGCATAATTGGCTTGCCATGCCGAAAACCGCTTAGTTTCCGCCTCCGTGGGGTCAGACAACAGCTTCATTACGCGATCGGGAGGTGTTGCAAACACAACCTTATCAAACTCCTGAATCTCCCCAGTAGACAGCACAATTTTTACACCATCAGCGCCTCTACAAATACTCTCAATTTCCACATTCACCAAAATTTTACCCCCAAAGCACTCGATAATTTTTTCAATGTAAGAATACACGCCACCTTTAATCCTTACCCAGTTAACCGACGCATATTCCCGTAGCATGGGAATCGCCAATTCTGCTGGAAAATTGTTGATGATTTCAAAAGGTATCGAGTAGCTATACATGGTTAGTAACTTGAGCCAAGTATTGCGTACACAGGAGCTATGTAAAGGTTGACACAGTGGCATATCGTAGAAATCATGCGTTTGAGAAAATCGCATTTTCAGGATGAATCCAGCAGAACGAGCATAGAGAGCATCGAGTTGTAAATATTCAATCAGGCGTTGAATTCCCGTGAAGTTTTTCTGAATGGCGACTCCTGATAAAAAGTGGCGACCGTCTTTAAAAAATAGCGAGGAACCTATTTCCACAGGCTCTAATTCTACTCCTAGCTCTTCCATGAGAGTAGCAAAATTATAAAACACTGTCGGAAATTCTAGTACCCCATTTTCTAATATCTCTTTACACTCAGATTGATCGGGCACAACGTTTTTGTTTAGTGTCCGAATATGTCCGCCTAAAATTGGCTGTTTTTCAAACACTGTAACATCATGCTTCTGTTTATCGAGCCAGTAGGCTGTGGCCATTCCACTAGCTCCGCCTCCAACAATTGCAATTCTCATGGTTCTCCCCAAAATTGATAGAAGGAAGATGGAAGATGGAAGATGGAAAATGGAAGATGGAAGATGGAAGATGGAAGATGGAAGAAGAACCCCCCCCTACCCCCCCAAGGGGGGAAAGAAGATGGAAGAAGAACCCCCCCTGCCCCCCAAGGGGGGAAAGAAGATGGAAGAAGAACCCCCCCCTACCCCCCCCAAGGGGGGAAAGAATATGGAAGAAGAACCCCCCCCTACCCCCCCCAAGGGGGGAAAGAATATGGAAGAAGAACCCCCCCTACCCCCCCCAAGGGGGGAAAGAATATGGAAGAAGAACCCCCCCCTACCCCCCCCAAGGGGGGAAAGAAGATGGAAGAAGAACCCCCCCCTACCCCCCCCAAGGGGGGAAAGAATATGGAAGATGGAAAATGGAATAAATTATCGTTCCCAGGTTCTACCTGGGAACGCATTGCTAGAGGCTCTGCCTCGTGTTTTTTATTAGAGAATTCCTCCTAGCCTAAAATTGGATCGCCTGATAAACGTTGATACAAAAGTGCTCCTGTCCAAAATGTCGGCGCAAATCCTGGGTAGCCGGAGGAGGCGTTGCAGAAATAGAAATTGTTGAGAGATGTTTCGTGATTTAGGCGATCGACTCCCATGTTACGGGGCGTTAGACTAGAACCATAGGAATTGCCATTAGGACACCAGCAGAAGCGCTCGTTAGTGGTGGGACTTCCTGTAATATGAAAGACCATGTGTTTGCGGAAATTCGGAACGTAGTGTTTCTCAACTACGTCTAAAATTGAATCCAAAATTTCTTTTTTCTTGTTTCGATAAGCTTTGCGATCGCTATCCCATAGTTGCTTAAAATAACTGTAATTAGCAACAGTCAGAAATTCAACTATTTGACAATCTTCGGGACAATCTCTCCGCGCTTGGGTCAATAAAGTTGGAGTTGTGATGGCAAAGCTGGGATTAGAAAAATCATTTTGCTCATACATTTGAGCAAATGCTTCATTCAAATCTTGATGCCCAGAATGAAAGGTATTCCACTTGCCAAATCCATAGTCTCGGAGATCGATATCTTTGACAACACAGTAGACCATGTAGTTAGATGCAGAATACTCATAATTCAGTTTCCGCCTTACTGTTTTAGAGAACATTTCCTCACCAATCATTTTGGCTGCTTTTTTCGGATCGAGGTTGCAAATCACCGTGTATCCGGTGAATTCATGAGTTTGATGGGAGGTCAAATCCATTGCTTGCACTCCGGTAACAGTTCGGTTGGTGAGTCTAAAATTGATGACTTCATGATTTAGCTGCACCTTGCCGCCGTGGGATTCAATGACTTTAACTAAGGAATTGATGACATCCTCAAAATGTTGGGTTGGGTAAAATGCACCTTCTTGATAGCCTCTAAATAAGGCAATCCACGCATAGAAAGAAAGTTGATTTGGTGGCAGTAGAAAATCTGGCCATTGCAAGGCTAGTAAGGTTTGGGCTGCTTGTGGAAGTTTGAATTTATCGAAAACATCCTGAAGTGTACTATTGAGATATTGGATGGCACAAAATACCTCACTGAAATGTTTGACTAATTCCACTGGCTTGATGGGAGGAGCTAGTTTTTTTAAGCCTGCGGCAGTCTTTTCAACTTCGTTGATAAATTGGGAAATTCGACTGGCATCTTCAGGAAACAACAGGGACAATCTGCGGATCAATTCTGCTGATTCTGAAGGAATATCCAGGGAATATCCAGGCATTTTCATGCGATCGAAGCCATTGGGATCGTAACGCTCAAAGGTGACATCTCGATCCAAACCTAGCTTTTTGAGTACGCGATTGACAGTGTGTCCTTCACCGCAATCCCAAACGTAGTGAAATTGGGCATTAAACGTATATTTTTTTGCCATTGTAAAGGTATGACCAAAGCCCCCCGGATGTTCATGGGCTTCGAGGATGTGCACGGTTTTGCCAGAATTTGCCATCAAGGCCCCAAAAACCAGTGCGGATAAACCACTGCCGACGATCAGGTAATCTGTTTTCATAATAACCTCGCAGGAGCTTGGAAACCCAGTGGCTTTAGCCCTGGGGGGAAAAGTAACACGGGATAGTTTAGTTTCCTCTCAAGGGGATATTTTCTCGATCGAGTGAATCGGGCGATCGTTCTGTCTTGAGACTAACTCTCAATTCTGAGGAAATTATGAAGAGAATTGTTGATATCAATTCCGGTTGTATCGGAATGATTTAACCGCGAAGGCGCGAAGTACGCGAAGGAAGAGAAGAGAGGATTTTATATGATGGGTATTTCAGCCGGGTTTGGTATCAGGTAAGTGGGTGGAAGAGAATGTCGATCGCCTTCGCATTTGTTTGTACTCCTTTGAGTGTAGCTAAAAGTCGATCGCTGGAGGCTATGGTGATGAAAGTGGCATTGTTTTCTGGGATGATGCGGAGTCGATCGACTGTCAAGTTTTCTGTTAAAACAAGTACATCTTCACCTAGGGTGAAATCAGTAATTACATCACTGCCTTCAGGCGCAGTTAACACAAAGTAATCGCGTCCATTTCCACCTTGCAACGTATCATCGCCTAAATCTCCCATTAGCCAGTCATCACCTAAGCCACCAATCAAAGTATCGTCACCTTTGCCGCCATCAAGAGTATCATTTCCTTCACCTCCGCACAATTTATCGGTATCGTCATTGCCAAAAATTAAATCATTGTCATTACCGCCACAGAGGTAATCTTTTTGACCGCTAGCATCTGTGGCAATATTATCCATATCTCCCACAATTGTATCGTCTCCTGGGCCACCACAGATGCTGTCATTGCCTAAATCTCCTAATAGTAAATCATTGCCGGTATTGCCGAAGATTAAATCGTTATTTTTGCCACCGTGTAAGGTATCATGATATTCGCCACCAGACAGAGTATCTTCGCCTTCTTGTCCATGGAGAAAATCTCGATCGCGATCGCCAAATAGCAAATCTCGTCCCGTTAAATCGCCATCAGACGAGTTAGAAGTGCCGCCAAATAGACTATCAGCACCTTCACCACCCACTAGACTATCATTGCCCTTATCGCCCCACATTAAGTCATGATCTTTGCCACCGATCGCCAAATCACGATCCTTACCTGAATAAATAATATCATCGCCAACATGACCGATGATATAATCATTATTTTCGTTACCAAATAGGGTGTCGCTGTCTGTATCCGGGGCGACAGAAATGTTACTAGGAAATCCCCCATAGATATAGTCGCCACCTTGCAATCCAATGAGTAAGTCGCTACCCTTAAAACCATTGATAATGTCATTAAAATTAGTTCCGGTTAAGGTATCTTTATCCTCAGTAGGGCTGAAAGTATGTTGAGTAATATTTGGGTGAAGAAGGGACGGGATATCTGGTAAAATAGTGCGATCGCAAAAGCAGTTTTCCGAAAAAGTATCGATATTTCCCCCATCAAAATCAGTCAGCATTTCCCCTGGTTGGAGGGGCGTTGGATGGTGGGTGCCCATCCCCACTGAAATCGCAGTCGGAATCTGAGTCAAATTTTCAGCCAGAATTATAGTCACCGTTGGAATGACAATTTTCTGTGGAATCGGAGTTTCCGCAGGTGTCGGAGTCGGAATCT
Source organism: Microcoleus anatoxicus (assembly GCF_042465725.1). GTDB lineage: Bacteria > Cyanobacteriota > Cyanobacteriia > Cyanobacteriales > Microcoleaceae > Microcoleus > Microcoleus anatoxicus. The sequence goes on along the minus strand of NZ_CP120853.1, from coordinate 5,946,887 downwards.
GAGTCGAATTTTCACCTGATGTGGGAATTTCCGCAGGTGTTGAAATTGGAGTCGGAATCGGAGTCGGAGTTTCCGCAGGAGTTGGAGTCGGAATCGGAGTCGGAGTTGGAATTGGAGTCGGAGTTTCCGCAGGTGTGGGTGTGGGAGTTGGAGTCGGAGTTTCCGCAGGTGTGGGTGTGGGAGTCGGAGTTTCCGCAGGTGTGGGTGTGGGAGTCGGAGTTTCCGCAGGAGTTGGAGTCGGAGTCGGAGTTTCCGCAGGTGTCGGAGTCGGAATCGGTGTCGGAGTTTCCGCAGGTGTCGGAGTCGGAATCGGTGTCGGAGTTTCCGCAGGTGTCGGAGTCGGAATCGGAGTCGGAGTTTCCGCAGGAGTTGGAGTCGGAATCGGTGTCGGAGTTTCCGCAGGAGTTGGAGTCGGAATCGGTGTCGGAGTTTCCGCAGGTGTCGGAGTCGGAATCGGAATCGGAGTTTCCGCAGGTGTCGGAGTCGGAGTTTCCGCAGGTGTCGGAGTCGGAATCGGAATCGGAGTCGGAATCGGAATCGGAGTCGGAGTCGGAATCGGTGTCGGAGTTTCCGCAGGTGTCGGAGTCGGAATCGGAATCGGAGTTTCCGCAGGAGTTGGAGTCGGAGTTTCCGCAGGTGTGGGAGTCGGAATCGGAATCGGAGTCGGAGTTGGAATCGGTGTCGGAGTTTCCGCAGGTGTGGGAGTCGGAATCGGAATCGGAATTGGAGTTGGAGTTTCCGCAGGTGTGGGAGTTGGAATCGGAGTCGGAGTTTCCGCAGGTGTGGGAGTTGGAATCGGAGTCGGAATTGGAGTTGGAGTTTCCGCAGGTGTGGGAGTTGGAATTGGAGTCGTATCTAAAATAGTCAAAACAGCCGTAGAAATAGCCCCCAAATCAGCCCCATTAGTAGGAGAAATTAATCTTAAATTAACAGTTTCATTTCCTTCTACTAAGGTGTCATCAATAATTTCAATAGTGAAAGATTTACTGGTTTCGCCGATCGCAAAATTCAAAGTACCCGATGTTGCGGTATAATCGCTGCCAGCATTCGCCGAGCCATTACTTGTGTTATAATCGATACTAGCTACTGCATTTGTTTCATCAGTGCGAGTCACAGTAATTGTCGCCAAATTACCGTTTTCATTAACTGTATAATCGGCTTGACTAAAGTTAAATGTACCTGTATTATTGACGTTGATATTGAAAGTTTGATTGGGCGAAGTATCCACGCCACCGTTATCAATACCGCCGCTGTCTTTGAGATTTATAGTAATCGTAGCACTACCAGTTTTACCTGGGGCGGGCGTAAACGTTAGTTGTCCTAAAGAGTCGATCGCAGGTGCTACACTAAATAAACCTGTATTGTCATTCCCCACCACTTGAAAGTTGAGGCTTTGTCCCGACTCGTTGGCTGGCCCTGCGGAAATCGCTGTAGCCCATCCAGTAACGCTTTGCGGGCCTGCATTTCGATTTACGGTGCGATCGAACCCTTTGACAAACGACGGCGCATCGTTAACTGGATGAACAGTAATTGTAGATGTTATGGCATTAGTGCTAAACGGTGTTTTTCCCCCAGTGACAGAAACATTGACACCCGTTGTACCGCTAGCAATTCCGTTACTTCCATCCCACGCGCCAAAAGTAATTTTTGGCTCGTTACCAGACGTAGTATAATAATCTGGGTTGGGTAAAAAACGCACTTTCCCAGGTGTTTGCACCGAAACCCGCGTCAGGTTAATATTAGCTTTGGCCTCAGTAGTATCGTCTCCTAGAAATATAAAATTCGGAGTTTCGTAAGGATCGATCGGACCGCTAAATGCAGTATAATCTCGCAGTGGTCCGGTTAGGATTACCTCGCTATCATTATAAAGAAAGTAATTTGCACCTTGCACTTTCAGAGTATAATTAGTAGCAAGATTAGTGTTGTAAGCAACATTTTCCGCAGCCACAAATAAGCTATTAGTTTGCCCCCCTGGATTAGGAGTAATGCCGTATCCCTGGGCAAAAATATTCCCAGAAGTTGCAGATAGCTGTTGAAAACCGATTTCAATTGCTTTGCGATCGCTTGTTACCGCTATAATACTAAAACCAGCTCGATTGGGATTAGTGCGCGATTCGGAAAGAATTTGCAGATTAAAAGATATACTAAAGCCCGAATTGCGATCGAGGATCGGAAATGAAGGATTTAAAGGATTGTTGGTATACCCCGCATAAATATTATTAGCAGCAGTGCTATTTAAATTAACTCCATTCCCGCTAAATATTTCCGAAGCAATAACCCCAGGAGTCGCAGCATTTAAATTAGTAAAATTCAGCCAACCTTGAGCAAGGGGAATGTTACCAAGTAAGCCATTATAAACAACATTCGCTCCTAAAACAGTTGCTGAATTTTCAGAAACATTACCAAAATTTGTCCAAGTATTGCCGCCATTAGTCGAGAATTGCCAATTGCCGTTAATATTCTCAACTCCCGTAACGGCGACTCCTAACATATCCTGATTAGCATCACTACCCAACTCCGCAAGATAGCCACCAAAACTAAATCCTGTGTTAGCTGAGTTAGTTATATCTTCGTTAATCTGGAATGATGGATTAACACTAGGATTTGCCAAATTTGGAGCGCTATTGGCCTGGGGATTACGGAGGTTGTTAATATAAATAGTGTTAATTCCACCATTGGGCAAACCGAGGGAACCGGGGCTGTTGACAGCATAATTTATAGTTTTATTGACTCCGCCCAAAGCACTGGAAAACTCGACAATGCCACCGTTGTTGGGTGCTGCAATTTGCACCTTAGCTGCATTGCCAAATTCTCCGTGGGTTCCTGATGTCCTCCAGGCGATCGAATCTACTGTATTGGTGGTAGTGAGAGGGGTAGTATTGTCAACATATACAACATCGGAAGCTGCTAAATCGCTATCAAAGTTTCCGACTGGTAGTAACTTGGTCAAAAATCCACCTTCGGCACTTAATGTAATATTCCAATCATTATTTGTGCCAAGCGGTAGAGGATTGTAAACAATCTCTTGATTAGCCGAAGGACCGCCAATAGCAATTATTGTTCCTGCTTTAAAGACAGGCGCAATACTCGCCATATTAGTAAATCGGTAAGCTGAATATTTAGCTGTTGTGGGAACAGTTGAATCCCCCACAAAATAGCTTTCAAGAACACTAGCCGTTAAATTTTCTGTTAACAGTAACTCTACATATTCGTTACCTGTAATGTCTCCTGTAGCCCTGCGGAATTCGTTGATAATTATCTGTCCCATATAGATGCACCTAAATTTCAAATAAAAACGATGTTTTATCTGTCAAACACTGCCGCCCTAGGACTGGCAATACCAACTTTTTATGAGGCTGCATAGAATTCGATCCCCCCTAGCCCCCCTTAAGAAGGGGGGGACCGGAAGCTTCTTGAAGTCCCCCTTTTTTCCCCCTTGGGGGGGGTAGGGGGGGGGATGCGAGGGGGATCGAGATATGTGCAACGACCCATTAAATTGGTACAACCTAAATTGATTTTGGTCTCACTATTCTACGTAATAATACTGAGATAAAATACCAAATTAGTATTAAATATGATTAAATATATTACTTGTACTGAGCAGCTATGTCAAGCATAATTTTAAATAATTGACAGGACTTATATCAAAGGCGGTAGCATCGGCCTGCATTCATCTCTCTTATCTCCCTCTGTGTCCTCTGCGTTCTCTGTGGTAAAAATAATTCCAGTTGTATCGGAATGATTTAACCGCGAAGGCGCAAAGGGCGCGAAGGAAGATCAGAGAGAGATTAATAATTCTGATGAAGAGAGGATTTGATATCAAATGGGGTAGCACCAAGCTGAATTCATCTCTCTTATCTCCCTCTGTGTCCTCTGCGTTCTCTGTGGTAAAAATAATTCAAATTGCATCGGAATGATTTAACCGCGAAGGCGCAAAGGGCGCGAAGGAAGATCAGAGAGAGATTAATAATTCTGATGAAGAGAGGATTTGATATCAAATGGGGTAGCACCAAGCTGCATTCATCTCTCTTATCTCCCTCTGTGTCCTCTGCGTTCTCTGTGGTAAAAATAATTCAAATTGCATCGGAAAAGATAGGACTAAAAAAGGCAGATAATTGGGCTTTATCTGCGTTTATTAAGGCTTATTTGGTGTGAAATTAGGGGCGACCGATTTACTTAAATTATGCTAAAGTCCAGGGGTCCGATCGCCCTTGCGGCCACTCCATTTACTACAGCTAACAGTTCGCCAGTATTGGCAATCGTGATGAAAGTTGCATTTTTTTGTGGAATGAAACTAAGTCGATCGACTGTCAAACCTCCTGTTAAAATCAGCACATCCTCACCTGGGATAAAATCAGTAATAAAATCGCTGCCTTGTCCGGGGGTCAACAAAAAGCGATCCCCACCACTGCCCCCTTGCAACGTATCGTTTCCGAAATCTCCAATCAGCCAGTCATCGCCCAGCCCGCCAGCGACACAATCATCACCTTTGCCACCGTAAACACTATCATTGCCATCACCGCCGCAGAGTTCGTCAACACCGCCATTGCCAAACATCAAATCGTTGCCTTCCCCGCCGCACAAGGAATCTGCTTCACCGTTAAGGTCGATCGCACTTTCTCCAAAAATAGTATCGTCCCCTGCGCCACCACACACGGTATCAGTACCGCGATCGCCAAACAATAGATCGTCGCCTGTATCACCAACAAGTACATCATTGCCCTTGCCACCGTCTAGGGTGTCATTGCCCTTACCACCAGAAAGAGTGTCAGCGCCATCTCCCCCATGCAGGAAGTCTTGCCCTGCCCCACCATAAAGCAAATCGCGTCCTGTCAAGTCGGGGTTAAATGGGTCAAAAGTGCCTCCAAATAAGCAGTCGTTACCGTTGTATCCGACCAATGTGTCATTGCCCTTCTCCCCCCAAATCAAGTCATCTTCCTTGCCGCCGATCGCCACATCATCGCCGCTACCCCCGAAAATGAGATCGTTGCCACCATCGCCGTTGAGGTAATCATTGCCCTTGCCGCCATCAAGCACATCATTGTCTGTATCCGGGCTAAGAAGCATATCGCTGAACATTCCGCCATAAATATTATCGTTGCCCTTTTTACCGATGAGAATGTCGTTGCCATTCCCACCGTTGATGGAGTCGTTGAGCTTGCTGCCAGTGAGGAAGTCGTCGCCGTCAGTCCCATTGAAAGTGCGATCGACCTTATTCGGGCCCGGAATTAAACTAATAGGGGGCAGAGAAATCTCTTGGCAAATGCAATCGCGATCTTCTGGAGTCTGTAGGGGCGGTGTCTCCGTATCCCCTCCCGTGGGAGTTGGAGTCGGAGTTGGAGTTTCCGTGGGAATCGGAGTTGGAGTTGGAGATGTTGTCGGAGTTGGAGATGTCGTCGGAGTTGGAGATGTTGTCGGAGTTGGAGATGTTGTCGGAGTTGGAGATGTTGTCGGAGTTGGAGATGTCGTCGGAGTTGGAGATGTCGTCGGAGTTGGAGATGTCGTCGGAGTTGGAGATGTCGTCGGAGTTGGAGATGTCGTCGGAGTTGGAGATGTCGTCGGAGTTGGAGTTGTCGGAGTTGGAGTTGTTGGAGTTGGAGTTGTTGGAGTTGGAGTTGTCGGAGTTGGAGTTGTGGGAGTTGGAGTTGTCGGAGTTGGACTTGTCGGAGTTGGACTTGTCGGAGTTGGAGTTGTGGGAGTTGGAGTTGTGGGAGTTGGAGTTGTGGGAGTTGGAGTTGTCGGAGTTGGAGTTGTTGGAGTTGGAGTTGTTGGAGTTGGAGTTGTTGGAGTTGGAGTTGTCGGAGTTGGAGTTGTTGGAGTTGGACTTGTCGGAGTTGGACTTGTCGGAGTTGGACTTGTCGGAGTTGGACTTGTTGGAGTTGGACTTGTCGGAGTTGGAGTTGTCGGAGTTGGAGTTGTTGGAGTTGGACTTGTCGGAGTTGGAGTTGTGGGAGCTACATCGTTATCTAAAATTGTCAAATTCGCCGTACTTTGCGCTCCCACACTCGCACCGTTTGTGGGATTATTCAGACTAAGTGCAACAATCTCACTTCCCTCTACTAAGGTGTCATCGTTAATGGGAATCGTAAAAGTTTTGCTTGTTTCCCCGATCGCAAAGTTTAAGGTTCCTGATTTTGTCGTGTAGTCACTGCCTGCATTAGCAGTCCCGTCGGAAGTGCTGTAGCTGATATCAGCGGCCACATTAGTGTTGCTTGTCCGAGTCACGGTAATTGTGGCAACACCCCCGCTTTCACCGATATCGTAATTTGCAGCACTAAAATTAAAACTGCCTGGGTTGGGAATATTGACATTAAAGCTTCCCAAGTTACTGGCTGCAACAAAGTTATTATTGATATCGCTAACTTGGCCCGATTCGATCGCGATCGCATAATTCCCATTGTCACCCAAATCCCAACTGCTACCGGGCGCGGTAATTTGATAGGTAGCCGTGCGAAGAGTGCCGTTGCCAGCCGGCGTAAAGCTTACCCGTGTTGCTAATTGGTTAAATCCGTTCGGCCCAGTCACCCGGATGTCTGAATTATCAAAACTGCTGCTGTTGACAGCAACATTGTCGCTGTAGTCTACCGTAAAAGTTTCTGTAGTGCCGCCAGCAACGAGAATATTGCTAGCAACTAAATTGGCAGCAACAGGTACGATCGTATCGGCTGTGATGTTGATACTGAATGTTTGGGCTGCGGAAATGTCTGCGCCACCATTGGCAGTACCGCCGTTATCGCTTAACGTCGCAGAGACAGTTGCAGTGCCACTGACACCGGAGGCTGGGGTGTAGGTAAGGTTGCCCGCTGGGTCGATCGCAGGCTGCACCGAAAATAGACTGTTGTTGTTGTTGCTAAGGTTAAAGCTGACGGTTTGAGTGGATTCGTCCGCAGGGCCTTTAGAGACGCTTGTGGCCCAGTTGTTGACTGTTTGCGATCCCCCACCTGCGATCGCACTTGAGCTGGCTCCTTTGACAAAGAACGGCGCGTCGTTGACAGAATTAACGGTAATTGTTGCTATCTCGGATGCCGTACTGAAAGCTGCTAACCCGCCGATACTGCTAGCAGTCGAAATATCAGCCGTCCCGCCGTTGGTGAGGGGAGTACCGCTAGAGTTAGTTGTCGTTCCATCCCATGCCTGATAAGTGATATTGGCACTGCCGTTGTAGTCAGCATTGGGAAGAAAGCGGATGCTGGCATTGCCTGCTAGCAGTCTCGCTGCTGCTGTTGAGGGCGTGCCGAATGCCGTCCAAGTCGCACCGCTATCAGTTGAATATTGCCAACTGCCGTTAGTATTGTCTGTCGCCGTGACTGCAATTCCTTGAGTGTCGGCGGTGTCAGCATCTGTAACAGCACCTGCAATTAAAGCAGAAACTAAGGTGCCGGTGTTGCTGGCAAAAGGTACATCTTCGTTAATTGCTGTTAGTACCGGCGAACCGCTGTTGTTAAGTACAGGTGCGTTGTTGGCTGCAAACGCTGCGAATCTGGTGCGAAGGGCAAAATTGTTATCGCTGACAATAATCAGCGATCGCTTCCCAGTTGCCGTTTGAGGTGGCCCAAATGTCATCCCTTCAAAATTGTCTATAAGTGGTGGCAATCCTGTACTGGAGAAATAAGCAGCAGTAGCGATCGGAGTTTTCGATACCGCTGTAATGCCAGCCAAACCAGAAGCAATCAAGCCAGTATTGTTTTGAATGTCAGTCGCACCGTTTAAAGAAATTTGATAGAGCTTCAAATCGCCTGACGGCGGATTCGTTGATAAGTCGAGAAAACGTTCGAGAACCAGCAGCGTATTATCATCAACGGCCAGCATTTCCGAAATGCCGTTGCCTGGATCGGTATTGTAAAGAAATTCTCCGTTTGCGGTGTTTGTGGTTAAGTTATATTTTAAAATCCGCGATCGCGTGCCAATTGTAGCCGTTGTACCTGTAGCAGGGCCGTCTTGTTCGAGAGCATTTTCTGTTGCTGTAAACAGAAAACTTTGACTGGGAGTAATGGTCAGACTTTCAAAAGCTTGATTGTTGCGGATGCCAATGTTACTAGCTGCTGATACGTCGTATTTGGGAGAAGAAATAGGCAGCGCTAGATTTTGAAATCCTGTTGCAATGGCGAATCTATTGATAAAAGGCTGGGTAGTTGTCGAGAAATTGCCTTCAGAAGAGACGAAGACATTGCCGCCGATGAAGCCAATGCCCTCTGTATCCGATGTATCTGTCGCAAAGGGAGGCGGATTGCCAATCTGTCTCACCGCTGTAAAATTAACTTGTCCTGCTGGTGCCAAGGTACCCGAACTTACATTAGGTATAGTGAGGGTGTAAAAGCGAGACGGGCCGGGACTGGAACCAGCAATATTGCGGCCGTCAGATATAGCGTAGTAAGTATTGTTGCCCGCGTAGGTAAGGCCAGACAGTCCACCTACCAGGGTTCCTCCAAAAGTTGTATTTGCCGGAAATCCTGCTTGTCCCAAAAATTGCAGACCGAATACAAATTGATAGGTGGCCATTGTCCCTTGGTCGATCGCCATTCCAGCAACAATCCTTCCCGTTGTATAATCTAGTTCCCAGTTTCCGCCCTTAGCTGCGCTGCCTACAGGCGTGCTAGAAGCCGCAATTTTTGCCTTGGTTAACAGACTGATTTGCTGCACGAAGTTAGCGCCCTTTTCGCCCGCGGCTACCTCGCAACCGTACAGCAAAATCTCTGCATTTTCTACTAGGGCTGTTGACCACTGCTGCAATTGCTCAGCATAGGTTTTTAAATTTGTCAAGCTTAAGTTAGTTGCCCCTAGCTGCAAACTACCAGGGCTACCGTGGGAGATGATGTGAATGCTGGTAATAACACTGCGACTTGCTAGTGCTTTAGTAATTTGTTCTACCCCATTCCGTACTCCATTGAGGCTAATTACTTCTGTCCCCGGTGCGATACCGTTGTGAAGAGTTTGGCGATCGTCCAGGGCACTGTCGATAAAGGCGATCGCAGTGGGGACTAAACTAATACTGTCTGGCATAATAGACATAAAGGTTGAGCAAGTAAGTTATGTATTTCAACAACCCAAAACTATCTTACCAAATTCGCCCTTTTAAGGTTCCATCGCTAAAAGTTCTTCTGCTACCAATCCCTTCTGAATCGCAAGTACAGCAGCTTGAGTGCGATCGCGCACTTCCAACTTTTGCAAAATCGCATGAACGTGAACCCGCACTGTCCCTGGGGCAATATACAATATTTGAGCAATTTCCTGATTGCTTTTCCCCCCCGCCACTAAAGCTAAAATTTCCTGTTCTCGCTTCGTCAGTGGATTTTCCAAAACTTCCGATTTAGAGCTATTTTTAACAGGTTCAGGATTAGCAAAAACCGCCCTAATTTCCGCAGTGGCGGCCCGATCCCACCAGGAAGCACCCGCCGCTACCGAGCGAATTGCTAACACCAAAGTTTCCGCCGCAATTCCCTTGAGACAATAGCCCTGAGCCCCCGCTGTAATCAATCTTTCAATTAAGGATTTTTGAGAATGAGATGTTAAAATTAAAACGGGAATTGCTGGATGTCGCTGTTTAATTTGGCGACAAGCTTCAATGCCACCAATTCCCGGCAAACCGACATCGAGAACCACCACATCCGGTAAGTGTTCCTGAGTCAATTCTACCGCGGTTTCGCCATCTTCGGCTTCCGCAATTACTTGCAAGCAATTTTCTTGCTGCAATCGGGTTTGCAGCCCTAAACGAAACAGTTCGTCATCTTCAACTAAGAGAATTCGCAAGGGATAAGCTGGTTTCATTTCTCTGGGATTGCAGGGAGTCGGAATCCAAATAAAGCACCGTGAGGCAATTTATTTTCTGCCCAGATTATACCTCCGTGGGCGTCAATAATTTGGCGAGATAAGTATAACCCCAATCCCGCTCCTTTAGCTTGCCGATCGCCATTTCCTTGATAAAAACGCTCGAACAAGTGCGGCAGTTCCTCTGCTGTAATTCCCAACCCGCTATCAATAACTTTCACGATCTGATAACTTGAATAAAATTCCATCACCACTTCTACTTTACCACCACGAGGGGAATGGTTGATCCCATTGGTCAATAAATTCACAAAAACGCGCTGAAGTTGCACTGCATCGCCTTTTACCCACAAAGAGCGACGAAAATCTGATTCTCCGTAACTAATATTAATGTAAACTCGACGCGCCGCCGATAAATCGATGAGAGTGGCAATTACTTCTTCTGCTAAAGTTACTAAATTTACCGGTGCAAGCTGTAGTTTTAAACCTTCGGTATCGTTGCGGTAAACATCCAGCATGGTTTCTACTAATTGTAAAGTCATTTTGTGCGATCGCGTCATGGTTTCCAAAACTTTTTGCTGAGTAGAAGTCACATCGCCAAATTTGGCCTGTTTAAAAGCTTTAATAGTCTCGATCGCCCCCAGCATCGGCGTTTTTAAATCATGACTCAAAGTAGACACAAAATCTTCTCGGATGCTAGCTAATTGTTGCTGGGACTGCAATTGCGCTTTGGTAAGGGCGATCGCCTCTTCGTATTGCTGATTGCGATCGCTCAAATAGCCTGTCACCCCCAAAGCCATGACGGCGATCGCCCTATTTGCTACAGTTGCTAGGGCGCTCCTTTCTCCATAAGGAAGAACCAAATTCAACAGAGTCAATAGCGCTGCTACCAGGGTAATTTGCAACTTACCCAACCGACTCAGGCGCGAGTTTGCCATTAAAATCGGTCCAGTATACAAATATCCAAATAAATATTCCGAAGGCGTGCTAAATTCTAGTGCTACCACAATGGTAAATAAAATAGCGATCGACCATCTGCCCCGCCAATATTTCTCTCCCAGAGCCAAGTCTTCCTTAATTTTAAATATTTTTTTTAACATCATTAATAATCCATATTTTATCGGTATATTTCATTTATTTTGACGCAAAAGACCCGCGTTTAGATCCAAAATATATCTCTAAGTATAGGTAGTTTAAAAAATCTAAACATTGGTCTACCACTAAAATATATAGCAGTTATACATAATTAGTAAACAGCAACTTATACCTGGGGGTTGATTATCAACCACCCTAACTTCAAGTATATTGATTGTTAAAAGTAGACTGCACTTTGAAGAAAGTATTGACTCCCTTATGATTGAAGGATTAATTCAAATCGCCTTAACGCTAATCATAGTAGTAGCGATCGCCCCGGTTTTTGGCAATTACATGGCACGAGTATACATGGGAGAAGCAACCATCCTCGATCGCGCCGCTAAACCCCTAGAACAACTCATCTATCAAGCTGGCAATATTCGCTCGGCAGATTCAATGACAGGTTGGCAATATGCGCGATCGGTATTCTACAGCAATATCGCCATGGGCATATTTGTTTTCCTCATTTTCATGCTTCAAGGATTTCTCCCTTTAAATGCTACAGGCTTAGGTACACCAACCTGGGATACCGCCCTGCACACAACTATTTCATTCCTCACCAATACCGACCAACAGCATTACTCCGGCGAGACAACATTTACTTACCTATCCCAGTTAACTTTGGGCTTTTTAATGTTCACCTCAGCCGCCACCGGTTTAGCAGTAGGCATTGCCTTTATTCGAGGATTAACAGGTAGACCCCTAGGCAATTTTTACATCGATTTAATTCAATCTATAACTCGTATTCTGCTACCACTTTCGTTAATACTTGGCTTGCTTCTACTAATTAATGGCGTACCAGAAACCCTAGCAAGTCCGGCAGTTGCCACCACCTTAGAAGGCAGCACCCAAGTAATAGCCCGCGGCCCGGTTGCTCACTTTGAAAGCATCAAACAACTAGGAGAAAACGGCGGCGGATTCTTTGCTATTAACTCAGCTCACCCCTATGAAAATCCCAACCCTTTTACTAACCTGCTGGAAACCATAGCCATGGTTTCGATTCCGGCAGCGCTCATTCATACTTACGGGATATTTGCCAATAACAAAAAACAAGGCTGGCTAATTTTTTGGATGGTTTTTAGCATCTACGTTTTCTTGATTGGCATTGCAGCAGTCGGCGAATTCCAAGGCAATCCTCTCATCAACAAATTACTAGGCTCAGTGCAGCCAAATTTAGAAGGAAAAGAAATTAGATTTGGCTGGGCCCAAACCGCCCTTTGGGCAGTGACTACAACAGGCACAATGTGCGGTGCGGTCAACGGAATGCACGATTCTTTAATGCCTCCCGGCAGTTTTGCTACTTTATTTAACTTGTTTCTCCAAATCGTTTGGGGCGGACAAGGAACGGGTACAGCTTACCTATTTATCTACTTAATTTTGAGCGTATTTCTCACCGGATTAATGGTGGGCAGAACCCCAGAATTTTTAGGCAGAAAGATAGAAAAACCGGAAATAGTTTTAGCCAGCGTTGTGCTGTTAATTCATCCCATCGCTGTTTTAATTCCCGGCGCAATTACCCTCGCATTTACCGACAGCTTGAGCGGCATCAGCAATCCCGGATTTCACGGTATTTCCCAGGTGATGTACGAATATGCTTCGGCCGCAGCCAACAACGGTTCAGGTTTTGAAGGATTGGCAGACTCTCAACCAGCAGCTACCGGAATGTGGTGGAATTTAAGCACCTGTTTTAGTATGCTATTAGGGCGCTATGTTCCGATTGTGGCACTGCTGCTGTTAGCAGACAGCATGACCAACAAACAACCAGTACCAGAAACAACAGGAACTCTCAGAACCGACTCAGTGTTATTCACCAGCGTCACCGCTGGAGTAATCTTAATTCTAGGCGCATTAACATTTTTCCCAGTGCTAGCTTTAGGACCAATTGCCGAAGGATATGAAATTAGCAGTGGCAAATTTGAACCTGCACCGACCACAGTACCCGCAGACATCAATCCTTCACCTTTAGGAAAGCCTTCGATCCCCCTAAATCCCCCTTAAAAAGGGGGACTTTGATGGTCATGCTCCCCCCTTGTTAAGGGGGGCTGGGGGGGATCGGAATCTGGTGGTAAAGGCCACAATCCGCAATCCCCAATCCCCAATCCTAAAATCCCAAATCCCAAATCCCAAATCCCAAATCTAAAATCCAAAATTAAAAATCCCCAATCGATATGGCTTCTTCCAATAGCACCAATTCTCAAAAAAATCCCCGTTCTAGAGGTTCTCGCGAATCCCGCCGACATACACCAAAAGCAAATACCAAAGGCCTTTACAAAAGAGCATTCAAACAAGCTTTCATCAAGCTAGATCCACGGGTAATGTTGAAAAATCCAGTGATGTTTGTGGTGTGGGTAGGCACAATTGTGACTGCATTATTAACCATCGATCCGACTCTCTTCGGCCCGGTTCCCGGCAAAAATCAAGTCGTTTTCAACGGTTTAGTCACGTTTATTTTGTTCTTTACTTTGGTGTTTGCCAATTTTGCCGAAGCCGTAGCAGAAGGGCGCGGCAAAGCCCAAGCAGACGCACTGCGATCGACCAAAGCCGACACCATCGCCCGCAAACTCTTACCAGACGGTTCATTGCAGGAAGTGAGTTCCACATCCCTCAGACGCGGCGATCAAATTAAAGTAATCGCAGGCGATATCATTCCCGCTGACGGCGAAGTGATCGCGGGTGTCGCCTCTGTAGACGAATCTGCAATCACCGGGGAATCCGCCCCGGTGCTCAAGGAACCGGGTTCGGACATCGCCAGTTCCGTTACGGGCGGGACGCGCATCCTTTCCGACGAACTGACGCTGCGGGTGATGGCCGACCCCGGTAAGGGGTTTTTGGACAGGATGATCGCGCTGGTGGAGGGCGCTGAACGCACGAAAACACCGAATGAGATCGCGCTGACGGTGTTGCTGGCGGTGCTGACTCTGGTGTTTTTGATTGTGGTGTCTACGATTCCGCCGGTGGGAACTTACGTGAAAACTCCGGTGGGTGTGGTGACGCTGATTTCGCTGCTGGTGGCGCTGATTCCAACGACGATCGGCGGTTTGCTGAGTGCGATCGGGATTGCGGGGATGGATCGCGTGGCTCAATTTAACGTCGTAGCGACCTCTGGACGCGCCGTGGAGGCCTGTGGCGACGTGAATACGCTGATTTTGGACAAAACGGGGACAATCACCCTGGGCAACCGTTTAGCGGAGGAGTTCATTCCGGTAAACGGTCACTCGCTGGAGGATGTGGCTGCTGTAGCGCTGGCTGGAAGCGTGTTTGACGAGACACCGGAGGGAAAGTCGATCGTCCGTTTGTCGGAAAAATTGGGCGCTACAGCAACTTTCGATCGCGCTAACGCCACCGGGCTGGAATTTTCGGCAAAAACGCGGATGTCTGGCACGGATTTGCCCGATGGTACGGAGGTTCGCAAGGGTGCGGTGGATGCGGTGAAGGGTTTTGTGCGATCGCGCGGTGGTAACATCGGCCCCGATCTCGATGAAGCTTACGAGCGAGTTTCCCGGCTGGGAGGCACACCTTTAGGAGTTTGTCAAGGCAGCGATATCTACGGCATTATTTATTTAAAAGATGTGATTAAACCGGGAATTCGCGATCGATTTGACCAACTCAGAAAAATGGGCATCCGTACAATTATGCTCACCGGAGACAACCGAATTACAGCATCAGTAATTGCCGACGAAGCCGGCGTTGACGACTTCATCGCCGAAGCAACTCCAGAGGACAAAATCGAAGTAATTCGCAAGCAACAAGCCCAGGGTAAATTAGTAGCAATGACCGGGGACGGAACCAACGACGCACCCGCCCTAGCCCAAGCAAATGTAGGCTTAGCAATGAATTCGGGAACCCAAGCCGCGAAAGAAGCTGCCAACATGGTAGACCTAGATTCCGACCCCACAAAATTGATTGATTTAGTGACAATCGGCAAACAATTACTGATTACACGCGGTGCCCTGACTACATTTTCCCTAGCCAACGATATCGCGAAATATTTTGCCATTATTCCGGCAATGTTTGCCCCCGTGGGCGCTTTGAACGTGATGGGTTTAGCTAGCGGTCAATCGGCAATATTATCGGCATTAGTTTACAATGCTTTGATTATTCCCGCTTTGATTCCCCTAGCGTTAACCGGGGTAAAATTTCGCCCCTTAACGGCCAATCAACTTTTGCAGCGGAACATTTTAATCTACGGATTTGGCGGGGCGATCGCGCCATTTATTGCCATCAAAATTATCGATATTTTCATTGCAGCCGTTGGCTTAGCATAGAACAAGTTCGGCAACAGATAAACAAAGATACTTATTCCCAAAACAAGGAGGATTCATGAAACGTAATAATTGGCTGAATGATGTTTTGCCCACGGATTTTCAAGCAATTATTGAGTTAGCACAAAACCTGTGGCAGCGTCACCCAATACCGGTGCAGCTATTTCTAGTAATGTGTTTCAATGCCATCATTGCGCCCGCTGTTTATGCAGCTTCTGGCGAAGATTTGACCCGCAAAGCAGTCTGGGGTTTAAGTCTGCTGGGTTTGGTAATTATCGCGCTTTCTATTTACCTCTTGGTGGTCATATTTCAGCCGGAAAGATTTTAGCAGGGGTGCATCTCAATTTCGCCCCTACCGATATATTTGCAAATTCGGGATGCTCCCTTTAGCTGAAGATCGAAAACCAAAAATTAACTTTTTTCACCACACCAAAATCAAAAATATGAGAGAAATAATCAGAGCAATTCGCGTGACTTTAGTCCTGTGGGGAATTACAGCCATTGTTTATCCCTTGATTTTGCTAGCCATCGGTCAAATTGCTTTCAATTCCCAGGCAAATGGTAGCTTAATTACTAAGCAAGGAGTTGTACTTGGCTCCTCTTTAATCGGTCAGAATTTCATCTCGGAAAAATATTTTTTGAGCCGTCCCAGCACCACGAATTACAGCAGTTTCCCAGATTACGATCCGACGAAAGCCGAGAATTTAAGTCAAAGAACAGGTATTTCTGGAGCTAGTAATCTCGGTCCCAGTAACTCAGATTTGCTGAAAAGAGGTAATGATAAAGATGGTTTTCATGGAATTCAATTTGAAATCGATCGTCTCAACAAAGCTGGCATCAAACCTACTGCTGATTTAGTGTATACTTCTGGTTCTAGCCTCGACCCTCATCTTAGCGAAGAGGCTGCTAGAGCGCAAGTTCAACGGATAGCAAAAGTGCGATCGCTCAATCCCAATCAAGTCGAAATTCTGATCTCCCAAAATACAGACGGCAGATTTCTCGGCATTTTCGGTGAACCCGGAGTTAATGTCCTCAAACTAAATCTAGCTTTAGATGGTTTACAATAGTCATTGGTTATTGGTTATTGGTTATTTGTTATTGGTCATTGGTCATTGGTCATTGGTCATTGGTCATTGGTCATTGGTCATTGGTTATTTGTTGTTTTTAGCAAATACCAACTAGCAAATACCAACTAGCAACTAGCAACTGGCAACTACCAACTACCCACTGTCAACTGTCAACTGCCAACTGCCAACTAACTATTAAGCGATGATTCACTCTAGCGAACTCGAAAATAACCCCGACGCAATTTACGCCCAACCAAATCGCACTTACGATCGCACCCGCCGTCGGGGAAAGCACAAAATATTTATCGGGATGGCCCCCGGTGTTGGCAAAACTTTCCGAATGCTAGAAGAAGGACACACAATCAAATCAGAAGGCATTGATGTAGTTGTTGGATTGTTAGAAACTCACGGCAGAAAAGAGACAGCAGCCAAAGCTGAGAGACTGGAAATAGTCCCACGAAAACAAATGCTGCGAGGCGAAACAAATCTAACAGAAATGGATACAGAAGCTGTCATTGCCCGCAGCCCTCAACTAGCATTAATCGACGAACTGGCTCATACAAATATTCCCGGTTCTCTCAGAGAAAAGCGGTATCAAGATGTCGAAGAAATACTGAATGCTGGCATTGATGTTTATTCAACTCTCAACATTCAGCACATAGAAAGTCTCAACGATTTAGTAGCGCGAATTACCGGAGTTGTCGTGCGAGAACGAGTACCCGATCGCATTCTGGAAGAAGCTGACGAAATACTCGTGGTTGATGTGACACCAGAAACCTTAGAAGAAAGGTTACTAGAAGGTAAAATCTATGCTCCCGAAAAAATTGAACAATCTTTAAAAAACTTTTTTCAGCGTCGTCATTTAATTGCATTACGAGAACTAGCATTACGAGAAGTCGCAGACAACGTTGAAGAGGAGGCCGCAACTTTAAAAGGTCAAGCTTGCAACATTCACGAACGAGTTTTAGTATGCGTTTCCACTTATCCAAATTCTTTGCAGCTTCTCCGACGGGGTGGGAGAATTTCTAGTTACATGAATGCACCATTTTATGTTTTATTTGTGGAGAACCCCGATCGCTTTTTAACAAAATCCGAAAGCTTACACATTGAAACGTGCCAGAAACTTTGCCAAGAATTTAACGGGCAATTCCTGCGGGTGCAGAGTCAGAATATAGCCAAAGCAATTTCTGATGTAGCTAAACAGTATCGCATTACTCAAATTGTGATTGGTGAAAGCCAGCAATCCCGCTGGAAGTTGTTGTTGCGGGGTTCTTTGACTCAGCAATTAGTGCGATCGCTCAAACACGTAGATTTGCACATCATCGCTACGGAAAAAAGTCAGTAGTCATTAGTCAGTAGTCATTAGTCAGTAGTCAGTAGTCATTAGTCAGTAGTCATTAGTCAGTAGTCAGTAGTCATTAGTCAGTAGTCAGTAGTCATTAGTCAGTAGTCAGTAGTCAGTAGTCAGTAGTCAGTAGTCATTAGTCATTAGTCAGTAGTCAGTAGTCATTAGTCAGTAGTCAGTAGTCATTAGTCAGTAGTCAGTAGTCAGTAGTCATTAGTCAGTAGTCATTAGTCAGTAGTCATTAGTCATTAGTCAGTAGTCAGTAGTCATTAGTCAGTAGTCATTAGTCATTAGTCAGTTGTTACAAGTAACAAATAACAAATAACAAATAGATATAACTTTCGGAGGATAGCAGACTCTAGCTTTCGGCGGATGTACCAGAAGCTTTGATCTGTCACGATCGCAGTTGTCACGCCTGATTAAAAGTGCGATCGCTATGGTGGATAATTACATTCTCAACTTGCTAGTTATTGGCATCCTCCTGCTGATTGTCACATTAGGTTCAGGATGGATTTCCCGATTGCCACTGTCTTATGCCTTAATTTACCTGTTAGTGGGCATCGGATTGGGTCCCTACGGTGTCAAACTGATTGAATTGCGCCCTGATGCTCAATTTTTAGAAAGACTCACAGAATTTGTAGTGATTGTTTCTCTCTTCAGTTGCGGCCTAAAAATGAACCGCCCCCTGCAACTTTGGGCTTGGAATTCCACAGCGCGGCTGATCGGTTTTTTAATGCCTATTTCGATTTTTGCCATAGCAGCAGTCGCTCACTTCTTTTTGAATTTAGATTGGGGGGCTGCGATTTTATTGGGAGCAATTCTCGCTCCTACCGATCCAGTTTTAGCCTCCGAAGTTCAGTTAGCACATTTAGACGATCGAGATGAATTGCGCTTTGGTTTAACCTCCGAAGGTGGCTTGAACGATGCTCTCTCTTTTCCCTTTGTTTATTTTGGCATTTATTCACTAAAAGATGGTAATTGGCCAAACTGGTTTTCCCAGTGGGTAGCAGTTGATGTAATTTGGGCAACTGCCGCAGCTATTGTCATGGGCATTTTAGTAGCTAAAGCTGTCACCTGGATCGATAAAAGATTGCAACGCTACAGACCAGCCGATGAATTAATCGAAGATTTCATCGCCCTGAGTACAATTTTACTCACTTATTCTCTAACCGAAGTAGTCAACGGCTACGGGTTTCTAGCAGTTTTTGTATCAGGAATTGTAGTGCAGCGCAGTTACCGCGACCCAGAAAAACCGCTTTCCCAATTGCGATTTACTGAGCGCATTGAAAAGTTAATGGAAGTAGCCACTATTTTACTTTTAGGTTCTTTGTTGCGCCTAAAACCTATGTGGGCTTTTGCAGCAGATTCGGTGTTAGTGGCGGGATTGTTATTTTTCTTGATTCGCCCCTTGGGAGCTTGGATCAGTACGATTGGCAGTCCTTTGCACCCCGCCAGTCGCTGGCTGTGCGGTTGGTTTGGCATTCGCGGTGTTGGTTCTATCTATTATCTTACCTATGCTTTTGGCAAAGGTTTAAAAGGCGAACTCGGAGAACAAATTGCCTGGATTACTTTTACAACGATCGTGATTTCAGTGATTTTACACGGAATTAGTTCTACGCCGTTAATGAATTGGTACGAGCGACGAATTAAACCTCAAGTACCGGATTTAATTTAATTTATTAGGGTGCGTGACTTTAATAGTCCTGGACGCAACTGTCACACACCAATCGACTTGTAGGGTGCGTCAGGCGAAGTTCTCTAACGGCGATCGGGAATTTCGGGATCTGACGCACCTTACTATATAATCTAATACCATTTCTCTAAAATCGTGCAACAATCTTGGACCCCCCCTAACCCCCCCTTATAAAGGGGAGGGACAAGACTACTGTTGCATTCTTTTTTAAAATTGGTATAACATTGACTTGTAGGGTGCGTCAGGTGAATTTATAGAACGATTATTGAGGGTTTAAAAATCTGACGCACCTTACTAATTGTGACTATTTCCAATTTTTCAAGCACACGACAATGCAGTCCTTACCCGCAGCTAAACAGGTTTCACCCCAACTAATAAAGCCAATTCCAGCCACTTCCAATAACAGTCCGCATCGTCAAAACCAATTTCTCTCAACCAGCGCAGTTGCGTTTCCACATCGAGCAATTTATTAGATGGATCGTCTGGCGAATCGCTAATACCTAACGCTTCTCGAAATTTCTGGTGTAAAGCCTCTGTTGCCGACGCTACGTGTTCCAAATTGCAAAAAATGCCTCCGGGTTCCAAAAGCTCGAAAATCTCGGTATAAAGCGAACGTTTGCGATCGTCCTCTACGTGGTGAATTGCAAAACTAGAAACCACCGCATCAAACTTGCCTAAATCCGGCAGAGAATCATCAAGATTATGTTCAATTACTGTGACAGTGCGATCGTCAGCAAAACGAGTTCTGACTTTGGCCAACATTGTAGCCGAAAAGTCGATCGCCACACATTCAACATTCGGGCGATCGCACTTAAGCAAACCCAACAACCGTCCATCACCCGTACCAATATCCAGAATCCGGTGCACAGTTTTCGGCACTTCGCCCAAAAGTACAGCTTCACCTTCCGTGCGGTGAGGGATACTATCAGCTAATATCCGGCACATTTTCAGGATTCACAATCATAAAAATACTCCTTTCAGTATTTGTGACATCTCTTTCTTTTCTTGCTTCGCGTACTTCGCGTCTTCGCGGTTAATTATTCCAAAGGTTTCAAAGTAGTAGAATTTTCCCGAATCGGTTTTACTTGCCTATTACCTCGTTGTCTCGGAGGTGGCACTGGATAATCTCCTTGCTGGTTAGCAACAGGTATAGCCAAGGCCAAATTAGCCCATCCCCCCACCATCGCCGCCACCGTGAGAAAAACAATTTTAATTTCTGTTTTCATGATTACAAAACACGCATTAATTCGAGATAAATACAATTTTATACCACTTGCCAGAAGCCCACCACTGTGGCATCCTACCTCCGAAAGTTCCCCCAACCCATTAAGAATGTGTTATAAATATTGAGATTCATTAAGAAATATTTCTCAAATGCTCCTTTCCTCCTCCGGTGTCAGCAAACTCAAAGAATCTTTAAAAGAAAAAGTATTCTTGGGGAATGAGCCAACCCCCGAACTCATAGCCATATTACTGATTTACTTCGTCCAAGGTATCCTCGGACTAGCCCGCTTAGCCGTCAGCTTCTTCCTCAAAGACGAACTCGGCATGAGCCCCGCCGAAGTCTCAGCCATGCTGGGCGTTGTCGCCCTACCTTGGATGATCAAACCCCTATTCGGCTTCATGTCCGACGGGTTGCCCATATTCGGCTACCGCAGACGGCCTTACATCGTCCTTTCCGGGCTGTTGGGAACCTCAGCATGGGTGGCCCTAGCCACAATAGTACACACACCCTTAGCAGCTACAGGGGCGATCGCCCTTAGTTGCCTCTCCCTCGCCGTTAGCGACGTCATCGCAGACTCCCTAGTAGTCGAAAGAGCCCGAAAAGAATCCCTTACCGATGCAGGTTCCCTGCAATCCCTATCCTGGGGCGCATCAGCCCTCGGCGGACTAATTACCGCCTACCTCAGCGGTTCCCTACTCCAACAATTCTCCACCCACACCATATTTTTAATCACCGCCTGTTTCCCACTCATCGTCTCAGCAACAGCCTGGTTAATTAGCGAAGAAAAAGTCAACAAAAGAACCGACTTTGAAACAGTAAAAAATCAATTGAAACAACTCCGACAAGCTGTTAGCCAAAAAACAATTTGGTTGCCAACCGCCTTTCTTTTCCTGTGGCAAGCAACCCCAAGTTCCGACTCCGCTTTCTTCTTTTTCACCACCAACGAATTAGGCTTCCAACCAGAATTTATCGGCCGCGTGCGCCTAGTTACCAGTCTGGCGGCAATTGTCGGTATCTGGCTGTTTCAGCGCTTCCTCAAAACAATTCCATTTCGAGTAATTTTCGGCTGGTCAACAGTAATTGCCACCGTCTTGGGATTGACAAGTTTACTATTAGTAACTCACGCCAACCGAGCTTTAGGAATTGACGACCAGTGGTTCAGCATCGGAGATAGCCTCATCTTAACAGTAATCGGGCAAATTGCTTATATGCCAATGCTGGTATTGTGCGCGCGATTGTGTCCCCCCGGAGTCGAAGCAACTTTATTTGCACTACTGATGTCCATCAGCAATTTAGCCGGACTTTTGTCCTACGAAGGTGGTGCAGTTTTGACTCACTGGTTAGGAATTACCGATCGCAATTTCGACAATCTCTGGCTGCTAGTCCTCATCACCAACCTGTCCACACTTCTACCCCTACCATTCCTAAGCTGGCTACCCGCTGAAAACACAGAAACTGGCGAGCCAAACAATCAAAAAACACTGCCATTATTAGAAGCGGAAATGGGAAGCACCAAACCAACAGGACAACATTTCATGCCGGAATATTTTCCCAACTTGGTACCAACAGTAATCTCAGAAAGCCGAACCGCAGATAGCAAATGAAGGAAGAAGAAAGAAGTCACCCCCCAAGGAAGAGGGTGGTTTCATTCTCAAGAAAACGATAATTGTGTAGGGGTAGTGGATGGTGCGTGCCTACCCCCCTCACTCACTCTCTCACTCTCTGCGCCCTTTGTAGTTAAATCAATAAAAGCTTATTCTACCAATGCAAAACCTAGAAACTTCCGAACTAAAAACAACAGCCAAAACCTCATCATACGATCGCACCGACTGGCAACGAGGCTACCAATCCCAGCGTCAGGAATCCGACTACTGGATAGACGAAATAGAAGGTGAAATCCCCCCCGACTTACAAGGCACATTCTTTCGCAACGGGCCAGGCTTGCTAGATATCAACGGCGAACAAATTCACCACCCCTTTGATGGCGATGGGATGGTTTGTGCGATCGCAATTTCCGACGGACGCGCCCACTTCCGCAACAGATTCATCCACACCGAAGGCTATCTAGCAGAAAAAACAGCCGGAAAAATCCTCCATCGAGGCGTTTTCGGCACCCAGAAACCAGGAGGTTGGCTAAGTAATATATTTGACCTCAAAATCAAAAACATTGCCAACACCAACATCATTTATTGGGGAGAAAAACTATTAGCACTTTGGGAAGCAGCAGAACCCTACAGACTAGACCCTTCCACCTTAGAAACCATCGGCTTAGATACCCTAGACGGCATCTTGCAGCCCGGTGAAGCTTTCGCCGCTCACCCCAGAATTGAAAAAGGCAAAAATGGAGCCGGAGACAGACTCATAAACTTTTCTGTCAAACCTGGTTTGTCCAGCGTAATTACAATTTACGAACTCGACGCAAGTGGCAAACTTTTGCAAAAACACGCCCATGCAATAGCAGGTTTTGCCTTTCTACACGACATGGTAATTACCCCCAATTACTGTATATTTTTCCAAAATCCCGTCAGCTTCAATCCTATACCTTTCGTGTTAGGAATGCGGAGTGCGGCCCAGTGCATTCAATTTTCACCCAACAAGCCCACGCAAGCAATTTTAATTCCGCGCAACGGCACCGATCAAGTGAAAATATTAGAAACAGAACCATGTTTTGTTTTCCACCACTGCAACGCCTGGGAAGAAGACGGCGAAGTCTTTGTAGATTCAGTATGCTACGAATCATTCCCCAATGTCGAGCCAGATGGTGATTTTCGCGAGATTGATTTCGATAGCATTCCCGCCGGGGAATTGTGGCGGTTCAAGCTGAATTTACAAGCCGAAACAGTGGAGCATCAAGTAGTTGAAACTCGGTGCTGCGAATTTCCAACTTTACATCCAAATAACGTCGGACAGCCTTACCGATATCTTTACATTGGTGCCGCCGATGCTCCCACCGGCAATGCTCCTCTGCAAGCCATCCTCAAATTTGATTTCCTGACTGGTGAAAGGCAACTTTGGAGTGCGGCACCGCGCGGTTTTGCTGGGGAACCAGTGTTTGTGGCGCGTCCCGATGCTGTGGCTGAGGATGATGGCTGGCTGCTGGTTTTGATGTACGATGCTGCTAATCATCGATCGACCTTAGTAATTTTAGATGCTAGGGATATCGCGAAAGGGCCTGTGGCGCAGTTGCATTTAAAATATCATATTCCCTACGGTTTGCATGGAAGTTTCACATCAAATGTATTTCTTCCTTAAACCATAGGTTAGCAGTCCGCTGGAATCTCAAGGAAAAGTGCGATGTCTGAACAAGACATCGCTAATATTATTACGAGCCAACCTGGTAAAAAATCCGGTTTATGATATAAAATACTCACTCTTCTCTTCCTTCGCGTCCTTTGCGCCTTCGCGGTTAAATCATTCCGAATTATTATCTAATTCATGCAAATTGTCAACCACAATAACCTCAAAAAAATACTTATTTTAATTTGCAATCTCATCCTAATTTTTGCAATTACTTTATCTATTTACTCTCCCGTAGCTCATGCTCAAGAACCTTACAGCCCCAATCCAGAAAGCTCTGCGGCTCCCAAAGGCTTAGTAGAGGTGACAATGACTGCGATCGGAGTAGATCCAATTAAAAACGAATTAGAAACACGCTTAGAATTTGAACTAAAAGGCATTTACAAAAAAGGACCTACCTACCCAGCTCAAGATTTGTTAATGACAGTTAACGGTGCAAATATAGAAGATTCAGAAATCACTTTTAAAGCAGGTAAACCGATGTTTTTTCCGGCTTTAAAGTTCAATTTAGTCAAGGGTAAAATTAACAATTATCCCTTTGACAGGCACATTGCTAAAGTAGCTATTTCCATCGATCCGCTGCCTTCGATTCGGAAAAAATTTGCCCCTTTTGAACTCAACCCCGTACCGCTGCTATTTAAGTTCAATGCCGATGTTCCAGGTTTTGACATCACTTACAAGCCTCTGGAAGAAAATTCATCTATCTTTATTTATATCGATGTTCGCATAACTCGATCGCTCCCGGTAAAATTTTTTGCTTTAACGATTATCGTGATTATGTGGGTGCTATCAACTATGGCGCTCCTGCTAGCATTGAAAGTGATGAAATCGGGTAAGTTACCGGAAATTGGAATGTTGAGTTGGACTGCTGTGATGCTGTTTGCTTTTCCGGCTATTCGTAATGCTCAGCCGGGAGTGCCTCCTGTGGGAACAGCAAGTGATTTCTTATCGTTTTTTTGGACGGAAATTATTGTAGTCGTGGCTTTGGTGATTATTGGTAGTTGTTGGTTGAAACGGTATCATCCACCAATTGAATAATCGAGTTGGGGTGGGGCGGGTTTATGAGATTATGGGTTTTAGGCAATTATTGTTGGTAAAACCCGCCCCTACCAAACTTATGTTTACTGAGGCGCCGACTCTCGGAAATTCAATTCTTGATTTCCCAATTTTCAATATCTTTTGTTGGTATTCCCAAGCCTCGCAAAATACTAAAAGCCATGATTCGATACCCGGATGGATTCGGGTGCACTCCGTCTGCTGCTAACAAATTTAGAGTTTTGCCAGCGTGTCTTTGAAAAGTGCCGATCACTTCCCGAAAAGGTTTATTTAAATCAATAAATAAGCATTGATTCTGTAAAGCAATTTCTCGCATGGCGATAATATATTCTTGTAAACGCTGGTTTTCTGGACCGTCGAGAACTTCACGGATGGGAGTAGGAGAAAGTAGCGCCACTCGAATTTCTGCTGCTTTGGCTGCTTCCACCATTTGTGTGAGTTTCTGTTTGTATTCTGCTAATCCTACTCCGGTGGATAAGTTTCCTTGGGGATGAAATTGATGGGTTTGGAAGTCAAAGAATGCGTGCCAAACGTCGTTGACTCCAACGTTAATCATGACTAAATCGGGTTTTTTGTCAATGACATCTTGCTGGAAACGTGCTTGCATATCTGTGGCTTTGTTCCCGGAGATGCCGACGTTGATGATTTCGATCGCGCGATCGGGATAAAGGCCATTTAGATAGCGTTGCAGTAGCCAAACGTAACCTCCGGGGTATTTGCCGGCTTCTGTGATGCTGTCGCCAATGGTGACTATTCTGCCTTTACCGGCGAGGATGTTCTCGATTTCTGGCGGTAGACTAGCTATTGATGGGGATTCGGGAAACATGGGAATTAAGGAGTGAGGAATGTTGATAACAATCAAAGCAGCAATTACTGCGGTGGCAAATCTGATGACTATTTGCTTTAATGGATATTTGGGGCGTGGCGATCGCACTTTGGGAGACATTACGCAGTTTATATTAAATTCATGCTTGAGGAAATTGTATGATGAAACTACAACAGTTATTACAGTCCAAGCGCGAGGATATTCTGGCGGTGGCGCTGCGACATGGGGCCTTTAATGTGCGGGTGTTCGGTTCGGTGGCGCGGGGTGAGGAGACTGAGAGTAGCGATATCGATCTGTTGGTGGATTATGATTTACAGAAAATTTCGCCTTGGTTTCCTGTGCGGTTAATTCGAGATTTGGAGGATTTATTAAGTCGGAAGGTGGATGTGGTGACGGAGAAGGGGCTAAAGGATCGAATTCGCGATCGGGTTTTGCAGGATTGTATTTTGTTATGAGAAGTGATACTGAACGACTCAAGGATATTGATGAGGCGATCGCAAAAATTGAAAAATACACTGTCAGGGGAAAGCAGAATTTTTTAGATGATGAGTTGGTACAGACTTGGGTTTTATTCAATCTACAAACTATTGGTGAGGCGGTAAGGTCGATATCTGAGGATATTAGGAGACGCTATTCACAGGTAAGTTGGCAAGATATTATTGATTTTCGCAATTTGGTTGTCCATGAGTATTTTAGAGTTGATTTAGATTTAGTTTGGCTGATTGTGGAGAATGAGTTGCCGAGTTTAAAGTCTCAAATTAAATTGATGCTTGAGGAAATTGTATGATGAAACTACAACAGTTATTACAGTCCAAGCGCGAGGATATTCTGGCGGTGGCGCTGCGACATGGGGCCTTTAATGTGCGGGTGTTCGGTTCGGTGGCGCGGGGTGAGGAGACTGAGAGTAGCGATATCGACCTTTTGGTGGATTATGATTTACAAAAAATTTCGCCTTGGTTCCCAGGGGGGCTATTGATGGATTTGCAAGATATGTTAGGTTGTAAGGTAGATATTGTCACGGAACAGGGGTTAAGTCGTTTGATTAAGGATCGGGTTTTGGCGGAGGCCAAGTCTCTATGAATTTAGAACGAGATCGGGTTTATATTGAGCATATTTTGGAATGTATCAACAAGATAAATGAGTATACTGGCAACGATCGGGAACGCTTTATGCGCGATGATTTGGTGCAAGATGGAGTTTTGCGACGTTTGCAAACGATGGCAGAATCGACTCAAAGGTTATCGGATGATTTAAAGACAAGTATTGTAGATATTGATTGGCGGGCTTTGTCGGGGTTTAGAAATATTTTAGTTCACGATTATTTAGACGGCATCGATCTTAATCGAATCTGGGATATTATAGAGAATTATTTGCCTGATTTGGAAAGGGCCACTCAAGGTATTGCTAATACTTTTTGGAATAATTAAGGATGCTATATGATGACTTTACAAGAAATTATAGACATGGTTCAAAGTTTATCAGTAGAAGATCGGGAGAGGAATTGTTAGAAATGGTAATTTTATTGATTGATATTGGGAGCCATGATGACGTTTATTAAAGGGTGAAATAACTTCTGAAGTTTCAGGTATGATACAAAAAGGACTTACGCACTTTAAAGTAATTCTTTTTTGCCCATGAGTTCCGATCTAGTTCCTCTCCTGCCCAAAGTATCCATTGGCCGTCGCGCCGCTGCTTTCAGCATTGATACGATCGCCGTTGGGCTACCCAGTTTGCTTCTTGGTACAAATTCGATCGTCCAAATCATCTTTTTTGTTATACTCTGGCTAATCTTGCGAGTAGCCATCGTCAGGAAAAATAAAGGCCAAAGTCTCGGCCGCTGGGCTTTGGACATGAAAATTGTCGATCCCAGACTCGATCGCACTCCCGGCCTCCAAGAACTGTCGAAACGCGAGGCTGTGCTTGGCACCTGTGCAGCCCTAGCCTTCCTAGGTATAGGGGGACTCACATCCACCAATGCCGCCGTTTTGTTACTCCTATTACCCCTGGCGATCGACTGTAGCGTTGCTTTCACCGACACCGCCCGATTTCCCCAGGCATTTCACGATCGCCTTGGTGGTACGATCGTCGTCGGCACCCGCCGTGGCTACTCCCTAGACATCAAAGTCAAAAGATTGCTTGACCAAGTGCACAGCAATGTGAGAAGATAATAAATTGTGTTTAAATTAGTCGAAATTTATTTAGAATTATGGCTAAAGGCGTCCGCATCATAATTACTCTAGAGTGTACTGAGTGCCGAACTAATGCCAGCAAACGCTCAAAAGGCGTTTCTCGGTACACCACGACCAAAAACCGTCGGAACACGACGGCCAGACTAGAACTCAAAAAGTTCTGCCCCCATTGCAACAAGCACACTGGTCACAAAGAGATCAAGTAGTCATTAGTCATTAGTCAGTAGTCAGTAGTCATTTGTTATTTGTTAGTAACCAATGCCCAATGCCCAATGCCCAATGCCCAATGCCCAATGCCCAATTACCAATTCTCCAAAAAATGACTTACTTTCGCCGGCGTGTATCGCCAATTAAACCAGGAGATCCGATCGACTACAAAGACGTCGATTTACTCAAAAAATACGTCACCGAACGGGGTAAAATCCTGCCTCGGCGGATTACAGGCTTGACAGCCAAACAACAACGAGACCTGACCAGAAGCATCAAACGAGCCAGAATTGTAGCTTTGATGCCCTTCGTCAACCAAGAAGGTTAATCGCATTTTGGATTTAAGATTTTAGATTTTGGACGGTCATAAAACCTAGGCAAAAGTAACGTTTTTTACGTGATTTAACCAGAAAAAATACAATTCTCCAAAATCTAAAATCCCCAAGTCGAAACCAGACAAGTAGCCCATGTAAAAATCTAAAATATAAATTATATAACTGGCAAGTGGAGAAGGGAACCTTAGTAGAATTTAGACTGCACGGCGACCGCCGTCTAGCGGTTGCCGATCGCCCAGACGGCAAAAAAAACTGGGTGGTGGTAGACGAAAACGGTCAACCGCACAGCATACCGCCGAAACAAATCACCTACGAAATTGCCGGAGAAACCTACAAACCCTCGGACATCCCAAAATTTCATCAAGAAGTAGAAGTTTACTCAGATCCATCCAGTCTCGAAGTAGCTTGGGAACTGCTAGTAGGGGACGGAGAAGCAGCGGACCCCGAATCCTTAGCAATGCTACTCTTTTCCGAAAAAACCCCTGCTCAGTGTTACGCAGCTTACTCTCTGTTGTCCACAGATAAATTGTATTTCAAGCAAAAAGGCGATCGCTACGAACCGCGTTCCGCAGCCCAAGTAGCAGAAATCAAACACCAGCAAGAAGTAGAACAGCAACGACATCAAGAAGCCCAAGGATTTTGGGATCGAGTCAAGCAGCGACTGGTCGGGGAAAGTGTAGACTGGGCAAATAGCGATCGCCATCGCCTCGATGCCCTAGAACGATTTGCCACCCTGGGAGAAGAAGCAACACACCGCACCCCAGCCCTAGAAACATTAGCCAGCCTAGAACGTCCCGAAACACCAGAAGCAGCCTTTCAACTATTAGTCGATCTCGGCCTGTGGAGTCACCACGAAAACCTGTTTTTGCGACGTAGCCAAATTCCCCTACAGTTACCAGCCAAGGTATTAGAAGGAGCTCAACGCTGCCTAGAAAACCTCCCAAGCGATGCCGACACCAGTCGTCTCGATTTAACTCACCTCAAGGTTTACACCATCGACGATGAAAGCACTACAGAAATAGACGACGGACTCAGCTTAGAATTCCTGGAAAACGGCCAGCAGCGCCTGTGGATACACATCGCCGATCCCACCCGCTTACTCTCCCCCGGAGACGAACTCGACCTCGAAGCCCGGAAGCGCACCACCACAGTTTACCTGCCCACGGGGATGATACCCATGTTTCCCCCAGAGTTGGCAACCGGGCCAATGAGCTTAATTCAAGGTAAAGAGTGCAGCGCTCTCAGCTTCAGCGTCACCTTAGATGAAACTGGTGCAGCCCAAGATTACAGCATTCACATCAGCACGGTGAAACCTACCTACCGCTTAACCTACGATGAGGTAGACGAGATGCTGGAGTTGGGAATCCCAGCAGAACCGGAAATAGCTGCACTAGCAGAAGCGGCCAAACTACGGCAAAAATGGCGGGAAACCCAAGGTGCAATCAGCATTTTCATGCCCGAATCGGTCATCAAAGTCAAAGGCGATGACATCAACATTTATGTGATCGATGACTCCACCGCCCGATTGCTAGTAGCTGAAATGATGATCCTAGCGGGGGAAGTGGCCGCCCGCTACGGTCAAACTCACGGCCTAGCCATACCCTATCGCCATCAGCCCCAGCCAGAACTCCCACCAGAGGAAGAACTTTTAGCTGTGCCGGCAGGCCCCGCCCGTGCTTGTGCTGTGCGCCGCTGTATGCCCCGCAGCGAAATGAATCTCACCCCTGGAAGACACTCTAGTTTGGGTTTGGAAGGATACACTCAAGTTACTTCTCCCATCCGTCGTTATACCGATTTACTGACTCATTTCCAAATTAAAGCTCATCTGCGGGGCGAACCCCAGCCTTTTTCTGCTGAAGAAATGCAGGACATTGTGATGTGTCTGGGTACAGCAGTCAGAGAAGCTTCTAGTGTTGAACGCCAAACCAATCGCTATTGGGGATTGGAATATTTGCGGCGCAACCCAGATCAAGTCTGGGAAGCTTTAATGTTGCGCTGGCTGAGGGAAGATAGCAATCTGGGATTGATTTTGTTGGAAGAGTTGGGTTTAGAATTAGCTATGCGCTTTGGTCGATCGGTCGAAATAGGCGATCGATTTGAAGTTAAAGTCACTCATTGCGATCCGCGATCGGATGTAATTCAATTCCAAGAAGTGATTCTCCAAGCAGCGGAATAGGATTTTAGATTTTGGATTGTGGCGCTGTGAAACAGATAAAAAACCTGTTTTCTTTAGTCCTTCGACGTAAGTCCTGATAGAGTAGGAATTTATATCAAATCCGGCGGCATCGGAATTATTAATCAATCTCTTCTCTTTCTTCGCGTCCTTCGCGCCTTCGCGGTTAAATCATTCCGATGCTAACGGATTTGCTATCATTCCTTCCCGCAGCCAAAAAATCTCAAATCTCAAATCCTCAAATGCCGAATTCAATTAGCCAAGTTCAGCCGCCGCTGGAATTCATACCTCCAGCCTACAACCCCCTAATCGTCCAGGGCTGTCAGCAAATACTCCCCTGGTGGCTGCGATTTCGGACAAATATCAGCGACATTCAAGCGGAAAATGTCGAAACCCTCGCCGGACTGTTTCACCAATTTCAAAATCAAAAAGTTCGCTTCTTACTAGCCTTCCGCCACCCCAACTCAGACGATCCCTACTGTTTGGGACAACTGGTGTGGAAACTCGTACCCCAAGTGGCGCGCCAACAAGGGATTCCCCTGAAATTTCCCGTACATTCCCACTTTATCTACGATCGCGGAATTCCTCTCTGGGCTGGTGCGGGTGTAGGTTGGCTATACTCTCGGCTCGGTGGAACTCCCATCGTTCGCGGTAAGATCGATCGAGCTGGATTGCGATCGGCGCGCGATTTATTTGCTAACAGCCAATTTCCCATCGCCGCCGCTCCCGAAGGCGCCACCAACGGTCACAATGAAATAGTTAGCCCCCTCGAACCCGGTATTGCTCAAATGGGATTCTGGTGCGTTGAAGATTTACGAAAAGCCGGACGCCCGGAAAAAGTGGTAATTGTACCACTTGGTATTCAATACCGCTATGTCCAGCCACCTTGGGAACAACTAGAAAAACTTTTAACTCAATTAGAAACTGATTGCGGATTAGCAACATTAGATAGTAACAATTTTCCCAATTTAGACACGAATCATCCGAATTCCGAAATTCACCATCACAAATTTCAATATTTACGACTAATTCGATTGGGAAGTTATTTATTGTCAGTAATGGAACAGTTTTATCGAAGATTTTATCATCAAGATTTACCCCCACATCCCGATAAAGCAGTATCAGAATTGATGACGGAAATCACCAATAATGATTTGGACAATGAAGTGATTATCTCTAGATTAAAAGCACTTTTAGATGTGGCTTTACAAGTGGCAGAACAGTATTTCAACTTGAAGCCAAAAGGCAGTTTAATCGACAGATGCCGCCGATTGGAACAAGCAGGATGGGACTATATTTATCGAGAAGATATTAAAGATATTGCAGCACTTTGTCCCTTAGAAAGAGGATTAGCCGATCGCCTAGCCGAAGAAGCCAGTCTCCGAATGTGGCACATGAGACTCGTAGAAAGCTTCGTATCCGTTACGGGCAAATATGTACAAGAACAACTGACGGCAGAACGCTTTGCCGAAACAACTTTACTACTGTCCGACGTACTGGCTCGCATCAAAGGGGGAAATCCTTTCGGGCGACCGCATTTGGGGAAACAGCAAGTAACAATGACCGTGGGCGAACCGATATCCGTGGACGATCGCTCCGAGGGATATCAAACCAGTCGCAGAATAGCAGTTGCCGAACTCACTCAAGACTTGCAAGTAGCTTTAGAAGGGCTAATTCATTAGTCATTAGTCGTTAGTCAGTAGCGGTGCCGGCTCAGCTTCATCGAAGGGTCATTAGTCAATAAGCCTTCCTATAAGGACGGGGTTCGCAACCCAATTTCCTGATAAACTTTGGAAAGAGGTCTGAGCCACCCCTAAAAAATTAACCCTTGATAATAACCCAGAAAAATAAGCAATGAGTAACAAACCTATCAATTTGTCTAGTAACTCAATAAAAATAAAACTGCTGAATTATTTAGCCCAAGAATTGCTGACTCCCCTCACTTCAGTTATTGGGATGGCCAGTGTATTGAACCAAGAAATTTATGGTCCCCTGACAAGTAAGCAAAAAGAATATATCGATGTAATCCAAGATAGTAGTCGGTCTTTGCGATCGCTAGTTGAAGAAATTTTAGGACTCGCAGAATTGGATGAATCCTGTTTCACCATCAAGCGAACCGCAATAGATATAGAAACTTTGTGCCAGCAGGTTGTGACTAACCTATCGCAACCGGCATCTAAAAGAGAGCAAGAAATTAACCTGTCTATCAGTCCAGGGCCCCGTATTTGGCTGGCAGACAAAGACAAAGTTCAGCAAATGCTCCACCACTTAATTTTTAGCGTGATTCAATCTGCTGGGGCAGGTAGCGTAATTCGAGTACACGTTGTTCGCAAAGATGATGGCATCAATATGGGAGTTTGGGTGTTTCACCCTTGGTTGGGAGAAAGTTTGCCCCATGCTAAACTCTACTCCGACCACTTGTTAAAAGTTGCATCGGGTCGGAGTTCCCTAGGGAACTCCGACACCAGAGAATTGGGAATCGAATCTCAATATTCGCCAGCAGTACAAGCTTCCCAGCCATTAAAGCTTTCTTTCTCTGAGTTGGCGACTTTGGTAGCGGAAAATGCCACGGATACCTCACCAGTGTTAGCTGGCTACGGGGATAGGGAGCGTTTGGGATTGCTGCTGTGCTGTCAGTTGGTGGAAATTCAAGGCGGTCAACTCTCAATTCAAGGAACGCCAGAATCTGGGTATCGCTATGTGCTTTCGCTTCCTTGCGTCAATGCTACTGATTTGTTGGAAAGGTAAAGTTAGTTGTGATTACTTATTTGTTGTTCTCATAACGAATAACCAATAACTAATAACCCATAACCAGGCATCCCCAATCACCAATAACCAATTCCTAATTTTAAATTGAAATGAATTCAGTTTGGCAAAAATTAACTCTAGCAAACTTCCCACTTTTACAATGGCAAAATGGAAGTTATTTATTGAATGTCGCCATCGGCAATGCGCGAAGTTGGCGGCAAAGTAGCTGGCTGATGCAATGGGCGGAACCACTGGGTTTTGTATTGCTGGCTTTGACGTTTGGTTTGGGCCCCTTTGTCAACAATGCCCTGGTGGGTGTGTTGATGGCTGCTGGCGCTGCGTTTTGGGTACTGCTGACGGTTTCCGACGATCGCGCGATCGCCCTGACACCGATTCACCTGCTAGTATTCCTGTACTGGGGCATTGCTACCGTCGCCACCGCCATGTCCCCAGTGAAAGCAGCAGCTTTTACAGGCTGGACGAAGCTAACGCTGTATTTGCTGTTTTTTGCATTGATGGCTAGGATATTGCGATCGCCCCGTTGGCGATCGTGGTTAATCGCCGTGTTTTTGAACGTCTCTCTCATCGTCAGTTTCTACGGCGTGCGACAGTGGATTGATAAAGTGCCACCCCTAGCTACTTGGAACGATCCCACTTCTAGTCAAGCAAATGTCACGCGAGTTTACAGTTTTTTAGGAAATCCCAACTTGCTTGGTTCCTATCTGCTACCGGCAATTGCATTGAGTGCAGCAGCACTTTTTGTGTGGAAAGGATGGGGAACTAAAGCTTTGGCACTGACCATGTTAGTCGTCAATTGCGCCTGTTTGCGCTACACCGACAGCCGTGGGGCTTGGATCGGTTTTGTAGCTTTACTGGTAGTGTTTTTAATCCTGCTGTGGTATTGGTATAGTCCTTTAATGCCTCGGTTATGGCGCACTTTAGCCCTGCCGTTGGGGTTAGGAGGTTTAGCTATGGCGTTAATTTTGGGAGTAGTTTTAGTAGCACCCCTGCGGGAAAGAGTGACGAGTATGTTTATCGGGCGCGGTGACAGCAGCAACAATTTTCGGATTAATGTTTGGACTGCGGTGATTGACATGATTCGCGATCGACCAATTCTCGGCATTGGTCCCGGTAACACTGCTTTTAATAAAGTTTATCCACTGTATATGAAGCCGAAATACACGGCTTTGAGTGCTTATTCGGTGCTTCTAGAAATAGCGGTAGAAACTGGTTTTATCGGTTTGACTTGTTTTCTGTGGCTGCTGACTGTCACCATCAATCAAGGTTTGTTGCAGATCAAAAATCTGCGGGATGCACAATTTCAGCAGCTTAACTCCCAGGAAGAATCCCCAAGTCCCACATCTAATCAGGGGTTTTGGTTGATAGCGGCGATCGCCACTTTAGTCGGCATGATGGCCCACGGTTTTTTCGATACAGTTTGGTATCGACCAGAAGTGAATATGCTGTGGTGGTTGATGGTAGCGATTATTGCCAGTTTTTACAGAAATTCCCCGCAGCCAGATTCAGCCTTGACTACCGAAGAATAAAAGGATTATGTATAGCAATGCCCCGTGGCATTGCTGTCAACTTTCAAAGTGATGACCTGCCAGATTTCCTGATAGTAACCGACCTTCTTTCTATGTGGGTTATATCAATTCCGGTTGTATCGGAATGATTTAACCGCGAAGGCGCTAAGGACGCGAAGGAAGAGAAGAGAGAGTTTAATAATTCCAATGAAGAGAGGATTTGATATTACTATAGCAATCCTAAATCATTTGTGAATTTCTTGCTCCCTCCCCGCGAGTTCGGGGAGGGTTGGGGTGGGGTAAAAAACTTGCGACTCATTTAGGATTGCTATATCAGGAAATCAATTTTTTTATTGATCCACCGATGAATCCGTAGGCTTGTATCCCATTTTATTGGTCATCTAAACCCGAATCCCTCAGCGAAACTACACTTCTTTGACTGGGTGACAATCGATCGCCCCCTCGACTCCTACCCCCAGACAGCGGCGATTTTCGAGTTAAAGTTTTCCAAGCAGCCTTAACCCCAGTCACCAGGCTACGAGTTGTAACTTGGACATTGTGCGCTTGCTTTTTGGCAGTACCAAGACTGCGATCGACTTGCTTGACAACTTCCCCCGCACTTTGCACCCCTTCACTAACATCATCCGTCAATTCGCTAATTTCCAGCCCCGTTAACCTAATGGCATCCAAAGTCGGCGGAAATTCACGACAAAGGGTATCAGCGAGCTTTTCCACGCTGTGCGCAGCCCGCGTCAAGGCTTGCACCGCAGGTATGAGAGTCACTAACACAGCCGTTAAACTGACTGCCACTAGCAAAATCGAAAGTCCTAACCAAAAGATGGGTTCGCGCACTGAAATCTCGGATTGGGGGTTTGGGAATTTATATGTGGGTCTAATTTTACTTGATTGTGGGATCAGTCCCAAAGGTAGTCCCGAACGGTTGTGGAATTAGCGGTGCTCCGGCGACGGGGAAGTCTCTGTGGCTTCAGTTTCCGAGAGTGTTTGGCGTTCCCGTTGAGTCGCCTCCAAACCGGCGGCGATCGCCTCTTTAAGTCTAATCAAAGTTTCGTCCCAATGGAGCAGGGCCGATTCCGAAAGTCGATCGGCTTGCAATTGTACGCTAGTTGATAAATCTTCGGCCAACTCCGGCAAAGCATCCGCCGATTTTTTCAAAATCTGCCGCGTCTGCTTGCCCGTTCTCGGTGCCATCAGCAAGCCCGTCAGAGCCCCGATGGCCGAACCCACCAGCAAGCCACCAATAAATAATCCTGAACGTTTATTTGACATTGCGATCGCGACCTCCCAAAGTATACTTTTACCAGCTACAAATATAATAATTTCTGACTACCTTAATGGTCGATCGCGCCGCCGCCAAAGCATTCGCCCCAAACCTAGCAATCCCAAAAGTTGCTGAAGTTGTTGAAGTTGCCATTCCAGTTGTTGATAATTTCGCCGCAACTGGTGAGCACCTTGTTGCTTTCTAGCAAAGAAATTAGGTGATTTGGCAAGGACATTGGTGCTACACCGCTCCAGGGCGGTGATTCTCGCTTCACAAAGTGCGATCGTCCTACCCATTCGCCATATTTTCCAGGCTATATAAAAGCCAACCAAAGATATGAATACATTGATGATTATGACAGCAGCCAGCATTTTTCACCTGTTTTTAACTAGCCCATTTACCTTTTGGTAACAGAGAAGATACCCGCCCCACAATAATTTTTTCTAGATTGTGGAACAGGCATCTTGCCTGTTGACAAAAATCAGCCTCAATCTCAGCTTAAATTTTTTAAACTTGAGACATTGCAGGCAAACAAACCTTTGTACCGCCCAAACCGCAATAGCCGTTAGGGTTTTTAGCCAGATACTGCTGATGATAGCTTTCTGCGTAATAAAACTCAGGAGCGTCAATAATCTCAGTAGTAATATTGCCGTAACCTGCTGCCTTGAGAGCTTGCTGGTAAGCATCCCGCGATGCTTCGGCTAGCTGCTTTTGGGTAGCTGAATAAGTGTAAATTCCCGATCGATACTGAGTGCCAGAATCATTTCCCTGACGCATTCCTTGAGTCGGATTGTGACTTTCCCAAAAAACTTTGAGCAGCGTTTCGTAACTAACTTTTTGGGGGTCGAACACAACCAGAACCACTTCATTGTGTCCCGTCATCCCGCTACAAACCTCGTTGTAAGTAGGATTTGGAGTAATCCCAGCCGCATAACCAACGGCGGTTGAAAAAACTCCATCTTGCTGCCAAAACTTGCGTTCGGCTCCCCAAAAACAGCCCAGACCAAACATAGCAGTTTCCATGCCGTTGGGAAAAGGAGGTTTGAGCGGATTGCCGTTAACAAAGTGAGTTGCCGGTACCGGCATCGACTCTGCCCGTCCCGGCAATGCGTCCTGGGGAGAGGGCAGGCTCGACTTTTTGCCAAATCCAAATAGCACCATAGGTTTGTGAGGGGGATCTCTGATAAACATCTTTACCTTACTTAGTTATATCAGATGTACAGTTAAAATAGTGGCACTGTCGAAGTTAAAAGCGATCGCCTATAAGCTAACTTTAATTTTCGTTTTTTTAACAAGTGACATCTATCACTAAAAAAGCGGTAATAGATCGCATTAAGCCTGTGCGATATATCACCTAAAAGTGTAAAATTTATCACATTTTTTTGAGGTATTAATCACACGTATTTAATTCAAAATCTGCGATTATCATAAATATCAAGTTATTTTTTGATTCAGGATCGGTTCTTAGGAGTGTATCAAAATGCTTTTAACCTCAGCGACTAAACCATTGAAATCTAATCCCTTTATTACTTACCGCGATCCCATGACAGGCAAGTGGGTAGTGGTGAATCAGAATTTACCGATAGCAGCGTCCAACTCCAACACAGTTGCAGCTTAACTGGTAAAAATAATTGTCAATCATCTAGAATAACGAAAAAATTGAAAATGAATACTAAATCTAGAACCCCAACTTATGCAAGGAGTTGGGGTTTTAGATGTTTTGCGACTACTATAATAAGCATTAAAATATTTCTTCCCAGTTGGTAGTGAAGACTTTAGTCGGGAGCATCTCGATTGTGTAAGGGCGAAGCATGACCGCTGTAAATCTCTGGCGATCGCTAATAAATTGTCTGCGGTCATGCTTCGCCCCTACGAATATATTTGCACTCATTGAGATGCACCCCTTTAGTGCTCACTACCAACCAATTTATAACACCTCTCGTCCCAAATAGGATTGGAGGACTTCCGGCACTTTTACAGTCCCGTCTGGCTGCTGATAATTCTCCAAAATTGCCGCCATTGTACGCCCCACAGCTAAACCCGAACCGTTGAGCGCGTGCACGAATTGAGTGCCTTTTTTGCCCGCTTCTTTAAAGCGAATATTTGCTCGCCGTGCCTGAAAATCTGCGACATTGGAACAACTGGAAATCTCCCGGTATTTGCCCGCAGAAGGCAGCCACACCTCTAAATCATAGGTTTTTGCCGCCGCGAAACCTAAATCGCCTGTACATAGTTCGATCGTCCGATAAGGCAATTTCAGCGCCTGCAAAACTCCTTCGGCATCCTGAACTAATTTTTCGTGCTCTGCCTCGGAGGTACTCGGATGCACGAGTTTCACCAATTCAACTTTGTTAAATTGATGCAATCGAATTAATCCCCTGGTATCTTTGCCGTAACTACCAGCTTCCCGGCGAAAACAAGGAGTGAAAGAACAGTGATAAATTGGCAACTGTTCTGCTGTCAAGATTTCACCTCGATACAGATTGACAACCGGAACTTCGGAAGTCGGAATTAGCCACAAATCGTCTTGGTCGCATTTAAAACTTTCTTCGGCAAATTTGGGTAATTGACCTGTTGCTGTGAGAGATTCAGTGTTGACTAAAAAGGGGGGAATTACTTCTACATAACCAGCTTTTGTGTGCCTATCGAGCATGAATTGAATAATCGCTCTTTCCAGGGCTGCACCTGCTCCAATTAAGCTGATAAAGCGAGGTTGAGAGATTTTGACAGCGCGTTCAAAGTTGAGTATTCCTAATTTTTCGCCGATTTCCCAGTGCGGCAAAATCCCCGTATTTTGGGGAATGTATTCGTCTCCCCAGCGCCGTATTTCGATGTTTTCATCTTCATTTTTGCCAATGGGGGTTGACGAACTGGGCAAGTTCGGCAACGGCAATAATAAAGCTTCTATTTGAGCTTTTAGGTCTTTTTCTT
The DNA here is from genome assembly GCF_042465725.1 of Microcoleus anatoxicus. Taxonomy (GTDB): domain Bacteria; phylum Cyanobacteriota; class Cyanobacteriia; order Cyanobacteriales; family Microcoleaceae; genus Microcoleus; species Microcoleus anatoxicus. Next base: position 5,907,832 of record NZ_CP120853.1, on the reverse strand, counting down.
GTGCTTGCAGTTCGTTGGACTCTGTTCCCACTGCATTGCCTTCTGCTTGCAATGCTTGAATTTCGGGAGATTCGAGGGGTAAACCCGATTTTCTTTTTTGACCGATGAGTTTGGCAATTTCGTTGCTGCGGGCTTGAAGTTGCGATCGCTTCCCTTCCAACTCTCGCTGCTGCTTGTCTAGTTGCACGATGGGCTCGATTTCATAGTTGCCTCCGCGAGTGTTGAGGCTTTCTTGGACAGCTTGGGGATTTTCTCGGATTAATTTTAGGTCTAGCACAGATTTATTCTAAATCTTCAATTCTAAATTAGCAACAACAGAACTAGGGGAAATACAAGTTTTATCAATGATTTTTCGGGTTAACTATAACTTATTCTCATTAACTTTTAGTCAAGGGTGTCACCCATGAGGGGTTATACCCCACAAATAGTGCTATACTGGCAGCATATTAGTAGATGCACCCTGATATTTTTCTACCCCAGCCAGCAATGGCGGGGTTTTTTGTGTCTGTGGACAGTTGACAGTTGATATCAATTCCGGTTGTATCGGAATGATTTAACCGCGAAGGCGCGAAGTACGCGAAGCAAGAGAGGAGAGAGTTTAATACAGGATGATGAAGAGAGGATTTTATATGACTCTTCGACGAAGCTGAACTCGCCAGCGGGCGCAGCAGTTGACAGTTTTCCACTGATAATCATAGAAGATGCGATCGCCAAATTATCTATTCTGCTTCCTAGAAATCTTCTCCAGCGAAGGCGGGATTCAATCCTATGTTAAAGACATTCTGAAAGCTTACCTGTCTGTTAGCGCCGGGACAAATTCTCCGCCAACAGCAGACGTTTTTTTATTGCGAGATTCCCCAAATTGCCAAAATCCCTTCGAGTCAAAAAATCTCAAGTTTTATTACTTCAAAACTCATAGGCTTTGGTTGGGTCGTATACATTTTGTCGCTAAAATACTAATTCACTTAATCCACAAACGACCTGAACGAGTTTTCTGCGGTCACATTAACCTCGCACCGCTGATTCAAACTTTGTGCGAACCTTTAGGAATTCCTTACACGATTTTAACTTATGGTAAGGAAGTTTGGGAAACACTGCCGCCTAAATATCAAATAGCGATGAGCAAAGCTGATAGTATTTGGACTATTAGCAGGTATACGCGCGATCGCACTTGCTGCAATAATCACTTAAATCCTGAAACATTCCACCTAGTCCCTTGTATAGTCGATGAAAATTTATTTGCGATCGGTCCCAAATCCCAGGATTTATTGGTAAAATATAATCTGACTGGTGCTAAAGTATTGATGACTGTCGCCAGATTGCGATCGACGGATAGTTACAAAGGTGTAGATATCACAATTAAAGCTTTGCCACAAATAGCGCTAACTTTCCCGAATGTGAAATACTTAGTGATTGGACGCGGAGACGATGAATCGAGATTAGCCAAAATTGCAGCAGATTTGGGAGTTGCTGAAAGAGTAATATTTGCGGGTTTTGTACCCACGGAAAATTTAGCGTCACATTACCGACTTGCTGATGCTTACGTGATGCCTTCTTGGGAAGGATTTGGTATAGTTTACTTGGAAGCACTTGCTTGCGGAATACCCGTACTGGCGGGAGATGCCGACGGTTCAGCCGAGCCGCTCCAAGATGGTAAACTGGGATGGCGAGTTCCTCACCGCAATCAAGACGCAGTAGCAGTTGCTTGTATAGAAATGCTTCAGGGGGAGGATAAAAGGTGCGATCGCCACTGGTTGAGGGAACAAACCATAGTAGAGTTTAGTTTTGGAGCCCTTTGTCAATCGATCGCAAAAAATTTTAATATATTTGGGCCAGATAAACTGGTGTGAGAATACCCAAAGCCCCGCAGCACTTTCAGAAGTCGGGCATCTAACAGAATATAATAGTCGTTTCGGGATGTACAATGGAAAGATTAACTCCAAGACGACTGAGAATTTATTGGTTAGGATAGAACTATGCCTACCTGCAAAGACACCCAAGGAGACCATCGTGAACCAAGGCACCCCCAAAATTTCTTTAAAGCTACCCGCTATTAGCAATTGGCTGATACTCTTGGGAATCGCGTGGCTGTTTGCGTCACTGGGTTTGGGTTGGGTAGTTAAATCGATTTTTATTTTAGTAGGTTTTTTGCTACTTACACCTGTGGTTGCTTTTTTTTGCCTCCAGTGGTGGCTGAAACGCAACTTGGTTGAAGGTAAATGTCCCGTCTGTCAATATGAATTTACAGCTTTAAATCAAACTCAGTGTCAGTGTGCCAACTGCGGTGAACCTTTGAAGGTAGAACAAGGTCATTTTAGTAGGTTGACACCGCCCGGTACGATAGATGTTACCGCAGTTGAAGTATCAGCCGTGCAACAGTTGGAAGAATAGTTAAAATAACAAATTTTACTTTTCCAAACGGACTGCGTACCACTGCAAAAACTTTCCAGGACCAACATCTAATTCACAATAAGTGTTAATTAAATACTTGGCTTGCTCTTCCACAGAAGATATTTTTTGGACATCAGGGGGCAACTCTTCCTGGGGAGATGCTAAAATAACTCTGAGCTTTTCTAATAATTCCGCAACGGTCAAAAACTGCTCTGGCTGATTTGTTTCTAACACTACAAACGTATCTTCATCATACAGTGACATAGTTTCAGAGGTTGAGGTTAATTATTTCTAAAGTTTTGTGGAATTAAGCGATCGAACTATAAAGTCTTATTGAGGGCGGCAAGGCCCAAGGGTTCGATCGTGTTACAATTAAGCACCGTCAGAATTCCTATCGGATTACCGTTATTAACTTAGTTGTTAACAGAGCCGATCCAGCACTTCTGAGGAAATTTGTCAAGTGCAAATTTGTCAAGTGTCAAATTGTCAAGAAATATTCGATCGATCCTTATCTAATTATAACGGATACTATACATTCCATGACTACATCTTCCACTTCAGCGCCAGTGGCGCGCAAACCCTCTAAATCCGAAGGCCTCAAAGAACGCAGCAACTATTTACGAGAACCCGTTGCGACTGAATTGTTACAAGAAACCACCCACTTCACCGAAGACGGGATTCAGATTCTCAAATTTCACGGTTCCTACCAGCAAGACAACCGCGACAATCGGGTTAAAGGCCAAGAAAAAGACTATCAGTTCATGCTGCGCACCCGCAATCCCGGCGGTTTCGTGCCCCCGCAGCTATTCCTCACCCTAGACAAGCTATCGGAAGAATACGGCAACCACACGCTCCGTGTCACCACACGCCAAGGCTTCCAAATTCACGGCGTGCTCAAGAAAAATCTTAAAGCAGTGTTTTCCTCAATTATTAAAAATATGGGGTCAACCTTGGGAGCTTGCGGCGACTTGAACCGCAACGTTATGGCACCGCCAGCACCGTACAAAAATCGGCCAGAATACCAGTATGCACTGCAATACGCTAATAATGTGGCCGATTTGCTGACACCGCAAACGGGGGCTTATTACGAAATTTGGCTGGATGGGGAAAAGGCTGTTAGTGCTCAAGAAGATCCCGCGGTGAAAGCAGCCAGACAGTCAAATGGCAATGGTACAATATTCCACGACGATCGCGAAGAACCGATTTACGGCCAGCACTATATGCCGCGGAAGTTCAAATGTTCCGTGACAGTACCGGGAGATAATTCCGTTGACTTGTACTCTCAGGATTTGAGCTTAGTAGTATTTACCAACGAAGCTGGCGAGTTGGAAGGTTTTAACGTGTTTGCTGGCGGTGGTTTAGGTCGCACTCACAATAAAGAAGAGACTTTTGCGCGAGTTGCTGATGAGATTTGCTATGTTGCCAAGGATGATGTGTATGATTTGGTCAAAGCAATTGTAGCAACTCAGAGAGATTTTGGCGATCGCACAGACAGAAGACACGCCCGACTGAAATACCTGATTAACGACAAAGGTGTAAAGTGGTTCCAGGAAAAAGTAGCCACATATTTTGGCAAGCCACTAGAACAGTTTAAACCCTTGCCAGAATGGAAGTATTTCGATTTCTTGGGGTGGCACGAACAAGGAGACGGTAAACTGTTTTTGGGAATTTCTGTAGAAAATGGCCGGATTAAAGATGAAGGTTCATTTCAGCTAAAAACAGCTTTGCGGGAAATCGTGCAGAAACACAACTTGCCGATGTTGGTGACACCGCACCAAAACGTGCTGATTTACGATATTTCACCAGATATCAAACAGGAAATTCAGGGAATTCTATCACGCTGTGGGATTCAGGGAGAAACTGCGATCGACCCCTTAGTCCGCTATGCTATGGCTTGTCCTGCGATGCCGACTTGCGGCTTAGCGATTACCGAATCAGAGCGCGTGATACCGAGCATTTTAGCCAGAATTCGGGCGCTGTTGACCAAAGTCGGCTTAGAAAACGAACATTTTGTAGTCCGAATGACTGGTTGCCCCAATGGATGCGCCCGCCCTTATATGGCAGAATTGGGGTTTGTCGGGAGCTCGCCGGAATCTTACCAGATTTGGCTAGGCGGTTCTCCTGAACAAACGAGGCTGGCAAAACCAATTGAGGAAAAGCTGCACGTCAACGACTTTGAAGCTTTTCTAGAGCCAATTTTTGTTTATTTTAAACAAAAACAGCAACAAAGTGAGAGTTTTGGCAATTTTTGCGATCGCGTCGGGTTAGAATCTATCCGTCAATTTATAACCAACTACCAATCTGCTGACTCGATGACAACTGAAATTAATGAATTAGAAGTTACGTCTAGTAACGAAGATGGGAACGAGACAGCCGCGGCTACTGGTAAAGTCCGTCGCCGAATTAGCGTTCGCGATGAAATTTACAACGAGCTCAAAGAAGAAGCAGCCCGTCAGGGTAAGCCAATCACGCAGCTAGCAACAGAGGCAATTTCAAATTATTTAAACAAGATTAAGGAGGAAGCATAAGCCAATTTTCCATGGTCTTCAATAGACCTCTGAAAAAAATAGTATAAAGGCAAAGCATTTGCATAAAAAAACCTAGAATTTGTCCAATAATTCCGGTGGTTATAAATGCTTTGCCTTTATCCTCTATTCCTCTGCGTTCTCTGCGCTCTCTGCGGTTAAATAAAAAAATATAATAGAAAACGAGCAATCCAAAATGCAATGGCTCAATTACAAAGACTAGCAGTTAATGCCCCCAAAAAATCCGACAAATCGATAGACTTAAACGCCGAACAAAAGCATTATTTACATCGCGTACTCAGATTACAAGCAGGCGATAAATTTATTGCAATGGACGGGCGAGGACATTGGTGGCTAGCAGTCCTAGAAGCCCAGGAAACAGAGTTAATTGCGTCGATAATAGAAGAAATCGCCATAGACAAGGAGCTTGCCGTCGAGGTTAGTTTGATGGCTGCCTTGCCCAAGGGAAACGGGTTTGATGAGGTTGTCAGACAGGCGACGGAATTGGGTGTGGCAAGTATTGTACCGGTGACGAGCGATCGCACTTTGCTGAAACCTAGTCCTCAAAAAGTCGATCGCTGGAGGCGCATTGCTGCGGAGGCGGCGGAACAGTCGGAACGTCAATTTGTGCCCACGATTTTTGAGCCTGTTTCCTTTGATTTGGCGGTGAAAGATTGCGGTCAAAAATATCGATATATTTGTGATGCTCGTGGGGATAATCGCCATTTGTGGGATTGTTTGATGGAATTAGAACCCCCCCAGCCCCCCTTGGTAAGGGGGGAGCAAGGATTCGATCCCCCCCAGCCCCCCTTGGTAAGGGGGGAGCGAGAATTCGATCCCCCCCAGCCCCCCTTGGTAAGGGGGGAGCAAGGATTAGAACCCCCCCAGCCCCCCTTGGTAAGGGGGGAGCGAGAATTCGATCCCCCCCAGCCCCCCTTGGTAAGGGGGGAGCAAGAATTCGATCCCCCCCAGCCCCCCTTGGTAAGGGGGGAGCAAGGATTCGATCCCCCCCAGCCCCCCTTGGTAAGGGGGGAGCAAGGATTCGATCCCCCCCAGCCCCCCTTGGTAAGGGGGGAGCAAGGATTCGATCCCCCCCAGCCCCCCTTGGTAAGGGGGGAGCAAGGATTCGATCCCCCCCAGCCCCCCTTGGTAAGGGGGGAGCAAGAATTCGATCCCGCCTTTGTAGGGGCGGTGCCCCCGTGCCCGCCCCCTGGGGGAGAATTATCGATTGTCATAGCTATTGGCCCGGAGGGTGGATGGACGGATGGTGAGGTGAAAAGGGCGATCGAGTTTGGTTTTGAGCCTGTTTCTTTGGGGAGTAGAATTCTCAGAGCAGTCACTGCTCCAATTGTCGCTTTATCTTTAGTTGGAACGATCTTTGAAAAGTCTTAATATCTCGAAAAGATTCAGGATACTTGATCGGTTTGTCGATCGCAGGTAAAATGTAAAAGAGTAACTATCGCAGGAGTAATATGTTACAGTCAATAGAAGGTATATATCGAAATGGCAAAATAGAGTTATTAGAAATGCCGGCAGACATAGAAGAAGCACAAGTTATTGTTACTTTTTTGCCCAAATCAGGGTTGATAGACTTACCATCTCGCGGTATCGATCGGGAACAAGCCTCAGATTTAAGGTTGCGGCTGACGAGATTTGCTCCTGATTGGGAACGACCAGAAATGGATGTTTATGATGCCTTATCATCGCGGTGATATCGTACTGGTTTTGTTTCCCAATGCAGACTTGCGTACTGCGAAACGTCGTCCTGCTTTGATAATTCAAGCTAATAATCTGGGGAATGGTTTTGGACAAACAATTACGGCAATGATTACTAGCAATTTAGTGCGTTCTGGACACCCAAGCCGCGTTTTTGTTTCCTTAACAACAGCGGAAGGAAAACAAACGGGACTTTTAGCTGATTCGGTAATTATGACGGACAATCTTGTGACGCTTCTGGAAGTAGAAATCGATCGCAAAATTGGTATCTTGTCAGATATGGCAGCAGTAGATGCAGCACTAAAGCATACTTTAGCAATCTGACAAACAGGGCGAATTGAATTCAGTAAATATGAAAACAAATTTTAAATTAATCAGGTCTACCCTTTATGCTGTCAAGACAAATTATCAAATAGGTGAGTTGACTAGCCATGAAAAAAGAGTCTAGAAACATAAGAATTATTAATTTCTCTATGCTCTCTCTGCGTTCTCTGCGTCCTCTGTGGTTAAATAATTCCGAATTATCCATTGCAAAACCACCAAAAATTCATAAAATAGGTAAATTGAGAACCCATGAAAATAGATTTGAATAAAGGTCGATCGCGCTTTTGGTCGTTAGCGAAGCCCTCGAAGACGATCGCACTTTTGGCAATAGTCGCTACCACATCTGTTTTGGCACAATCTGGGCGCTCTGTCATAGCTCAACAACTTAATTGCGATCGGCCGCAAGGGGATGTGGAAGTCAGAGCTTGTATTCGGTTGAGATATGAACTCGCAGACAAGCGGCTGAATGAAGTTTACCAACAACTGATTGCTAAGTTGAATGGGGAAGAGAAAGCGCTACTTTCGGAAGCACAATTAGGATGGATTAAACTGCGAGATAAAACCTGCGAATTTGAAGTGTATAGAAATCGTGGCGGTACGGGTTATCAAGGTTTTTTGAATGAGTGTTTGGAGCGAATGACTAAACAGCGTACAGCCGAATTAGAGAAATATTTTAAGGAAAGATGAAAAAGGGCGATCGATGCAAAAGTTAAACAATCTCACCAAGTTTGTCACATTACTAATTGGCACAATTGTCATTTTTGTGGCTTGGGTAACATCCGTCAATGCTCAAGCGCAACTCACAGAGCGATCGCTTTTGGCGCTAAACGGCATAGGGCCGATTAGAGTCGGGATGACAGTTGATGAAGCCTCGCAATCTGCTGGAGTTAAATTAATTAAAAGTGGGAGTGGTGGTGCTGACGAATATGAGTGTTCCTACGTTCACCCACAAGGATCACCAAAAGAAATTGGCTTTATGGTAGTAAAAGGTCGTATTGCTAGAGTAGATATTAACAACAAGCGCATGACCACCCTCAGAGGAGCTAAAATCGGGAATACTCAAGAGCAAATTATGAAGCTGTATCCAGGACAAATTAAAGTAACTCCACATCATTATGTTGGCGCTCCACCTCAGAATGGTAAATATTTAACTTTTGTCCCCAAAGATGCGGCTGACAAAAACTATCGGCTCGTTTTTGAGACTAGCAAAAATCGTGTAGATCGCTTCCGTTCAGGGAAACTTCCTGAAGTTGAGTATATAGAAGGCTGTTCCTAATCACAAAGTAATTTTTTGGGAAATTTTAGTTCAAACAAAAAGGGAAAATTATGAAAATGCGATCGCCCATAATCATCACCATCATCACCGCAATCCTAGCCGCCAGTATACAATGTGTAACGGCCCAGGGATCGCCAAATCAAGGGCAATTGCTAGCCAATGCTCAGCTATCTGACAAACAAACAAATCAGCTTAAGTCTCTCGGAGTTAAAGTTGCCGTTCCTAGCTATATTCCCGCCGGATTTCAGGTGGCGAGCGTTCAAGTTAAACCTTGTCCTTCAGGAGTCCGCCGTTTTTGCCCTAACTACGCAATTATCTATCGCAACCCCAATAACTCTTGCTTTGCTATTGAATCCACCGGTGGCGGTATTGGCGATATGCCATCGGCTGACTTGGAGCAGAGTTATCCAGTCAATAATTCAATATTAGGCACAAGCGCAGTGTTAAAATATCGTAAAAACCCTCGACTTTCTGGCCCTACTTTAACAGGATCTTGGATGGGGAAAGGCCCATTTTACAGATTTACTGGTGCGGGTTCTCGTCTTTTCTTAGATACTGCGCCTCCAGAGTTATCTAATTGTAAGGACATTAGCCCCCAAGAAGCTGTCCGAGTTTCGGAATCTCTGCGATACTTGCCATAAAACTCTTAAATAATAGCAACATATTGTCCTCAGTAACCCAAATATTACAGTTTTTGAATTTTACTGCTTTTGATAACCCGATCGACAGTCACGTCTAATTCGGGAAAAGTTGGAGAAATAATGCGATCGCATCCTCTAAAACATTGAACCTGATAACTCCCTTCCACTAAACGGTAAACAAAAACGGTAGGAACTTTCGGATTACCCAGATAATATCTAGATGCGATCGCCAAATAATCCACAATCCAATATTCAAAAATACCTAGCCGTTGATACTCATCTAGCTTATCAACATAATCATCTTCCCAATTTGTTGACACCACCTCAACCGCTAACTGAATTGGTTCCCTTAAAGCACCATAAGCTAATACATTGCTATTCCACAACAAGCCACTTACCACCGCAACATCAGGATTTCTACCTTGTTCTTGTCCCCCAGCCATTACAGTTCTAATTCGGATGTCCTTATCAACGATATAATCAAGTCCTAAACGTTCGTTTTCTCCATCAAAACACTTGACCAGATAGCGCGCCACATTTTTATGAGCTCTTGTTGCGTCCACCTCGACCATTTCTCCGTTTACAAGTTCGTAGATGCCATAACCATCGGGGTACTGTTCGAGGAAATCCTCAAAAGTAAGTTTAACTGCTGTTTGCACCATAACGAAAACTTTTTTATACTTGTGTCTTAATTATAATCATTTTTAACTGACATATCCGCGTTCATCGGCGTTCATCTGCGGTTGAAAAATCAAAATCTTATTTTTGCCAAAAGCCCAAAATCCCAAACTAACATAAGAACACGGGTTGTTAACCAGTGGCGGAACTAACCCAACATCAGCCAATATAGAAACAACACCATTTCCCCAACCGCCATGACAGACATCACCGAAATAGCCGCCGCCCTAGAAGACAAAGAATACAAAGAAGCAGCCCAACTCATCAAACAACTACAAACAGAATCCCCAGAAAATCCCTGGGTGAAATACTACATAGCCCGTTACTACGAACTCACCAATAACCCCAAAAAAGCCGAAACCACCTACAGACAAATACTCCACGAAATCACCAACCCCAAAATCATCTCCCAAGCCCGCCAAGGGATTCAACGCATTGAAACCGCAACACAAGATAGACTCCAAGAAGCCATAGAAACCGCCAAAAACGACCCCAGCAACCTAGAACCAGCACTCCTCATCCTGGAAGCCGTCAGCCCCGAAGACAAACCCGCAGCCATCCAAAATATCAGCAGAATCTTCAAAACCGATACCTATACAACCCGGATGCAAGTTCAAAGCCGTGGCTGGAGACTGTATAAAACCGGCCCCATCGCCGAACTCCAAATCTACGGCGAAGAACTCCTCAACGCCGGAATTCCCGTATTCTGGGGAACCCTAGCCGATATTCAAAAAATCCAAATCTTTCGAGTTCAACACTTCCAATCCCTCTCTCCCCCTGTCGTCGTTTGTAAAGATACACTGGATAGACTAGGTGCGATCGCATTTAACTGGTCAGAAATCAGCCAAAGAGTAGAAGGATTATTACCCATGTTTATGGAAATCATGGACTACTCACCCCACCGAAGAACCGACCAATTTCGCCACAAAGAAATCACCCAAGATTACGCTCAAATCTGCGATTTACACATCCCTAGCCGCCACTGTATTCTCCGAATTTGCGACCAAAGTTATGAATTTCAACAAGGCATTGACTTTACCCAAATTTCAGCAGATATTCCCGCTTCAGCCCCCAAAAAAACCAAATCTCGTTCCCAAAAACCTCTACAAGTTCCTCAAAGTACCACCAGAATCAACTGGAATCACTTACTAGAAATACTTGACCAACAGCTTGATGTGACAGTGTGGTCAGAATTTACTCCCTTTGCCGAGACCGTTCTTGATTACACTAATATGTTAAGCAAAATCGAATCTTATGTAGAGGTCGATCGCAAATCCGAAACCCCTTGGGACCCAGCTTTCCAGCTATACAGCGGATTAGCCTTCCTGAAAAACCTAGGAAATAGGTAATAGTAATAAAAAGTTAAATATTAAAAATCACAAACACCAGTGTTAAATTTTTAATATTACTATTTGCAATTTTCCTATTACCTATTACCTATTACCTATTACCTATTAGCCATTACCTATTACCTATTACCTATTACCTACTTGGTTTTTACCTGACGAGCCATTTCCCGGAAATTATTCATGCTGGGTCCAGGAGTCCTACGGCTGGTATTTGGTGTTGGCATTAAATTATTAGGAGCAAAGGTCAGAGTCGGTTCGCTAGAACTCGATACTTTTCCGTTAGTTGCTGCTGCTGTGGCTACTTTCACAGGTTCTTTTTCTGGCTGAGGCTTTTTGGCTGTTTCTGTCTTGGCTTTCTTGGCGGGTTCCGATTTGGCTGCACTCGGTTTTGCTACTGCTGGGACTGCGACTACTGGTTCAGGCTGTTTAGCAGCAGCAAGCTCAACTTTTGGTGACTCATTCCCATCAGAGTTTCCCAAATCTAGAAAATATTCAGACTTTTTGAAGCCCAACAATCCGCCGATAAACCCGAAAATAGCGCCGAAGAAATTTTTGATAAAACCAAACATTAGATTTACTCCTTTTGTTTTTTTAGAGAAATTTGTCCCAGCTTTTGAAATACTCACGCCCGCTAAAGCAGCAGTGATTCTTGACGCTTCCTTGGGTTCTGCTAACTGTTGCTAGTCTGACAATCCCTCTGCGCCCATTTAGAGTCGTGGCGATTCCCCATCCCGACTTGTTCTATATTTCTAGCAGTATTGTCAACAAAGTTAGAGTACGAGGTAAAGAAACCTTTGTCTATATTTATTCATCAAAATTTACATTTCGTGAGTAAAAACACTCATTGTATAGTAATTTTTACTCAGTAATAGTAGTCTGAGCTTTGCACTTATTTACGATTATCTCAGAATTGATGACAGATTTCCGACTTAACTCGATCCGATTGGTCATCTGTCCCACTAGGGGTCAAACTCCCTAGGTCAGTGATTTATGCTGTAGTCGATCAGAAATTTTCTCTCCAAATGAACAGTTCGCTCGATCGCAATCCAGTCATCCTGGTACATGGTATCTGGGATACAAAAGCAATTTTCAAGACTCTCTCGGCCCACCTCAGCCAACTCGGATGGCCTGTACATAGCCTCAACCTCACCCCCAACGACGGTAGCCTCGGCCTCGACTTACTAGCGAAGCAACTAGCAGACTACATTTCTGAGGCTTTCGATCCAGAACAGGCGATCGACATAGTAGGCTACAGCATGGGCGGCATAGTCAGCCGCTACTACGTTCAGCGACTGGGAGGAATTAATCGCGTCCAGCGTTTCATCACCATATCTTCCCCCCACAGCGGCACTCTCACCGCCTATTCTCTGCCTTTACCAGGATACTTGCATATGCGTCCCGATAGTGACTTACTGCGGGATTTAAATCAAGATGTCACCATGCTCAAACGCATCAATTTCACATCTATGTGGACACCCTTTGACATAATGATAGTCCCGGCAAAAAGCTCCCAAATGCCAGTAGGTAAAGAAGTGAAACTCAATGTTTTGCTGCACCGCCAAATGGTAACAGATCCCCAAAGTATCAACGCCTTAGTTACAGAACTAACCGCACCTATTAAACATAAAATTTCCAGCTAATCATGAATAGCAATTCTAGCTATAACCCAGTTTTACTCATTCACGGCATCTTCAGAAAATCGGGGATTTTTAATAAAATGTCCGGCCATCTTACCAAACTAGGATGGTCCGTATATAGCCTTGACCTTGCACCTAATTGGGGCAACACTACCCTGGAAGAATTAGCCCAACAACTGGCAGATTATATAGACACAAACTTCGACCCACAACAGCCTTTAGATTTAGTAGGATTGAGCATGGGAGGTTTGGTCGCTCGCTACTATCTGCAAAGGCTAGGTGGAATTAACCGAGTGCAGCGATTTATTGCCATATCTTCTCCTCATAGTGGTACTTGGACCGCTTACACTTTGTGGGGAAAAGGCTGTGTTCAAATGCGTCCTGGTAGTGTTTTTTTAGAAGATTTGAATCGAGATGCTAATCTGTTGAAAAAGCTTAACTTTACTTCTATTTGGACACCTTGGGATTTCATCATTGTGCCTGCTTCTAGTTCCCAAATATCCGCAGCCAAAGATGTGAAGTTGTCAGTATTTGCTCATGCTATGATGGCGAGAAATTCTCGGAGCTTAACAGCAGTTGCTGAAGCACTTTCAGAACCCTTCCAAGTTCACGAATAGGGTAAAATGGTCTTTTTTCTTGCAAATGGTGATTATTTCGCGCAGCAATCAAACAGCATCGCCCACTTCGGCGTATTCGCTGCGCCCAAAAATTGCCTCAGCTTCACAGTAATACTTGAATTCCAGTATATTGTGAGCTGGGTCTTCTAAGAAGAAAGTGCGGTGTTCTGTAGGCAAACCGACAAACCGTCTTCTCGGTTCTTGATAGAAGTTCAAGTTGTTTTGTTGTGCTTTTTCTAACAAGCTTTCCCAGTCGGCCTCGGAGGTAAAAACTAATCCAAAATGTCGGGGATAGATACCTCTTTGAGGTGTCAAAGGTTCGTGGCTAAGGTGGGCGACAATTTGATTGCCACACAAACCCATAATCACCGAATTCGGGGATTCCCGACCTAATTCGCAGCCGAGCCCGTCCACATAGAAGGCTTTTGTTTGAGCAATATCGCTCACGGGGAAGGCAAGATGAAATAAGACTTTGTTCATGGAGGTAAAAAGATGACTGTGCAGAATTCTGAGTTGTGGTTTAATTATTTATCTTGGTCTAATCCTTGGTTGGTGGCGATCGCCCTGAATACAATTTTACTGGCGATCGCCACCATTAGTCCCAAAAAATTACTCACTCCGGCTGGGCAATTTCACGGCTGGCTGCTGGGTGTCATCATCTGGGGCTGTTTGGGATGGCAAGGCTATGCTGTGGTGATGTTCTATTTTCTCGTGGGATCGGGAGTTACTCGGATTGGCAAAGCCCAAAAAGAGGCAGAAGGGATAGCCGAAAAGCGTTCCGGCGCGCGAGGCCCAGAAAATGTGTGGGGTTCTGCTTTAACTGCTACTCTTTGTGCCTTGGGAGTTTTGGTATTATCTATTTTAGGGGAGACAGGCAAGATGCCTGTTTCACAAGATGTAATTTCCCTGTTATTGCTGGGTTATGCGGCGAGTTTTTGTACCAAACTTTCGGATACCTGTGCTAGCGAAATCGGCAAAGCTTACGGTTCGCGGACGTTTTTGATTACTACCTTGCAGCCGGCACCTAGGGGTACAGAAGGGGCGGTGAGTTTAGAAGGAACTCTCGCTGGTATTGTAGGTTCGATCGCGATCGCACTTTTGAGTTGGGCTGTGGGTTTAATAGACTTGACAGGAATTGTTTTTTGTGTTATTGCAGCTTTTATTGCTACTAACATCGAGAGCGTGATTGGGGCAACCCTCCAATCAAAGTTTGAGTGGCTCACCAATGAAGTAGTGAATTTTGTCAATACTCTGATTGGAGCGATCGCTGCGATCGTGTTAGCCTTAGCCTGGACAGCTTTTTTCGCTTAGTTATAAATCACCAGTCATTAGTCTCCAGCGGTCAATTCATTAATGACTAATGACTAATGACTAATGACTAATGACTAATGACCAATGACTAATGACTAATGACCAATGACCAATGACCAATGACTAATGACTAATGACTCATGACTAATCTTCTTGGGGTCCAAAAACCATTTGTAAAATCATGGTCGGTTCGCCCCGTTGGTGATAGCGATCGGCCCAATTACGAATAATTTCATCTAATTCCTCAACAGCTTGGTCAAGCCGTTCCGGCGGGATATCCAAGGTTTCCATAACCCGCATCACTTTCGGTTGTTTTTCGGCCCAATCTTGCATCAGGCGGAAATATCTAGCAGTATCTTCCACCATAGTGAAAGTCCGCTCTTCCTGCTCTGCGGGAGAGTAAGTAGCGCGGGTGAGGGCATAAAACGGCATTCCCCAAGGAGAATCAATACGAGTCACGGTTCCCGAATAGATCAAACGGCGTTTGATGTGTTCTGCTAGAGCTTCACTCAAAGGCATCCGTCTTTCTGGAGACATTTCTTCTTGCGATCGCCGGTGAAGAAACTCGATCAACTCCATAAACTGAAAAGAATTGATCAATTGAGCATCTGGCGGATTAGGAGGAATCTTACCTTCGAGATATTTTTTTTCATCCGCCGTCAAGCTAGTCGCAGGAATGCGAGGGCGTCCCGGAACCCAAGCATACTGTTCCAGCCAGACATAAGGAAACTGAATTAAATATCTAGGTTCTTGGGAACCCAGCATTTTCAGCAATTTGCCCGTTGTCAGGGCTTCCTGAACTTCCTCGACAATCACCTTCACCCGTTTAGGCTCAATGTGATGCAAGTGTCCAGTCATCCGCAGGTTATGCCCCTGCTCCATATAAGTCATGTAAATAGCACACTTAGCCGCCGTTGCAGCCGCGTCTAGAAACGCACCGTGCCTGTGCCCACTGGTTCGCATGGCGCTAAACGCCAAATAAAGCATGATCTGATCCATTGCGCTAGGGCTGAGGCTTTTGACCAGATCCAAGGAGTCATTTTTCATTTTTATTCTCTCTGGCAAACCCCCACCATAGCTAGACTCAGCACTGGTTGGGGAGGAAAAGGAGGGTAGGGTAACAACAACATATCAGTTAAGTCAAGCTTTAGCTGAAGAAAGCGGTTTTAATTCCAGGCCAGACAAAATGAAGGCACCATCTATTACCACAACAGATGAGAAGCTCTCTATACCGTGACTGACCAGGGTTGAGCCTTCTAGGGGTAAAGACCTTGAGGATCTAAACCCCCTTAGAATCCAGCATAACTGACAGTCGTCGGAAAGGTTGCTAACAATCCCCCTATTTACCAATTTAATGGGGCAAAATGCTTCCAAGACGCGCTCTCGGAAAAATTTTACCGACTCATGGCGATTTGCCACAGGGCCAGAGGGGTAGAGTTAAATATACAAAACCGCCAATCACAAGAGTCCAACTCTGATAAATGGCGGTTAAAGGTTGATTTGATAGTGTTTTGGTACACCCAAAATTATATTCTTGTCACTGGTAACAAAAATTAGATTTGTCTCCCGAATCTGAAAAAGTAGAATTATTGAAAATCCGAGCGATCGACTCAACAGGTCGAAACCAACCTCTAACCAACTTCGTTGAATAATTTGATTTCATCCAATGCCATTAAAGTTATTGTAGCGAGTTAGTTTCTGTGGTGGCGGAGCTGAAATCACGGCGTTGAGTATTTCTGCTGGGAGGACGATCGCCTCTTTGTTGAGTTTGCGCTGACAACATATATTGAGATGTGGAAGTTTCTAACTGTGCGATAGGCGATTCAATAGATAGACCAGCGGTAGCACTCAAGAAGATGCCAGACAGGCTCAATAAAGCAATTGCGGTGTAGTTTTTCATGGGTAGTATCCGTATCGGTGTATATTTAGAGATACAGACACTACCCATGCAGATCGGGATGAATTTACATAAAATATAATGAAAAACACCATTGAGGCATTGCTAATTAGATTGCTATAATATACAAAACCGCCATTTATGGAGACTCACTGTCTCCATAAATAGCGGTTGAATGTTTATACTTGATCATCACATAAAAGGATATCCGAATGACAATAAACAAAAAGTGAAGTTACCAGCAAAATCTGAAAAACTAGCAGCCCAGAAAATCAGCTTGAGCGATCGACACAGACGGTCAAAACAAACTCAATAACGGAACTCGCTTTCATGCAAAGTCATTAAAATGCTTGTAGGAGATGAAACTCTCGGCGTCCGCTGCCTCTTTCAGGAGAACGATCGCCCTTTTGTTGAGTTTGGGCAGAGAAAATGTAGTTCGCGGTGGCAATTTCAAGCAGTTCGACTAGAGATGAAAAAACTCGATCGACCTTAGCGCTCAAAACACCAAGTACAGGAAGAAATGTGTAATTTTGCATGAGGTTAATATCCGTGTCAGTGTCTATTAACTGATACAGACTCTCCCCCATCTATCAGGATAAAATTCTGGGAAATTTCAGGACTTATGCAAAAAACCTGATTTTGGCAACTCAACAGCCTCCACCAGCAGCCAAAAACCAGCTAAATTCAGCCTCCCCCACACTTTCAGAAGCTTCTGAGTTTCGCAACTGTGTAAAAACTCGTCGATTTCAGGATCTAAAGTCACCAGTTTCCAAATTCGATCGCCATGGGAGGGCGCATCAGTCAGCGTCAAGGCGTAATCTTGTTCGCCTCGGCGGTGGAAAATCCCATTCCACGGAGTTTGAGTATTTCTGCTGTCAGCGATGAGTTTATCTACGGACAAAGGACAATTGCCACTAGCCGGATATGAAGAGGGTCGATCGAGATAATAGCGTTGCCAGTATAGCCAATCCGATCGACTCGGTGTCAAATTAAATAAAGGAATAACTGCCGCCCTAGCCTCCACATCTTGCAGCAAAGCCTCCTGCAAAACTCTGACTGGCAAATCCCGCGGCTGACATCCCCGCCGCACACACAAAGCTGCCGCCATCCCCGCCGCCTGTCCAATATTCATTACCGTAGGTTGCAAACGAGTGGCACCATTAGCGATGTGAGAAACAGAAATATTTTTTTCGCAAACTAGCAAACCATCGGTATTCGCCGGAATCAGCGCACTGTAAGGAATAGTAAAAGGAGTTCCCGTCCATCGCCCGCCCCAGCGGATCGATTTTGGCTGCAAGGGAATGTCGCCACTAGGATAGTGGTGATCGTTGGCGTAGTTGCCGATCGCAATTGTTTCACAAATTCCCTCAGCATTTATGGGCAACTTCGCGACTCTGCCACCGGCAACGGGCAAAATATCTTGTTCTCGGATTGTTTTTACTCCTTGCAGGCGGCGACTTTCTCGGTAGTAGGGGTGGAGGGCGAAGGCAGAAGTCAACTCCTCCCTGGGCCCAACAGTTAACTCCTCCCTCGGCCCAGCAGTTAACTCCTCCCTGGGCCCAGCAGTCAACTCCTCCCTGGGCCCAGCAGTTAACTCCTCCCTCGGCCCAGCAGTCAACCCCCCCCTACCCCCCCCAAGGGGGGAATGAAATAAGAGAGAATTCTCTGCTTGGGGGGAAGCAAATAAGGCAGAATTCTCTGCTTGGGGGGAAGCAAATAAGGGAGAAGAATGTTGGGGATTTTTGGTGTTAGAAGTGGGGAAAATGTTCTCTGCTAAACCATAGCGGCGGCCGAGTTGAGTTTGAATGTAGCGGGCGAAACTTTGGCTATGCCACAGACTTTCTTGGAGGAATTCTGTTTGCGATGTTTCAGATCCAATTAGTCGATCGACCTTAAAGCCATAATCATTACCCCGAATCGGCCAATTAATCATTAGCAACCCACCCGGAAGTCGGCCATAATTGAGAAAATCTTCAGGAGTATAATTATCCCAAGCTCCGGTAAAGCGATCGGGATCGTGAATCGGTGGCGCGGGAATTTCTGGTGCTACAGCACCTTCCCCAAAATCCTGCATCATTACTACCCAAGTGGGAGCTTGTATGGGATATGTTTGTGTCAGATCGTTAGGTGCGATCGGTGCGCTAGGTTCTCCAAATTCTGCTTGAAACTCCCAACCCCAACGGTGAGGAACCTCACCCACAGCCAATAAATCTCCCAATTCCGTAGCATCCAAAGTGACTGTGGCTGACACCATAAAATCGGGGAATTGAACGCCAACAATGCGATCGCCTTCCTTCAGCACACCTTGAACTTTTTGTCCAGAAATCCAGCGCAGATTTGGTAAACACTTAACCCAATCAGCAAAAATTTCTGCACCAATGCGCGGATCGTAAGTAAAAAAACTGACCCAGCCCCAATCTAAACCTTCCTGATGTCGCTGCTGAAGTTCGCGGAGAAAAGCACCCCACAAACCAGTCCCAAAAGCGGCTAATTCGTTACCATCGGGAGCCGAAACCCCAGCCGAAGTAAGCATACCGCCCAACCAAGGAAACTCACTCACCAAAATAGTTTTGGCACCACAGCGGGCTGCTTGTATGGCGGCTGCTGTGCCACCAGTACCGCCACCAACTACTAAAACATCGGCTGTTAAGACAGAAGACATGAGGATTTTAAATTTTAAATTTTAAGTAGAAAGAAGATGGAAGATGGAAGATGGAAGATGGAATATCTAAGAAGAACCCCCCCTACCCCCCCCAAGGGGGGAAAATGGAAGAGGGAAGATGGAAGATGGAAGATGGGAGATGGCTCAAGGACTGCGTTGATCCAGCCCTTCGACCTTTCGCCGGAGAATTCAATATTACCGATATTACCAATTCCTGTTGCCTCCAAGACTGGATATTTTATTTTTTCACACAAATCTATAACTCCACAATTACTTTTAAGCTATTGTTGTAAGATGGCAATTCCCATCAAAAAAAAATCCGAAAATGGGGAACCCCGATAGTAAAGTCAGGCGTCGGGTAAATGTCACCATTCATTAGTTACAAAGCAATTGAACATGAACAAAGGTTTTATTTTGTGGTTCACCGGACTGAGCGGTTCTGGCAAAACAACTATTAGCCTAGCTCTGGAACCAGAGTTGAAAGCCAGAGGCTGCAAAGTGGAAATCTTGGATGGAGATGTGGTGCGTACCAACTTATCAAAAGGTTTGGGATTTAGCAAAGAAGACCGAGATACCAATATTCGGCGGATTGGATTTGTCGCTCACTTGCTTAGCCGCAATGGAGTTGTCGCTATTACCGCGGCCATTAGCCCCTACCAAGCAATTCGCGACGAAGTTAGAGCCATAGAACCTAACTTTGTGGAGGTATATGTGAAAGCGTCCCTAGAAGCGTGTGAAGTGCGGGATGTCAAAGGGATGTACGCCAAAGCCAGAAAAGGTGAAATTAAGGGGTTTACAGGAATTGACGATCCCTATGAAGCACCCCTTAATCCTGAGATTATTTGTTGCACAGAAAAGGAAAGTGTGACAGAGTGTGTGGAAAAAATTCTGAGTAAATTAGAGGAGTTGGGTTACATTTGATGGTGATGGGTTAGCAAAAGGATCGGGCAAAAAACGATGGTGCTCAAAAGTGATTTGGGAATCAATATTGTCAACGGTTTCACTGGATCAGTGCTGATGGCGATTCTAGTTTCTGCTCCTAGTTGGGCTCAGTTACCTCCGCCCCCTCCCCCCCTAGCCGTACCCGCATCCGTACCCGTACCCGTACCCTCCGCGCCCGGATTGCCGCTGGTTCCGGGAAATGCGCCAGTCAATGCAGTACCTACACCTTCGAGTGTACGATCGGAAGTTTACACTTTAGGAGCGGGCGATCGCATTCAACTGGATATTTTTAACGTCCCGGAATATAGCGGCCCCAACGGTCAACATCAGGTACAGGCTGACGGTTCCCTAAGTTTGCCCTTAATTGGTAGCGTTTCAGTGTACGGGATGACTTTAGAACAAGCAGCCAATAGTGTCAAAGGGCGATATGGTCAATACTTAAAGCGTCCTTGGATTACACTGAAACTGCTGGCCCCGCGTCCTTTACAAATTGCGATCGCAGGGGAAATCAACCGCCCAGGAGCCTATACAATATCCTCAGCGGCGGGCCCCGGAGGCACAGCAGAGCAAATGGGAACTCAAATGCCCACGATATCGCGGGCTTTGCGACTGGCTGGTGGTATTACACAGTCAGCAGACGTGCGACAAATCAAAATCCGCCGCCCCCAACGCAATGCAGCGGAACAAATTATTAGTGTTGATTTATGGGAATTGTTGCAAAACGGTGATTTGCGCGCCGATATGACTTTGCGCGACGGCGATACTATATTTATTCCCACTGTAACTAGCCTCAATCGCCAAGAAGCACCTACTTTAGCAGTTGCCAATATTACCGGACAAAGCACTCAGCCCATTAATATTGCTGTGGTGGGAGAAGTCGCTCGTCCCGGTACTTATACTCTGGCAAAGGATTCTCAAAGTAGGTTACAAGAGAATGACATGGGTGCAAATTCGGGTTTGTTTGGTGCCACTGAGACGGCGGCTAGTGAAACCGTTGTGCAGCAAACAGTCACTAGGGCGATTAAAATAGCTGGCGGCATTACCCCCGTAGCTGATATTCGGCAAATACAAGTTCGTCGTCTGACGCGGGCTGGTACTGAACAAATTATTAATGTCGATTTGTGGCAACTTTTGCAAACAGGAGATGTATCTCAAGATTTAGTGCTGCAACAGGGAGATACGGTGATTATTCCCAAAGCCGAAAATATTGACGAAACTCAGGGTGCCCAGGTAGCTAATTCTAGTTTTTCACCGGATACAATTAAGGTGACAGTGGTGGGAGAAGTCATCAAACCAGGGGCGATTTCCCTGCGGCCAAATACTTCTTTAAATCAAGCGCTGGTAGCAGCGGGAGGTTTTAATAAAGCGCGGGCAGAAATGGATTCGGTGGATTTAATCCGCATCAATGCTAATGGTACTGTTTCTCGCGTCGCGATTAAGGTGAATTTTTCCGCCACTGCTAATGATGAAGCCAATCCTAAACTGCAAAATAATGATGTAATCATGGTCAGGCGATCGGGTCGCGCTGCATTCTCGGATAATGTAGGTGGTACCCTCGCTCCTCTTAATCCTTTATTGGGAATATTCAGATTGTTCAATATTTTTCGATAGCTCGTACAGACGTTGAAACTAATAAGCTGCATAAACAAATGAAACCAGGGAAAAAGTCTCAGATATCACTGCTTAAAAAAAACCAAAAATCCCCAGGAACGCGACAAATATCTTCGGTGCTTTACGACAGAGAAAATGATTTTTTAGAACTGGAACAAACAGAGTCAGAGCCATTGAATTTTTGGGAAGTATGCCGCAGTCGCTCGTTTTTAGTCCTAGGCGTAGCTGCGGCAGTAACCACAGGTGTTTTTGCTTGGACTTTGAATCAAAAAAGTGAGTACGAAGGACGATTTCAATTATTAGTAGAACCCACTGTTACCCAAAACACTTTAGCAAAAATCTACTCCGGTGAATTGAAACTGAAACCAGCGGCTCCCGAAACACCAGAAAATGCTGGTTTTGACTACGAATCCCAAATTCAGGTTTTGCAAAGTCCGCAAGTAATGTCGCCAATCATTAAACAGTTGCGGGCGAAGTATCCTGAAATTAATTACAACTACCTTTTTAACGAAAAAACAGATAATTTGCCATTGGATAGGCAAACGAGGTTGTCAATTAATCGGTTTAAAAATACCAAGATTATCGAAGTTAAGTATCGGGATTTCGATCCGAAAAAAATTCAGTTTGTTTTAGAAAAAGTTGCGTTAGGCTACCGCAACTACAGCGTCCAAGATACCAGAACTCAAATTAGTCAGAGTCTGGATTTTGTGAAATCGCAAATTCCCAATCAGCAAAAGCGCCAACAAGCAATTCAAACAGAAATTCAAAAATTGCGTCAGCAGTACAATTTCATCGATCCGCAAATTCAAACCCAACAATTAGCGCAGCAAATTAGTCAGCTTCAAGCGCAAAGATTGGATGCTCAAACCCAACTAAATCAGCAAAAATTGCTCTATGCTAATTTGCAAAATCAGCTAGGACTGAATCAGCAACAAGCCCTGATGGCTTCTTCTCTGAGTCAAGCACCTCGCTACCAAGCAATGCTGACTCAATTGCAGCAATTAGAAGGACAAATTGCGATTAATTCAGCGACTTATACTGACCAAACTCCCCAAATGCAGTTGTTGCGAGAACAGCAAAAAAATCTGATTCCTTTGTTGAAAAAAGAGGCTACACAGGTTTTGGGAACTGATTTAGGTAAGGTAAATTCTCAAGTGCTGGCT
This sequence comes from Microcoleus anatoxicus, assembly GCF_042465725.1. Taxonomy (GTDB): domain Bacteria; phylum Cyanobacteriota; class Cyanobacteriia; order Cyanobacteriales; family Microcoleaceae; genus Microcoleus; species Microcoleus anatoxicus. The sequence goes on along the minus strand of NZ_CP120853.1, from coordinate 5,885,092 downwards.
TTTCAAGATCCGGTGCGGATTAAGTTGATCGAGCAGTTTATTGGTACTGCTAATACTATTCAGGTTTTGGGAGTGCGAAATCAAGTTTTGGAACAAGCTGCTAAGCAGTTGAATCAATATTCTCAAGGATTCCCGGTGATTTTGCGGCGCTATTCGGATTTGCAGCGGGAGGCGGATTTAACCAATAGTACCCTGAAAAATTTGTTGGCAAAACAGCAAGCTTTGCAGCTTGAAGCTGTGGGTAAAAAAGAGGTGGCTTGGGAGGTGATTGCTAAGCCGGAAATTCCGCGCTATCGCAATGGGGAGTTGATGGCTGTTGCTCCAATTATGCCTTTAAATTTGGCTTTGGGGGGATTAGCTGGTTTAGTTTTCGGTATGCTGGCGGCGCAGTTGGCCCAACGGTTTAATAATGATAAGGTGTTCCAGACTCCAGAGGATGTCAAACATTCAATTCGACTGCCTTTGTTGGGGGTAATTCCTGCTAGCGATAAAATTTTGAGGCTTCCTCCTGCGGAGACAGTTACTGTGGATGTGGGCATTTCGCAAATGCCGACGGATGCTTTTCAGGAGGCTTTTCGATCGCTCAATGCTAATATTCGCTTGCTAAAGGTTGATAGTCCGATCGCCTCTTGTGTAATTACTTCTTGTCAAGTAGCAGATGGCAAGTCTACTGTAGCTGTAAATCTAGCACGGGCGGCGGCGGCCATGGGCCAGCAGGTGTTGTTGGTGGATGCGGATTTGCGACGCCCCCAGGTGCACGAAATGCTGGGTTTGCCGAATTGGCAAGGGTTACACAATGCGATCGCGGATGATGTAGATGTGGAAAAGTTGATTTTGCGATCGCCCCACGATGAAAACCTGTTTGTGTTAACATCAGGCCCTGTTCCTCTCGATCCCACCAAGGTGCTTTCTTCCCGAAAAATGCAGCATTTAATGGCAGCTTTGTCAAATAATTTTGACTTAGTGATTTACGATACTGCGCCACTTTTGGGTTTAGCCGATGCCAATTTATTGGCCGCTCACACTAATGGCTTGATGCTGGTGGTGGGGCTGAATCAAACTGAGCGAGAGGCGCTATTGTTGGCTTTGGAAGATTTGAGAATGGCCGATATTCCGCTGTTGGGAATGGTGGCAAATAACGATAAAGGGAGCAGGTATTACTATCAGTCTTACGTCCAGAATTACATCGAGGAAAAATCGGTGTAAGTACCCAGCATTGGGGTAAAAATAAAATCACAAATCCCCCAATTTATATCTACCCCAATCCCTGTAGGGGCGAAGCATTCGGGCTAATAGCCGATGGGAAACACCCAAATTTATAGGCCCAAATGCTTAGCCCTGCCCCACTCTCTCTTTTCTGCCTTCGCGTCAAGAGCGCCTTCGCGGTTAAATCACCTGACGGTACAACCGGAAACGATCGCATTTCCGGCTCAACATTAAACTTGAAAAGCAAATTATCTTAAGATTTGCCATCGAGATTTTGCACTATAATTAAAAGTTGAGAGTTTTAAACAAATTGCAAAACCTGCAAATTAACAAAACCTGAAAACGTGGCCGGTAAATTTCCATTTTGTAATACATTGATACAACTCCCCGCCTAGCTGGAAAACTAGAAGGGAGTTTTGTGTTTTTCACACAGGAGATAAAACAATGGCTATTGCTACTATCAACCCGACAACGGGAGAAACTGTCAAAACTTTTGAGCCCCTCACAGATGCGGTAATCGAAACCAAGCTAGGATTAGCACAAACAGCTTTTAAACAATATCAGCGACTGCCCTTCGAGCAGCGCTCTATCTGGATGCAAAAAGCTGCGGATATCCTGGAGCGCGATCGCGAAATTTACGCTAAAATGATGACCCTAGAAATGGGGAAAACTCTCAAATCCGCGATCGCCGAAGTCGAAAAATGCGCCCTAGTTTGTCGCTACTACGCCAAAAACGCTGCTCAATTTATGGCAGACGTACCAGCCAGCACTGACGCTAGCAGCAGCTTTGTCCGCTACCAACCCTTGGGCGTTATTTTAGCCGTCATGCCCTGGAATTTCCCATTTTGGCAAGTTTTTCGGTTTGCAGCGCCGACACTGATGGCGGGCAACGTAGGGTTGCTCAAACACGCTTCCAACGTGCCACAATGTGCTTTGAAAATAGAGGAAATTTTCACCGAAGCAGGCTTTCCCGAAGGCGTTTTTCAAACATTGTTAGTGGGATCTGACAAAGTAGGTAAAATAGTGGCGGACGATCGCGTTAAAGCAGCCACTCTCACCGGTAGCGAACCCGCGGGTGAAAGTTTAGCAGCCCAGGCTGGCAAAAATTTGAAAAAAGTAGTGCTGGAATTGGGAGGAAGCGACCCCTTTATCGTCATGTCTAGCGCCGATTTACCAGCAGCTTTATCCACTGCTGTCACATCGCGAATGCTCAATAGCGGCCAAACTTGCGTATCTGCTAAAAGGTTTATTTTAGCAGAAGAGATTGCCGAGGAATTTATCGCAGGATTTGTGGAAAAATTCGAGCAACTAAAAGTAGGCGATCCGATGTTACCAGAAACGGATATCGGCCCTTTAGCGACTCCTGCAATCCTCAAAGAATTAGACAATCAAGTGCAAGCTTGCATCGCATCGGGAGCTAAACTGCTAACAGGCGGCCGTGCTTTGTCAGAGAAAGCCGGCAATTTCTACTTGCCAACTATTTTGACAGATATTCCCCTGGAAGCCGCCGCCCGTCAACAAGAATTTTTCGGGCCAGTAGCTTTAGTATTCCGAGTAGCTAACATCGATGAGGCGATCGAATTAGCCAACAGTACGTCCTTTGGTTTAGCCGCAACAGCTTGGACTACAGTAAGCTCAGAGTGCGATCGGTTTATTTCCGAACTAGAAGCTGGGGCAGTATTCATCAACGGTTTAGTCAAATCAGACCCCAGATTGCCCTTCGGCGGCATCAAACGCTCCGGTTACGGACGCGAATTGAGCATCCAAGGAATTCATGAATTTGTTAACATTAAAACAGTGTGGGTAAAATAAGCGCGCACTCAATCAACTTCTGGCAAAAATCTAAATTAATCTGTGTTGATTGTGCCACGGGCATCCTACCTGTGATATAAATTCCGCAAGAAAGATAGATTTTACCTAACTGTTAATTAGGATTTTTGCCAGAAGTTGACCAGGAGAAGATATCCCCACTTACAGAGGACTAAAATGGAAATGAACACAGCTCAATTACTGGTACAATGTCTAGAGAATGAAGGCGTCGAATATGTTTTTGGACTCCCAGGCGAAGAAAATCTAGAAGTTCTAGAAGCCCTAAGAAACTCCTCAATTAAATTTATTACTACTCGCCACGAACAAGGCGCTGCTTTCATGGCCGACGTTTACGGCCGCCTGACAGGCAAAGCCGGCGTTTGTTTATCCACCTTGGGACCAGGCGCAACTAACTTAATGACCGGTGTGGCTGATGCGAACTTAGACGGTGCTCCTCTAGTAGCAATTACTGGACAAGTCGGTACTGATAGAATGCACATAGAATCGCACCAATATTTAGATTTGGTGGCTATGTTTGCCCCGGTTACTAAGTGGGGAGCTCAAATTGTTCGCCCTGGTACAACCCCAGAAATTGTCCGCAAAGCCTTTAAAGTAGCTCAGAGTGAAAAGCCGGGAGCAGTTCACATTGACTTGCCAGAAAACATCGCAGCCATGCCTGTGGAAGGAACACCTCTCACCAAAGACAACCGGGAAAAAACTTTTGGTGCTTACCAAAGTTTGAATAAAGCCGCTGTGGCAATTTCTAAGGCAAAAAGTCCTCTGTTGTTAATTGGAAATGGCGCGATTCGAGCGAATGCTAGTGAAGCTGTTACCGAATTTGCTACTCGATTGAATATTCCAGCAGCTAATACTTTCATGGGCAAAGGTGTAATTCCTTACACTCATCCTTTGGCACTTTGGACAACGGGTTTGCAAAAACGGGATTACATTAGTTGTGCTTTTGAAGAAACCGATTTAGTGATTGCAGTTGGCTATGATTTAATTGAATATTCCCCGAAAAAGTGGAATCCTGACGGCAAAATTCCGATTATTCACATTGGAGCTTTGCCATCAGAAATCGATAGCAGTTATATTCCCCTTGTAGAAGTTGTGGGAGATATTTCCGATTCGCTGAATGAAATTTTACAGCGTGCGGATAGAAATGGAAAAGCCGATCCTTTTGCTAAGCAATTGCGCGCAGATATTCGGGCTGGCTATGAACAATATGCAGCGGATGATGGTTTCCCAATTAAACCCCAAAAATTGATTTATGATTTGCGGCAGGTGATGGGACCTGATGATATTGTAATATCTGATGTGGGTGCTCATAAAATGTGGATCGCGCGGAATTATCATTGCGATCGCCCAAATACCTGTTTAATTTCCAACGGCTTTGCGGCGATGGGAATTGCGATTCCGGGCGCGTTGGCCGCCAAACTGGTTTATCCCGATCGCAAGGTGGTAGCAGCCACGGGAGACGGCGGTTTCATGATGAATTGTCAGGAGTTAGAAACTGCTTTGCGTGTCGGTACTAATTTTGTGACGCTCATCTTTAATGATGGCGGTTATGGTTTGATTGAATGGAAGCAGGAAGATCATTTTGGTCATTCCGATTTCATCAAATTTGGCAATCCAGATTTTGTGAAGTTTGCCGAAAGTATGGGTTTGAAAGGCTATCGAGTGGAGGCTGCAACGGATTTAATTCCTATCCTCAAAGAAGCCCTGGCTCAAGATGTACCTTGCGTGATAGACTGTCCGGTTGACTACCGGGAAAACGCGCGTTTCAGTCAACAATCTGGCGATATGAGTTGCCATTTGTAAGAGTAGTCTAGATGGGGACACGGTAGCGATCATTAGTGTCAACTTAACCTCAAACCCTGTCACAGACTGCTGGCAAGACTATGAAGGCCAGATCCCCCCTAGCCCCCCTTAAGAAGGGGGGGACAGGAGTCCGATCGACAGTCCCCCTTCCCCCATCCCCCATCCCCCATCCCCCATCCCCCCTTGGGGGGGGCAGGGGGGGGTGGGGGGGCAGGGGGGGGTGGGGGGGGCAGGGGGATCTAGACTTGGCTATGAACGAGAGATACCAAGGGTTTCAGGCGATTGTTGAAACCTATGGGCAGTGCCGTTTCCTCCGTCGCCTTATTTCGGGTAAGGGACTTTGAGCGATCGTCTGGTTTTTGTTTCCATATTGGATCGTGACAGCTTACTTAACAAAAAATGTTACCCAAGGAGAGATAATATGGCAGAAAAATTAACTTTTAAATACGATGCTATTGGGGATATTTTGTACGTCAATAAATGTTCACCTTATGCAGAGCAAGAATCGCAAGAACTCGACTATGGAATTGTGGCTCGTCTCAATCCTGACACGGAGGAAATTGAAAATCTGGAAGTTATGTTTTTCTCAAAGCGGTTGCGAGATAGTAATGTATTTGAATTACCGATTGGTAGAAGCTACCATGAATACTTGATTTCTTCTCTGAAACATCCCGAAAGTGCTGCTAGCTATATCGAGGTTATGTTGGAATTAGAGTCTGAAACACCAGAACCAAAATTGCTGCGAGCAGGACTTAAAGATGTGGTGGATGCTTATTTGCAGATGAATAAGTTATCGACGGAAGCTAAATTTATATATGAGAAACTCGATCGGATATTGTCTGAGAGTGGGGGCGAGGAAATTTATGCTTTGATAGTTTTACTAGATAAACTGGGGCTCCAGTTAGCTGTCGCAGTAAAGTAGGTTAATTAATCAAGTAGTTAGGGCGATTCCCTACGGGATAGCTGCGCTCGCGCGGGCTTTTGGACAATTTGGGATGTAAGGGCGATCGCTCTTTTTGACAAGTTGGGATGTAAGGGCTATCGCTACTTTTGGTATTTTTTGTTGTTCTAGCTATATAAGATAGATAGCAAATCTTCAACTGATATCTCTCCCATCCCTGCTATAAGAATTAGAAGTAAATCCACTACTTCATTTTTACCGAATCCTTTAATTCTTTTATTCGGAGAATAGTAAAAAATTATTGTTAAACTATTTACAGCATTAAGAGCGATTAAAAGGTGTGGATATTCGCCTGCTGGTGTATCAGGTTGATCTGCTCTTTTGACCATAAACTTGATAGGTATTTCTCGATCATTAACCAGATCCTGTTTCCACTTACACTTGTAGTATCCTGGCTGACCGCCCAAGCCAACTGCTTGCAATAAAGGAATATACTCTGGGATGTAAGTCATTTGCCAACCGTCACCTTTGATACCCCAACTCATGCCATTTTTCTGATAATTTTATTGATTATATTTTTAATGGTTCATTACAGAATATCATCTCATTTCATTCTTGTCATTAGCAAAGAGTCGGATTTTGTAGCCATTTGCCCCGTAAACTATATTGCATAAAGTAGGATTTAGTTGCCAAAGTATCAAACAGTAGGATAGAGTAGGATGACAATAGGCAAAACCAAAATCCCTACTCCACCTATGGATGTTCAAGAAGTCTTAAAATTGGCTGACGACATCGTATTCGCTAAAACAGGAAAACACCTCAATCATTTACAAGAAGGTATATTACGCGGCACTTGGCAACGCCAAAAGTACCCGGAAATATCCAAAACTTGCCACCGTAGCGAAGCTCATGTCAAAAAGGTCGCATCAAAATTATGGAAACTTCTATCAGAAACATTAGGCGAAGATATCAATCAATCAAACTTTAGATACACAGTGGAAAGATGGCAATTTTCTATAGTTTCATCACATTTTGGAGACTATGCACAAGTTGGTAATCTTAGTGTTTGTGAGAACAAGTCGCATCCCTCAGAAATCCCAAATACAGAAAAACCCAATCAGTCAATTTATAACCAAACTAAACCTAAAGAGCGACTAGACTTATCGGATGCACCTGAGCCTACGCTATTCTATAACCGCACATCCGAGCTTTCAACCCTAGAAAACTGGATTTTGGGCCGTACCCGTGTCATCACCATCCTCGGCTTATCCGGTATTGGGAAAACCGCCCTGACACTCCAACTAATCCCACAAATTCAACACGAATTCGATCGCATTATCTGGCGAAGTCTCCGCAATTCTCCACCCCTCCAAACACTCCAAACCGACTTAATTCAATCCTGTAGGGGCGGTGCCCCCGTGCCCGCCCCCTCCCCCGAAGAAAGGGCGATCGCGGGGGGATTACCTCAGAAAGAAAGGGCGATCGCGGGGGGATTACCCCTACTAGAATATTTACGATCGCACCGCTGTCTCATTATCCTCGATGATATCCAAACAATCTTTAGCAGCCAACAACTCGCAGGCAATTACCAACCAGGCTATGAAAATTACGGCACATTCTTCAAACAATTAGCCGAGTCATCCCACAACAGTTGCCTAATGCTACTAAGTTGGGAAAAACCCAGAGAAATTGCCGCCTTAGAAGGCGAAAACCGCCCCTGTAAATCGCTGCAACTCAACGGCTTAGGCCCGGAATCACAAGAAATATTCAGAGAAAAAGGTTTAGCAGAACCGGAGAAATGGTCAGCACTAATCGACCTTTACCGAGGCAATCCCTTATGGTTAAATATAGTTGCAACTATGATTCAAGACTTATTCGGCGGCAGCGTTTCCGAATTCCTCTCCTATGATACCCTATTCTTAGGAGACTTAGAATCACTATTGGAGCAGCAGTGCGATCGCCTAACTGCATCTGAACAACAAGTTATCGCATGGCTAGCAAGTACCCCAGAACCAGCAGACATCTCAAAAATACCAGAAAATCTGCAACTATCACCGCCAGAAATATTGAAAGTCATGCAATCTTTAGGACGACGGTCATTAGTTGAAACAGTAAAACAAAATGGGCGATCGCACTTCACAATCTGGCCAGTAATCAGAGAATATATAATCAACAAAACCAGCATCAAAAAGCGATCGACTTATCCAGATTAGTCAAATCGGCAGAAATCGGTTGACTGTCAACTTTCAACATCACCTGACGGTGCAACCGGAATTGATATTAGATCGAATCTGCTACCATCAGAATTATAAAATACAGCTAAAGGTCAAAAACCCGGTTTCTGCGTGAATATCTGTTGAAAAAATCGACGATTTTTGGAAGAAACCGGGTTTTTTGCGTAAGCCCTAGCCATAACAGTCAACACTCAAAAAACCAAAAAGAAGGCTTTCAACGCCCCCACAGCCTCAAAATACCAAATCAGAGATACAGCCTATTTTTCCAGGTCCCATCAGGCAGGAAGATGCCTCTGAGAGAACGAAGGCGATCGGGTAACATCAAGTAAGCCCAAGCAGTACCTAAAGATTGGCAATTGAGATCGAATATTTCGATTTCCTGTCGCTGATATTCGTTTTGTGCGGGTTGGCGTTCAGGATCGTATTCTTCAAGTCCGTCTAAATCTGGCAAAATAGCGGAGTCGCCGAAACACAGGAGGAAACCGTAGACTCTTCCTTCCCCAGAAATCATAGCCGGATAGCCTGCGGGCAAGGCAAAAAGCTGACCGCGGGCGATCGCCGGACAAGCAGACACAACCTTTCCTTCGCAATAGCGGAGGTAGTTGCATTCACCGGGTTTGAGAGTACCGTAGACAAAGACTTTCATCACGCAGACCCTAACGGCTAGTTTTTGCTAACATATATGGCTAACCTAATAAACTTCTCCCATAATTATTGTCGAACCCGTCAGGTTATCAGACCTGTTCTTAACAGGCTGTTTGGGAGCTCTCTAAATAGTTTAAGCCTCGCGGGCGACTGCGAGTGTTGTTACCAACAATAGGATTTGGGACTATGCACTTTCGGGGAAAAAGCCCTCCTGCTATCAGGACGGAGTTTTAAACCCAATTTTCTGATAAATTTCGTTGTTTACCCTTTCTTATAATTCATGACTCTAGCAGTTAGTATTATTACCCTGGCACTTCACCCTTTGCACTTAAGTTCTTTCTTGCCATCGCTGCCCCTAGACAGCTTGTTTTCGACTCAAGGCATTATGGTGATGCTGCTAGCAGCCTATGCAGGGGCGATGTGGATGTTTCTCACCAGTGCACCCAAGGTACACACCGTGATGGTATCAGATCTGGGGCAAGCTCGACAATTTTACGAGGGAATGTTAGATCTGCCAGTAGCAGAGGTGCCGCTGCACTACTACTACAATTACGAGCAAACCTTGGGCACAACGGGTATCGATCCACTATATTTGTCGCCCAATGTCGGCAGGGGGACTAACAGTCAAACCATGGCGACTTCCGAGGGTTTGTGGTATCAGTTAATGAAAAACACCCAATTGCACGTAATTAGCGGTGCTCTGGCGGGGGAAAAAAATCGCCAGCGTCACGTTTGTTTCGATCGCGAATGTTTGGATCAGCTATTGATGAGAGTCCAAACTCGTGGCATTAAATATAAAATTCGCCGGGAAAAACCACTAAACTTTTTGGTAAAAGATTATGATGGCCGCGTCATTGAAATGTCTGAAGTAAGTAATTAGTTTGATTCAGCTTGAGAAACCCGGTTTTGCTAAAAATCCGGGTTTTTTATTGGTCAATTAATCTTTGTACCCACAGTAGATTTTTCCGGTGTCATCGCTTCTTTGCTCTCGGAAATTACCTGACGGCTGAAAGTTTGGAAATACAAAGAAACCAAAAACTCTTTAACCGGAAAGAGTATCAATGTCAAAGGATTAATTGTCACGATGATATTGCGGGCATCGGCTTTAGCTTGCTTGACAATTTGCTGCGCTACCCAATCTGGTGACATAATGCCGATCGGATTTAACTTACTTTTAAACGGCCCTAAAATTAGTTTGCGAACAATACAAGGCGCATCCAGTCGCCGCAGAGTTACCAAGTCTCCCAAAGCCCGCTTGCTGAGCTCGTAGAGGGGACTGACAGCCGGAATGACTTCGGCTTCCGAGGTGTTGACCCAAACTTCTTTGTTAGCTATATTTTCGTTAGTGCGCACCGTTAGCAGAAAAAGTTCCATCAGCCGCCACGCGGAAAAAGTGTTGATTTCGTAGGAATTGGCGATCGCCTCTGGGCTTCTCGAACCCTGTACATTAATGCCGTGATTAATCACAAGAATATCGACTTTTTCTAACAATTCTGCTAAGTCTGCCTCTTGACCTATTTGCCAACTTATGGTTTTCACAGGCAAATCTTTGCCATCAATATTCACAGTAATTGTTTGATTTCCCGATGTGAGGGCGATAACTTTTGCACCAGCTTGGTGGAGATATTTTAACAGCAAATTTCCTAAAGTTCCCGATGCCCCCGTGACGGCTACAGTTTTGCCTTTGAGAGAAAGTGCAGTGCCCATAAGTTTATCGATTAACGTGAAAGTACCACAATAGTAAGCATTTTGATTATCGAAATGATGCCGCCAATGGTAAGGTTTATTCACCAACCAATTTCCCGGTGGAGTGAGGAAGTCTCCCGGTTGATGGGTGATGTCGGTTAATTCATCAGCACCCTTGATGCCGCAACCACGGGCGATCGCACTCAACAAAAAGCCTAAAGTATAAACACAACCCGCTGCTGCGCCCCAGTGATATTCCGGCATCCAGAAATAAGCAGCCACCCACAGCAACAAGCCCAAAACCATCATAGATGCAGCTTCCGGCACATCGTGGCGCCAGTGGGCTTGCTTGTAGATTGTCTCGCTGACGGGAGTCAAATTCGGGCGAAAAACGCGGTGGTGCCAAGCGTGTAGCTTGTACAGTGGCGGCCAATAGTGGGATGCGACATGATAAAAATCTCGGATGATTTCTGCCCAACAGACAGAAGCTATTGCGAAAGCGCCGACTATCCAGTAATTGATCATACTCGCACCAGTTGGAAATTTGAGATATTAGATATTGTCTGTTTTGAAAGATAACTTAAAATGGTTTTTTTAGCTAGTCTGGAAGTTTACTCAGGTGTTTTAAAATCTGCAAAACGCGGTACAATTCATTAGACATCTCCAATAATTCCCATCCCTTCCCCCGCTTGGTTTCGGGAGCCGGGCCCCTTAAAGGGACCGGGCTCCCGAAACCAACGCTTCAATAATGGTTTCAACGGTTTGCCAACAAGAACTACCCAATTTTATGACCTGATTTTTACTATTTCTTTTCGGCTTTTATGGACTTTTATTGACACATAACGAGCGCAAAAAGAAGACCAAAGCGGCTTGGCGACTGCTATACAGGAATTATGCACAAGCAACTGGGTGTTGAGTTGAAGTACAAAACATAACACCCAGTTGCAAAAATTACGCAACCTGATGAAATCGGTTAAGTGTTAAAAAAAGTAGCCTTTAAAAAAGCTAATTTTTTTAACACTTAAGGGTAATTTATCCGATTGCAAATTCACTGAATTGTCGCATATTAGGGGGGTCAAAACCCAGTATAATGTCTTGTTTGGGAACTCCTAATTCAACGAGTTCGTTGGCAATACCCACCTCGGTTCCATCTTGCTGAATCCAGATTTTATTGTCCATAATATCCAGGTGCAAAACCGGGCCATAAATTCGCCGCTGATTGCGCCAGCCCACATATACTAATTGATAACGATCGCGCTCGGTATCAAAGATAGTTTGAGCCTGAATTCGCTCATCCCAAACCAGACTGGCGTGTTGGGAGAGCAGATTTTGGATGTGTTGTCTATAAAGGTCTACATTTGCCATTGTGCGATCGCCTCCTGCTCTATATCATAAACAATTAAATGAATTTGATTTTGTTGAACTAAAGACTGAATAAACCCCATTGTAAAAAAACTATCGTAGACATTGCTGGGTACTGCCAGGTATAAAATACGGTCAGTTTCTTGTTGTTGTAAAGCTGCTCGATAACTAATGAATTGTCCTAAAGCTGTATAAAATTGGGAGATTTTGGATGGACCAATAAAGCTTTTAATTTCAACGGCGATTTTCTGTCCGTCTTTTTGGGCAGCAACCACCTTTTCGGCACCCAAGTCGATGTAAAGTTCTAGAGTTCCTGCTTGTAAAGTGTATGGATCGTGAGTAATCTGCCATCCATCTTTCTGGAGAGCGGTTTTAACGACTTCGTGAAAGACATCTTTAGCAGACATAGCTGTACTGACTCGTTGTGTTTAATCTCTTGGATAGTTGTATTTTAAGTATATACGCTAGGGTTTGCTGAATAATCGATCGCAAATCAAGAATAAGAGCGATCGATATATTCAAGCTGGGTCAAATATAATTTTTTATGTATCGATTGCTACATTTTGCACCAAATATCCGAGAGAGCCGGCTCGCACCTAACTCTATTAGCTGTTCAATATGAGCTAAGTTTCTGTTGATATATTGAAGTTGTTTTTTAATTGCTTGTCTTCTTTTGTTGCGGGTGGGTCGTTTTTGTTTGGCTAATGCTAGGTAGTCTTTTCTGGCCTTATTACGGTAGGTTCTTGGTTTTTTATTGGTTTGACCTTTGATCTGTACTCTCGATCGTGCGATCGAAACCTTTGGCCACATCAAGTGCGATCGATATATTCAGCAAGCCCTAAATAGCTAAAACCCTTGAAAAATCAAGGGTTTTCGCGTTTCCAGGGGTTTACTCTTAGGGTGTTTGTGAATACAAATTGACGAGAGTTGTTAGCCTCCAGGACTTTAAGGCTTAAATATCATCATTTTCTTGACCTTGTACCCCTTGAAGAATCCGCGATAATTCACTCTTCTCATTAATTGTAATCCGAGTCGGAGAACCGCTGATAATTCGTTCGTAACTGCGGAAAGAATCCCGAATTACCGGCCCGTTATCAGTAATAGTGTATTCCCGAATTCCTTTATCATGCCAGGAACCACGCATCTTAAACACATTAATTGCCCGCGACATTTCCCCTCTAATTTCCACATACTGAAGCATGATTATCGTGTCAGTAATCGTAGAAATATGGGAATCAGTAATCGAATTAGACCCCATAAACTGGTCGCTTGTATTGGTAAAAAATCCTGTAATTTCCTCCTGCTTGGCGAAAGCTGTCACTCCAATCACGAATTGCCGGAAGGAATTATTGCTAACTCCCCGTTCTAAAGCTGACAGGGAATCGATCGCAATTCGAGAGGGTTTAAAATCTGCAATTTCTGATTTAATATTTTGCAAATGGTCTTCCAAACCCGCAGATTCCGGGTAATTACAAAGAATTTTTAACAAACCCTTATGTTCCATTTCCTCAAAATCAATGCCCCAAGAATAAGCATTGCGGAACAACTGCGCCCGCGACTCTTCATAGGCAAACAGCATGGCGCGATCGCCATTCATGCAAGCATTCTCCAAAAACTTGCTTACCAACAGCGTTTTGCCCGTTCCCGTCGCACCCGTAGCCAAAATAATCGAGTCTTTAAAGAAACCGCCCCCGCACATTTCGTCGAGAGTTTTGTCGCCGGAAGAAACCCGAACATTGGAAGATCTTTGAGTCAATCGCATAGCCCCCAACGGAAAAATATTAATGCCGTCATTAGTGATTGTAAAAGGATACTCGCCCTTCATGTGAGTAGTCCCCCGCAACTTCAAAATTTCCATGGTTCGGCGGCGACGTTCTCCTTCCAAAACGTTGCGAACAATCACCACATTATCCGAGACAAATTCCTCGACTCCAAACCGGGCTACCGGGCCATATTCTTCCACCCGTTCCGTAGTCATGATTGTAGTTGCGCCTACTTGTTTAAGGCGTGCAACTAAACGAAAAATTTCGCGGCGCACCACCGATGCAGCATCGTATTGCTGAAATACTGCCGTCACCGAATCAATAGAAACCCGCCTTGCTTTATATTTGCGTATGGCGTATTGAATGCGTTCGATTAAGGCAGACAAGTCAAAGTTTCCCACGATATCCTGACCTTCGGGATCTGGGGAAGCGTCTAAAATAAATAGCTTACCTTCATCGATAAACTTAGTCAAATCCCAGCCAAAACTGTAGGCATTTTTAATAATGTCTGTGGGAGATTCTTCAAAAGTTACAAAAACTCCGGCTTCGTCAAAATGGGTGATTCCGTTGTAAAGAAATTGTACAGCAAATAAGGTTTTTCCGGTTCCCGACGTGCCACTGACTAGGGTTGTTCTGCCGATCGGCATTCCGCCGTGACTGATGTCATCGAAGCCTTCAATCATGGTGCGGATTTTTTGAACTCCCTGCGTTACCAATCCTTCTGGTTGCACCGTTTGACTAATTTCATTCATGTCGATTTTTATCAATTGTCAGTATTTTTAGTTTTCAGCCATTAACCGCAGATCCTTAGTATTTCTACTCAGTGTTTAGCTGGTGCTAGTGCTCCATAACTAATTACTGCTGACTAATGACTGTCACCTAATTATCTTACGAATTCATGTCTTCTTCGCGAAGTTCTTCATAGAGCAAATCTAATCCTATCAGAACTTTTTCCCGATCGGACAAATCACCAATAATTTTTCGCACCGGAGGCGGCAGAATTTTTGCCAGGGTAGGCGTTGCCAAAATTTTATCCTCTTCTGCTAGTTGAGGATTTTTGAGAACATCTATCACTTTCAGCGCGTAGACTCCTTGAAACTCTTGTTCTAGGATGTCCTTAAGAGTCTTCAAAGCTCGCACTGAGTTGGGAGTATTCCCTGCAACGTAAAGCTTGAGAACGTAGGTTTTCTTCAGAGGAGTCATGAACTTTTATGAGACGTTGAGTGTTAGTTATCAAGTTTTAGTTGTAGTTGTTATTTGTCTTAAATCCCCTATTCTTTCGTATTTTATAATATTTTTAGCTAGTTTTTACTTTCGACGTTCCGAGGCATCTTTGGGAATCGATCGCCTGTACATTTCGCACAAATGAGCGATGACATCAATTAGAGTCAAGCGGTAATCCAGCAATATTTCTTCGCTGCGCCCTTCTAATTTGAGTTGCTTGGCAAACTCGTCCATCAATTCCATGTGAATTTCTACAACTTGAGTCACCGCAACATCCGCAAAAAAAGCTAGATTCACAAATTCATCTATTTGATTATTTACCGTAGTATCTTCAGAAAAATAACTCAAAACAATTTGGCGATAAATCAACTTAAATTGCTCCAAAAATTTAGGTTTTTCTTCCTGAGATAAATTACGAAAAAAATTCTGGGAATTTCTTTTATAATACACACCTAAGTATCCTAATCGCTCCCGCAATTTTTCAGCAAGTCGGCGTTGCTGTCGTTGTAGTAAACTTTGAGCAGTTAATTGCGCCGTTGCACCCAGCTTTGCAGATTGGTCATCTAAAGGAACCGGAGTAGAAAGTTTCAAAAATTGGGCGATCGCCCGATCGATACTGGCTGCAAGTTCGTCCCATCGATCGATTAAGAGTTGCACCTCAGCAGCATGGTAAAAAAAAGAGCAACTTTGCTCTTGATTCAGTTCAGGGCTAGTTACCAACGGATAGCAGCCATGGTCCGATATCCGTTGCACTTCCTGTGTCCGATCGTCTCCGGGCTTTGTCGCAAAAATCACAGCCGGTAAAAAGATCGATCGCTCTTGGAGTTTAGCAGTCAGAGATCGCAGATCCCCATCTACTTCAAAAACCAAACAGTCTAGGTGGTAATTGTGCTTCAGGTATCCAAAAAACTCGCTCTCGGACTTAACCTGGGTCAAAGCATAACGTCTGCCTCCCAAAACCTCGATCGCCAAGCCTGCGAGTTCCCCTGACTTGACAAAGATACATATAGACAGTTGGGGAAGCAAAGCTGTAGGTGAAACATTTAAGTTACCTGAAAATGGTGGATCGCTCAGAGTTGATATCTCCTTTACAAAACACTTAACATTTTAACAATCATCGCAACATTTATGTTACCAATCTTAACTACAAAAATGGTAACAACCTTGTGACAGAGGGATAATAAAACTGTAGTCCTTTGCTGCTAGCTCAAGCACCCCCAGCCTGATTTCTGCAATTAAGCTTAAGCCTGAAAATAGGTGCTAGTAGCCCCAAATCAAGGACTGGCATCGAACTGGCGGGGATCGGTCAAGCCTCAAGGTGCCTTAGCAGACTGATATAAAACAAATTAGATACAGAAATCGGCAGCTACATTGGGTCTCAAAAATATTACTGCTCAGGGGAGCAGACTCTCAGGTTCGTTATGCCACAAACCCGCCCTAGTCTCCAAAATTTTATCGAGCCAGTGCCACTGTGCCGACCGACAGCTCAGCTAAAAACACTGCGGTCAATTTTTAGTCAGGGCAACTGCGATCGCATCGCATTAGTCAACGACAAGCTACAGCCCAAGGGATTAATATATCTCCGCAGCCTCATGCCCCTGGCAAACCAAGACGGCAAATGGCAACAACCCCTGTCAGAAAACCCGATCGCCATCGCTCCCCTCAGAGCCGTACCCGCAGATTGGAGCGTCAGCGAATTCTGGGAATACCTGCAAACAGCAGAAATTAAGAACCTATGGGACCTGGGAAAAATGGAGGGCAGATTTGTCGATACTCCCATCGCCCTCACCAATTCCGAAGGCAAATTTTTGGGACTTCTAAACAGCCTCAGCCTGCTGCAATTCGTCGCCCACAGCAACTGCATCCCGATCTCCACCGCTGCCGAATACAGCATCAAAGCTCAAGAAACAGCAGCCAGAGAGCCGATACATTCAGCGATGGCCAGCGCCCTAGACGGTCAATTACGCTTTCTCGAAGCAGGACTCAAACCCTCGGAAAACCTTAATTCCCTAGTCCAACTCCTCGAAAAACTGCCCCTACCCCTGAGATTGCAAACCCCCACCGGACAGATAGTCAGTCAAAACGCAGCGTGGCGGATTTTACTGGGAGCTGGTCCAGAACCAGTCCCAGAAACCGCAGTCAATCGAAATCGCTCATCTCCCCATCAACCAGGTCCGGAGCCGACTAAATATAATAGCCCCCCAAATTTAGCCATCTCCCCAGAATTCAGAAGCTTAGTAGGAGCTGGGCGATCGGGCGATCGCGACTCTACCGCAGCCACCAGTTGCCCCCTACCCCTCTACGCCGCCGCCTCCCCATCCACCTTAACCAGCCCAGCCTGGTGTCCCATCGCAGGCAAACCAGACACCTACATTTGCGACTGTCCAGTCCAAAAAGGTCAAGAACGAATCTGGCAATTTGTCAAACAGCCACTCTCGGACAACCTAATTTTAGTCATGGGACAAGATGTCACCGAAGAACATTTAGTCGCCAAAGAACTAGCAGCTAAAAATGCCGACTTAATCCACCTCAACCGACTAAAAGACGAATTTTTATCCTGTATCAGCCACGAACTAAAAACCCCCCTCACCGCCGTCCTCGGTTTGTCCAGCCTCCTCAAAGATAAATTGATCGGAGAACTAAACGATCGCCAAACTCGCTACGCCAAACTCATCCATCAAAGCGGGCGACACTTAATGACCATAGTCAACGACATTTTAGACCTGACCAGGATGGAAACCGGGCAGCTAGAACTAATTCCCGAACCAGTGGAAATTACCGCAGCCTGCCACAGAGCCTTTGAACAAGCCAAACAACTCCAACAGCAAGAAGAAAAATCTCCATCAAAATCCGAGGGAACTACCGCCAACCCAGGGGAGGAATCCCCCATCCAAACCGAATTTATACTCGAAATCGAACCTGGACTAAGCCACTTAATCGCCGACGAACTGCGGTTGCGACAAATGCTCGTCAACCTGCTATCCAACGCCCTCAAATTCACAGAAATTGGTGGCAAAATTGGCTTGAAAGTAAATGTTTGGGAAGGCTGGATTGCTTTCACAGTTTGGGACAACGGCATCGGCATCCCAGCCGACAAACAGCACCTCATATTTCAAAAATTCCAACAATTAGAAAGCCCCTTAACTCGCCGATTTCAAGGAACCGGACTAGGACTGGTACTGACTCAACGTTTAGCTAGGCTCCACGGCGGAGACGTTTCGTTTATTTCCTCAGAAGGTCAAGGTTCTCAATTCACCTTACTCCTGCCACCAAATCCTCCGGGAAACACTAGAGAAGATGTGGCAGAATATCCAGGCATAGAGCCAGAATTATTCAAACCAAAATATCAGTACCCGATCGCCAATTCTCGATCTCGCCTCGTATTAATCGTCGAAGCAGTTCCCAAATATATCGAAGATTTAACCAAAGTTCTTACCGGTTTAGGTTATCAAGTAATCGTCGCCCGTTCCGGCACCGAAGCACTGGAAAAAGCCCGCCGATTCAGTCCCCAAGTGATTTTCCTGAACCCGTTGTTGCCACTGTTGTCGGGCTGGGACGTGCTGACACTGCTCAAGAGCGATCCAGATACTCGATCGATACCAGCCATCATCACAGCCACCAGAGGTGAAAAAGAACGGGCCTCCGTCAACCGAGCCGAAGGCTTTTTAAGCTTACCCATCACAGAGCCTGCCTTGGGAATGCTGCTGGGCGATTTGATCGGACACCCCGATGGGAATACCCCCAATGTCAGAAGTTGTTTGACTATTTTGTGGCTGTGCCCGCAGAACAGTGCCTCCCAAGGCTCATCTTTATTGCTCAACCCTAACTATTGCCGAGTTTTAGAAGCAGATGACCTCGGTCAGGCAGAACTGGTGGCCCGTATCTGGCGTCCCGATGCGATCGTTTTGGACGGTACAAACCAACTGCAAAACCCTTCAGCTTTTATCAAACAGTTAAGTCAGTCTTCGAGTTTGGGTTTTCTGCCTTTAGTAACTTTAGATCAGGCAACTACACAACTGGCAAATCAAGTCAAGGGACTGTCAGTATTTCCGTGTTTAGCCACCGACAGCGACACCTCCGACACTCCTTTGGTAGCCTCTGCTTTGTGGCAAGTTATTCAAGTAGCGGCTGGGATGAGTTGGAAGCCTAGCATTTTATTTGCTGATATTTCAACCTTACTGGACTTGCAGCAAAATATTAGGGAAAATCAGGATCTAGCCGCCGAAAATGCCGATTATCGAGCGAAAAAATTCGATTTTCCTATTCATAATTCTGAAAAATTTGCCCCTAACTTTCAAGCTTTGATTCAGTACATCCAAACCGCAGGATTTCGAGGTTCAATTGCTGTCCATTGGAGGGAAGTTTTGCAGCAGTTGCAATATCAAAGTGTGGACTTAGTTTTGCTTTGCTTGGGAGACAGACCCTCGGAATCCCCCAGTGTGTTGCCAGCGCTATCAAGTCTGCGAGAAATGGCAACAAAACCGCCGATATTAGTTTTGGATTATCGGTGTAGTGTCAATTCAGAATCGGAGGAGATCGACTTTCTACTACAAGAAGTAGCTGCTAAAATTTTGCCTTCTTCTTTATCAGCAGCCCAATTGTTAGATCGAATTCAACAGAGCATCCAGGCGTAGCAAAGATTCATAACAATTAACCGAACGATCGGACTATGGTCTCAATCGCCATTAATATAATCTAGTCCGGTGAGGCTGAAGGGGAGAATTATAGGTTATCATAGGCGATCGAGAAACCTTTATATTTTTTGCTGGGGCTGCTCGCGTGCCTAATCGGATTCCTCTACTATCTCTGCTACTGGCCCTGGGTTTGTGCACAATGCCCAAACCCGTTGTCGCCCAGGCACTCCTGCCTTACACCCTACAAATCGACTCTGCCCAACTCGAACAAACAGCCTTGAGCCTGGGAGAAGAAGCTGTCCAGCTAGCCAGACTCCAGCAGTACCAACTCGCGGTACCCAGAGCCGAACTCGCCACACAATTAGCCCCTAAGAATTCTCAAGCTTGGACTTTGTTAGGCGGCTTGTACCTTCAAGTTGACCAGTTGCAAAAAGGCATTGACGCTTTGCAACAAGCTCAATCTCTGTCGCCGGAAAATCCTGCAATTAAATTTGTCTTGGGAGAAGCTCATTTTCGGCAAGCAAACTATGAAAAAGCAGTTGAATACTTACAAGCAGGGTTAAAGTTAAAACCCGATAATCCGGGTGCATTATTTGATTTAGGCAATGCTTTTTACAAGCTTAAACGATTGGACAATGCGATCGCCCAATATGAAAAAGCCTTTGCTTTAGAAAAAAATCTCTGGCCCGCTCTCAACAATATCGGATTAGTCAAATACGAAAAGGGAGATGCCGATGGCGCGATTAAACGTTGGGAACAGGCGATCGCGATCGACAACAAAGCAGCCGAACCAATGCTAGCTCTAGCAGTAGCATTGTACGGCAAAGGCGACAAAGAAAAAGGCTTAGCGATGGGAGAAGCGGCTCTGAAACTAGATAAACGCTATGCTACTGTAGATTTTCTCAAAGAAAACCTCTGGGGCGATCGTTTAATCGCAGCCACCAAAAAATTCTTAGATACTCCCGAAATGAAAGCAGCACTCGTTAAAATTCAAGACTCACCACCTTCGGGGCAAATTTAGCATCTCCAAGTCTGGTGAAACTGAGGGGATATCCAGCCCTCCCTACCAAAAAACTCACTCTTTTTGGAACAGGCATCTTGCCTGTTCTTAAGAATGCTAAAACATATCACGATCGACTTACTTCCACGGCCCCTAGTGTTTTGAACATCGCCGCAGTCGCCTCAGTTACACCTTTAACACCTGAAATATTCAATCCTTCATAAGGTTTCGGAACCGGCAAAGTTTTGATACACTCACCCGTTACGACATCCCAAAACTTAATCGTCTCATCTTGGCTGCTGCTAGCCAATCTCTGCCCATCTAAACTAAAAGCAACACACCACACCCAATTTTCGTGTCCCCGCAGAAGTAGCAAGCAATCATTCGTCCTCGCATCCCATACTCGTACAGTTCGATCGTGACCGCCACTCGCCAAAAGTGTACCATCATGATTGAAGATTACCGATGAAACAATACCATCATGTCCCTCGATATTGGTCAGACATTCTCCAGTATTGATATCCCAAAACTTGATGCTACCGTCACTATTGCTGCTTGCCAAAATATTACCGTCAGGGCTAAAGGCAACAGACCAAACCCAACCGCTATTTCCCATCAAAGTGCTTAAGACTTTCCCTGTACCGACATCCCATAACTTCACCGTCTTATCGGTACTCGCAGAAGCCAGGATATCACCTGAAGGACTAAAAGTAACTCCCATCACCCAACTCTGATGCTCGGTACAAATATAAAGACATTGCCCTGTGCTAATATCCCATAGTTCGATCGTCTGGTCTTCACTGAAACTTGCCAAAATCTTACCGTCGGGACTGATGGCCACTCCCCAAACCCAAGCAGAATGACCCTCTAAACTTTTTAGGCATTTTCCAGTCCCAGCATCCCACAACCTCACAGTAGTGTCAGAGAATCCACTCGCCAACAAGTCCCCATTCGGACTGAAGGCAATTGATTTCAACCGATTAGTACGTCCATCTTGTATACTTTTAAAACACTTCCCGGTTTTGATATTCCACAATCTCACGGCGCGATCGCTACTAGCTAAAGTTTGGCCATCGGGTGAAAAAACTACCGAATTTACTGGATTGCTTTGCCCCAATACTGTTTTCAGACAACGACCTGTTTTAACATCCCACAGTCTCACCGTACAGTCTTCACCAGTGCTAGCTAAAATTTTGCCATCTGGACGAAACGCGACAGATGAAACTCGACTGGTGTGTGCTTGCAGCGTTTTTAGACACTCACCCGATGCCACTTCCCACAATCTGACGGTGCTGTCTTCGCTGCAACTTGCTAACATCTGACCGTCAGGACTAAAGGCAACAGACACTACTATTTGTGAATGTCCAGAGCAAATCCTAACGAGTTCACCTGTGTTAATATCCCAGATGCGAATCAAAGCATCATCACCACCACAGGCTACAGTTTTACCATCTAAACTGAAAGCAACCGATCGAATTTGACGACAGTCACTCTCAAACATTTTCAGGCATTGTCCCGTAGCAACATCCCACAGTTTAAGTATTCCATCATCACCGCCACTAGCTAAAATATTACCTTGAGGACTAAATGCGATCGACCAAACCTGACTTTTGTGTGCCGGCAAAGTTAGCAAACACCGTCCGTGACTCCAATCCCAAAAACGCACAGTTCCATCACTGATGCTACTAGCAAGCATCTTGCCATCTGGACTGAAAGCAACTCCCAGCACACTGCTACGATTTCCCTGCAATGTTTGACGAATCGACCAACTGCTAACATCCCAGCAATTAATCGTGCCGTTACTACCGCCAGTAGCAAAGGTTTTCCCATCTGGACTAAAAGCAACAGATAACACGATGCTGCCGTATTCTTTGCCAGTTCTCAGTAGCCTAAATTCTGGCATTTGCCACAAGTGAACCTCACTATTAGTATCGCTCATTGCTAAAAGTTTTCCATCCGGGCTAAAAGCGATTGACAAACCGCTTCCCAAAACTTCAGCGAAAACCGAATTAGTTAGATCAGCTCCCGCAAAGTTGACAAAATGCAAATTTGTATCAGCTAAATAAGCTTGCCAAACAGTCAAATGAGAAAAATCCCAACCGCTTAAATCTGTCTGCATTTGACACAATAGATTTATAATATTACCCGCAACATAGCCAGTTTCTAGTGTGGGTTTACCGCGCAGGGATGCCAAAATAGGTTTGAGTTGGTTTTCGAGGATTTGCTGGCGTTCAAAAGAAAAAAAAAGGCGATCGGCAATAGGTTTGAGGATCAGACTTACTTGCGTATCTCTAATGTATTCTTTAGCTGTAGCTTTGAGCAGAGCATGGCTTCTGAGAATATCAATTTTGCTGGTTGCGATTTCAGTGCAGACTTGTTCGATTAATCGTTCCGTCATGTATTCCATGACGACAGGTTGTTGAGTGTAGCCCTCTGAGGTTTTTTCAATCAGAGAATGTCTCAGGAGAGAACCTAAAACTTCTAGTAATTCTTTAACAGTTAATTTGGCAACTAAATCTTGTTGTAATTCTGCCACCGAGACTGGCTCCCGATTAATAGCCAGCCAGTACATCACCTTTTTTTCTAAATCTAATAAACGATTAAATTGCCTATCTAATAGATTGCGAATATCGTCAAATACTAAAGTTCCTTGATTTAAAAGTTCTAAAAATTTGGGGAGGCTACTCTCAAAAAAATCGCGAATCGCGGGAGCGACCATTTTTAAGGCTAGGGGATTTCCTCCATAATGAGATATCAAAATATCCCATTCAGAGTCCGACCCTTGAAAATCACCGATACGTTGAAAAAAAATCCGTGCTTTAGGAGTGCTTAAACCTTTCAGTTGTAACGAACGAACGGGCAAAGTTTCGCCTTCTCGAACGGCTAAACCGATCGGCTTTTCTCGACTGGTTAATAGCAGGGTACTTTTATGATTTATTTCGGCTACGCATCGCAGAAGTTGACCGTATCCTTCATATCCCTCTCGATAACAACCCGTGCGTTCTTCTTCCTGTAGAATTGACTCGATATTATCCAATATTAACAGACACCGATGTTGTCGCAGATAGTACAGCAGTCGCGAGATTCTACCATCCACGGTATCTGGTAAATTCGTTTCCTGTTGATGCGACAGAAATTGAATCAATGCTAGTAACAAATCGAGGAGAGAGGGAGCATTGCAGAGACTGTGCCAAATAATATAATCAAATTGTTCTTGGATGCGTTCTGCTACCTTAATAGAGAGAGAAGTTTTGCCAATTCCACCCATCCCCAACAGCGTTACTAAGCGGCAGCGATCGACGATCAGCCACTTTTCTAATAAGGCTATTTCCTCTGCACGCCCGTAGAAAATAGAAACATCAATTGCTTCTCCCCAATTAATCGTTTTGTTGAGTTTTGTTACGTCAGTTGCAACTCGATCGGCGATCGGACTACTGCGATCGATTTGTTCATCGATATTGTGACTAATTTGGCTATTTGGTAGTGAGACGGAGACTTGTGCTTGTTGTGCTTGCCGTCGCAAAACAGACTGAAAATTACTCTTAGTGACTTTTTCTCCGCATACCCGACTGAGAACTTTCCATAACTGAAAGCCAACAAACTTAATATATTCGGCATCATAACCAGCGCTTTTGGCAATCTCTCGATAAGAGTGTCCTTCCCAAGTCTGTCGCAATACTAATATGTGAATATCGTTGAGATGCTCTTGTTTGAGAACGGAGTCGAGGAAAAGCAGTGCTTCGTCGATCGTCATTTATTTAAAATTATCGGGTGTGTTAGCGCAAAATCGGTAGTTCCTGCTGGACGGCACAGGAACTTGAGCAATTATACTCAAGATTGTAGCATATTTTACGCGCAAGTTATAACTATTTATAACTTTTTCTCACTGACGTAGCTGCCGCAACCGAGTTATTACTGAATCAAGGTAGATTTAACTAGAAATTTTCAATCTTAAGAGGAGAGAAAAATGAAGATTAGAATTTTGGGTTCTGCACTTGTAGTAGGTTTGATAAGTGTAGTAAATTTCTCATCTTTAGGAACTGCTAAAGCTTTAGCACAGCAAGGTACATACCGCTCACTCCAGTCCTACAATTTTCCTACTTTCTACATACGTCATCGTAATCTTCTAGGAGAAATTTCAACAATTTCATCTAGTCTAGACAAGCAAGATGCCACATTTAAAATCGTTACTGGATTAGCAGACAGTAATTGCATCTCATTTCAATCTCAAAATAATCCGGGAGCTTATCTTCGACATCAAGAATTTAGAATCAAGCTTGCTACTGTAGAAAACTCACAACTATTTAAGGCAGATGCAACATTCTGTCAACGTTCAGGATTAGCTGATTCAACACTAGCATCTTTTGAGTCTTATAACTTTCCCGGTCATTATTTACGTCATAGCAGTTCTAACTTGTATATACAAAAAGATGAGGGTGAGCTTTTTCGGAAAGATGCGACATTTAGGATGGTTAATCCTATGGGACTTAATCCAGTAACTTTCCCAATAACAGGTGATAAAGAGAATGGAGTAGCGAATGGTCGAATGCGTACTTCATTCACACTCAATGCGGATGGATCACTCACAGCAGTTACAAATACGCGCACCGGGATAAAACTAGCAGGTTTTACCGGAGCAGCAAGCGTAATTCTTGTTGACGAGAATAGGCAGCTAATTTGGGCTTCTGGTGTTCACTCTTACGGAGTAGACGGTTGTTTTATTGGTAGATGCAACAGGAATGATAATTGGAGTGAAAACGTTCCCCCGGAAATTATGAGCCGAGTGAGAGGATATGCTATTCTTCAACAGCACAATCCTAAATGGAGAGTGTTTGATAGGGGAGCACAATTCCTACGCTGGTTGAATTCTGATGAAGGAAAGGCAACAGTCTCAACGATTGCAACCATCATCGCCATGCTTTAAAATGATGCACGCGATCGCTATTGTGTCAGTTGGATAAAGAAAGTGCGATCGCTTCTTGGTTATCTGGAATAGTAGAGGGTGCTCGCTAAAACTAAAATTTTCCACAAAGTGAGAAACTAAAATATGAAACGCATAAAATGTATTCTGATTGGGTTACTCCTAGCCAGTAGCATAGGTGTCACAGATGCCTGCGCCCAGAGCAATAAACCAAGTCCGCAGGCATCGCCACCAGCACTTTCTACTCAGGGTGCCCAAACAGATTGGGATGTAGAAACAATTATAAAAAGCGAGTCTCTAGACAATCCCAAACTTTACGTAGTGCTTTTAGTGACGCTAATTGCTGGAGGGGTTGGCGGGATTGTTTTTGAGTTGCTGAACCTGCAAGGCAATATTGAGCTAACCCACGCACCCACCGAGGATGAATTTGCAGCAAAACTTGCTTACGCTACTCCAAAAAATGTAACTGATTTGGGCATTTTCGCAAGAATTATTATTGGTGCATGTGCTGCTGTTCCTGCTATGGTGGTTATCGAACCAGCGAGCGTATTGAGTTTATTAGCAATGTCCTTACTCGCTGGTTCGGCAGGGACTGCTGTCTTCCGTTCCTTGCAAGATCGATTCTTATTAGCCATCACTCAGCAAGAGGCAAAAGAAAAGAAAAGAGAAATCAAGCAGAAAATAATTATTGTTAAGATTGACAAGGCGATCGCGGCTGTTGAAACCCTAGAAGAGGAAGTCGAAAAAAAATCAGAGAGTCCGGAAGGAACAACCGATCTAATAATTCCAGAAGGCACTGTTTTAGACCTCCGTCATGTCGAGGAAGTCAGAAAAGTCGTATTGCAGGTTACAGGAGTAAATTCTGAAGCAAACAAAGCGAGCGCTGCTTTTGAAAAGTTAGAGGAGGAATTGATCGAGAAATCAGTTAAGCTCCCAGGAACGATGGATCTGAAATTCACCAAAGACACTACTATAAAGTTCAATTTGTTTGGGAATGTCAAGGATTGCTTGATCCAGGCTAAAGGAGCAAATGAGCTAACTGCGATCGCTGATAATAGCCAGTCACCTCAACCAGTAACCCAGATCCAAAACCACCTGTAAACGATCGCAAACCCGATCGGACATGATATAACTGCTGGTTAGGTTTCAGCACCTCTGCTTGCTTAAAGCGAGCTTTTGCTTCTTTAGTACGTCCTAAATTATTCGATGCTATGCCTCGGTTGTATGATTCTCTGAGTTTATTTAACCCTAAAAAAATAGTCGAGCAAAAAAATGCCAAATCAAATCTACTCCATTATTGACTTAGGCACACTGGGCGGATCAGAAAGTCGAGCTTGGGCGATTAATAAAAACGGTCAAGTAGTCGGTGATGCTCAGACAGGTAGCGGACAGTTCCGTGCTTTTCAATTCACTGATATTAACACTAACCAGCAACTAGACCCTGGTGAAATGCAAGATATTGGCATAGTGGGCAACGCATTAGAAAGCCGTGGACGCGATATTAACAATAACGGTCAAGTGGTCGGTTTTCTCACAACCAGCACTGGGAGTACCAGAGCTTTCCTGTGGAACAGTACCAGCGGAATGCAAGAGCTTAAAGAGCTTAAAGGAAGTAGCAACTCTGCACTCAGCATCAATAACAATGGTGTAGCAGTTGGCTTTTTCAATGTTAACCAATTTCAATTTCACGTTAGCCGTTGGCAAAACGATCAGGATCTTCCCCTAATCGATAAGCAAATCGATAAAAGTAGTTGGGCTACTGGCATTAACGACAGCGGTCAGATAGTTGGCTATACAGATATAAACGGCAATCCTATTCGCGCCTTTCTTTATGAAAGCGGAGAAATGAAAGATGCGCGTGACTTAGGCACGCTGAATAGCACTTCAACAACAAGAGCTTGGGACATTAATAATCAGAGCCAAGTCGTAGGTCAATCTGGTAGCAAGGCATTCTTTTGGAGTAGCAATGGTGGGATAAAAGACCTGGGTTCTTTAGGCAGCGGTAGCAGCCAAGCTTTAGCGATTAACAACCAAACTCAAGTAGTTGGTAAATCAAACAATAGCGCTTTTATTTGGAGCGACAGCAACAGCAACGGGCAGTCAGATCCTGGTGAGATGATTGACCTCAATACTTTGCTTCCTTCAAATGCTGGGTGGAGCCTTACAGAAGCACAAGATATCAACGATGCTGGTCAGATTGTAGGAACAGGTATTATCAATAATAAAACTCATGCTTTTCTTCTGACTCCAATTCCTTCTTCTCCCGTCGCTCTGTCAGTCGATTTGGATAAGGGCACTGAAACCGATCAAACAGTAATTACTGTGACAGCAACAACTCTCAGTGCAGTGAATCGCGATCGCACAGTCAGTGTTAATTTAACTGGGACTGCTACAAAAGAAGATTTTATCGAGAATCCAATTCCTCAAGAAATTATCATTCGAGCAGGGGAGCTTGAAGGTTTTTTCAAGGTCACAGTTAAAGATGATCCCCTAGTAGAAGGAACGGAAACTGCCACCTTCACTATCAGCAATCCCTCTGCTGGTCTTACCTTGGGTCAAAACATTTCTAGAAGTATCGCTATTACAGATAGCGATACAGTACGTCAAGGAGACTACGCTAAACTACCTTATGCAGTTAAGCAAGTTGAGGAGTTTATTAGCAAACTTAAAGCAGCAGACAAAGAAGAACGCAGAAAATTATTGAGTAACAATGGTCAGCTTTATGATAATAAACCAGTAGTAATACCAGACGATATTCTAGACAAGGATGGCAATTTTATTCCCAGTATTCTAGACAAAGATGGCAAATTAATTATTAAAAAAGGAGAAGACAAGCTTAGGGTATCGCTAGGTGCTAAGGGGTGTTATTTGTCATCGATGGCAATGGCAGTTAACATTCTGTTTCCTAACCGCCTTCCAGAAAATACACAAACACTTTATGATAAGGTTGCTGTTGAAGAAGAAGGAATTAGTCCAATTAAGTTTGTATATCAATGGCAGAATGGAAAACCTCGTTATAAGGGAGCAGATGTCGTCGGTGATGTAGCTTTACAAGCCATAAATGATGATCTAAAACAAGCAAAAACTAGCGATATAGATAAGATAAAAAAAGCGCTGGAAGCAGGAAACCCAGTTTTACTAAATGTTAATAATGGTGGACATTGGGTACTGGCTAAAGGTGTAACGCCAGAGGGAAAATTCGTCATTATAGATCCGAATTTTAAAAAAGAAGATGACAAAAAAACCCTTGAAGGGGAAAGAACCCTTGAAGAAGTGAAGGAAATGCTGAAGAAAGAAGGGAACCCAGATGCAAGAATTATCAGGCTGGATAATAAGCCATATGCAAATCTAACTCCTCACAGTCCCATCGATTTAGTAATTACCGATCCTACAGGAAAGAGGATCGGTTTTGATCCCAAAACAAATAGCAATTTTAATGAAATTGCCAACAGCGCATATACAATTGATTATCCGATTGAAGACTCGGACTACACCTATACTGAAGAAGATTTAGAGAATTTAAGACCCTTTGCTTCAGCAGGAACTTTCTTAGATTCTATTACACCAGGAACTTATAATATTCAAGTAACTGGAATAGCAGACGGGGAGTATCAAGTAGACTTTAGGAGTGATAGAAATACTGGCGATCTGCCAACTGTAAGCTTTGGAGGATTCATTACTAAGGGTCAGGTTGTCAATTACAAAGTACAATTAGACTCATCGTTAATCCCCACTTTAGTTGAGTCTTCAAATACTTCAAACAATACACCAGTCGCGACTGTGGCGATCGCAGACGCAACAGCCACAGTGGGTGCTGGTCTTAAGCTGCAAATTGGTGACAATGCTTTCAGCGACCCAGATGTGGGCGACACGCTCACATACTCGGGCACCTTAGAAGATGGTACTTCCCTGCCCACTTGGTTGACTTTTGATCCGGTGGCGCGTAGCTTTTCAGGGACACCAACAGATACCAATGTAGGAAGCTTTAATATTAAAGTCACCGCAACAGACAAGGCAGGTGCAAAAGCCAGTGATGTTTTTGTATTGGCAGTCGCTAAACAGACACCAACACCCACGCCGACATCAGTTCCCACTCCACCGCCGACTCCCGAACCAACCTCAACCCCGACACCCACTCCGATTCCCACCCCGACCCCGAATCCCACTCCCACCCCGACACCCACTCCGATTCCAGAACCGACCCCGAATCCCACTCCCATCCCGACACCCACTCCGATTCCAGAACCGACCCCGAATCCCACTCCCATCCCGACACCCACTCCGATTCCAGAACCGACACCCACTCCGATTCCAGAACCGACACCCACTCCGATTCCCACCCCGACCCCGAATCCCACTCCCATCCCGACACCTACTCCGATTCCAGAACCGACACCCACTCCAGCCCCGACACCGAATCCTATTCCAGCCCCGACACCGAATCCTATTCCAGAACCAACGCCAACACCGAATTCTGTTCCAGAACCAACACCCAATCCAGAACCAACCCCAACACCCACTCCTAATCCAGAACCAATCCCGACACCCACTCCTAATCCAGAACCAACCCCGACACCAACACCCAATCCAGAACCAACGCCAACCCTTGAGGCGATCGGCGGTGACACCCTAATTGGCACTGACAATGACGACTCGATCGCAGGTACTCAAAATGATGATGTCTTAATCGGTAAGTTGGGAAATGACACTCTTGTTGGTGGATTGGGTAATGATTTGCTCTATGGCAATCAAGGCAAAGACCTTCTCAACGGCGATCGGGGCAACGATTCTCTTTACGGCGGTAAAGGCAACGATATTGTTCGCGGCGGCAAGGATAATGACCTGGTTTTAGGAGATTCAGGAGATGATACCCTCTTCGGAGGCATGGGAAATGATACTGTCTATGGCGGTAAAGGTAATGATGTTGTCCACGGCGGTAAGGACGATGACCTAGTTTCCGGGGACTTGGGAAATGACACCCTTTTTGGAGACTTGGGAAATGATACTGTCTATGGCGGTGCTGGTGATGACCTGCTCAATGGCGGTGTAGGAAATGATTCGCTGATAGGTGGTGATGGTCGCGATCGCTTTGTACTGAGCTCTGGTGCAGGAGTGGACACCATTACTGATTTCCAGATTGGTCAAGATTTACTGGGATTAAGCGGCGGTGTCAGATTTGACCAGTTGACAATTAGCCAGGGTAGTGGTATGCAGGCGCAGGACACCCTGATCCGTATCGCCAGCACTGGTGAGTTGTTAGCGTCTGTCATTGGTTTTTCATCAAGCTCGCTTACCCAAGATATGTTCGCTCTGATTTGATATCGACAGTCCTGGACGCACGCTCTACGGTGTGCCAAGGGTTTTGAGATTGCTTCGTGCCTCGCAATGACAGAAATACGTTAGATCAATTCCGGTTGCACTCCTTATGATTAGCGAGGAGACGGCAGTGCCTATTGGTGTCAACTCATTGGTAACAAGTTAAGCTTGGATGGCTGTTGTCAAGGGGATTTGAGAAGATGCTTCAAAGAAAAAGCAGTCAGACCCTCGCTGTCGATCGGGGAAAGGTGCCACAATTAACTTAACGTTGGGTTTTCGTTGAGATTTAACAATACCTAAATCTCGATTTTCTGGCGCGGCGAAATACTCGATCAAGTCAGTTGCCTTACCTTTTTGATGAGCCACATAAAAATGGTAAAGACCCCTGTAAATCATCTCTAATGAAATCGAATCTATTGGTAAAGATAGTCGGTCAGCAACGGCATCACCTAAATCGACCAAGATTGCATAAAATATCCAAGTCCCCCAAATTTGAAGCTGGATGCCGTTGAGAGAACCTGTCCACAAATAACTTAATCCCAAAAGCCTTTTTACGGTATTAAAAGCATCTTCAATCCTCCAGCGCCTGCGATATAAATCTGCCACTACGTAGGGTGGTAAAACTTGAGGATCTAGTACGCTTGTCAAATAAGAATGCCAAGCTTTACCCGAACGAACTTCAATCAGACGTAAGGTAATAAATGGAGTTTTTGCTGTTCCCGAACCCAAACGTACCAGACTATCTCTCAGGTCGTAACTTTTGGTAAATACTTGCTTTACTTGAATGGCTGCTCCTTTTTTTAAACGAGTAATTAAGTGGATATCTGCTTCAATTAATTTGAGCCAAAAGCTAAAATGGTAAAATCCTCTATCCAGTAAGAGTAAGGTTTTACTTGGCACTAATTGCAGGATATTTTCTTCAA
Source organism: Microcoleus anatoxicus (assembly GCF_042465725.1). GTDB lineage: Bacteria > Cyanobacteriota > Cyanobacteriia > Cyanobacteriales > Microcoleaceae > Microcoleus > Microcoleus anatoxicus. The sequence goes on along the minus strand of NZ_CP120853.1, from coordinate 5,853,647 downwards.
GCTTAACATCAGAAGCTCTCGGGTTTTCCTGAAACCAAATATCAACCGGGAGTCTGGTCATTAAATCTATGACCGTTGCCATTTTTCCTGCCAACTGCCCTTTGGGTATATGTTCGAGGCTTTTGAGCTGACAAAATAATGATTCGAGAGTTGAACTATCTACTATCCAAATTCTCGAAAATTTGGTCAAGGTAAATTGAATGCTTTCTGGTAAAGGTCGTTGGTTTCTCTGGTGCCAAGCAGTTCTTAAATTCGGTAATAAATTTTTGAATACTCCCTCAAATAATGTGGCGGGAAAACTTAAGAATCTTTGAGACATTGCTTGTTGACTGACTGTCGTAGGTCCGCACCACAAAAAACCTTCCCTTGCCAGCATTCTTGTAAGTTCTGTTACTCCAGCCACCTCTCGCCACAGTAGGGTTAATACTGCTGCTACCATCAACGGTAGGTTAAGAATTCTCCCTCGTAAACCTAGTTGACGGTAGTAATTTTCTTGTGAGGTAATGGCCGGTGTTAGTAATGCCGATAGTTGTGAGGCAATCTCCTCGTCTTCCACCATCGGTTTTGTAGTTTTTTTGGCGTGGTCACGGTTGGTTTTCTGACTTTTAGCCATATTTACTGACCTACACAATCGCTCAATTATTTGTCAATTATATCCTTCGATAATACCAATGCCCGCAACTGTTATCGATCGCCTGTCACTGTTATCGATCGCCTGTCACTGTTATCGATCGCCCGTCACTGTTATCGATCGCCTGTCACTGTTATCGATCGCCTGTCACTGTTATCGATCGCCCGTCACTGTTATCGATCGCCCGTCACTGTTATCGATCGCCCGTCACTGTTATCGATCGCCTGTCACTGTTATCGATCGCCCGTCACTGTTATCGATCGCCTGTCACTGTTATCGATCGCCCGTCACTGTTATCGATCGTGGTGCAACGCCAATCGAGTCCACAACTTATTAATAATGATAATCGTGCTTGGGTGAGAGAGTCCACCGCAGGAGGACTCTCTCACCCTTACCCCTATTTGATTATCATTATTATTACCTAATATTTCTATCCCAAGAGGTATTGACAAAATCTACTCCCTTCTAACTTGTTACTAATGGTGTCAACTTAACCTCAAACCGACAGTCCGGCAGGGGTTTAAACCCCTGCCTCAAAGCTAAAGTCGTCTGAAGACGACTAATGAGTTCTTCAGTCCTCTTTGAGAGGACTTTCGCTATGAGACAGGGAATTCATTCCCTGGCGGACTCGCGGGTGGGCGGGAAGACTGGTGGAAAAGCTTAAGTTGACACGCTTTGGGCAGTGCCTATTGGTGTCAACTTAACGTCAAACCCAGTCAGAGACTGTTGTTTGACTATTAAATCTAGATCCGAACGAGCCCCCCTTAAGAAGGGGGGGACAGGAGTCTTCTCAAAGTCCCCCTTCCCCCCTTGGGGGGGGCTAGGGGGGGGTGGGGATTTAGGGGGATCTGGACTCGGATATAAACGAGATTTCTCAAGGGTTTCAGGCTTAAGTTGACACCTATGGGCAGTGCCGTATCCCTACGCCAGATTAATTGTAGGGACACGGCACTGCCGTCTCCTAATTTCGGCTAATAATTCCGATGCTGCCGGATTTGATATTACTTGTGTGTAAGTGCCGATCGCAACTCGATCGCCAGTAGGGATGGTTTCGCCAGTAACAAATATCAGCCAATGGCAAATTTGCCATTGGCTTCGGGGCGATCGCAACCAATAAACGATATACATTTAGTCTATATTTCTACCATCATCAGCACTAATTCACCCATGACATCCACCCCTACGATCGCCACCCCCCTAACCTGGACAGAATTAGAAGCCCTCACAGACTTTCAAGTCGATCGCACCAACGGCCCCACCAACGCCCAATCCCGGTTGCGCCTCTTCGGAAAAACCGAATCCGATGTGCGAGTCACCCTGTACCGCGACAACCATGCGTGGTGTCCCTATTGCCAAAAAATCTGGCTGTGGTTAGAAGAAAAACAAATCCCCTACCGTATTGAAAAAGTTACCATGTTCTGCTATGGGGACAAAGAAAGTTGGTACAAGCGGAAAGTGCCATCGGGAATGCTACCCGCGATCGAACTAGATGGCCGCATTATCACCGAAAGCGATGACATTTTAATCGCCCTAGAACGAGTCTTTGGCCCCTTGAGTTTGGGTATGGAAAACCCGAAAGTCCTTCCCCTGAGACGACTAGAACGACTGCTATTTAGGGCCTGGTGTACTTGGCTGTGCTACCCAGCAAGTTCAGCCAAAGCAGAACAACACAACCGCAACCAATTTATCAGCGTTGTCGCCCAAGTTGAAGCAGCCTTGGCTAGCACTCCTGGGCCTTATTTCCTCGCTGAATTTGGCACTGCGGATGTCATCTTTACGCCCTATGTCGAACGGATGAATGCCAGTCTTTTCTATTACAAAGGCTACTCGATGCGCGAAGAAAACCCTCGCTTTGCGGACTGGTTTACAGCGATGGAAAGCCGCCTTACCTATCGCGGTACTCAAAGCGATTTTCATACTCATGTACACGATTTGCCGCCTCAAATGGGTGGCTGTTATGAAAACGGCGAACCGCAGATGCAAATCAATAAAGCCCGCGTGGATAATGGGCCTTGGGCTGGATTACCGGATGTGATGTATCCAGAACCGGAAACCTCTCGCGCTGAAGCACTCGATCGCGTTATTAAGCATCACAGCAACATTATTAAAGTCAATCCTGCGGATGACAAGTTATTTGATGAGGCTTTGCGTTGTGCTTTAACTTTGATGATGACTGGCGAAATTTGTACGCCTCCGGCTGGATCTGATGCGGCTTTGCGATATTTGCGCGATCGGGTGAATGTGCCCCGTGATATGTCCATTTACGCAGCTAAGCGCTTCAGGGAAGCTTTGGAGGAAACGGCGGCTTTGGTGGGTGATGGCCAAGGTGCTCCGATTCTGTTGAAGAATCGGCGCGATCAAGATCCGGCTAATTTTGTGTAGTGTTAATCCGTAGGGTGCGTCGCTGCGAGATTTTGGATATAACTTGCAGATTATAGATGGCGACGCACCCTACTTGCTACAAATACGACATTACAAATTTGTGAGGTACTATGAGATTATTTACTAAGTTGTTTCAGAGGCTATAGATATGGTTTCAGTATCCAACAACCAACCAACAATTATTCGTACAGAGCGCGGACTGACAATTTCAGGTACGCGCATCACTCTCTATGATGTCATGGACTACTTGACGGCTCAGTATCCCCGGAAATTTATCCGTTCCTTGTTTGACTTAACAGACGATCAGATTAACGTTGCTTTATCCTACATTGAGGCAAATCGTGCAGAAGTCGAAGCAGAATATCAAATTGTTTTAAGGCAAGCTAAGGAAATTCAGCATTACTGGGAAGAGCGCAATCGCGAACATTCTGCCCGCGTTGCAGCGATGCCACCCAAACCGGGTCGAGAGGCTCTTTGGGCCAAACTCCGAGAGCAGAAAGCCAGACACGAAGTAGAAGCATGAATTTTCTTATAGATCACAATCTCGGAGGTCATGCAGAGATTTTATTGGGCAATATTGCGAGTCAAGGCTGGCTAAATCTACTCCCAATTCGTTTTGTCACTTTCAAACAGATGAATTTGTCGATCGACAGTAACGATCGATCCGCAAGAGTCGATCGGCGGTAATTATTTCAGGAACAGCTTTTAATCAACGCAGCAAGGTAACTGTTCTACCCATTACTTCTGCTGTTCCCAACGATGGTTTACGAGCTGTTGTTTTGCCAGCTTCGGTATTAGAACAAGTAAAAAAAAATGATGCAGAGCGGGCATGGGTTCTAGAAATTTTGTCAGAGGTTGAGTTGATAGTAGATAGCTACGAGCAGCCCATACCAAGGCCTACGGACAATCAAGAGCAGAAAAAAAATTACTCGGGCAAGCAAAAAAGACACACTAAAAAAAAACCAGGTGATAGTCATGCCACAGGGTAAAGATATTGTTGACGTAGTAGTAGGAGAAACCGGAGCGACAGCCGACATAAACATTTGGAGAAAGCAGCGATTGTCATTAGAGAAATCTCAAAGATTTCAAGGAGATAAAGCTTATGTAGGAGAACCATTAATTAATACTCCTCATAAAAAACCTCGTCAGGGAGTTCTGACCCCGGCTCAAAACTCATAGACTGGGAAAAACACCCCATCCTCATTTTCTACGAAGATGCGAAACCCCAAGGTGTAGGGACACGGCAGTAGGGACACTCAAGCGTGCCCATTAGTGTCAACTTAAGCCTGAAACCCTTGGTATATCTCGCTTTTACCTAAGTCTAGATCCCCCTAAATCCCCACCCCCCCCTAGCCCCCCCCAAGGGGGGAAGGGGGACTTTGAAAAGACTCCTGTCCCCCCCTTCTTAAGGGGGGCTAGGGGGGATCTAGATTTAATAGTCAAACAACAGTCTATGACTGGGTTTGACCTTAAGTTGAGACCTATGGGCAGTGCCGTGTCCCTACTTTTCTCAACGCCCTCACTCGTTTCGACGCTACAATCTACGTTATTACCGACTCACCCCATCCCACCATTCCCACATTCTCACCCCAACTACCGCTAAATCAACTTACAATTAACTAAACCTATCAATAAACATATCTGGAGTAATAATTTCTACTGCTTGAAAAGGATTTAATACCAATAAATCCTTTTCACCTGTAACAATTACATTGGCATTACCACTAACAGCCAACTCTAAAAACTTATTATCTTTTTCATCTCGACAAACGGCAATTTTTTCTGTAATAGAGACTAACTCGGAGGCGCTGATAAATTTAAGCAAAAATACCTGTCTGTCTTCTAAAGAAAGATACTTATTAAACTTTTTCCGATTCAAAACTTGATCTAATTCATTTAAAGTCGCTTCAGAATATAAAATTATTCCTTGATTTTCTGCTAATTCAATCGCCCGAAATGGGATTGAATTCTTAAACAGTAAAGCACTGATTAAAACATTCGTATCTACGACAAATCTATTCGTCATTATCATCCGCTAAAATTTCTTGTAAAATCTCTGGCGTTAATCCTCGCTGTTGTGCTTTGTCAGAAATTTCTGCCATAACTTCAGTTAAACTTTTATTGTGTAAATTCCCTCTCAAAAACAATTTAACAATGTAGCTCAACTGTTTCTGAGTCTCAGAAGTAGCCCCTTCAAACGCCGTCTTAATATCTTCATCAACTTGAATCGTAATGCTTGCCATAGTCCTTATTAATCCTTTGAATATATGCTGTCATTAATTATGGCATAGTGACACCGCAACCCTCAAGCTCAAAATCCACAGAAGGCACAAATGGGGCAACCACTTCTGGATTCCCCCTACCGGCCTCAAAATCTACTCTTCACTCCTAGACTGGGAAAAATACCCCCTTCTCCTCTAAAAATCCCTCAATTGAGCCGTTTGAACAACAACTCGGCGTTATTCTCTCTAGTGTTAATCCGTAGGGTGCGTCGCTGCGAGATTTTGGATATAACTTGCAGATTATAGATGGCGACGCACCCTACTTGCTCAACTCAAATCACTTCCTCATCCGCTGGGTCGCCGTAGGGGTCTTCGCTGGCCGGGCGGACATTGCCGAACTGTTCATCCGCTGGGTCGCCATAGGGGTCTTCGCTGGCTGGGCGGACGTTGCCGAACTGTTTATCTGCTGGGTCGCCATAGGGGTCTTCGCTGGCTGGGCGGACGTTGCCAAACTGTCCAGAACCTGGGGGATGACCGTAGTTGTCTTCATCCTCAGAAGCGGCTGGATTTTCGTCCTCCGACCCGACGATCGCATCTTTTATTTTTCGCAAAAAACTATCTACCATGATTAAATTCCTCTTTGTTTATTTGCTGAAAGAACGGCTCTTTTAGATGGGGAAATGCCAAACTTAATCTTCCATCTAAAATCTCAAATAATTTGGTTACTGTGCAGGAACAGCAGTTTTAGCTTCCGGCAAGCTAGTAAGGTCTTTACCTGTAGTTTGGTTGTTGTACCCCTGGAATTCTCGGTAACGCGATGCTTCCGACTCCGGCACTTTAATGCCTTCTGGTGGCGGCGTTACCCAGTGAGCTCGTTTCTGGGCGTCGCGGTAGTAAACGCGACCGTTTTTGGAAAGGTAATATTGCCCCTGTGGCCCCTGTTCTTGTTTATTTTTGTGCTGATTGTAGAGGTAGTAAAGGGCGGCTGCTCCTACTAAAGTAATCGCTACTTTTTGAGTATTGCTCAGTCCTTTTTTCGCTTGGGTCGTTGGACTGGCGGGGCGATTCGCCGGTGCCCCAGCGCGAGTATCGTCTACTGGGGGCGGGGGAGCAGAACCTTGCTGGCTGGAACCGCAAGCAGTGACAAAGGGAAATGTCAGCAGCGTTGTCAGCAGCAGTGCCATGAAGCGCGAGCTTCTTGGTTCCGGGTAGACTTTATTCATTGCCGATCCGATTTCGTTTCTAACTTTAATCATCGTCAAATTTTGAGAAAATTTCGTCCTTCTAGAGAGATAGAATTTTTGTTAATTCCGCCCGCAGTGCAGCAGATTCCAGCCCTACTGCTAAAACTAACTTAACATCCATAATTTACCTTCTCTTGTTCAGTGAGTGGAAATACTCAAATTGTAGAGGGTAGATACGGGGGCACTACCCCTACAAAACCCTGGTTTCCGAATCGCAATTACCAACTTTTCCTAAGCTGTTACGCATTTAAACCACTAACTATCCATGTAGGGTGCGTCAGCTAGAACATTGACTATACATGGGAAACGCCTGAAAACTGACGCACCCTACAATACCTGCGAGATTTTGGATATAAGTTGCAGATTATAGATGGCGACGCACCCTACTTGCAATCTGCGCGATATTTGTGCTACCATTGGTAGTATTAAAAGTGGCATCAATTATATGAAAGTATCTATCTCTTTGCCAGATGAGTTAGTGCGTTATATTGACGATCGTGTAGAAAATCGCAGTAGTCTAGTTGAGCTTTTATTGCAACCCAGGCGTAAACAACAAGAACAGCAGGCAATGGTAGAAGCCTGTTTATTGTTGGATGAACTAAGTGATGAATTAACCGATGAGGATGAAGCATGGCAGCAAGCAGCGATTATCGACTGGGAAGCATCTGGCTCGTGACTTTACTTTATACGCAGATCCCCGAATTCTTAGAGAAGTCGAGGATCTATCCCGTAGGAATTGTCTTATAGGTTGTTTTTGTTTTTGTAGCCCTTGACAGAATTTTGTTTCATTTCTATAAATCTCTTTTCGGCGAGTTCTTCGACCTGGGGAGTGTAGTCTTTTCTAGAAAATACAGGACTGATGAGTGTAGGATAGGCCTTGATCCCCACAGATTGTATTTGAGGATTTTCGATCATTTCTGAAGCTTGCTGTATCAGAATATCGAAAGCCAGCTTATAACTATAAGCTTTTACCTCCGACAAGGATTGAAATTCAAAGGGATCTTTTATTCTGACAGCCCGAATAATAGGGCCAGTATCTACGCCTTCATCTACATAATGAACAGACGCTCCAGCAACTCGTTGAAATTCTTCGATATCACCACGAGATGCCATGTTTTCGATAGCAAACATACCTCTTGCATAAGGAAGAACAGCAGAATGAGCATTAATAATGTTACCTTTTGTTAATTCAATCCACCAAGGGCTAAGAATCTTATCCAAAAACACAAATATACAAATTCCACCTTCATTTTTACATTCTATTTGTAGCCACTCCTTCAATTTTTCACTATTTATATTTTTACCTAAGAAGATACTTTTTTGAAATGAACCTTGTGCTAATGCAGGTATTCCAAATAATCCGATCATAGCTTCTTCCGTTTTACTAAGTCCACCATATAATGTTTTGATTTCCTGTAGAGAATCACTTGTTAAAAGTTTTTCATTCTGATGTAATTGATGAAATCGCTCTCTACTATGCTGTGAAGCATCATTTTTATCATCTCGTATGAGAATACCTCTAAAAAATGGGTTTCCTTGGAATCTGGTGTACCATTGTGAGACTAAATAAGTTGGATGAAAGCTATTTTCAGTCATTAAGAAAAAATTACAAGGCTGATTGTTTGTTTTCACGGTTAGTATGAACCTCTGTTGATTTCAATCACAGTTTAGTTTACGGCTGCAAGCCAATAAATTTTCTTGATGTATAGACCTATCAAAAAACTGATTGATTTTTTATAGCTCCGATAAATTATCTTTCTAGTTAAATTTTATAATGTTTTGCTTGAATTTTTGGGACGTAGGGACAACATCAACACTGTACTAACAATACATAGTCCACCGATACCTTCAAAAAGACTCAGTGGTAAGCGAAGCCAAATAACTGATGCAGCTACAGCAGACAAAGGCTCAGCACTTGCTAATAAACTGGCTTCTGTAGGTGTAATGTATCGAAGACTGTCTATGTAGAGATAAAAAGCGATTGCTGTGCCAAATACAATCACAAAACTTACTAGCAAACCAGTAATGACAGACCAATGTTGACCTTGAATTTGCCAAGGAGAAGCTATCGGGCATAATGCAATACCTCCTATAATCATGCCCCACCCAATGATTACTTCAGAACCCCAACGTTGTAGCAAACCTGATGGATATAATGTGTAAAATGCAAGTGCAATTGCAGAACTTAATCCCCATGCTATTGAGGCACTGGAGACAGACAACTGGTGAATAGATCCATTTGTTACGAGAAGGAATGTACCTAACAGGGCAAATCCTAGGGCTATAAACTCTTGAAAACTCGGAATTCGATTGTACTTTATTGCGGAGTAAACCATAATAAATAATGGAGCCTGATATTGCAATAAGGTTGCTGTAGCAGCATTGCCAGTTTGAATTGCCACGAAATAGGTATACTGTACTCCCAACATACCAATAATTCCAAAAATTACTAATCGAATCCGATCTTTGGGATCATTCCACACAGCAAAAACTTGATAGAAATTCTTTCGGAAACATCCAGTTATTAATAACAATATTCCTGAAACTAGCAGGCGCATTGTTACCAGCCAACCAGGAGTAAATCCCTCATCTTGAAAAAGCCTTTGTGCCACCGTACCAGAAAGTCCCCACAAGGTGGCCCCCACCAGCACCATAACAAGTCCCTTATAATGTAATAACTTAATCTTTTTTGAGTCAGATGTGAGCATAGTTTTTAATCATTCCTTCAGGTAATACAAATCTGGTGCATCTCTATTTTGCAAGGGCTTCGCCCCTACGAATATATTTACAAAAATGAGATGCACCTACAAATCTGTATGTTTTTTTCGTTTATATACTTAACTTTCTTATCTTCCATAATAGTTGTGGAATGTCATTTTGAGATGGGGGGTACCCCCCCCATCCCAGGGGCAATAGCATCATGATATTATCGATACACAAATATCGAAAGTATATAAAACATAAACATCGTATAAGCTGTCTGTTCTTGATCCAAAATTCTTAAAAAATTTATGAATCTTTACGATGTACTAGATACGGAAATACCCTTAATTTTGTCTGGAAATTTCAAATCATCTTGCTCAGCTTTGATGAAATCTCCATTAATTGCTGAAAACTCTTTGGAACTGGTTCTCGACAAAGTTTTTTGTAAATTAAATAATTTCTTGTCTTTGAAAGCAGATCTATTTTTGAAGGTTGAAGGATTTAATCCAGCAGGGTCTATCAAAATAAAACCTGCAATACGTATGCTAGAGGCTCTCGAAGAAAAAGGAGAGATATCACCGGATCGTACCCATATTATCGAATCTTCGTCTGGTAACTTAGGAGTAGCGGCTAGCCTAGCTTGTTCGACTAAAGGATATCGCTTTACCTGTATCAGCGATCCAAACATTTCGTCTAGGAATGAGAAATACATAAAATTGTTCGGAGCCGAGCTTGTAATTGTTAAAGATAGAGATAAAAATGGAGGATTTTTAAACAGCCGAATTGATTTAATTAAGCGATTACTTAAAGAGGATAAAAATTTATTCTGGCTGAATCAATATGCGAATTACGAGAACAAAAATGCACATTATTTGAGTACAGCACCTTCAATTTTTGAAAGCTTTTCAGAGGTTGATTACTTATTTATTGGTGCAGGTACTACAGGTACATTAATGGGATGTGCTGAATACATTAGAGATAATAAGCTAAAAACGAAAGTTATTGCAGTTGATACCTTTGGATCGGTTACTTTCGATTTACCTTCTAGTAAAAGATATATTCCAGGACTAGGTACAAGTAGAAAACCAGAATTAGTTGATAAAAGTCTAATTGATGATATTGTAGTAGTCAAAGAAGAGGATACTATAAAAATGTGTCGATATCTACTACGCGAAAAAACATTTTTAGTCGGAGGTTCGACTGGAACAGTTTTGGCAGGCATCAAAGCTTATGCACATAAACTGGATGCAGCGAAAAATATAGTAGCAATAAGTCCTGATTTAGGAGAGAGCTACCTAGATACAATTTATGATGATCGGTGGGTTTCAGAACGCTTTCCTAATTGCCTTAAGTCAATAAAAGACTAATAAATATTAATTACATGAAAACAAAATTAATTCCATGAAAACAAACACAATAGAGCAAAAATTTACAGTTATTTCTGGATCGATAGTTGATGAAATACTCCAAAGTAACTATGCAAATGTAATTGAGTTAGTTCAAAAAGCATATCTTACTCATGGAGCAAAAAAAACCATAAACCCAGATAGTTATTTTTTGAAATATCCAGAAAAGCCAGAAGCGAGAATCATTGCTTTACCTGCACATTTAGGAGGAGACTTCAATATCTCAGGGATCAAATGGATTGCCAGTTTTCCCAAGAATATCGCGCAGGGAATCCCTCGTGCATCTGCGGTGATTATTCTAAATGATTATGAAACTGGATATCCAATAGCCTGTCTTGAAGGCTCGATTATCAGTGCTTCTAGAACCGCCGCTTCAGCAGTTTTAGCCGCCCAAAATCTGATCAAACCAAAAACAGTCAAAAGATTGGGGATTGTTGGATGCGGACTAATTGCTCGTTATGTCTTGAAATTTTTGCTAAATACTGGTTGGACAATATCTGCACTAGATTTGTTTGATTTAGCTGATGAGTACAGTATAGCGATGAAAGAGTATGCTCAAGAAAGAGGAATCGAGGAAGTTCAAATCTCATCGACCAAAGAAACACTGATTTCATCTTGCGATTTGATTAGTTTTACTACAACGGCTGATGCACCACATGTTGATGATATTAGTATCTTTTCCCACAATCCAATTATTTTGCATTTATCTTTGCGAGATTTATCATCAAGAATTATTCTTGAGTCAAACAACATTGTCGATGATGTAGATCACTGTTTAAAATCTGCGACATCTTTGCATCTTACCGAGCAAGAAGTTGGAAACCGAGATTTTGTTACAGGAACTATCGATCAACTTATTCAAGGAAAACTCACTTTAGACAGACAAAAGCCAACAATATATTCGCCATTTGGTATGGGAATCCTTGATCTTGCTGTTGCTTACTATGTATATCAAAGAGCTATCTTGGAAAAAACAACTGTTTCCATTCCAGATTTTTTTTACGAACCAACACAAATATAGATAACAGCTCGACTGCTGTGAGCGCTCAGGGCTGTGAGCGCTCCATTGAATAGAGATGTGTGACCTTGAGTGGTTGAATATTTTTCATATCAATTCCGGTTGCACCGGAATGATTATTGACTGTTTGAACAATACCGATGCAACCGGAAACGATATGATATCTAAGCAACCTCTACAAACACACCGCTTCGAGCAAACTCCTCTTCTTCAGGACTAAAGACGGGAGCTCGATCGACAAGATCGGGGTCAAAGTAATATGTCTCTTGTAGGAATTGTCCGGTGACGATCGCCTCCTCCAACTCCTTGATATAATCTTGGGCAACTAAGCAGGCCTCCTTGATGCCTTCCTCATCCCGCTTATCCAACAGTTTTTGCAATGTTGCTCTCACCCCTGTCAGTCGTGCCGATGGCTTGAGCATACCGTAGAGCCGATACATCCGATCGGTCGCAATGCTAATGTGTTTGAGGGCTTTGGCTCGTGCTAGCTCAGAGTCAATGCTGGGCCAATAACGAGTGGTATAGAATGCTTTCTCATCCTTGTGATACCACTCCTCCGATCGCGCAATTGATGAAGAGACAGTATTGTGCAACTTCCAGAAGAATAAGCGCAGGGAAGCGCCATCTACTACGGTGGACAGCTTGGCCTCCATTGATACCTCAAAGTTATTCAGAAGCGGGTCGCGCCCAAGCACAAGGTACTCTACAGGGTACATTTCCACCTCCTTATTCTGCACGACATAGGCGTTGAGGTGGTGGCGGCAGTAGGGGCAGGGATACATAGTGGCAAACAGCTTGAAGAAGTCCTTGAAGATGGCCACCAGAGTTGTTTGCTGTTGGGGGGTCTTGGTAGAGACGATTTCAGCCGTAGTGTGGAAGAAACGCCACACCGCAGGGCCAATATAGTAAGGGAAGCTGACTCGCATTTGTGAATTCTTGATTTCACTGCGATCGATATACACATCGATAAACGACACATATTGCGAAAGTTCGCCAGACTCGCGCCCAAACTCCATGCGTTCGCGCCGTTTCTGTACCCCATTTAGGTAGTTGTGCGTCAAGCGCCATGCTTGTTTGAGCATTAGCTTTTGTTTTGGAGCGCATTTGGGAAAGCTTTCTACAACATCCGCCCCATAGCGCCCAAATTCCCCTGACGTTTTAGTGGCTTCGTACCACTGGTTTAAAGCCGCTTCGTCAGCCACCGTGTTCAAGGGGATATCTGCTGCGGTACAGACGCTAAAGGCAGCCAGCAACTTCGGCGTAAAGTCTTCATACCAATAGGCCACTGGCATCATCGCACCATCTATTGCTTCTGAGGCATCCGAGAGGATGACGCGGTTCCACTTCTTCAGGTACTCTTTGGGATCTCCCTCGGATTGGGCTGGTGGCGGTGCCATTTCCTCACTCAGTTCCATTTTTCGCAGTCGGTTGAGTTCGTTGATGGCAAGCACACCCTCGGCGATGTCGCGCAAGTTGAGACTCTTCTTTTTGATGGTGATTGCAAACTCGACTCCGGCGGCAAACTTCTCCTTGGCGCTGGCAGATTTACCCCGCGCTTCCAACATGGCTTTTTGTTCTGCCAACATTTCTGGAGTTTTTTCGATCGCCTTCCAGTTCTTGATCCGAGCCTCTAGTCTGGCATATTCATCTTCGATCGATTGAACTACTGCATCCAGTAAAGGGTTGCACGCAGACTCTACGATACCTAATCCTTTATAAAGGGCGATCGCACTTCTGACAAATTGCACAAAATCAACAATTCTGTATGGCAAGTTTCTCACGCGCAGGTGAGTCTCGTGGTTGGCGGAAAAACTCTCGCGGAAGCAGCGGTAGGCTGCTCCCTGGATCAGACGAAACAAACCAATCTGCATCTGCAAGCGGGACGTACCCCGCTTCTCCTCAGTTTGTGGGTGTTGAGCGAGTAGTTCTTTTAGCCGCGCTATTTCTGGATCGCTATCGGTGGTTGCTTCTTGTAGATTAGGTTCAATCGTGGCAGAAGCTGCCTCATTGATAGCAGTTGCTGTACTTGCGATCGCCGCCGCTGTACTATCAGAAATATCGGTTGTCTGTGTACTGACAATTGGAACGGGCGAGTCTTGATATCCGGTTTTTATCTGTGACTCATCCGGTACCAGTTTGCAGAATTCCTCAAAGTCAATTGAGGCATCGCCGTCATGGTCTACCTCTTTGATGATCTCATCCAGCTCTTGCTCTGTCAGCCCAAACTGGCTCATCACGCCGTGCAGCTCGTCTTTAGTGATTTGACCACTGCCATCTTCATCAAATACACTAAATGACAGTTTGAGACGACTCTGGCGATCGCCTTGTTGGGACACCATCAGCATTTTGAATTCCTCAAAATCGATACTGCCCGACAAGTCTACGTCCACTTCCTTGATCATGTCGCGCAACTCGGTTTCGTTAGGACTCTGCCCTAGCGATCGCATCACTTGACCCAATTCTTCTGATGAGATAGCACCGCTCCCGTCCGTGTCAAATACTTTGAACGCTTCCCATAACTTTGCCACCTCTTCTTCAGTCATGGCTTTTTTTTCAAGCTCTACAGATGTCATCACTAAATCCTCACTGATTTTTTTATGGGGTGTCTATTGATTGTGACCAATATACTTTAATTCCTGATGACTTACGCAACTGTCACAAACGATCGCATAACTCTGCATAGTTGCCAGCCCCGTAGCAATGGTTGGGCGTTTTAGTTGTTGAATTAAAAATTGGCAAGCCAACAATTTCCCCCTTCCCCTTCTGACCTAAAAATCCCTCAATTGAGCTGTTTGAACAACAACATCTTTCGTCAAAGAACCTCGCCGCACTTTCAGCTTCAAACTTTGACCAATTTGGCTATTTTCCACCAGATTTTGCAACTTTGCCGCCGTCGTGACAGCCTCGCCGTCAATTTGAACGATCGCATCTCCCTTGCGAATTCCCGCTTTCTCCGCAGGCGTATTTGGCACAACTCGCATCACTAACACCCCTCTCACTTCCGGTATCATCAAAGGAGCATTCGGATCGGCATTATTCTCTCTAGCAATTTCTGGAGTCAAATCAATCATTTGAATTCCCAAAAACGGGTGACTGACTTGTTCTCCCCGCGCTAACTGTGCGTAAATAGCTTTAGCTTTGTTGATGGGAATTGCAAAGCCAATACCCATTGCATCGGCTCGAATCGCTGTGTTAATTCCAATCACTTCTCCTGAACCGTTTAACAGCGGGCCGCCGGAATTGCCGGGATTGATGGCTGCGTCTGTTTGAATGAAATCGAGGCGCTTGTCGGGAATACCTACGGCTGCGCTCGATCGCTTCAAAGTGCTAATAATTCCCAAGGTGACGGTATTATCAAATCCTAGGGGGTTTCCCACGGCGATCGCCCAATCTCCCACTTTCACCGCATCAGAATCTCCCAAAGCTGCTGTCGGCAAATTAACACCCTTAGTATTAATTTTGACAACCGCCAAATCTGTCACCTCATCCGTACCTAACACTTCTCCCGGAAAAATGCTCCCGTCATTTAAGGTGACAGTCACTCGATCGGCTTGATCCACCACATGAGCGTTCGTTAATACAGTCCCGCTTTTGTCGATGACGAAGCCGGAACCTTGACCCCGCAGGCGTTCTTGTCTGGGTACTTGGGTACGGAATTCGTCTCCAAAAAATCTCCGAAATAGCGGGTCTTCCATGACTGGATCTAAGTTGCGACTCACAGTACGCTCGGTATCAATTCGCACTACTGCTGGTCCGACGCGATCGACTGCTAGCGTCACAAAACTATTGTTGCTAGCAGTCGCCGATAATTCAGATCCCCTGAGTGCCAACTTTTGGGGATTTTGGACAGTCGCTGATGCTGGTGCTGGGCTGATTGTCCAAGTCTGTAGGGCGATCGTAATTCCTAAAAATACGCCCAACAGCGAAGACACTATTCGGGGTGCTGGGCGAAAAAACTTGAGTATTCCCATAGCGTGAATTTTATGCTAGCTGAGTTAGTTGGGCGCTGGAGTTCTGGTGCCGATTGAAATACTCACCGGCCTTTCATGGGCGGTGATTCTTGACGCTTCACAAGGTTCTGCTACCGGAGTAGTCTTACAATCCCTCAGCGCCCGTTTAGAGTCGTGGCGATTCCCCATCCCGACTTTCTCTATATTTCTGGCTGCATTTTCATCTCTATCTTGGTGGGTACCACAACTTAGGCAAAGCACTGAGCGAATAGATAAATCAATCTTTCCCCATTTAAAGCCACAGTCTGAACAGACTTGACTGGTTGGTTCCCATCGACTAATTACCTTGAATTGCCTGTCGAACTTTTCAGCTTTAGCTTCGCAAAGTGTTCGGAATTCGTACCATCCTTGCTGACTAATTGCTCTTGAAAGTTTCCGATTCTTCACCATGCCCGAAAGGTTGAGGTCTTCCAAAATAATCACTTGGTTTTCGTTGACTATTTTGGTTGACAGTTTGTGCAAGAAGTCTTTGCGGGTGTCGCCAATTCGATTGTGTAGTTTGGCAATCTTGATTCGAGTTACATTCCTTCTCTTAGATTCCTTTGGTTGGCGGGCTAATTTGCGTTGCAGTTTGCGAACTTTCCGATCTAGCTTTTTATAGCCAGGACTTTCAGCTTTTTCACCATTGCTCATTACTGCAAAAGTTTTAATCCCTAGGTCGATTCCGACGCTGGGATTCTTGGCTTCGGATTGAACTGACTCAACCTCTACAACAAAACTTAAGAAATAGCGGTTTGCACAGTCTTTAATCACTGTCACAGAACTGGATGTTGATGGTAATTCTCTAGACCATATTGGATTGACAATTCCAATCTTTGCTAAATAGACTCCATCACCTTTGAAGGAAAATCCTCCAATTCTAAAACGCGCCGACTGACTGCTGGTTCTTCTTTTGAACTTGGGATATCCGACTTTGCGTCCTTTTCGCTTTCCTTTACAGGAGTTGAAAAAGTTCTTGAAAGCGACATCCACGTCGGCAACCGACTGTTGTAATGGGACGCACGACACATCTCCTAGCCAAGCTCTTTCTTCGGTATTCTTAGCCTGAGTAATAACGATTTTTTGCAAATCCGCTGAACTTGGCTTTTTATCGGATTGCTTGCAGAGAGCGAGGGCATCGTTCCAGACTACGCGAACACAGCCGAACAACTGAGCCAAACTCTGCTGCTGTTGACTGGTCGGGTAAAACCTGTAGCGAAATCTTGCTTTCATGAGTGTGCTAGGATTGTTCTGCTACGAAATCGTATCTTGGTTTGCCAAAAATGACAACCGTTTATCGCCGTGAACGCCATTCTGTTACAGAACTTAAAATGCACTTTGTCTGTGTTACGAAGTACCGTCGGTCTGTGTTTACAGGCGAAAGCCTTGATTTGATTGAAAGGTCGTTTCGAGAGGTTGACCAAAAGATGAATTTTCAAGTGCTAGAGTTTAACGGTGAAGGGAATCATGTTCATGTACTGATTGAGTATCCGCCGAAGCTTTCAGTTTCTCAAATTGTTAACGCGCTCAAAGGGGTTTCCAGTCGTCGCGAAGGACAGGCCGGATACAAAAAACCCCATAAAGAAGCTTTGTGGAGTCCTAGTTATTTTGCGGTTTCCGCAGGTGGTGCACCTCTAGAAGTCCTGAAGGATTATATTAGAAATCAAGAAAAGCCGTCCTTTAAGGACGGGGCTTGTATCCCCGTTTTTTGGTCAGGAACGGGAGCACAAACTCAAGATATTGTGAATTCTAACTATTAAATTTTACCCCACTGCATCAACCCCCAATGATCTTATCTGATACTTCTGCTGACCCATCTTTGCCCTCAAATTCTCACCACCATCACGATGGTGACTCTGCTCACCCTCACCATCACGATGAAGAATCCATGCGACGGCTGGTGAATCGCTTGTCTCGGATTGAGGGACACGTTCGTGGCATTAAAACTATGGTACAGGAAAATCGCCCCTGTCCTGAAGTTCTAGTACAAGTTGCTGCGGTTCGAGGAGCCCTC
Organism: Microcoleus anatoxicus; assembly: GCF_042465725.1. Lineage (GTDB taxonomy): Bacteria > Cyanobacteriota > Cyanobacteriia > Cyanobacteriales > Microcoleaceae > Microcoleus > Microcoleus anatoxicus. Next base: position 5,836,038 of record NZ_CP120853.1, on the reverse strand, counting down.
GATCGCGTCGCGAGAATCATTCTTGACGAACATTTAACTCAATGTATTGGTAGAGCTGCTAAGGAAGGTAATATTGATACGGAAATTGAAGAGTTGAAAGCTGCTTTGGATCGGTTTTTGCCTTAGATGCAGACCATTTCAATATCAAAAAACTAAAAAACAGCAAAACCTGCAAGCTTTACCTAGGGCGCAATTCATTCATAGCGCGTACAACTTGCTACCAAATATCAGCCCTATTTTGACTTTTTAGATTGATATTCAAGGGAGGGGGTAGGCAAAGAAAGGCACTACCCCTACACAATCATCGTTTTCTTGACAATGAAACAGCCAGCCCTTGACAGCCCAGGGCTGTTTCATTCTGCTGACAAATCATCATTTTGTAGGGGTAGTGCCCCCGTGCCTACCCTCTTCTTTCACGATTTTGTATGTGTTTGGTGAGATGGGGGCAGCCACGGGGGGCAGCCCCTACAAGAGAATGAAACAGCCCTGCTTGACAGCCTTTTTGGGAGATGTCTATTAGTGCAGAATTTAGACTTTGGTCAGTTTCGTTTTTAATTGGTATCGTACCGTCGCGTAAACGGCTTTATAAGAAGCCTGAATGTTATATTCCTGCTGCAACCAATCTTGAATTTCTCCATAACTTTTGAAGCCTTTATGGGGATCGTTGAGGCGCACTGCTAAGCTAGCGCGGGCCAGAGGAGGAATTGCTGGCTTGCGGCCTCCGCTGTGCTTTGTTTCTAGGAGTCCTTCGAGTCCATCAGAACGGTATTTTCTCAGCCACCGCTGCACGGTAATTCGGTTGACGCCGATGGTGAGTGCCAATTCTTTCACTGTTTTAATTTGACAAATTTTGAACAAGTACAATGCTTGGATTTTTTGAAATCCACTTGCCGTTTTTTGTTCGGTTAATAAGTTTTTCAATTCTTCAATTGTCTCTGTGATGCTAAGTTTACATACTCCAGCCATACCAATTACCTCATGGGGATACGCGGTCTATAATAGCTTTGCTTGACAAGGGAACAGAATCTGTTCCGAGGCTACTGATAACCTTGGACTTGCAGCTTAGCAATATACAACCGATTTACTTGAACTTTTGATGGGTAAAAATCCCATCAATCTGACTAAGGTTTGATTTTTTTCTAAAAAAATAGCGATTCTTTTTGTTTATTAAAGCACCCTCATTAAGTTTTTTGTACTATACACAATCCCTGTTTTTTCTTACTATTAATTTCTTTTTACTAATTTATCTGTGGCCGTGTGTCATTAGCAACCAGCAGATAAATAAGATTTATCAGTACAGATGCTGTCGATCGCGCTTCTCGATTAACCTGCAATGGCGATCGCACTTTTGTAGAGAATTGACAAGACTCTGACAAGTGCATTCTGTTCTTCTCTCTTCGAGAAATGCTTAGATTTCAGCAGTCTCATGATTTGACTAAGGTAGCGCCTAGTCAATGTGATACTGACAAACTGCGATCGGCAAATATCGATGAAACTACTTGGTCGATCGTTACTTGAGTAAAACACGTAGAAGGTCGAGTTGTCAATTTGTTAGAGGTACAATACTACTATGTCCTATTTTCCGCAACATTTTGTGATCGAAAAAGCTGTCTTTATGTGATATTACCCATAGTTATTGGTGATCGTTGTCACATTCAAAATCCGTAAAATCAACAATGTAGAAAAAAATCCCACTGATTTTGGAAACTTTTCATCCATAAACACAATATTTTTACGATCGCAAAGGCTGCAAAGTAATCGGAGTTATTGTTGTTTTTCCAGACCGTGTAAGTGTTATAATCATCAACAAGAGTGACTAAAAAATAGAATATGAAATTTTCAAAAGCTGTAAATAAGCTCTAAAAATCATTATTTTAGGAAAGACTCTAGTAACTATAGATTTCCACTTGCCTCAATACAAGTTATTTTAGATTTAATATTTCGGATTTTGGACGGTTAACAATGAAACTCAGCAGAATAGTCATTGCTGCAACAGTGCTAAGCGCTCTAGCCCCTCTAGCCCCTGCATCGGCCGAAAACATACAACACACGCAACAACTACTAGCCACCCGACAGTGCCCCAACTGCGACCTCAACGGTGCAGGCTTAGTCTTAGCCAACTTAGCAGGAGCCAATCTCCAAGGTGCAGACCTCAGAGGAGCCAACCTCAGCAGAGCCAACCTGTCTGGGGCAGACCTCAGCGGAGCCAACCTCAGCGGCACCAGTCTGTTTGGCGTTAACCTAACTGGGGCCAACCTCAGCGGAGCCAACCTCAACGGTGCCGACTTGAGAAGCGCCTACCTCAGCAACGCCAATTTGCTCAACACTAATTTAACCAGCACCCAACTGCTAGGAGTTCGAGGAATGCCAACTAACATTGGTACTGCTGAAGACTTCTACAAACTCGGAGTAATCGAGGCCCAAGCTGGAAACTACAGAAACGCCGTAGATTATTACAACCAAGCCCTCAATCTCAAACCCGACTTAGCCTCCGTTTATTTTGCTCGCAGTATGTCTCGTGCCGACTTAGGAGACTTCGCCGGTGCCACTCAAGACGCAGGAATAGCTAACAAACTTTTTGCCACGCAAGGGAATTCCCAAGGTCAGGAATTGTCCAAGCAGTTAGCCGAAGCAATTGTAGCGCGCCAAAAGCCAACAGAACCCCGCACAGCGGGCGGTGGCGACTTTATGAGTCTTCTGGGTTCCGTCAGTTCTTTCCTACTGCAAGTGCTGTTTTAATTGATATCAAATCCGTTAGTATCGGAATCGTGACTTCGAGTTAAAAGTTAACAGTTAACAGTTAACTGTTAACCTTTAACTAATGGATAGGAATTTCAATCCAGAATTCTGTACCTTTACCGGGAATAGAAATGCACTTAAGTACCCCTTTATGCTTCTCAACTACAATTTGGTAACTGATAGAAAGTCCTAAACCTGTGCCGCGACCAACTGGTTTAGTAGTAAAAAACGGATTAAAGATGTGAGAAATTAACTCTTTCGGGATACCGTGACCGTTGTCTGCAATGCAAATTCTTACTGTTTTTTCATCTATTAATTGAGTGCGAATCCGAATGCAAGGATTGGGAACATCGGGAATTAAAGTTTGATTGGTTACATTGAAATTTTCCGAATCCACCGAGGATTTTTGGGAGCTGAAGTTGATAGCTCCTGCACTGGGCTCTAATCCGGGTAAACTCCTAATTCGTTCTATCTTTCGGCTTTCTATTGCGTCAACCGCATTGCCGAGGAGATTCATAAACACTTGATTCAAGGAGCTAACATAGCAATCCACTCGTGGCAAATTATCGTACTCTTTAATGATTTCTATGGCTGCTCGATCGGAGGTGGCTTTGATGCGGTGCTGCAAAATCAACAGCGTACTCTCGATGCCCTCGTGAATGTCAACGCAATCTTTCTCAGCCCGATCGAGTCGAGAAAAATTCCGTAAAGATACAACTAATTGACGGATGCGTTCGACTCCCACTTTCATAGAGTCCAAAATTTTCGGCAAATCTTCGGTAAGAAAATCTACTTCGATCGCTTCTTCGCACTCTGTAATTTCTGGGTTAGGATTGGGAGTGTGCTGGCGATAAAGTTCCACCAAGCAGAGCAAATCTTTGCTGTATTCGTTGGCGTGGGAGAGATTACCGTAGATAAAGTTAACAGGGTTATTGATTTCGTGGGCGACGCCAGCCACCAGTTGTCCGAGGCTGGACATTTTCTCAGTTTGAATTAATTGAGCTTGGGTATTTTGGAGTTGGGCGAGAGCTTGAGCTAGCTGTTCGGCTTTTGCTTGATCCGCGGAGGCTGCATTCAGACTTTCTTGATAAAGTTCTGCTTGGTAAAGGGCGATCGCAGCTTGATCTGCCAAATGTTGTAGCAATTCCTGTTCTGCTGTTTGCCAAACTCTGGGCGCGGAACACTCATGGACAATTAGCAATCCCCAAAATTGGGTATCTTTGCCGATCGCCACTATTAAATTTGCCCTCACCTGCAAACTTTCCAAAAAATCGCGGTGACAGGGAGTTAAATCCGAATTATCAATGTCATTAATCACCCGCACCTTTCCTTTCCTGTAAAAACAGGATGAACCTTCGGGAAAGCATTCTTCTGGAGATTTCAAACCCAAAATTGACCGCCACTCACCGCGAACATCCTCAACAACTACCTCTCCCTGTTCGTCGTCGGTAAATTGGTAAATTACTGTGCGATCGGTATCTAGCAAAACTCTCACTTCTCGGACAATAGTTTGCAGTATAGTTTTTAAGTCCAAGGTGCTGCGGATTTGGTCTCTGACTCTCGTCAATACTTGGGCAAAGTCCAAGGATTTTTGCAATTGAGCGGTACGTTCTTGAACTTGACGCTCCAAATTGGCATTCATCGCCTGCACTTCTTGATGCAAAATATAATGCTTAACTGCTGAACGAAATTGGTTTGCAATCGCTAAACATTGTTCAATTTCGTGCGGTTTCCACTGAGGAGACTGACCTTTTTTTATTTCTCGCCACAGTTCAAAGGATTGTCTGGGCAGCTCTTGTTTAGCGCTGGTATCAAAGCGTCCCGCCCACATTTTTTCGCTGTCAATTTCATTACGAAAAATTGTCAAACACCCAATTAATTGCTGTTGGTAGTGGAGGGGAATTACCAGTAAACCCCGAATTTGAGTAGTTGGGAAAGCAGGAGATAAAACTCTAAATTGAGGTTCTTTATATAAGTCGGTAATTATCCACATTGGGAATTGGGAGTCGGGACCCACCATAGTTGAAATATTGGCCATTGCCAATGGGGAAATCTTGGGAGTCTGTTGATGATTGTTCAATCCTGTGGTTAGCCATTTTTGCCACAAAGGATGGGTTTCGATCGCACCTGTGGCATTTTCCCACTCTGGAAGTATGGGTTGTTCTCCTACGGCGAACACTTCAAAGGCAGAATCGGTGGCATCAGTAGTAGAAGCAACTGTCGAAACTTGATGATTGGTGGGAACTCGAAATTCCCCATGGATTTTGGGAGTTGATAACTTTTCTGGGATGATTTTCGGGGCGCTGATGTAGAGTCTGCCACCACAGCCCTCCATGGCGGTGACAGTAGCTTCTAAAGCCTGCTGCAATTGAATGTTGGCTTGACCGTATAATAGGGTGGCGATGCGGCTGACTGTGGCTTCCAGGGCTGTTTGAGAGCGAGTTTGCTCGATCGTGATGGCATGAGCGATCGCGATCGACAATTGATCTACGACTAACTGAACTACTTCCAAATCAGTTTGGTAAATATTGCGGGAAGCGGAGTGGTGAGATACCAAAAGTCCCCACAATTCGATGTGAGTTTGGCTACTTTTGTCTGGATCGTATCTCGTCAAGCACTCCGGCGAATCGCAGATGTCTGTTTTGCTGTTTGCTGGCCCGGTGCGGCGGTGCAAAATTGGCACGACTAGGGAAGATAGGACTCCCATTGCCATCAGATAAGCTCCGTGACAAGGATCGAGCGATCTGTAATATATCTCCTCACTAGCTAAAGGTTCACCTGTTTGAGGCGCATCCAGGGGACTTAAGGCTATCGTGGCTGACTTCACATCTACTATTGTCCGCTGCCGTTGACGGACATACATCTCACGGGCTTGAGGGGGAATATCGTCTGCTGGAAAGTTTAATCCTTTTAAAGAAGGAAGACGGTTGCGATCGATTGATTCGGCAACAACTTCTCCGCTACCATCTGGACTAAACCGATAAATCATAATCCGATCTGTTTTCAGAAAAGACCGCACTTCTTCTACCGTACAACTTAAAATATCTTCTAATTCTAAAGATTGGCGGATACGTTCAGTTATGCGACGTACCAAGACTTCTCGGTCTAGTTGATGATTGATTTTTTCTGGTTCTTCTGTCAATTTCATAAATCTCCTTTTGCGGCAATGTAGTGTAATATTTATCAGAATTTTTTACTGTAGACGGGGATGCCCCGATATCAAAAATCGGATTCAAACTTACTATTTTGTAGATTTTTCAAGCGATCGCAGCTCTAACTAAACGATCCCTTGGACTCCTGATTATTATTTTAACGATCCGATCAATTTCTCGCAATCTTAAAATCTTGTTACATTAATTAACAATTTTTATAATATACTATTATTATTTTAATATATAAATTCATGTATCGACAATTCACTTAAAAATTAGAGTTTTTCGCAGTTAGCAAGGCTTTCAGAGATATCGCGCCGCACCCTCATCAAAATTTTACCCAAATGATTTTGCCCAGTTTGGTCGCAACCGCAGCCCCAATAGTAATCTGTTGGTGAATTTTCGACAATCAGGCGATCGCCTGTGTTGAGGAGAATCTGTTGAATATCTGTATGGGTGAGAAACTTAGTTTTAACCGCCTCCCACATAACTGAAATTTTTACCGCTTCCCAATCAGCACGAAGGCGATGGTTGGGATCGCGACCCAAGTAAGCAGCTTCTTGAGGAGTAGGTACGGCTCGAATCGCAGCCACCAACCTTTCATCAGCACTGGTGACAAATTTTTGAGCTTGATAGTAGTGTTCCACAGTGAACCATTTTTGACCATCTATCCAAATGTCATGGAGTGAAAAGTTAGAAAAGCAGCCGTAAGGCTCATCTACTTTATAAAAATAAATTGTCATTCGATTTTAGATTTTAGATTTTAGACAATTCAGCATGAAAAATCAAGAGTGAGAACTTCAGAATATTTCCCTCTTCCCTCTTCCCTCTTCCCTCTTCCCTCTTCCCTCTTCCCTCTTCCCTCTTCCCTCTTCCCTCTTCCCTCTTCCCTCTTCCCTCTTCCCTCTTCCCTCTTCCCTCCCCCCTTGGGGGGGGTAGGGGGGGGTTCTTCTTCCCTCTTCCTTCTTCCTTCTTCCCTCCCCCCTTGGGGGGGGTAGGGGGGGGGTTCTTCTTCCTTCTTCCTTCTTCCTTCTTCCCTCTTCCTTCTTCCTTCTGATTAAAATGGCATCAGCTTTTTAATAGCGCGGTGAGCGATATCGGCATAACACACTTCGCCGCACAAAATTTTGCTCATTACCTGACTAGCTCTAGGGGATTTAACCCCAGCTCTGTAAGCAGCACCAGTAAACTGATAGAATGCCGCAGCCAAACGACTAGCCCAAAGCATATCGCTTCCCCATTCTTCGCTAATAATTTGAGTATACTTTTCCAGAGCGTCGCCCACACCTCCAAGAGCTCGATCGATCGCCTCAGCGGCCTTAAATCCGCTCAAAATAGCAGGTCGAATCCCCTCGCCGGACAGGGGATCGGTGAGACTAGCTGCTTCTCCTACCAACAGTGCATTTTGGGAGTGTAATTGGCGATCGCCATCCCATAGACAGATCGGATATTCGTGGATATCGCTGACAATCACATCCGCGGCACAGTTAGTTGCGTAATCAGCCAACATATTTTTGATATTTTTTGGTCGATCGCCCCGCATAGCAGCAATACTCAAAGAGTAGCCATCAGCCTTGGGTAAACTCCAGATAAAACCTTTTTTAATCGTGCCAAAATCAAAATTGAGAACATCACCTGTGATTGCAGAAGTTTCCAAACTTGCACTCGCATAGAGTTTTGGTTCTTTCAAACCCAACCACTTAGCCATCGGACCACCAGCACCGTCAGCACCAATTAAATAGCGAGCATAAACCGGTTCAGTGGTAGTTTTAACTAACCAAACAGAATTGGTAAACTCAATTCCGATGACTTCAGTAGCATCTCTAACTTCCGCACCAGTCTTTTGAGCTTGTTTGAGTAAAAATTCATCAAATACATCCCGCTGCACCATCCACATGGGGGACTCTAGATCCACTTCCACCGCGTCTGCCATTTTCCAGGTGTAGCTAATTTTAGTAGCTTTCATAGAAATAGCTGGTGTCAGGTCAAAATCTAGCCATTGGGCGATCGCCGGAGAAACACCTCCGCCACAGGGTTTATGGCGGGGTAAAGACATCTTTTCTAGTACCAAAACAGAACGACCCAGCTTGGACAAGTGATAAGCTGCTGTGCTACCTCCTGGTCCAGAACCGACAATAATACAATCAAAGATTTTAGTCATTAGCAATTAGTCAAAAGTCATTAGTCATCAGTCAGTTGCTAATTGTTAGTTAACTGACCAATGACTTTTGACTGTTGTTATACTTTCACGATATCTTTCTCTTTCGCAGCCAGAACTTCTTCGATTTTGGCAATGTACTTGTCGGTCAGCTTTTGAACTTTATCTTGCAAGTCGCGGGATTCATCTTTAGAAATCTCGCTGCTTTTTTCTTGCTTGCGAACTGAGTCTACGGCATCGCGGCGGACATTCCGAATGGCAACTTTGCCTTCTTCAGCAAATTTTCCGGCCATTTTGACAAATTCTTGGCGTCTCTCGCTAGTCAGCGGCGGAATGTTCAAACGAATTATGGAACCGTCATTATTGGGTACGAGTCCCACATCAGACAGCGAAATCGCTTTTTCAATTAAATTGAGTGCTTGGCGATCGAAAGGTTGGATGCTGATGGTAGAAGCATCCGGCGTACCGATATTGGCAAGAGATTTGATCGGAGTTGGAGCACCGTAGTAATCTACCATAATCCGATCGAGGAGAGATGCGTTTGCCCGTCCCGTCCTAATAGTATTAAAAGACCGTTGAGTAGCCTCAACTGCCTTTTGCATATGATCTTCCACGTCAGCTAACTTCACAAAAACCTCCCACAAGGGTTCCAATAGATTCTCCCATTACTGCTCGGTAGATGTTGCCCGATACCGTCAGGTCAAATACCATAATAGGAATATTATTCTCTTTACAAAGAGCGATCGCCGTACTATCCATCACCCGTAAGTCTTGGTTCAAGACGTGTCCGTAGGTGAGGGTTTGGTATCTGCGAGCATTGGGGTTGATGTGGGGGTCAGAATCGTACACCCCATCTACCTTAGTAGCTTTAAAAATCACCTCTGCATCAATTTCAGCCGCCCGCAAAGCGGCTGTGGTATCAGTAGTAAAAAAAGGATTACCAGAACCGGCACCAAAAATCACTACCCGTTTTTTTTCCAAGTGACGAATCGCGCGCCGTCGAATGTAGGTTTCAGCTACTTCTTGCATGGCGATCGCCGTTTGCACCCTGGTTGGCACTCCTGCTTGTTCTAGGGCATCCTGCAATGTGATGGCATTCATGACTGTAGCAATCATACCCACATAGTCTGCCGTTGCCCGATCCATACCCGCCGAAGCTGCCTTCACGCCGCGAAAAATATTGCCACCACCGACAACGATCGCTAGCTGAATACCTTCAGAAACGACTTTGGCTACTTCCTGAGCGATCGAACTAACAACTACCGGATCGATCCCGTAGCCCAAATCGCCCATCAGCGCTTCACCGCTGAGCTTCAGCAAAACCCGCTGATAAACCATCCCTATGCCGCCACTATTTTTTATTCTGTTTGCTTCCACCATAAGATAGCAGTATGGGAGCATTTTGAACATAAATTAACTGGAACAGGATTTTTGACCCATTCCAGAAGAGCTTGCCATGTTGACGGTTGACGGTCAACTCAAGGTTCAATCCTTGGGTACGAAATTAAGAGAAGCAGAATTCATGCAGTAGCGCTGACCTGTTGGTCTGGGGCCGTCATTGAATACATGACCCAGATGAGCGTCACAGACAGCACACAACACCTCTGTGCGGCGCATAAACAAAGTATTATCGGATTCACACTTAACATTTTCTTCGCTAACTGGAGCGTAGAAACTCGGCCAACCAGTACCGGAATCGTACTTTGTTTCTGATTCAAATAGTGGAGTGCCGCAGCAAATACAATTATAAGTTCCTGGCTTTTTGTTGTCGTGATATTCGCCACTAAATGCTCTTTCAGTTCCCTTTTTTCTAGTAACTTTGAACTGTTCGGCTGTGAGCTGCTCTTTCCACTCGGCTTCAGTTTTTTGAACTTTATTAGTCATGATAGGAGGTTGTTAACTGTTAGCTTTTGACTGTTAATGGTTGACTGTATATATAGGAGGAATAAATTCGGCGGTCGGGAAATTCAAAATTGCTAAAATCATCTATCTGATTGAATTGTCCCTCTGCCGTCTGCCGTCTTCCTTATAGTATAGCGAGTCAACTCATGTCTCCATTAATATTAACCTAATTTGCTCGAAATGAACATAGCGGGAAAAAGGAGTAGCTGAATAGCTCTGCTGTTTTGATTTTTTGATTTGGGTATTAATTGAGAACACCTACTTGTTGAAGAAGTCGAGTAGATGGCGATGGTGCGATCGGCAAATAATCACCAGATTCTGCTATTTAAGAATAAAATTGAAGTAAGATCGGGGCGATCGACACAGAACCGATAGCCACCCTATGCCAAAGCCCGGTAAACTGTCCCTAACTCTTCCTAGAAAAAATTAGTCTGGACAGCAGACTCAGCAACATAGGCAGTAAAATTGGCATTTCTGTTGCTAGGATAATTGGTTGATAGTAGGTCGTGAACCGATCGACATAACGGGAGTCTTCCCGGTCGTTAAGATAAAATACTTAACTGTCAAAGCTAAAAGTTATGCCGTTGAGCAATTTTACAAATTTTGAGGCAGACAATCTATGATGTCCTCCGCTAAATTACTTAATTCGAGAATATTCAAAGGATTATCGCTGCTGTTGCCCCTCACTCTGGCAGGCGCGATGGCTTCTCCCACCTATCCCCAAGCAACGCCGCCCCGCACCCTCAGCGTGCGATCGGACATCCAAGAAGCAGACTCCAAAACCGGCATCGTGACAGCCCGCGGCAACGTCCAAATCAACTACCCAGCCCGCCAAATGCAAGCTACCGCAGCTCAAGCCCAATACTTCAGCCGCGAGCGCCGGATCATTCTCAGCGGAGACGTTTACGTCTTGCAGCAGGGGAACAGCCTCCGGGGCGAAACCGTGACATATCTAATCGACGAAGGGCGGTTTATTGCCCTACCAGACAAACCAGGGCAGGTAGAATCCGTCTATCTGGTTGCCCCAGAGCAAGATGCAGCCGCTCAAAATGCAGTCGGCTCCCCACGTCCCACCACAGCCCCGCGCTAAAAACTGCTGGCAGCACAATTTTGCGGGGGTCCTACCCACCCCACTATTAAATTGACTGTTTGTGGAACAGGCCAGGCCGTCGGGCCTGTTCAGCAGAATCATATAAAATCTCAGATCAACTTGAAATTCGATCGCCTTTGCCCGCCTACGGGAATTTAACTGGTAGAGATTGCTCGACGAGAATGAAAATTGTACTCGAAAATATTCACAAATCCTACGGCAAACGCAATATAGTCAGTCGCGTCAATCTTTCTGTAGCACAAGGAGAAATTGTCGGATTGCTCGGTCCCAACGGTGCTGGCAAAACTACCACCTTTTACATCGCTACGGGATTAGAAAAACCCAATCAAGGCAGCGTTTGGCTCAACGATTTAGACATCACTCAATTGCCGATGCACAAACGAGCACATTTGGGAATAGGATACCTGGCCCAAGAAGCCAGCATCTTTCGCAACATGACGGTGCGAGATAACATTTTGTTAGTCCTAGAACAAACTCAAGTGCCACGATGGGAATGGCGCGATCGCATAGATTTCCTGTTGCAAGAATTTCGCTTAGAAAAAATTGCATCCAGTTTAGGAATTCAAATTTCCGGCGGCGAAAGACGGCGGACTGAGCTGGCGAGAGCTTTGGCTGCGGGGCGAGACGGACCGATATTCCTATTTTTAGACGAACCCTTTGCCGGAGTAGATCCGATCGCCGTCAACGAAATTCAAAGTATTATTGCTAAATTGCGCGATCGGCAAATCGGCATCCTGATCACGGATCACAACGTGCGAGAAACCCTAGAAATTACCGATCGAGCCTACATCATGCGAGACGGCCAAATTTTAGCATCCGGCGCAGAAGAAGAACTCTACGGGAACCCTTTAGTGCGGCAATATTACTTAGGCGACAACTTCGTGCGATAATCTCCTGAAGGAATGGAAGAGCGGGCAAAATTTAATAATTTTGATTTTGAATAAAAGAAGAATCTGCGATCGCGTGCAACTATGAAAATAGCAATGTCCAAATCTTTCAATCCCCTCAACTGGCTGCCGAGAATTTCGGTAATGGACTGGTACATTGTCAAAGAACTAATGGGTCCATTTCTATTTGGTGTCGGACTCTTTACATCCGTAGCCATCACCGTCGGTGCCTTATTTGAATTAGTACGCAGAGTCGCAGAATCAGGCCTCCCCTACGGCGCAGCCCTGGAAATTTTCATGCTACAAATTCCCTATTTCGTAGTATTAGCTTTTCCGATGTCAATGCTGTTAGCAACCTTAATGGCTTACAGCCGAATGTCGAGCGATAGCGAACTCGTAGCCCTACGCAGTTGTGGAGTTAGCGTCTATCGACTGGTAATCCCAGCAGTAATTTTAGGGTTAGTTGTCACAGCCCTTACCTTCCCCTTACAAGAATTAGTAGTACCGGCGGCCAACTACCGGGCTACATTGACTTTAGACAAAGCCCTGAAGCGAGAAACACCGCAATTTCAAAAAGGCAATATTATTTACACAGAATTTCGGACAACTGACAAAAGCGCCAATGAAACCCTAGCCCGCTTTTTTTATGCAGAAGAATTTGACGGGAAACGCATGAAAGGTTTAACAATTATCGATCGCTCCACCCCCGGCCTCAATCAAATAGTTTCTTCAGAATCAGCTACCTGGAATCCCTCCGAAAACACCTGGGATTTTTTCAACGGCACGGCTTATATAGTAGCTCCTGATGGTTCTTACCGCAATATCGTTAGATTTGAACACCAACAATTGAAACTACCCCGTACACCCTTAGATTTAGCCGCGAGAGCGCGGGATTTTAAGGAAATGAATATTGCACAGGCTTTAGAGCGATTGGAGCTAATTAAAAACAGTGGCGACGAGCAACAAATTCGCAAACTTAGGGTAAGAATTCAAGAGAAATATGCTTTTCCTTTTGTATCTATGGTGTTTGCGATTGTCGGAGCCGCTTTGGGCACTCAACCGCGCCGCTCTGGTAAAGGCACGAGTTTTGGTATTAGCGTAGTGGTGATTTTCACTTACTATGTATTTTCTTTCATCACCAGTTCTATGGGTGTGAAAGCTGTCTTGAGTCCCATCCTATCAGCTTGGCTGCCGATCGCCTTTGGCTTTGGCATCGGCGGAGTCTTGTTAGTACGAGCCGCCTCTAGGTAAGGACATCGAGGCATTTGAGATGTGAGATTTGAATTTTTTTTGAATTAAAATCTGATATCAATTCCGGTTGTATCGGAATGATTTAACCGCGAAGGCGCGAAGTACGCGAAGGAAGAGAAGAGAAGAGAAGAGAGAGTTTAATGGACGATGAAGAGAGGATTTTATCTGACTTCCCGCTCTCCCCATCTTCCCTAAGTCCTCGGCAATAAAAAAGAAGGATTACCTATTGACTTTCGTTGATTTGGCATGATATTATTAGATAATGGGAATAGCGACAAAAATAATTATTTTTGTCGCTATTCCCATTATTAGATTGTACCTTATTAAAGGGCAAGAGTCAAGCGTTTAACCCTAAAAAAAAGGGCGATTTTTTTTATATTCAATCAAATAAAAAAATTATGGGTTAGAAAAAGTATTGATTTCGCCTCCACCAAGATAGCGTCCTGGAATCTGTCGCTGTGGAGGAGAAGGCTGTGGTGGAATTGGTGGCAGGCCCTGATTTGTGTTTTGAGGAACAACTCCAAAATTAGACTGGGTGGGCGAGTTTGACTGACTCGGCTGAACTGATTTAAATTGAGAATTGGCTGAATTAGGAGATAATTGAGGGTTAAGGATTTTGCTTTCGACCATCGCATTAGGAACAGCAGATTTTTCGACATTGGGAAGTAGCTGTATGGGGGAAGGTGTGGCGACGGGAATTACAGCAGGTTGAGTTTTAGGTATGAAATCGGAACCGGATAAATTAGTTTGGTAGGGATTTTTTGGTGTGGCCACATTTACAGGCTGTATGGTAATTTCGGGCATAACTGGTACTGTGGAATTTAATCGGCCCCAGGATTCAGGTAATGTGGTGGATGGGTTGGAAACTGGCTGAGAGTCGTTAATAATATTTGTGGAAGCCGGAACCTGCGTCAGTGGAGTGGGAAAATTCACAGAATTTGGTTTTGCTTGAGCTGTAGTGGTGGTTGGGAGCAAATTGTCGGGATTTGTAGGAGACAAAGTGCCGTTTAGTCGATCGGGCAATTTACTTTCCTTGGCAGTTTTTTCAGTAGAATTCGCCACTACTAAAGTGTCGGCAGCGATGTATTTTTTCATAGCTGCTTGTAAGGGACTTAAAGGAAGAGAATTTGGTTTTTTTTTGCTTGAACTAGCACTACCGTTCGCCTGGGATAAATTTGCTGTCTCCAAGGAGTCTCCCAGGCCAAGGTTGGAAGTCGCGGCAGTCTGCCCGCCGTCGAGAGAAGGACTCAAAGCTGATGTGGCGTTTGCAGTGGCCAAGCTTGAGTTTGTCTGGTTATTTTGGGTGGCGGAAGCCACAGGATTTGCGATATTGGGGAGGGATAAAGATGTGTTGATTGCTGGCTGCTTGGAAACTAGAGAGGGCGGAAATTTTTCGGCTCGCCTAGCGCTAATTTCATCGAATAAACCTTGGGTTTTGACTAGGGGTGAATTTAAAAAACCGAGTTCTGGATTAGAGCGATTGAATTGATTGACTAGCAGGGGTACGCTATCGATTTCAGCAGCAATTGCACTATCTTCAGCAGATAGCCCCGCGATGGGAGTGGGATTATTGGAAGTTGCTACATCTTCGCCATCTATGCTCAAGCGTTCTGGATTTACCGATACCTCCCAGATAAACAAACTCCCGGCACAGAGAACTGCTAGCGGTGCCCAAACCATAGGCTGCATCCAGTGGCGTAACCGCGCTATGAGATAGCGGACAGATGTAGGGAATCGTTTAAAACTTGACATAGTTTTGCTTTGGTATTTAGCACAGACTTAAAACAAGTTTTGGTAATTATATTATATCCTGTTTATGCTGTTGGCTGTCAAAGACTGCGAGGATTCCCGTAGGGAATAGCTTCGCACGGGCGCACTTTTGAGGAAAAATAGCTTCAAATATCTACAAAATATGAATTTATCTAAAGCAGGTTGAGAAAATAATTGATTGCCCATTAAAATCAACGGCTCATGAGGATGATAAAATTTGAGTTGGCACGGTGTCAATCCTGCTGAAGGGGGTTTGGCGATCGACAGACAAGGAAAAAAAGTGACAGCCAAGTTGGCAATTGCCGACTACTTAAGACAATTTGAGATTAAAAAGATGACAAAAGTAGTAGAAGTATTAGCCAATCGGGAAGAATTAATAGCTCGATCGCTCTCGGTTGTGTGCTCCCAAATCCAAGCAGCCATAGCAGAACGAGGAATATGTACGCTCGCCGCGGCCGGCGGCAGCACACCAGAACCACTTTACAAATTGCTGAGCGCTCAAGACTTGCCGTGGGATAAAATTCACGTTTTCTGGGGGGATGAACGCTACGTACCTTCAGATCACCAGGATAGCAATCAAAAAATGGCACGTCTGGCATGGCTGGACAAAGTAAACATCCCCCCCAGTAACATTCACCCGATGCCGACAGGTAGTGGGGACCCGGCTGCCGATGCCCTGGCCTACCAAACTCAATTGCAAGACTTCTTCCAGGTATCGGAGGGGGAGTTTCCGGCGATCGACATAATTTTATTAGGGATCGGAGACGACGCCCACACAGCCTCTCTATTTCCCCACACAGCAGCTTTACAAGTGCGCGATGCCCTAGTGACGGTGGGTAACAAGGACGGTCAACCCCGCATCACGTTTACAGTTCCCTTAATTAACCATGCTCGTTGTGTCATCTTCATTGTTGCAGGTGGCAGCAAAAAACCAGCCCTAGCTCAAATTTTTGCCCCCGTAGCCGATGACTTGACTTATCCATCGAGACTGATTCAACCCAGTGGCGAACTCTTGTGGTTGCTAGATGCGGCGGCGGGGGAAGAGTTACAATCCCTCGGTTAGGTCTGAGGTGATAGCTGTGGGAGTGTGTAGATATAGTATTATAAAACTTCATTAAGATTATAATCATCGATCGACACTGGTGCTATTGAGGGTAACAGAAAGCCACAGCCATCAAGCCGTGGATTAGTTGATTAACTTTTAAAAAAGCCCGTCATCACTCCCAGAACCGCCCAAGGCCAGTTGCTAGCATTGGCAAAGCAATAGGAGAATGGTGGCGGTTAAAGTTAAAATTTGACCGTACACTAAACTATTTTTATGAGGCTGATTTGAAAATCTGGCCGATAGCAAGGAGAAATCGATGATTGTCTGTCCCAATTGCAATCACCAAAACCCCGACGGAGCTAACCAGTGTGAGGCTTGCTACACGCCTTTACCCGTTACCGCCAGTTGCTCGAACTGCGGTGCTGCGGTTCAGACAGATGCAGCTTTTTGTGGTCAGTGTGGCTTTAATTTACGTCCAGGTTCCTCGGTTCCAGAAACAGAGGCAACTTTAGTGCCATCGTCTGTGGGCCCGACAGTGGTATCGCCATTGATGCCAGATTTAGTGTCGCCGGAGCCGCTGATAGTACCGGAAACTGTGGTGACGGCAAATCCAGGACCTAACTTGGAAAAAACTCCCCTTAGCATTCCGCCTGCTGTTCCCGATGCGCCACCATTGCCCTCGGTTGCTGTGACAACGCAACCTGTGGCAACCTCGGTTAATACTACTCCTGCGGTTGCTGGCCAACCGACGACACCGGGTGTAGCGAAAACTCAACTGCAACAGCAGTCAGCGAGGCTGATACACGTCCAGACAAATACGCTGATGGAATTGCCTCACAATCTTTCTGTAATTCATATAGGCAAGCCCAATGACTTGGTACCGCCGGATATTGATGTTGCTGGATTTGCTAATTCTGAGATCGTCTCTAGGGTACACGCTAATCTCCGGGTTGAGGGAGATGCTTGTTATCTAGAGGATGTGGGTAGTTCCAACGGTACTTATGTCAACAATACTCCCCTCCCGAAGGGAAATCGACACCGGTTGCGACCGGGAGATCGCATCTCTTTGGGTAAAGGAGACCTGGTTACGTTTTTATTTCAAGTTTCTTAGATAGAGTTTGGATTGGGCGAAAGAAAGTCTAAAATCTAAAATCGCATCAAGAACCCATCTACCAAAACTCACTGCTGCCAATGTGATTAAGCTGACCTTGCTACATCCACTCCAGTCTATACCCGTCCGCAGTTGGACCTTTGAAGACGAAGAGGTCGTCTGCATTGGGCGATCGACAGAAAGCCACGTAGTTCTTTTCAGTGCGGTGGTTTCTCGTCGCCACATAGAATTGCGGCGTTCTGGAAAAAACTGGGAATTGATTAATTTAGGCACCAATGGCACTTACCTCGATGGTCAACCGATCGCGAGCATTCCCATTGTGGACGGTCTGATCGTTCACTTGGCTCGATCGGGGCCAAAAATTCAAATCAACTTTGTCCCCAATCAGCCCTCGGTCCAGGTCGAAAAAATTAGCATCAGTCCGAGGGATGCTAAGGCAATTTCTAATCCTTTAGAAGCGGCGCAAATCGTCACAATTCCAATTCCCCAAACAGAAATTACCATTTCTAGGGAAGAGGATGATTTAACGGAGGGGGAGAATACTCGCGATTATACTGCTCAATAATATGAAGTCAGTGTACGATGGCCGATGGAAATATCGAGCTGCTGTATACATGATTCGGAGGTGATTCCCAGAGTGGGACTCAAAGCCCAATACTTTGCTAAAAGCCTAGGAAGTGAATACTAATTATGCCTAAATTTCTGTAAGATCAGTGATTACCTTAACCCTACTTCATCCTATCCAATCAGTCCCAGTTCAAAGTTGGTCTTTTGAATCCGAATCAGTGGTTCGGATCGGTCGATCGAACGACAATGATGTAATTATTTACAGCGCGGTTGTTTCTCGCCACCACGTCGAGTTGTGGAAGCATCCCTTTGGCTGGGAAATTATTAATTTTGGCGCTAATGGCACTTACATCAATGACCAATCCATCGCTCAAGCTTTGGTGGTAGACGGGATGACGATTCGTTTGGGTCATTCTGGACCCTCTATCCGGATTCGGGTAGGTGC
Organism: Microcoleus anatoxicus; assembly: GCF_042465725.1. Lineage (GTDB taxonomy): Bacteria > Cyanobacteriota > Cyanobacteriia > Cyanobacteriales > Microcoleaceae > Microcoleus > Microcoleus anatoxicus. The sequence goes on along the minus strand of NZ_CP120853.1, from coordinate 5,817,900 downwards.
CACGAATTTGCCACCGCAGTCATCGCGCTCTGACAAAAAGGACAAAACTTCCACACAGAAGCAAACAGATTCTCCTTTCCGTCACGGAATCATTGAGGACGATGAAGATGGTGCCTTGACTCAAATCGATCTTGATTAGACATCTGGCAAAAAGCTGGTCTGGAACAGGCCAAAGAGCCTGTTCCAAAGGAATTATGGGAGATGTCTATCGACGCAGAATGATGTTTAGACTTGTTTATTAACCTTCTAAAGATAAGATTGTGGGGCTATCGGTTAACAGGGCCTGAGTTTCGTTACCAGCCCACCTGCGGTAATCCAAAAGTAACTGGTACATCAATCGTTGTTTGACACTAAGCAGTACGCTCTTGAGCAAACCGTTGCCGGTTGCTTCCAAAATTGGTTTGGGAGTCAGCCACAAAGGTGGTGGTAGCTCTACTCGCACTTCCAAATCCGCTTTTCCGTTCAGATATGTTACCCCGCCACTTTGATGCGGTGACAACAGTCCTTTGAGATTGAGAGCAAAGCGATCGTTGATATAATCGACGCCTAGAATGTCACAGGCGACGGACTCCAAATTGATTGTGCCGTCGGAGAGCGCCCACACCCTCATGTCTACCGTGGGTTGAATGCTCAGCATCATAAATTGTAACGGCCGCATTTTGAGCCGAAAACATTCATCACTTAGCTGCTCAGTGCGACTGCGATCGACTAGAGCATTTACAAGTCGCTTGGGCTGACGCAGATAATGTTGAATGGGAACCCGTTCCTCTGGTACGGCGATCTCAACTGATTGGCAAGCATTAAACCGGATATACATGAGACGATATCAAATTAGAGGAGTCGTAACCATATCTTAATAAACTATAACCCTTTTCCAGTGACATAAGTCACGCAACGAGTAATGTCATCCGAGAAATAACGGAGAAAAGTTTCCCAGATACTGCGCTAATTTTCGGATTTTACTTGCTGCTATCTGGGAGAAACACAGATTTGTCCCTGTCTGCTATGTAGCCACAATTAGGTAAAATTCCCTACTATGAAAATTTCGATCGCACATCTGGGCCCAGTCGGAACCAATGCAGAAACAGCCGCTCTGGCTTATGTTCAGTGGTTGAGCCAAGAAACTAACTGGGAATGCACCCTGTATCCTTATGCAACCATATCCCAGGCTCTAGAGGCATCGGCCACAGGGCTGGTTGATTTATCAGTTGTGCCCGTGGAAAATTCCATCGAAGGAAGTGTTACTGTCACCTTAGACACGCTGTGGCGACTCGATCGCCTCCGGATTCAACACGCCTTAATTTTGCCAATTTCCCACGCCCTAGTATCAAAAGCTGAAAGTTTTAATCAGATTCAAAAAGTTTACTCTCACCCGCAAGCCCTAGCTCAGTGTCAGTTGTGGCTGGGGAAGTTTATCCCATCGGCTCAGTTAATTCCGGCGAATTCAACCACGGAATACTTGGATTACCTGGAGGATACAAGTGTGGCGGTGATTTCTGCGCCCAGAGCGGCTCAACTTTATAATTTGCCAGTGTTAGCTCATCCGATTAATGATTATCCCGACAATTACACTCGATTTTGGATACTTGGTAAGGGAGTTGAAGAACTGGACAATGTAGAAATAGGCAAGAGTCAACCATCAACTAAATCCATCACCAAATCCGCTGCTAAGTTGATCCTGGATGCTTCACCGTCTAATTGTACCCATACGTCCCTAGCTTTTAGCGTGCCTGCCAATATGCCGGGAGCGCTGGTAAAGCCATTACAAGTATTTGCCAGTCGGGGGATTAATCTGAGTCGGATTGAATCTAGACCGACTAAGCGATCGCTCGGAGAATATATTTTCTTTATGGATGTTGAAGCTAATGCCTGTCACGCAGTGGTGCGATCGGCATTGGAAGAGCTAAAGACCTACACTGAAACTTTAAAAATATTTGGGTGTTACAGTGTACTGTAGTATACTGTAAGTAGTACAATTTTTTCAAGTATTAAAGTTAAGAGGCTAGCAAAATGAATGCAGATGAACTTCTGAAGCGATATGCTGCCGGGGAAAGAAATTTTCATGAAATAAACTTAAAAGAGGCTGCTTTGGCCGAAGCTTTCCTAAGTCATATTAATTTGGCGTGTGCTAATTTGAAAGAGATTAATTTATCTTTAGCAGACTTAAGTTGGGCCAACTTAATAGGAGCCAACCTCAAGAATGGTTGCCTACTGATGACTCAATTAAATTGGGCAAACCTCAGCGGAGCAGATCTAACATTTGCGAGATTAACAGGGGCTGATTTGGTGGAGGCAAACCTGCAAAAAGCCAACTTGAGCGACACGAAAATGATCGGTGTCAACTTGACTGGTGCATCCTTGCAAGGGGCCAATCTCATGGAAGCAAACTTAATAGATTCTTGCTTAGAGCGGGCTGATTTGAGTTCCGCGAATTTAACTGAGGTGAAGTTAAGGGGAGCAAATTTGCAAAAGGCTAACTTGAGAGGATCTCTGTTATATGAAGCGAATCTTCATCGTGCCGATTTGAGAGAAGCTGACTTGGAGGGCGCTAATCTTAGTGGGGCTTTTTTGTGCGGTGCAAATTTGGAAGGAGCCAACTTAAAGGGGGCAATTTTCAGCGGTGCTATACAGTTTTGTGTGCGACAAGTTTAATAGGGCCCAAGGAAGATGGAAGAAGGTGTTTCGACCCTGACACTCAGCGGTTGGGCCAGGGTAGTCGAAGGGTCGAAGGGTCGAAGGGCGAGGGTGGCTTCAGGAAGAATGAAGAAATCCTTTTAGATACTAATTTTGGACTACCTAGACCGTACAGATACTTAAGTAGATGGACTATTTGAGTGTATCTTTCAGTACAGTCCTAGCTGCTAAATGATTGCGAGTAGAAGTTAAAATTTCGGTTTCGCGTTCCAATCTAGCAGCAGTATCTTGCAATTCTAAAAGGATTTGCTGTTCTGTGGCTGCGCCGTAAAGGTAGCTGGCGACCCAATAGGACAATTCTGTGGGTAAGCTGGGAATGTCTTCTGGTAGGTCGATCGGCTGATCCATCAATTTGCTAGAAAGTCGAACTACATCGCGAAGCAGTTGTTCGACATCTTGACTTAAGGTTCTGAGGTCTTTTTGGGGCGGTTCGTCTTCGATCCATTCTACCAGACCGACTAAATAGGGTTTTTCCCGCACTGCGTCGAGGACTCGGAAGCGCTGCTGTCCGAGGGTCATAATTTTCAGGCGATCGTCGGGGAGTCGCTGACAGTGAATGACTTCGGCGCAGCAGCCGACAGCGGAGACTTTATTTTGGTTGGGGTCCCACATGAGTACACCGAAACGGCGATCGCTCTCCAGAATCGTATTCATCATGATTCGATAGCGAAACTCGAAAATTTGCAGCGGGAGCTGCCTACCGGGAAATAGAACCACTTCCGGCAAGGGAAATAGGGGGAGTTCGCGAACTGCTACAGAGGAAGAGGATGCCATTATCGCTGGAATGTGAGGGTACTTGCGCTTATTTTACTTTAACTGATTTGAGGCAATTCTGGGCGGGGTGAGGGGCGATCGACAGAAAATTCGGTTAAATACAAGTGTACCCAGTGCTGTCAGCTTGAAAACATCCGTCACCGGCGATCGGCAGCCGACCTCGGGGGATTTACAGTCCTGGACGCGATCGCGCTACATATAGCGTGTCAAAAGTTCCGATCGCCCGTTAAATCGGAGCAACGTAGGTTTAAGGATTAAAATAGAGTAGGTATTGGTTGGCCTATTAACCTAAACTTATTCCTAATCTTCCACCGCACCTAATACCTTGAGCATTACTTTTTGAGTATCAGCGATCCCCGTCGCACCTGTAATATTCATTCCTTCATAGAGGCGTTTGGCTTTCAGCGTTTTCAGGCAAACACTTGTTTCAATATTCCACAATTTAATTGTCTCATCTTCACTCCCACTTGCCAGCATTAATCCGTCTGGACTAAAAGCAACCGATCGAACTCGATTTGTATGTCCTGTAAACGTTTGGATACAACGACCACTTTGCACATCCCAGAGTTTGATTGTACAATCATCACCGCCACTAGCTAGAATTTGGCTATTAGGACTAAAGGCAACCGATCTAATTTGATCGGTATGTTCTGCTAAACTATGTAGACATTTACCTGTGCTAACATCCCAGAGTTTGATTGTGAGGTCATCACTGCCACTGGCGATAATTTTACCATCAGGACTCCAAGCAAGTGAACGTATCAGCTTTTGATGTTCTCCTAAGTTTGTTATTTTTTCTGTTTCAATATTCTGTAAATGTAAAAATTTAGCGTCACTGCCGATCGCTATATTCTCACTATCAGGACTCAGAGCAACTGACCAAATCCAATCTGAATAATTGTTTAAGCTTTTCAAGCATTGACCTGTCTTAACATCCCATAATTTAATACTGCGATCGTCGCCAGCACTAATCAGTTTTGTTCCTTCTATATTAAAAGCAACTAACCAAATCCAATCCCGATGTTTTTGCGGGAAATTTACGCATTCACTTGTAGCACTATCCCACAATTTTACCCAACCATCGTTACCACCACTCGCGATCTTTATCCCTTGAGGATGGAAGGAAACTGACTGTACCCGCTTTGTATGTTTGCCTAATATTTTATAGTTACCTGTCTCAATATCCCACAGTTTAACTGTGCGATCGTCACTCCCACTAACAATTGTTTCCCCATCAGGAGAAAAAGCCACTGACCAAACTCGTTGAGTATAGCCATAGATAGTCTTTAAAGATTCACCTTTACGGACATCCCACAATCTGACACTTTGATCGTCACTACCACTAATTAGAGTTTGACCATCAGGACTAAAAGCTATAACTCTCACTCGGCGATCGCGTTCTGGTAAAGTTAATAATTCACCAGTTTCGATGTTCCATAACTTGACTGTTTGATCGGCACTTCCACTAGCCAAAGTGTGACCGTCAGGACTAAAAACAACTGACCATACTCGTCCATTATGTCCCCGAAAAATCTTGAGGCATTCGCCAGTATGAATATCCAACAATCTCACAAGCTTATCATCGCTACCAGTCGCTAAAGTTTCGCCATCTGGACTAAAAGCGATCGATCGAACGGGATGATTACCTTGCCGCCATGTGGTACTACATTCACCTGTTTGAACATCCCATAATTTCACAGTTTGATCTACACTAGCACTGGCTATGATTGTTCCTTGAGCATTGAAAGCAACTGCGCGTACCCAGTAACGATGTTCTTTTAAAATATGTAGACATTGAGGAGAATCAACATCATTTATATTCCACAATCTTACGGTGCAATCATCACTAGAACTAGCCAAAATTTGACCATCAGGACTAAAAGCAACTGACCAAACTTGATCGGTGTGTTCCTCTAAAGTGGCAAGGCATTCACCAGTATTACTATTCCATAACCTAATAGTGCTATCGTTACTACTACTGACTAAAATTGGTTTTTGGGGATGAAAGACAACGGATCTTACCCAATTAGTATGACCGACACAAGTAGTGATAATTTGACCATCCGCTACTCGCCAAATATAAATATTTTTATCCGCATCGCCTGTCGCCCACAATTTGCCATCAGAACTAAATGCTACTGAAAGAACACTACCCAAAGGTTCAGAAAAAACGGATTTACATAAGTTAGAATAGGCAAAATTAACTTGATGTAAATTCACTCCATGAAGATAGGCTTGGCAAATAGTTAAACGGGAAAAATCATAGTTTCTTAAATCGGTGTTTAGCTGGCACAATAGGTTGAGAATATTGCCTCCTAAATACCCTGGGGCTTGAGGCGATTGTTGTTGGAAATTTGAGAGAATTTGTTTCAGCTTATTTTCGACATTTCTTTTCCCGCCAAGTTCCTGAATCAATCTTTCTAGTAATGGTTGGAGGATGCTACGAACTTGAGTCTCTCTGATATAATCTTTGGTTGTTGCTTTGCTAATAGAATAGCTGTTCAAAAGTTCTATTTGCCCTATCTTAATTTCTTGGCAAACTTCATTTATTAATCTATTGATAATGTATTCTCTTAAGGCGGCTATCTGTGTATATCCAAATTGAGTATTTTTGATGAGCGATCGCCTTTTCAAAGATGCTAAAGATTCGAGCAATTCTTGTTTAGCTTCCCATGAAATAATATCCTCTTTTAGTTCTAAGTCTGACATTGGTTCATAGTTAATAGCTAACCAGTACATGATTTGCTTTTCCGAGGAAGATAGACGACCAAACTGACTTTCTAATAAATTGTTGATTTGAGTAAATTTTGCTTTACCCAAGTATTCTTTTACAAATCGAGATAAATTTCCTCCTAATGAATCTTGTATTTCTACTGCCACTACTTCTAAGGCAAAAGGAGTACCTGCATAGTTTTCAATCACTAATTTCCATTCATCGTCCGAACCGAAAAAACTTCCATACTTTTCTGTAAATATTTTTTGGCCATCTTCTACGTTTAAACCATCTAAATCCAACGAGCGTATAGTTTGAGTTTGTCTGGCAATCCGGTCAATTCCTTCTGGTTTCTCTCGACTGGTAATTAGCAAACAGCTTTGATGAGATGATTGAGCTATTCGTTTTAGCAAATCACCATAGCCTTGATAGGCTTCCCGATATTGACCTATATGATTACGACTTTGAAGAATTGACTCTGCATTATCCAGTACGATCAAACAGCGTGAAGATTCTAAATAATGAATCAGTCTGCTTATTTTATCCTCTAAAGCATCTGGTAGTGTAGTTTCTTGCTGATTAGAAAAGAATTTGATTGCATCTGCTAGAATTTTTTCGACTGGTGGCGATGCCCGAAGACTTCGCCAGATTATATAGTCAAAATCATTGTGAATTTTTTTTGCTAATTCGATCGATAAAGTGGTTTTACCTATACCTCCTTGACCTAGCAGCAAAATTAAGGGACATTTATCCTGCAAAATCCATGTCTTTAATGTAGCTAATTCCTGAGTGCGTCCGTAGCAATATGAGATCGTGGGGGTATTTCCCCAATCTTGGTATGGGGTGACGGCTAGTTGTTCACACTGCTCTCGATTTAGAGAGTGTATAACTTGGTGTGCCTGCGATCGCTTCTTCAGTGCCACCCGTAAGTTTTTTTTGCTAATCTGGTCCCCTAAACTATTTGAAAGTAGCTTCCACAATAGTGAAGCTTCATTTTTTATATGACCCTCGTTGTATGGCAATTTTTCAGCCATCTCTTTGTATGTATAGTTTTCCCAAGATGCCTGAAGTATTGCCTTTTGCAGGTCACTAAGAAGTTCTCCTTTTTTGGCAAAAACTAAATCGTCAATGATTTTTAAAGCTTCCTCAAAGTCCATAGCTTATGGCAGCGTCAGGTTTTACCCTCCATCTTACCAAAATGTGACTTTTATGACAATTTTATTTTTCAAACTCCTGACTTTTATGACTTGACACTCAATTAATTGCAAGAATAGAATTTAGATAAGCCGTAAAATATGCATATAACAATCCTAAATCATTTGCATAATTATTGCATAATTATTGTAGGTTGCCCGATAGATAAGGGGTAGGCACGGGGGCACCACCCCTACAAATTTATCTGAATCATTTAGGATTGCTATATAAACAAATATTTTATTTATAGTCAACGTTAGCATATTCTTCTTTAAAATGCTTAAAACAGTTGAAAAACCCCAAGAGATACGAATACCAGAAATTACAGAAAAGTACCCTAAGCAATGGGTAACAGTAGAAATTACTAAAAGAGATATGTATGGTTTTCCGGCTAGTGGAAAAGTTCTATACCAGGCAACTGACATAGATTTAATGCTAGACAAAACTAAGTACATTAAAAAAGATCTGTACATCTTTTACACTGGTAGTATTGATGACGAGGCTCAATAAGGTGAGCTCAGACTTTAGATACTACGAAGATAAGAAATGACTGTAATTTTAGTGAAGAAGAAGTTTGTCGGAGATGCAACTTTCGACAAACTTAAGTTATGGGTAATACCTGTCACCATCAAGGGTGAGGAAAGAAAGCGTGATTTTAACTTACTTCTGGATACGGGAGCGCAGCGAACAGTAATCATCCCGAAGGTGAAGGAAAATCTCGATTTACTAGAAGTAAAGCAAGAATCTGTGCAAGGAATTGGTGTAACTGGTAACTCTCAATATTCGACAGTCACAGTCAACCTAGAAATAGGTTCAATAAACTTGGTTGATGTAAATATTTTAGTGGGTAGTTTACCGGGTGTGTTTAGTAGGTATCAGATTGTTGGTATATTAGGAGCAGATGTACTCCAGTTGCTTTCCCTGAAGATTGATTACCTGGAAAAGCTACTGGAGATTGAACGTCCTTTTGTATACTCTTAAATTTTAGGATTGCCCAATGTCTACAACTTCTGAACCAGAAAAAAAGCTTAAGGTAGTATCTTTGCAACCAAAAGTAGTTTTTGTTAAAACAAGTGAACAACAAGTAGAATCAAAAGAGTCTGTAGAGGAAGAAGTTATTTTAGCTCCTTTTATGTTAGATGGGGAACAAGTAATAGAAGACTTGAGCCAACTTGTTGACAAAGTTTATGAAGAGTTTTCACAAGCCTGTGAAAAGCGAAATTTAAATTGGGAAGCTGAGCTTGAACTGGGAATGGAATTTGGTGTAAAGTTTACAGCTAAACTCAAAATAATTCCTAAATCTTGAAATTAGATGTGGTGCTTCAGGAGTCAGCTTTAATATTTGGGGACAAGGTGCGATCGACCGTACCAAAAATAATAAAGGTGTTGTCGCCCTAAACCTATCGGTAATGCCAGCAACGATAACTTGGCAGGTGGCACAGCTAATGACAACATTCGTGGTGGTGCAGGAAATGACTATATTACAGGTGGCGACGGTAACGATGCTCTCTTTGGGGATAGCAGCAACGATACCCTTTACGGTGGACGCGGTAATGATTCAGTCTTTGGTGGGACTGGCAACGATCGCCTTTTTGGAGATAATGGCGACGACGTGCTGACGGGCGCAGATGCAGCAGCAGGCAAAGGTTTGGGCGAAATCGATCGCTTGACTGGCGGCGCTGGGCGCGATCGCTTTGTGCTAGGCGCTACTCAGGGAGCTTTCTACAGCGATAATAATATTAGCAGCTCGGGTCTTAGCGATTTTGCGGTAATTACCGATTTCAATGCTTTAGAAGATACGATCGAACTGTCCGGCCCCAAGTCAAGATATAGTCTGGGAGCGTCACCAACTGGTTTAGCTGCGGGTACAGCCATCTTCCTGAATGAAAGTCGTCCCGAACTAATTGCGATCGTTCAAGGTTCCACCAACCTCAACCTCAGCGCCAACTATTTTGTCAATGTCTAGTAGGACTTAAACAAACTGGGCTATATCTGGCTTCCACAAGTGGGGTTTATCTGCTTTTGCCCGCATTTGTTTTTGCTACTCGATCGCCCAAATTTTCATCAAACACAGTCCTGGACGCACTCATACCAAAGAAACCGGGTTTTTTACCTAATACCAAATCCGGGTTTCCAAACCCCTTTATTCTTCAATCGGCGCAGGCCGATTTTGTTTGTATAGACGCGGTTTCAACCGCCGAGTCATAACTCAGAATTTTCGTAAAAAAACCCAGTTTCTGACTATCCTTGCGTCCAAAATTGAAAAAGAAGGAACAAGTATTTTTCCCTTGTTCCTTCTTTTGTGATTTCTCAAACTGTCAATCTACAGCTTGACTTCGATATCTACGCCGGCTGGCAAATCCAGCTTCATCAAAGCATCAATTGTTTTAGCAGAAGGCTGGTGAATGTCGATGATGCGGCGGTGGGTGCGGGTTTCAAAGTGTTCGCGAGAATCTTTGTCTACGTGGGGCGATCGCAGCAAGCAATAAATCCGCCGTTTTGTAGGTAGGGGAATCGGACCGATCGCAGTGGCTGCTGTCCGATTTGCTGTATCTACAATCTTTTCGCAAGATGCGTCTAGAATGCGTCGATCAAAAGCTTTGAGGCGAATGCGAATTTTTTGTTGTTGGATAGCTGCCATTTTGGTTTCTTTAATTTTCTAGGTTCAGTTTTTTTTAGTCATTAGTCATTAGTTATTAGTCATTAGTTATTAGTCATTAGTCATTAGTCATTAGTTATTAGTCGTTAGTTATTAGTCAGTAGTCATTAGTCATTAGGTAACTACTAATATAAACTAAGGACAACTGACCACTAACTACTAACTACTAACTACTGACTACTGACTACTGACTAATGACTACTGACTATGAGCGTATTCCTACTTGAGGATTTTGGAAACAACGCCTGCGCCGACGGTGCGTCCGCCTTCACGGATAGCAAAGCGCATTCCTTGTTCGATCGCGATCGGGTGAATCAGCTCCACAGTCATCTTGATCCGGTCACCAGGCATCACCATTTCTGCTTCGGAGCCGTCATCAGCGGTGAACTGCATGATCGTACCAGTTACATCAGTTGTACGAACGTAGAACTGAGGGCGGTAGCCAGAGAAAAAGGGCGTGTGACGACCACCTTCTTCCTTCTTCAGGATGTAGACTTCTGATTCAAACTGAGTGTGAGGCAAGATGCTCTTTGGCTTGGCAATCACCATGCCCCGTTCGATATCTGCCTTCAAAATCCCCCGCAACAGTAAGCCCACGTTGTCCCCAGCCAAGCCTTCCTCCAAAGACTTGGTGAACATTTCCACACCAGTCACGGTAGTGTTGCGAGTGTCCTTGAGACCTACGATTTCGACGTTTTCACCTACTTTGACCTTACCACGTTCAATCCGGCCAGTGGCGACAGTACCCCGACCAGTAATGGAGAATACGTCTTCTACTGCCATCAAGAATGGCTTATCAATTTCACGTTCGGGGGTGGGGATGTAACTATCCACTGCTTCCATCAGTGCATAAATCTTGTCAATCCAGGGATCGTCGCCCTTGACAGACTTGGGATTTGCAATCATGGCTTCGAGAGCTTTGAGTCCCGAACCAGTGACGATGGGGATATCATCGCCAGGAAAATCGTAGGAGCTTAGAAGTTCGCGAACTTCCAGTTCCACCAATTCCAAAAGTTCTGCGTCATCTACCATGTCTTCTTTGTTCAAGAACACTACCAAGCTAGGAACGCCAACTTGCTTAGCTAACAGGATGTGTTCGCGAGTTTGAGGCATGGGGCCGTCTGCCGCAGACACTACCAGGATGCCGCCGTCCATTTGAGCAGCACCGGTGATCATGTTTTTCACATAGTCAGCGTGTCCGGGGCAATCAACGTGGGCATAGTGCCTATCTGTGGTTTCGTATTCTACGTGAGCGGTATTAATCGTAATACCGCGTGCTTTTTCTTCAGGCGCGGCATCGATTTCGTCGTATTTCTTACCCTTGGCCTGACCCAGGGCCGAAAGGGTCATGGTAATCGCGGCGGTTAAGGTTGTTTTGCCGTGGTCAACGTGACCGATCGTACCGATGTTTACGTGGGGTTTAGTCCGTTCAAATTTTGCGCGTGCCATTCTCGATTTGTTCCTTGTTTTTTTAGCGATTTTAGACTTGAGATTTGAGATTGGAGATTTTGGATTCAATCCAAAATCCAAAACCTCAAATCTCCAATCATTAGTTCCCTTTGTTCTTAGCGATAATGGCTTCAGCCACATTTCGCGGCACTTCTTCGTAATGGCTGAATTCCATTGTGAAGATGCCTCGACCTTGGGTTTTCGAGCGGATGTCAGTGGCGTAACCAAACATTTCTGCTAGTGGAACTTTTACAGAAACTTTGGCAATTCCCTGATCCGTCTCTTGACCCTCAATCTGACCCCGACGGGAGTTGAGGTCGCCGATGACATTCCCGATGTAATCTTCGGGAACTTCGACCTCTACCTTCATCATAGGCTCTAGCAGCACAGGCGTTGCCTTCATCACGGCTTCTTTGATCGCCATTGAGCCGGCGATCTTAAATGCCATTTCTGAGGAGTCTACGTCGTGGAAAGACCCATCTACCATAGTAGCTCTGAGGTCAATCATCGGATATCCTGCTAGAATACCTGATTCGCAGGCTTCTTTCATCCCTTGTCCTGCCGGGCCGATGTACTCTTTCGGTACAGTGCCACCGACAATTTTGGAGACAAATTCAAAGCCGGTTCCCTCTTCTGCGGGTTCTAGTTCGATCACGACGTGACCGTACTGACCTTTACCGCCGCTTTGGCGGATAAATTTACCTTCGGCACGGACTGCTTTGCGAATGGTTTCGCGGTAGGCTACTTGCGGTTTACCGACGTTGGCTTCTACTTTGAATTCGCGCAGCATCCTGTCTACCAAAATTTCCAAGTGCAGTTCGCCCATGCCGGCGATGACTGTCTGGTTGGTTTCTGGGTCAACGTTGACTCTGAAGGTGGGGTCTTCTTCGGATAGGGACTGGAGGGCTTTGGAGAGCTTCTCCATGTCTTGTTTGGTTTTGGGTTCCACCGCCACCGAGATGACTGGCTCTGGAATAAACAGGGATTCCAGGATTACTGGTGCTGTTTCGTCGCAGAGGGTGTCACCGGTGAAGGTGTCTTTCAAGCCCAAGGCTGCTCCTAAGTCTCCGGCGCGGAGTTCGTCTACTTCAATCCGATCGTCCGCTTTCAGAACAATGAGGCGAGAAACCCGCTCTTTTTTGTCTTTGGTGGAGTTGAGGACGTAAGTACCTTTTTTGAGGATACCGGAGTATACCCGCACAAAGGTGAGGCGGCCGTAGGGGTCTGACATGATTTTGAATGCCAGGGCTGACAGGGGAGCATCGTCGTCGGCGTGTCGCTCTGCGATGTCGCCGTTGGCTAGGTGTCCTTGAATTGGGGGAACTTCCAAGGGCGACGGCAGATACTCGATCACTGCGTCCAACAACAACTGAACGCCTTTGTTTTTGAAAGCAGAACCGCACAGCATGGGAACGATGCTGCCAACGATCGTCCCGTGGCGCAGGGCCGACTGGATTTCGTCTTGGGTTAGTTCTACGCCTTCGAGGTACTTCTCGGTGAGGGCGTCGCTGGTTTCTGCTACTGATTCGATCAGTTTGGTGCGGTATTCAGAGGCTAGATCTTTGACTTCTTCGGGGATTTCTACTTCTTCGATATCGGTGCCGGTGTCGTTGTTGTAGATGTAGGCTTTCATGTGCACTAGGTCTACTATTCCCCGGAAGTTTTCTTCGCTGCCGATCGGGATTTGGATTGGTACGGCGTTCGCTCTCATGCGATCGCGAATTTGACCGTAAACTTTATAAAAGTTAGCGCCCATCCGATCCATTTTGTTGAGGAACACAATCCGTGGTACGTGGTACCTATCGGCTTGTCGCCAAACTGTTTCCGATTGTGGCTGAACTCCGCCTACCGAGCAGAATACTGCGATCACTCCATCTAGCACTCGCATGGACCGTTCTACTTCGATCGTGAAGTCTACGTGTCCGGGAGTGTCTATGATGTTGATTTTGTAATCTTTCCAACTGGTGGTGATAGCGGCGGCAGTAATCGTAATTCCCCGCTCCCGCTCTTGCTCCATCCAGTCGGTAACTGCTGTTCCTTCATGCACTTCACCCATTTTGTGAACCATGCCTGAATAGAACAGAATTCTTTCAGTTGTTGTTGTTTTGCCCGCATCAATGTGGGCTGCGATGCCGATGTTGCGGGTTTTTTCTAGCGGGACGGTACGTGCCACAGCTACCTCCTTGAGTATTCTCTGCTGTTATAATACAATTATACTACACAGAATCCCTATTTTGTAGTCGCGACGGACTGACAACATAAGTTAATGGAGCTTATTGTTACATTTTAATATTTTTTGCAAGATTTGTTTACAAAAATATTAAGTATGTGACATGGAGGATTAAGAGAGTTTTGAATTGGGTTTTTTCCAGTGTTGAGTTTGCTTCTTGCCTCGCAGCCTAGGCCTTGGTGAAGCAATCTCAATACTAAAAATTTACATTTTCCAATCTCTCACCCAATGCTCTCATACCACAAAATCGTCCAATTGAACTTACCAGATTTGGCGATTATTAGTAGCGGTAGTGGGCGAAGGCCTTGTTGGCTTCTGCCATACGGTGGGTTTCTTCGCGCTTGCGAATGGCGCTACCTGTTTCATTGGCTGCATCCATCAGTTCGTTGGCGAGCTTGGCGGCCATGGAGCGGCCGGTTCTGGCTCTGGCAAATCTGATCAGCCAGCGGAGGGCGAGGGTTGTTCCGCGATCGGAACGGACTTCCATCGGCACTTGGTAGGTGGCTCCACCTACGCGGCGGGCTTTGACTTCCACTAGGGGTGTAGCGTTTTTGACTGCTTTTTCAAACAAGTCTAACGGTTCGGCTCCTGTGCGTTCTTGGATGGTTTTGAGGGCGTCGTAGACGATGCTGGAGGCAACGGATTTTTTACCGTGCTGCATAATCCGCCTCACCATCATGCTCACCAACCGGCTGTTGTAGGTTGGATCGGGGGGGACTGGACGTTTTTGAATAACTGTGCGGCGAGACATAGTTCTATTTGGGATTTTTGATTTTGAATGATGGAGTTTGGGGTTTTTGTGAGCTATCGATCGACTATTAATTAGCTATCAACGGGCGATCGAGGGTTTATTTTGGCTCTCTAACCCCTCAAAGATGCAAGTTACGTTTTATTTCTTCGCTGCTTTAGGACGTTTGGCCCCGTATTTGGAACGACCTTGTTTGCGGTCTTTGACCCCTGCGGTGTCTAATGTACCGCGAATGATGTGGTATCTAACTCCAGGCAAATCTTTTACCCTACCGCCACGGATCATTACTACCGAGTGTTCTTGCAAGTTGTGACCAATACCGGGGATATAGGCTGTGACTTCAAAACCAGAGGTAAGCCGCACCCGCGCCACCTTTCGCAGCGCCGAGTTAGGTTTTTTCGGGGTGGTTGTGTACACTCTGGTGCAAACTCCGCGGCGCTGGGGGCAACTTTTGAGAGCTGGCGATTTGGTTTTTTTCTGCGTTTCTTCTCGTGCTGAACGAATGAGTTGCTGAATAGTGGGCATGAGTTACGGCATTTCTAGCTTTTTGCTGAATAGAGTGATTTTGTGGCATCCGCACTGAAAGTCCCTTCCCCTATGCGGAGATGGGATTTTGGGGAAAATTATGGATGAATGAGGATACCAGACTCTGTATTGTACACGACTCAACTCTTTTTGGCAATATTTTTTCGATCGCCAGCCACGGCTGGAACTTATTTCCGGGAGTTTTTAGCCAGCTTAAGCAATGCAGTGGCCAAGGCAATCTCAGTCCCGGAGGCAGAAACCTGGTTTAGTGAAAAATAGCCTTGATGTCTTGAAGCCTTTGGGAGACGGGCCTAAACTTGACTCTGGCGATCGCATCACAGCTACGGGTCGATCCATATCACATAAGATTATAGAAAATACCCCAATAATAAACAATATAAATTCAACTAGACCCGCCATGAGAACCAAAACTTTTATTCCCGAATATACAATTTCCGAACTCTACTTAAACATTTGGAAATCTGGAACCATTGAAAAAAATCAGTTACAAGAGATTCAATCCGCAATTAATTCTCAAACTTCCCGAAGCTCAGACGACCAAAAAATCATCAGCAGACTACTTTACGCCGTACGCCGGGGATGGCTGTCGGTGATGGACTAACTTTATAGAAAATTGGTAATTTTTAAGTTCAGTTTCAATGAATTCGCGAGGGATTCAACATAGACCGACAAACAGTTAAAAATGATAATAGCGTAGGCGATACTAGGATAAAAGGACGGGTATGTTTAATTCTACTGAACTACTAATTGAGGCTTTCATTCAACACCTTGAAAATGGCTATAGCCGCACTTACGGAGGGTATAAATCAGATTATGCGGATATAATTTCTTGGGTGGGAGCAATGGCATTAGAAAACATTGCCAACAGCGACGCTCTTTATCATAATGTAGAACACGCAATTTGTGTCACCCTCGTCGGTCAAGAAATCTTGCGGGGAAAACACATTCGCAAAGGAGGAGTATCCTGCGAAGATTGGCTTCACTTCATCATTTCGTTGTTGTGTCAAGATATTGGATATGTCAAAGGAGTTTGCCGACTGGACCAACAAGCAGAAGGATTGTACGCTACAGGAAAAAATGGCATAAAAATTGCCCTTCCTCCCGGTGCAACCGCAGCCAGCCTAGCACCTTACCGAGTTGATAGAGCTAAACTCTTCATTGACGAACGCTTCGGGAATCACAAGCTAATTAATGCTGAAGCCATCAAGCAAAACATCGAGGAAACTCGTTTTTCGGTGCTTGAGAGCAACGCTAATCAAAATGTAGTTAATTATTCGAGTTTAGTTCGCGGTGCGAACTTGATCGGTCAACTGAGCAACCCACAATATTTACAAAAAATCGGCGCGCTGTTTTACGAATTGGAAGAAAGCGGTGATACTAAGGTTTTGGGCTACCGACATCCGGGGGACTTGCTCCAAAGCTACTCGAAGTTTTACTGGAGCGGTATTTATCCGCACATCAGCGAATCTCTGGGTTATTTACAGTTAACCCAGGAAGGTAAACAGATTGTTGCTAGTTTGTACGCGAATGTATTTCGGATGGAACATCAACGCTGCGATACTGAGGTTGCTTGATGGGGAATTGTTTTTATATATTGATAAATTTAAATCTCGAAACAGGATTTTTTGGATCTATTAGAAATCAAAAGCCTGAGAGCAAGCAAGTGTTCTCAGGCTTTTTTAGCTAGATTTGTCATTGGTTGTGGCTTGTGGCGCACTAACTCAAGCAGATGATTTGCTTTCCTCCGCTACTTGCTCGTTGCTGGGTAATTCCAGACAATAGCCTGCTCCGTATACGGTTTTGATGTACCGAGGATGGCGGGGATCGGGTTCCATCTTGGTTCTCAGGTGTCTGATGTGTACGCGAATGGTTTCGATGTCGTCGTCGGGGTCATAACCCCAGACTTCTTTAAGAATTTCGCTGGGAGAGACTGTCTGACCGTGGCGCTGAAGCAAGCAGTGTAGTAACTCGAACTCTAGGTGGGTCAATTTGACAATCTGAGTATACCAAACAGCTTCAAACCTTTCTGGTACAAGGGTCAGTGGTCCGTAATTCAGGATTTCGGAGTGTTTGGCTGCTTGGGGAATGCGGTCTGTGCGCCTCAGTAGAGCTCGCACTCGCGCTAGCATTTCTTCTAGTTCAAAGGGCTTGGTGAGGTAGTCGTCGGCACCGGAGTTGAAGCCTTCTACTTTGTCTTGAGTTTGACTTAAGGCGGTCAACATCAAGACGGGAATGTCGGCGGTGCGATCGTCTCGCCGCAAACGCTGACAGACTGTGAATCCGTCTACTCTAGGCAACATCAGGTCTAGGACGATCAAGTCTGGCAGCAGTTGTATGGCTAGGGCCTGACCTTTGATGCCGTCTTCTGCGTGGGTTACTTCGTACCCAGCCATTTCGAGGTTAATGGCTACGAGTTCCGCGATCGCCGCGTCATCGTCAATAACAAGTATCCGAGGCATCATTATTTATCTCACCGCTAACCAGACGGGGCAGCCTACAGCCTTCTGGGGGTTCCAGGTAACTTTAACGAACAATTTACTAATTTTAAGCTTCATTAAGGATAGTAAGGTTCTTTGAGAACCTGTTGAAGTATGTAAATATTCTTGTAGTAATTATAAGTGCTAAGGGTGTGTATCAGAAAGCCCCTTCCCGAAAAATCTTGCCTGGGGTTGATTTTTTGCCTGCTCCCATCCTCAACTTTAGCAGCATCTCTGGGCGGTGTCACCGACTCTGACCCTCATTCGATGACAAATTTTAGCTCCGACTCCCCCTCGATGGGATGCCAAATTATATCAATTCCGGTTGTATCGGAATGATTTAACCGCGAAGGCGCGAAGTACGCGAAGCAAGAGAAGAGAGAGTTTAATACAGGACGATGAAGAGAGGATTTTATAAGAAATACCCTGAAAACCCTGCGACTTTAGTCCAGGGATGAAAGGGCGTTGCAGGATTTATCCTGCCTGCCCCATTTTGACAAACCGATTTGGGTTTGATAAAGTTGTTGAAACCTAGTTGGTGAAAAACCCGACAGTTGCAAGCCGTTAGGCACCAAAGTAGCCATAGACTCAGCAATGAGCGAATGGGTAGCGGGTATCTGACTTACCCTTTAAGAATCGAAGTTTGGGTGGATTCATCCCTCAAAGTTTGTCCTTAAGAATCCCCGTGTCTTCAGACCGGGGAGTGTCAAATTAGTCCTTTTTTTCGACAAATATTCACGCAGGGTTTCGACTACGTTTATCCTGAGCCCTTCGACTACGCTCAGGATAAACGTAGTCGAAGGGCAATCACCAGGGGTTTTTGACCCCCCATGCGTAAGTGCTGACAAGATGCTTCCCCGCCAATCTCCTAGGATGTAAAATTAGCCAACCA
The DNA here is from genome assembly GCF_042465725.1 of Microcoleus anatoxicus. Lineage (GTDB taxonomy): Bacteria > Cyanobacteriota > Cyanobacteriia > Cyanobacteriales > Microcoleaceae > Microcoleus > Microcoleus anatoxicus. Next base: position 5,799,524 of record NZ_CP120853.1, on the reverse strand, counting down.
ATTGAGCAGGTTCAATTCGTGGAGAATTATTTGTCGGGCTTCCGCAATTTTTTCGATCGCTTCATGCCAATAATCGGGGGTTGCCATTACCTCTCTGATAAATTCTACTCCTGTCTCATCCAGACTGGGAAGCCGCAGAAAACTCCCCGCTGGCAACAATTTATCGGCCGCGGCACCGCCGTAATAAATCGGCAAACACCAAGCTAACAAAGCATCCCAAAGCTTCTCGCTCACATACCAATCATTTGCTGCATAATTTTCAATAGCTAAGTTGTAATAGTAGGGTGCAACGGCGTGCCATTTATTGTTCACAATGCCCTTACCGCCCGCCCAATTGGGCAGGTTTCGACCGTAAAGGTCAAAATTTAATTCTTGTGCTTGCAGCAATTTGATAAACTCTAATCGCTGGCGGTGATTGGCACTACGGCTAACACCTGAAGTAATCCAAGAACAGGGTTTAGTTTTAGCGGGTGGAGGCATTTGATCGAGTTCTCGAAATGAGTTGCTGTGATACCAAATTGCGGGCATATAATTTGGGTTTGGTGCGAAGTCGTCTGGCCCGGAAATGTAACCGCAGTAAAGTTTTGCTTGTTCGTAGTTGGCTTTTGTAATTTCAATGACTTCTGGTAATGGTGGCTCGCGAATTAGGTAAATAATGCGTTCTTTGGGGACTCCGCGCAATTTTTCTAGAAGTTGTTGATTTTCGGAATTTGGAGGGGTAGGATGGCGAATTTTGTCCAGCCACGATCGCTTTTTCGGCGCTTGGGGAAAGTCGAATTGATACATGAGTAAAAAGTCTGGTTCTGGGTGATTTGCTAGCATTTGAATGTTTCCCCATTTTCCGAAGTTTTCCGGGGTTTGTTGCCACAGCCAGTCGCTTTGGCTCATGGCGGGGTAGGTGGTGATTGTGCCGATGATTTTTGGGTTCATTTTTAATATTATGTGGTTAATACGAACCATCATAGGTTTGTAGTGAGGACTGAACTCCTCTCAGAAGAATGGCTAAAGTCTTTATTTACTAGGAACCTATTTTAAATTATGTAAGTAGTTGCGATCGCACTTGCTCGTCTACATAACTCAAAATTTTCTCAATCCGATTTTCCCAGGAAAATTGCTTGACAAAATCCATAGTTTCTGCATAACCTTCTACCTTCCAGGGATATTTTATTAAACTACTTTGAATGCTTTGTGCAAATTGATAGGGGTTATCGGGTTCGCACCAAGTCGCAGCGATGTTTCCCGATTTAAACTCCCGCAAAGATGGAATCTCTGTCGCCACAATTGGAGTTCCCGATGCCATATAATCAAAGAATTTTAAAGGAGATGTAAATGTCGCAGCTTCTGTCCAACAGTGAGGGTGAGTTAAAACATCAGCGGCTTGTAGCAAGCTAGCAAGTTGATGCTGTGGGAGGTAGCCGAGAAATTTTATGTTGTTAACTTGCTGGGATTTGGCTAATTTTTGGTAGGCTGTTACTTGGGATTCGGTACCACCGGCGATCGCAAATTGAACTCCCGGCAATTCCTTCGCCACATCCACTAACATATCCACACCTTTAAACGGGTAAAGTCCCCCTGCATAAACTGCTAAATGCTCTCTTTCATCTGTTAATAGCTGCTGTCGCCAATTCTGGGAGGCCGCCGTTTGTCGGGCGAAAAATAAATGATTGAAACCATTGTGCAGCATAATTACTTTTTCTGGCGGCATTCCATTTTGCATCATGCTATCTCGCACTGTATCGGCAACAGTTACAGCAATTTGAAACAGAGGATTGCAGACAATTTCTGGTTCAAACTTCTTGTTTTCGTGATGATGCTGTTCGTAGATAGCGGGAATTCCATGTTTTATTGCTGCTTTGACAAAGTTCCAGTCGCGACTGTGGACAATTTGAGTTGATTTCCGCAGGTGCATTGGTAGGTAGTATTTTGATACTATTGTACTCGAACTCGTCCACTTGTTGTCCCAAAGGTCGATTGGCCACGGCATGGGTAAATCTGCTACTTTTAAGTTTTCTTGAATGTTGTAGATTTTGGCAAGTTTTTCATCGGGTTTTCTAGGTTGAAAAGGATGGAGTAAATCTACTGGATTAAGAGCAGTCCATCCTTTACGGAGATATACTAATACTGCGGGTAAACCGAGATTTGCTGCGGCATTCGCCGAGTGTGCAACTTGAACTAAGCTAGCTACATTCGGTTGTGGCAATATATTGCGGGTGAAGAATACATAATATTGAGACATGGGAATTGGGAATTGGGAATTGGGAATTGGGAATTGGGAATTGGGCATTGGGCATTGGGCATTGGGCATTGGGCATGGGTAATTGTTGACTACTGCCAACTGCCAACTGCCAACTGCCAACTGACTACTTTTGAACAGCCTGACGCCTGATTGTATTTTCAATAAATTCTAAAGTCTCAAAAATATTAGAAGCGGATTGAAAGGATTCTCTGATTAATTCATCCCTTTCTTCGGGAGAATCTACCATTTCATCTAGTAGCAATTTTAGATAAGCTATCATGGGAGTTAGACGAGTGCGAATTTCGTAAGAACCTCTAATTAAAGCTTCGTCGCGAGCAGTTTCTTCGGCAAATTGCATAGAATGTAAGCGAGTGTAGTATCCTCCTTTTGCTAACAAGTCTTTGTGAGAACCAATTTCTACTACTTGTCCCCGATCGATCACAGCGATTTTATGGGCTTTTTGGACTGTGGAGAGGCGGTGGGCAATGACTAACGTGGTGCGATCGTAACTCAATTTCTCGATCGCCTCTTGTACGTACCTTTCCGCCACTGTATCCAGGGAGCTCGTTGCTTCATCTAAAATTAAAATTTCTGGGTTTTGCAGCAAAGCTCTAGCAATGGAAATTCTCTGACGCTGCCCTCCCGATAGGATCACACCCCGATCGCCAATTTGAGTATCCAACCCCTCCGGCAACTGTTTGATAAACTCGTAAGCATTTGCTCCCTTCGCTGCCTCCACAATTTCTGCTTCTGTTGCTTCTTGCCTAGCATAAGCAATATTGTCGCGTACTGACGCATTAAACAAGAACGTATCTTGACTAACAATTCCCATAGCTTTTCTCAAGCTTTTGACATCAAAGTCGCGCAGATCCACGCCATCGATCGAGATACAACCTTCGGTAGGATCGTAAAATCTCGGTAGTAAATCTGCTAAAGTTGATTTACCAGAACCTGAACTTCCTACTAAAGCCAAAGTAGTACCGTGAGGTAGAAATAAATCTATTCCTTGCAGAACTAAGTTTTTATAATTTGGATAACTAAAAGATATTTTATTAAAATGAATTCCCGATCGCAAATGAGTATATGGCACTAACCCATTCCGCATAAATGGCTTGTCATCACATCTTAAAAATTTATTAACAACCTCTACACTAGCCGATGTATTAGCAAATTGACTGCGACCACTATTTAATTGAGAAATCAGAGGTATTAGTCTAAAAAGCACCAACAAATATGTTAGTAGAACCGTAGAAATAGACTCTATTTCATTGACAAATATTGTCCTACCTATAAATATAATTAAAATAATAACCAGCAAATTCACAACTTCGTTGATAGGAGCGATCGCTGCATAGTTTATCTGAGCTGAAAAATCCGCTTGTTCTCGCCTATGAATTAATTTTTTAATCCGCTCGTACTCTTTTTCTTCGTTCCCCGTTGACTTGACAAGTCTAATCCCAGTGATAGTTTCCAATATCCCCACTGAATAATCTTTAGACATTTCCGATAACATCATACCAAAATGTTTAGAACGGTTAATAATATACTGATTTGTCCAAGCAACCAGCCCCAACAAAATCGTAGATGTCAGCGTCATTTTCCAAGATATTGAAAGCAGCAAACCCACAAACACCAAAACAGTAATTGAGGTAGTAAACACCCCGATAGCCGTGCCAATTGCATTAGCAGTTCGACCTACTTCTCCGCCCAATCTATTAATTAAATCGCCTACTTTAGTTTTTGAGTAATAATCCAAGTCTACTTCTAATAACAATCGCAATCCAGCCTCTCGCAAATCAAAAGTCAAAGCTCGCGTCAGAGAAGTAGCTACTAAAGTATTAGCGTAACTCGCAATATTTTTCAACATAATTGTCAGAACTATCGCGGCGGTCATTAACACCAAACGCTGATTTTGAGGCATTCCTTCAAAGGGATACATCAAAATTTTAATTAAAGGTGGGGCCCCCCGCAACTCGACAGCTTCCTGCAAAAAATTCAAAAGCACTGGTACAATCAGAGTAGTGCTGATACCATTGAATAAAGCCCCAGAGAATCCCAGGAACACAGTCAAAAAAATCCTGCCTGGATATCGTCTGGCAAATTTTAGGAGTAGCTTATTTGCAGACATGAAGCATTTCCAGCTAAATAGTACGACATTTCAAAATCTTTTTGAATTACAGCCAGTGTATCTTCCTCCATTCAGTCACTAAAAAATTACCTCGATATACCTGCAATTATATCTGAAAGGACCGGGGCCATTGTCTTAATGCTATATTTTTCTACGCATCTTTCCCTAGCTTTCATTCCTTGCAGATTTGCTTCTGTCAAATTTTGAAATATCCATTGAATTTTCTGGGAAATTTGAGCGGGAGAATTAGGCTCTACTAAATAACCCGTGCCACCTAAAATTTCAGGAATATCCCCCACTCGTGTAGACAACACAGGCTTAGCCATTGCCATCCCATCTGTCAACTTGAGCGGAAACTGAGCCACCGCTGTCAAAGTCTCTCGCTGAGGAACAACGACAATATGAGCCGCCGCTACAACTTCAGGCATCCTTTCCACTGGAAATTTTGGCAGTTTAATAATCCAACGCCCCCATTGTTGCATAAGTCGATCGTCATAATCATCATAAGGACTTCCGCCCACGATCGCTAATCTTAAATCTGGCTCATTTAGCTGTTCGAGGGCCATCAAAACATCCTCAACGCCTTTATGAGGTCTTGGTGCACCCGGAAACATTAAAATTTTATACCCGGACAACCCGTAACGCTGTCTGCTTAATTCAGGATGGTATTTAGCGGGATCGAACATTTCAGTATCCTTGCCATTAGGCAAATATACACCACCAAAACGTTGTTTTAAAAACTCCGTATCCACAGTGACAGCATCCGCACGGGAAACTAAACTTTCCATCCACTTAATATACAGCGGATGATCTGGTTCTCTCAATTGACCATTTTTTTTTACAATATCTCGGTAAAGTTGTTTGAAATCAGGGCGATATTTCCATTCGTCTCCGCCGAACCAGCTCAGTTCCCAGTCGTCTATATCTAAAATTATAGGGCGGTGAGTCTCCAGTTTTTTGAGCAATGATAAACCAAAGCTGCTAGGTTTAGGTTTGACTGCATAAATAATATCCCCATCTATTTTTTTCAAAAGTTTTTGAGCGTTCATCAAAAAACCCGGATATTTGCTCCCCGGTATCGCATATACCGGGATGCCATGAGGAGGAATTGCATATAATTCCTTACCAAACATAAATCCGACAATTTCTACATCACAGTTAAGCTCAATCAGAACTTGAGCTAACAGAAAAGCACGAATTGCACCCCCTCCTGACAAATCGCTCGCGACTAACGAAACTTTCACTTGGTATTTTTTAAAAAAAGTTGTTTTATTTTGCCACTTAACCGAGATTTTGTCAAGGTTAGCAAAGCAAAAAATACTTTCTTTACCGAAATTCTTGGGTCTGTTAATCCTAGAGCATCTTTGACTTCTTGTCTTAATTTAGTTGCTTCTGAAGCTGTTCGCAAATAAAGGTATGGATGAATTAAGGCAAGTTGTAAAAAGTTAGTTCTATCTGCCTCTTTTTGTAACATGGGATTAGTTGTTAAATATTCCCGTTTGGCAAATATCAGTATGTTTTGGGCATAGTACCATCGGACGCGATCGTTTTGCCATATTTTGTTTCTCACGCAGTCAATGGCTACATATCCTTGTGCTTGAAATAGTTTCGCCCAATATTCCGGCCACTGTTCGTTGATGTGGTTTGTTCCTCCTTGAAATGGTACTGCGGCCGAGAACAAAATTACTGGACCTAACTTCGCTAAAGAGTTTACAAATATCTGGGCGCACTCCGGGGGTATGTGTTCTGCTACTTCTAAGGAAACAACTAAATCAAATTTTTGCTCAATAGGTAAAGGCTGACTTAAATCTAAGGTTAAAAATTTGTCAGCCGGAATTTCCAGCATTTTTGGGTCAACCCAATCACCATCTATGCCCAAAATATCTTCAACGCCGAATTCTGTGAATGCTGACAACCAAGTTCCTGTCCCACAACCGACATCAATTACTCGCTGTGGCTGTACAAATTCCCAAATAATCGGAATAATTTCTCTGGCTGATTCTTGGGATGTTTTTTGCAAGTATTTGTAGAATTCTTGAGTATAATGTTGCACAGCAGCTAGAGCTATCCTATTTCATTTGTTGTGAATGATGTTTTTTTTTAATGAACCGCAGAGGGCGCAGAGGCCGCAGAGTTAAAGAAAGTCTATTTTAAGCGCCAGGGATTGTTAAGTTGATTTGGTAAAAATATTTTAGCAGCGCGATCGACTATTCTAGTAAATAGCGTTCTCGTCACATTCTTCGCGTACTGCGGGCGGTAAGGATAAGTACAGTGCATTACCTTGATCGGCTCGTCAATCCTATAAACTTCTTTCCATTTGTCTAAGTAATTGTAAACAGGCGACAAGGTTTTCATTTTCGGTTTGACAGAGGCAATAGCAGCAGCAAAAGCGCCTTGGTCTTTTAAGAGTAGCACATCTTGATGGGCAATAACCAAATCGAAATATTTCTTAAAATAATTGAATAATTCCTGATTTTTACTGCTGTTGGTAAAGGCGATAAAGCCTCCATTATATTGAATGCTATTTTCGTTGAGCGGTAATCCTACTGATTGCAGAGTTGAGAGAATAGGTTGCTTGACTCTTAATAAATTAGCAGCTTTGGCGATCGCCGGCTGTACATCTTCTGTCACCAACAACTCCACCTCATCAAGATAGTCAAAAACTTCATCTATTGGCGACAACAAACAAATATCGGAGTCCAGATAAATAGTTTTCTCAAAAGGAGATACTTGATATAAGCTCAGTTTAGCTTGCCGCGAAGCTAAAACAGGATTTTCGTTCGGCGGTGCTGGCTGCAATCTCACATTTCCAAACACCTGAAGTAAGGGATATAAAAATCTTGGGACTTTATCTATTAAAACAATAATTGGTTCGGGGTGAAACTTCCTGACAGAGGCCAGACAATGAATGCAATCTTGAAAAGAATACAAACCAGTTAAAATAGTGATAAAACCCTTAGCTTCTAATTTTTTTGAAGTCATTGATTTATTTAAGGACTATGGTATGTTAATTATAAACTTATACCCTTATAAAAATAGTATATATTTTTCTGGATCTTGCCCTCTCGTTACCGCTTTCTAGAATTAACAGGGACTGGAGATGGGTAGCAGCTTACCTCAGTGCGTCCACTCCCAAAAACTCTCGCTCCAGTTATCTCGATAATTAAAAAGTCCTTGCCATTCATAAAAATGCACAAAATCCTTCAAATTAATTGTTTGACTGATATCTCTCATCATGTAAAGAGGTTTTTCGCCGTAAAACGAAGCCCACATAGTATAACTGCTAGGTGGCCCGACAATATAGTCACACTCTGCCAAAGCATACATATCTTCGATGAAATGACCCTTGGCAAAAACGCAGTTAAAATTATCAAATAAACTAGGTTCTTGGTGAAGATTAGAGCAAATCAAAAATTTTATTTGCTTAGTTGCAAATAGTTTTACTACTGAAGTCATGACTTCTAAATATTGCTCAGTTTTGTAAAAGTATCTCCCTTTTTGGTGTTGTTCGTAATCGCCTTGACGAATATGAACTCCGATGATTATATCCGCGTTATTTTTTACATTCAATATCAAACTATCTACATTAATTTTATATGGCTGTAAGGGTGCAAAGTAGGCTCTAATTGGGTCAGCGTACTTTTGTAATTGTGGCAAATCTTCTACAAACCAGCCATCTCGAAATAGCCAGCCTTGAAAACAAATAGTAGAAGTGTACTTGAGTGTGTCTGAACCCCGATCGTTCACCCAGTTAAAAGGTTTTTCTCTAGTTATTTCTTGCGTTTTCCATATTTTTTTATTATTTAAATACTTAATTAACTTATAATATTTATTTCGGATGAATTTGTTGCCTGGTAAGGTAAAATATGGAGGAGGATAACAACACAAAAAATCGCTGGCTGTACCCACAAAAAAATCTGCATATTCCTCAAAAGCCGGATTGATGACTGTTAAATTATGCTCGATCGCCATAGCGATGAAATTAGCAAAAAGTAGCAGTCTGTTCCCAAGTTGTCCCGATTTAGCAGATATGATTAGCATACTACTGAAACCCATGATAAATCTCGCTTGTAGTAGATGGGGAGGGTAGGCACGCACCATCTACTACGCCTACAAAATCATCATTCTCTGGTAGGGGATGCCCCAATCCCTGAGAATGAAATCGCCGTTCCCCAAGGGTAAAAAAAAGGGGGAGTTGGAGAGATTTTTTCCCCGATTATTTAAGTAATGCTTGCCTAGGAGTGGCGTTTTTTGTGCCATTCCCAAGCATGGGATATAATATCCTTAATATGTGGATATTCAGGAGACCAACCTAGTGTTTTAATGGCTTTCTCACTGCTACCCACTAAAGCAGGAGGGTCTCCCGGACGTCGATCGCACTCAACAGTCTTAATCTCTTTTCCCGTCACTTCCATCGCCGTTTCTATCACCTCTTTTACAGAAAAACCGCCGCCGTTGCCTAAATTAAAGACATCGGATTTTCCACCATTTAACAAATATTCTAATCCTAAAAGATGAGCAGATGCTAAATCGTTAACATGAATGTAATCTCGAATGCAAGTACCGTCAGGAGTATCATAATCTGTCCCAAAAATTGAAATAGAATCTCGCTTGTCCAAAGCAGTCAGCAACACTAGGGGAATCAGGTGAGTTTCTGGGTTGTGATCCTCTCCCAACAACCCACTCGGATCGGCACCGGCAGCATTAAAATAGCGGAAACAAACAGACTTAAAATTGTAAGCAGTATCAAAATCTGATAAAATCTGTTCTACCATTAATTTAGTAGTACCGTAGGGGTTGATCGGATGCTGTGGGTGGTCTTCTGTGAGGGGAATTTTCTGGGGTACTCCGTAAGTGGCGCAGGTAGAAGAAAATACAATTTTTTTCACCCCAGCAGCTATCATGGCTTCTAAAAGAGTAATAGTACCGATGACATTGTTACGGTAATATTTAGCTGGGTCAGTCACGGACTCGCCCACATAAGCATAGGCAGAAAAGTGCATGACGGCAGCAATATTGTGAGTGGCAAATATTTTGTCTAGTAGGGCGCGATCGTTGGTATCTCCTACCACCAATTCAACCTTTAATACCTGCTCTACTAAATCACTATGACCGTAAACTAAATTATCCAAAACTAACACGTTGTAACCTGCGCGTTTTAGTGCAAATACGGCGTGAGAACCAATATATCCAGCTCCCCCGGTCACTAAAATAGTTCCTTGGTCTACACTCATTTTTTTCTCCCTTTTTTGTTTTACTACCTGTGTTGATTATATGATGAATTTACAACAAGTTCAATCAATAAACTTGAGGCGACCAATTTGAATGTAATCAAATATTCGATTTATTTGATATCGTTCGTCTTCGGAAATTTTCTCGTTGGACAGGATGGCAGAAGTTAGAATTAAATGTTCCCGGCGGGCAATCTTGCCCGATGCTAAAATGCGATCGACCATTTGAGTGAGTGTTAAGTTGGATTTGTTCTGAGATGTTCGCATACTGTTGTTATCAAGGAAGAAGGAAGAAGGAAGAAGGAAGAAGGAAGGAAAAAATTAACTATTCCGATGCCCGATGCCTGATGCCCTATGCCCAAGACTAACTAATTTATTGGAGAAACGCTATATGCAAGTTTATCGACTTCCGGTACTGTCGGACAATTACATTTTTTTGCTGCACGATCGCGATCGCAATCTAGCAGCAGTCATCGATCCAGCCCAAGCCCACCCAGTCTTGCAGCAACTGCAAGCACTGGGAGCCGAATTAACCAAAATTTTGATTACCCACCACCACAACGATCATATAGGTGGCAACCAGGAACTGATCGATCGCTTCCCCCAAGTTAAAGTCTACGGTGGCGCAGAAGACAGGGGCAGAATTCCGGGACAGCAAATCTTTTTACAAGGGGGCGATCGAGTTTCTTTCGCAGACAGAACCGCCTCTATCTTATTTCTACCCGGACACACAAAAGCCCACATCGCCTACTATTTCCCGCCCAACAATCCAGCCCAAACCGGCGAATTGTTCTGCGGTGACACCCTATTTGGCGGAGGCTGTGGCCGACTCAAAGAAGGTACTCCCAGTCAGATGGTAGCTTCCCTGGAACAACTGCGAAACCTGCCAGATAATACTAGAGTCTGGTGCGCCCACGAATACACCCTCAATAATCTGCAATTTGCCCTGACTGTAGATAGTGACAATCTAGATTTACAGAAGCGTTTCGCCGGAGTCAAGGCCGCCCGCAGTCGTAATCAAGCCACGATACCATCATCGATCGCACTAGAAAAAAGCACCAACCCATTCTTGCGCTGGGATCATCCTAGTCTCCAATTAGCCACCAACAGCCAGGATTCGGTGCAAACCTTCGCCCGCTTGCGGGGTATGAAAGAGCGATTTTGAGTATGGGCGTCCTGTTTGCTTTTTCCTTCCTGGTTGCGATCGCCACTCAAACTTCGGTATTATAGAATGTTCGAGTTAAAAACCACTAGCAAAGATCATGGCCAAGCGCGTCCAATTAGTTTTAAATAAAGATGTCAGCAAGCTCGGTAAAGCTGGCGACGTCGTAGAAGTAGCCCCCGGTTACGCCCGCAACTACCTAGTACCCCAAGGCATGGGATTTCGCGCCACTCCGGGCATTCTCAAGCAAGCAGAACGTCGCAGAGAAACAGAAAGACTCCGCCAGCTAGAGCTCAAGCAGCAAGCTGAAGTCCGTAAAACAGCCTTGGAAGCAGCAGGTCCCTTCATCATCTCCAAGCAAGTCGGCGAAGGAAACGCTATTTTTGGTACTGTTACCAACCAAGAAGTAGCAGAACTGATTTTCAACTCTACCAGTCAAGAAGTCGATCGCCGTGGCATCTCCCTGCCGGAAATTCGCGAAACTGGTACTTATAAAGCTGAAATCAAATTACACGCAGAAGTTAGCGCTGAAGTTGAAATTCAAGTTATTCCTATGTAATTGGGTATTGGGCATTGGGCATTGGACAACCCCCCCAAGGGGGGATGGCATTGGGCATTGGCAGCCCCAAGCTAGTAACGGATAACCCATTGCCAATTCCCAATTCCCCATTCCCAATTCCCAATTCCCAATTCCCAATTCCCAATTCCCAATTCCCAATTCCCAATTCCCAATTCCCCATAACTAATGAGCGACTTGATGCCAACAAATGTAGAGGCAGAAGAAGCAATTCTGGGCGGGATTTTAATTGACCCCGAAGCTATTTCCCGAATTGCTGAACTTTTGCGTCCTGATTTTTTTGCCATCAGCGCTCATCAAGTCATTTATCGATCGGCTTTAGACTTGTTTTTTCAAGGTCAGCCTACGGATTTAATGACAGTTACTACTCGATTAGCCGATCGCAATCAGTTAGAACAAATAGGAGGACAAAGCAAACTAGCACAATTAGTCGATCGCACCGTTTCTGCTGTCAACATCGACCAATATGCCGTCTTAGTAGAAGACAAATACCAGCGACGGAAATTAATCGAAGCAGGTAACAACATTGTACAATTAGGTTACGAGACAGCGACACCTTTAGAAACAGTTTTAGACCGCGCCGAACAACAAATTTTTAGCATAACTCAAGAACGTCCCCAACAAGATTTAGTATCCATCGGCGAAACCCTAAATCAGACATTTCAAGACCTCGAAAACCGCAATGAAGGACTCACACTTCCTGGTATTCCCTGCGGTTTTTATGACTTAGATGCTATGACAGGAGGCTTTCAGCGATCGGATTTAATCATCGTTGCGGGGCGCCCGGCCATGGGCAAAACAGCCTTTTGTACCAACATCGCCCACCACATCGCCGCCGGGCCACAAAAATTGCCGGTTGCCATTTTTAGCCTAGAAATGTCCAAAGAACAGCTAGTGCAGCGCATTTTGTCCGGTGAAGCTAGAATAGAAAGTAACCGATTGCGATCGGGCAGAATTAGTCAAAACGAATGGGAACCCATCAGTACAGCTATTGGCCGCCTCTCAGAATTGCCACTATTTATTGATGACACTCCGAATATTACAGTGACAGAAATTCGCTCAAAAGCCCGTCGCCTTCAAGCAGAACAAGGCGGAACCCTAGGATTAATCCTGCTAGATTATCTACAATTAATGGAAGGTAGCAGCGACAATCGCGTCCAAGAATTATCTCGAATTACCAGAAGCCTCAAAGGTTTAGCCCGCGAACTCAGCGTACCAATTATTGCCTTATCTCAGTTGAGTCGAGGTGTAGAAGCGCGGACAAATAAGCGGCCGATGATGTCGGATTTGAGAGAAAGTGGAAGTATCGAACAAGACGCCGATTTAGTAATTATGTTGTACCGTGATGAGTATTATAATCCAGATACCCCCGATCGCGGCATTGCAGAAGTCATTATTACCAAACACAGAAACGGCCCTACAGGTGTGATTAAATTATTATTCGATGGTCAGGTAACAAAATTCTTAAATCTGCAAGCAAGACGAAGTTAATCGCAACATATAGCAGTCCTAAATGAGTCGTAAAGTTTTTTACCCCACCCCAACCCTCCCCTTATTAAGGGGAGGGAGTAAGAAATTCACAAATGATTTAGGATTGCTATATCCATGTTTGTAATATCCTTGACCGTTGCATGGTCATGATTGAACCACAGAGAACACAGAGAACACAGAGAGAGCGGAGAGAAATGAATAATTCCGATGAAGATAGGAATTGATATAAACTCTTTGTGCAATAGGCATCTTCCCTGTTCATAACCTAGGTAAAAGCTCTAAATTCAAGAAACCCGGTTACTAAAAAAAACCGGGTTTCTCAACAGCGTAAAAAAAAGTTTTACGTTTAATTAGATTCCGCTACTTAACCAGAAATCTTCAACAATTCCACATCAAAAATTAGTGTGGCATTGGGAGGAATCACCCCACCAGCACCACGAGCACCGTAACCCAAATCGGGAGGAATAATCAACTGGCGTCGGTCTCCAACTTTCATTGTACCCACACCTTCATCCCAACCCTTAATCACTTGACCGACACCAATTTTGAACTGGAAAGGAGAATTGCGATCGCGCGAACTATCAAATTTCGTGCCATCCTCCAAAGTGCCAGTATAGTGCACCACAACCGTCTGACCATTTTTGGGAGTCGCCCCGTTACCCTCTTTTAATTCAACATATTTCAAACCTGAATCTGTGGTGACAATCTGCTCAGTTTTCTCAGTATTTTCAGTCATATTATTCCCATCGTTAGTAGGTGATACATTCGGTAAAGTAGCATCAGCTACTAGGAGACTATTTTCATTTAAAGACTGCTCTGACAATATCTCAATCGCAGTCTGGGGTAAAGAACTATTAACTTCGGCGGCTATTGCTTTTTCCCCAGAACCGCTAAATTGAGCGACTATCAAAAACAAAACACAAACCAGCATTACTCCCAAGCTGACTAAAACTCCTTGCAAAATTAATCCTCCTTACATTCAAGAATTATTTCTCGAAACCAGCTCTAAACCCAAAAATCTTTTCGCTAGAAAAAGACGGCGGATGCAAACTCATACTTCTGTCGGAAGTATGAATTCCGAAGGCAGAAAGTTGTTAATTCTACTTTCTACCTTTGTGAGCATTCTACCTTGGGGCGATCGTCCTATCGCAGGATAGCAGGGAACAGCCCCACCGCACCAAACTCAACGCCAGTGACGATTTTCTAAATCCCTCACCTGACGTTCGAGTCGATCGAGCCTACCACGCAACTCATCCATTTCCGACTGTCGTGGCACACCCATATCTTGCAGCATATTCCGCATTTGCCGCTGCAACTGCGTCTCCCAATTCCCCTGCTCGGACTTAAGGTGCTCCGTCATGTCCTCCACAAAGGTTTGAGCTTGCTCAGGATTGATTTTGCCATCTTTAACCCATTGCTCGCTGACTTCCTGCAATTTCTCAGCCACCAGGGAGGTAGTACCAATGCCCAACATCACCAGTTGTTTGAGTAAGTTGTTATTGTTATCCATAGATTTTTCCTACTGTTTGCCTCAAAAGATGCGATCGACTCAAGTCACCTGCCAAGTAAACTTAAAGTTACATCAGCGCTGACCTACCTTTCTATTTTGGAGCATCCCAGCCCCTGCTGGCGAGTCTAATCCACCCATGGGCGTGCGGAAAACCCCCTAATGTACCTACCTGTAACCTATCCCATCACCAGCAACGTCAATGCCAGATTGCCCTCGCTGTCACCTACCTGTGGACACCCAAGCCATCACCTGTGGACACTGCAAAACCCCTCTCAAAGCTTTCGGACATCCCGGTATCCCCCTTTATCGATCGAAACCCCAAGAATTTTTATGTACCACCTGTACATACCACGAAGACGACACCTGCAACTATCCCCAGCGTCCCTTCGCCCAAGAGTGTACCCTTTATCACAACAAGGCCCAACCAATCGTACCCCAGGCGACCCCTGACATCAGCGGTGGCTGGCAAAGAGCGGCCAAAAATTGGTGTCAGCGGCATCAAGTTTGGTTAGCTTTATTAGCTTTAATTGTGATTAGTATTGCTCTCTCAATTTAAATGTTCCAGTCCTAGACGCGATCGAGCATAACCCCCCGGTTTCTGGTTCTCATCCTCACTCAAAAATCACGCAATTACCTTTTACCAATCTGGCGGCAAATTGTAATATTCGAGAGTCGATCGATCTTTGAGCAATTCTTGAGTTTGCTCATCGACCCGAATCTGACCCTCAGCCAAAATTAACGCCCTTTGAGTCGTCTTCCCAATCCAGTTCAAATCGTGGGAAGCGATCAAAATAACCTCGATCGCCAATTGGGACAAAACCTTAGCCAAATGCCTCCGCCACGACGGATCTAGTCCATTTGTCGGCTCATCTAAGATTAAAATTGTCGGCTCTAATGCTAAAATTGCCGCTAGCGCCGCCAACCTTCTTTGACCCCCAGAAAGCTCGTGGGCCGAACGATGGGCAAATTCTACCAAACCAAATTCATCTAATAGGGCTAAAGCTCGATCGCGCGCCAGTCCCGCTGATACCCCATAATTGCGTGGCCCGAACATGACATCCTCTAAAATAGTTGGCATAAATAGCTGATCGTTCGCATCTTGAAAGCAAAATCCAATCTGTCGGCGTACTTTCGATAAATTACCTTCTTCCAGTTTTGTTCCCTGCACTCTAATCTCCCCAGATAGAGGCATTTTTAAGCCAATTAAATTTTCTAGCAAAGTGCTTTTTCCAGCGCCGGTTAAACCTAGTAGGGCAACTCTTTCTCCCGGTTGCAAGGTGAAGGAAATTCCTTGCAATACTGGTTTTTGCTGTGGATATCCAAAGACTAAGTTTTCTACTTGGATGGTTGGTGTCACTTTGAGATTAGTCAATTTTTATTTGCCTCAATTTTAAGATTAGGAGTTTTTAACCACAGAGGGCGCAGAGGGCGCAGAGAGAGGATTGGAGAAGGGAGAAGGGAGAAGGCAAAGGGTACAAAGTTAAAATATTGATGCACGAATTAATCTCTTCCCTATTCTCGATTCCTAATTACAAATTACCATAAGAAGCTAGGGTTAATCCAGTGGCGGTTAAAATTGTTACTGTCAGCCATAGTCGCTCTTTTGGTGTTGATTTTGAGTCGGCTGGTAAGGTTCCTTGATAGCCACGAATTAGCATGGCTGCATGAACTCTTTCTGCGCGATCGAGACTTCGCAAATAAAGAGATCCGATCATCGATGCACTAGCGTAGCGCAGCCATCCAGCCGTACCCGATAAGCCTCGTAGTTGGGCCGATCTTTTCATGCTGTTGACTTCCGCTAGCAAGATTTCTAAGTATTGCCCTGCTAATAGCACAATTTCTTGTAAGCCGGCTGGTAGTGGCAATCCTTTCAGGGCTATTCCCAAACTGTGGGGTGGCAAAGTTAGCAGAAAACTGTTCATAATTAGCAGACAAATCAGGGAACGTACCAGCAGAAAACTCGCACGTTCCCAACCTTGGGGTAGCACTAATAAGGAGAGAAAAATTAATTCTGCTCCTAATAGTTGGACTAAGGTTCGCAGAGGCGCTTTCAGCCACAAAGACCAAAAAAGTGCGATCGCCCCATAAATGCCCAGCCACAGCCAAGCCCCTGTCTTCATAAAACCAAGGCCAATCACAATTGTTAGAGACAGTCGCAGTCGAAAAGGTATCGATAGTTTAGACATCTTTCGGTTTAATTAACTGAACAATCCCAAAGGCCGCGCCGAAACTGACAGCAGAGCCTAAAAGTCCAGCAATGCTAGTACCGATAGGCTGTTCTTCTAATCCTTTAACTGTGTAATCTGCTAAGGGAGTAGGATTTTCAATTGCCACAGCTTCTTTCTCTTTAAAACCGTATTTTTCCGCTACCGATTCTAACCCGTCAGGCCAACTGGAAGCAAATAGTGACAGTACCCCACTAATTAATAAAATCCCTATTACTGGTGCTACCCATTTCTGCAATTGTGGCTGTTCTCCTGGTAACAAATCTGGCCGTACTTTGACGAGATAAGTTAAAACACTGGCTGTAATTACCCCTTCGCCAATCCCAATTAAAATATGAACTCCTACCATTGCTGGCAATGCGATATTAAGTGATACTGTTCCAGAAATTGCCAGTTCGATCGCGCAACAAATCGAAGCTGCAACAACGCTGAGGCTGGCTGCAATCCCCGCTGCTAGCGGCAAACGATTTCGGGAACCTCCCAACAGTCGCTGCAAGGGCTGCAACAGCCACCAGCCTACCCAAATTCCGACTAGCCCCATATTAAAAATATTGGCTCCCAGGGCGGTGATACCCCCATCGGCAAATAAAACACTCTGAATGATAAAAACCGTACTCATTGCCAGAGTTGCCGCCCAAGGGTTCCCCAAAACCACAGATGCTAGGGCACCTCCCAACAAGTGTCCGCTGGTGCCACCAGCTACGGGAAAGTTAATCATCTGGGCTGCAAACACGAAAGCAGTAGTTAAACCCATGATTGGGGCTTGCCGCAGTCCAAGACTTTCGCGGGTTCGATTCAGGGCAACGGCGATTACTGCTGCACTTGCTATGCCGGTGGCAATGGCTACCGGCGGTGAAAGAAAGCCATCAGGTATGTGCATCGATGTATCCTAAACGGGAGAACTCTCAACCCTTTAGTCAACTATTTTTTACAAAAATTTACAACCCCCTCTAGGGGCATTTCTGGGGGCGATCGCTCTGGGTATGGGCGGTGGGCGATCGACTATTTCCCATAGATTCGGGCTTTACAGCCAGACGAGGGAGGATTTTACCTTCAAATTAAATAATTCTGAAGAATTAACTGAGCAAGGGCTCAAACAAGACCATCACCAGGTCTCTTATTTTTCCATAAGCCGCGATTCTCAGGCGATCGAGTTCCCAAAAGAGCGATCGGCGATGTCAATTATTCCCATCTCCAATCTCCCCTTGTTTTACGGACTCAACAGCAAAATCTACCCCTAGTCGAAGCTCTGACATAAATATTAAGAAAATATAAAGAAAAAACTGAAACCTCCTAATTAGTTTTATGCTCAATTATTGATAATAGATAGCATTAAGTTATTAGCACTAACAAAAGCAGCAAAATAGCTAAATACCTAGTTAAAGCAAGATTATGGGCTATTCCTGACCTCAAAAGCCAAATATTCTGGGTACTAGGTCTGAAGCGAGCAATAATTTAGCAGTTGTCGATCGGGCTAATGGGCGATCGGCTCTGGTAATATAGGTTTTTTTCTCAAAAGACTCTAACTACTAATGCAAATATTCTCAAATAACTTCCTGCATCATCCCAACTCAAGGAGACCCAGCAGTGGTACAACACTCAAAACAAGACTCAACTACAGATTTAGCTACATCAGAATTTCCCAGACAACTGGATATTGCTCAAGTTTCCATCTACGGGCTGAGCTTTTTATCCGCTGGTTTATTTCTGTTTTTACCCCTAGTTAACCTCTTGCATCCGAGCCCTTGGCAGCGGTGGATGGGTACAATTCACGGCATGGGTGCAATGTTTGCATTAGTGGTGATGGTTTATACCGGACATTTGGCATTTCCATTGTTGCGAGGGGCCGGTAAAATCTTGCCACAAATGCGAACCTTAGCCTTTTGGTCAACTATTTTGAGTTTTTTGGCCATTGCTACTGGTAACTGGGCTTATATGCGGTATCGAGCAGGTATAAATTTCGGCGGAGCAAGAGCTTTGCTAAAAGAAAACTCTCCTCTAGGGCAGTACGTTTTGATGGAATATCACGAATTTAGCGTATTGTTTACACTGCCTTTAACAGTAGCTTGTGCGTGGATTTTGTGGAACTATGGCGACTCAATTTTAGACAAGAAAAATCGCCCAGTTTTAACAGCTACCTGTGTAGCTTTAATGGCAATCATGTTTTTTGCAATGGGTGGCATGGTGAGCGGACTTGGTGTTGCTAAAATTCAAGCTCTGTAGTTAGTAGTTACTTTACCTAAGATAGGAGCATTTTCAAATGACTAGACAATTAAATCGCCAAACTTATGCCAATAATCAACCTTTTTACGGTAAATTATGGAGCAAATTTAAACAGTTTCCCAGCGGTTTAGCTGAAGGCTCCGAAACAGGGCTTAGTGTTTCTGGACCCGCAGCAGCAGCAGTAATTAGTGCCACAATTGGTTGTTTTACCATGATGGTGACTCACCACTTGTCAGACACATCTAAAGTCAGAGAAGCATTTATTTGGTCTCTCGGTACTTGGATTCCCGGAAGCAAGACTGATAGCGAATTGTGGGGTAATATCGGCAGTTACACGGGCAAAGAAACTATGTTACTTGTCGGTTGGCTTATCAGTTGGTCAATTCTCCATACTCTATGGAAGAATCAGAACATTAAAAGCCGTACCATATTTTTCTGGATGTTTGCTTTGTTAATCGCTGCCACAGCTATGTGTTGGCATCCTCTATTCCCCTATTTGCCGTTAACTTAATAAATAATTCGAGGTTGAATAATGGAAACGAAAAATCAGCCACTCCCGGCCAGGGAGATGCACAAAATAGTTTGGGTTGGCGTTGGAGTTTTGACTCTTTTCTTTGTGACTTATCCCATCGCCATGTGGCGGGTTAGCCAAAAAGAAAAGTTTTTCGGTTCCCACATCAAGTCTTTGACAGTTGAGGGGAAAAATCCTGCTGACACACCAGCAAAAAATGTTACCACTGTCGCTAATCAGTCTTCTCAACCAGCTAGTGCAAGTATTCCTAAAGATCTGCCTGTCCCAGGTTTACCTATATCCGCAGCTAAGCCAGAAGTTCCGGCGGTGGATATTACAAAGAAAACAGCAGAAATCATCGATCGCGCTAAACTAGATGAGTTAGCCCTCAAAGTCTACGATCGCATAAATCAGACTTGGCAAGCTACTCCCACATTCACTCAAAATCTAGTCTATCGAGTCACTGCCAGTCAAGATGGGGCGATCGGCAATTTCGAGCCACTCAACCAGCCAGCCAAGGATTTCACCCAAGAAACTCCCCTACCAAATCTGATCACAGCTTCCGAAACTACCAGTAGCAATAGCCCCGCACCAGTCGCGAAGTTGACAGTGGTATTCACTCCTACTGGAACCTTAGAAGTTAACCCGTAACTCACCTAAAACATTTATCCAGTAAGGTACTTATGGCGCACCTTAATTTAAAATTCACATTTAAATGTGATATTATAAATTGCGCCCTGTAAAGCATTCTACATCTTAAACAACAAATGAAAGAACTCGACGAGAAAAAAACCCAAGAACTGCTATGCACCATCATGGAATGGGAACTAGCAGGAGTAGTACGCTACACCCACTACGCACTAATGGTGACAGGGCCAAACCGGATTCCCATCGTGCAGTTTTTTCAAGCACAAGCAACCGAATCCCTACTCCACGCCCAACAAGCCGGAGAAATTCTCACAGGTTTAGACGGACATCCCAGCCAGAAAATTGCTCCCATCGAAGAAACATACAAACATTCGATAAAAGACTTGTTGGAAGAAAGTTTAAATCACGAAAAAAAAGCTCTCAAAAAGTATAAAACCTTACTTGAAGTCGTCACAGACTCCAGCGTTTATCTAGAAGAATATGCCCGCACCTTGATTGGACAAGAAGAATTGCACCAAGTAGAACTCAAAAAAATGCTGCGGGACTATAGTTAAGTTAGTCATTAGTCCTTAGTCATTAGTCCTTAGTTACTCCCGAACCACCTTAAGAATACCTGCTCCTTCTCTTCTTTCTCTTCCTTCGCGTCCTTCGCGCCTTCGCGGTTAAATAATAAAAGGACTAAGGACTAACCACAAATTAGCAGTTATCAAAAAATGAATTTTACTGAAGCCATCCCAACCTTTGTAATCACCCTCCGCGAAGGCGTAGAAGCCGCCTTAGTCGTCGGAATAGTCCTAGCTTGCTTAAAAAAAGCAGAGCAAAGTCACCTCAATTCTTGGGTTTATACAGGTATCGCAGCCGGCATTGCTGCTAGCGCTTTTGTAGGTGCATTATTCAATCAGTTACTCCACATACTCTCAACATCAAATCAGCCTTACGCACCAGTAATTAAGCAACTACTCGAAGGTTGTCTGGGAATTGTCGCCATAGTAATGCTAAGTTGGATGCTAATTTGGATGACTCAGCAAGCCCGCTTTCTTAAAGCAGAAGTGGAAGGAGCAGTAACAGCAGCTTTGACAGAAAATGCTAAGGCTGGCTGGGGCGTATTCGGCTTAATTTTTATCGCCGTACTTCGCGAAGGTTTTGAAACAGTTATATTTGTCAGCGCTCAATTTCAACAAGGTTTAACTCCGGCTTTAGGTGCTTTAGCCGGTTTGCTTGGGGCGGCAATCATAGGCGCGCTAATTTTCCAGTGGGGTGTCAAAATTGAACTGGGCAAGTTTTTCAAATTTATGGGAATCTTATTATTGCTAATCGTCGCCGGTTTAGCAGTATCCGCACTCAAACATTTTGACTCCTCTGCTGCCATTTTGTCACAGACAGATAGCCAGTATGCAGGGATTTGTGTTTTTTTCGATCGCACTGCACAACTCCACTCCTGTATTTTAGGTCCGATGCTGTGGAATGCAGAGGCAATTTTGCCCGATCGCAAATTTCCTGGAATTGTACTCAAAGCACTATTGGGATACAGAGATCGACTTTATCTAGTCCAAGGAATCGGTTATGCTATGTTCTTAGTCATCGTCGGCAGTCTTTACTTCCAAAAATTAGGCAGCAAGCCAAATTTGAACAGCAAAAATACTAAGTCTGCTACAGAACAAGCAAGCTAATTACGCCTAACTTCCTCACACCAGCGGTTGCTATACCACCAATCAAACCTTGTCTGAATCGCCCTTAATTTCACCATTCCCAGAACCCGATCGCCCAAACATCCCTCACTGGCTACACTGGCTAGATACCTGTCCCAGTACCAACACGATCGCCATCGCCCGCGCAGCCCAACTCAACCACGGAGATGTCGTATTCACCAAACGACAAACCAGTGGTAGAGGCCAACACGGGCGCACATGGCACGCCCCAACGGGTGTTTTGACTGCCAGTTTTGTACTCGACAACCTCAACATTAATCTGCTACCGGGACTCAGTTTAGCCGTCGGTTTAGCCGTGATTTATGCGATCGAAGATTTAGTTCCTGACTGTCGCACTCTGCTGCGCCTGAAATGGCCAAACGACATTTGGATCGATCGCCGCAAATTAGCCGGAATTCTCTGCGAAGCCACTTCTAGCAATGTTTCCGCCACAACTCGCGCCGTAGTCGGCATCGGCATCAACCTGTGTGTAGACTTCGATCTCCGCGGACTTGATGCCAGCGCGATCGGCAATGCAGTAAGCTTGCATTCTATAGCTAGCCAAGTGCCAGATGAACTGTGTTTGCTCGATCGACTGCGACAATATCTCCTGGAAATCGCCCATATGTTTCACAAAAATGACAAACCAGCCGGAAAATCCGGTTTAGCCAGACTGTTGCCAGAATTACAGCACCGTGATGCACTTTTTGGTTGCCCAGTGGCGATCGAACTTTCCGACAAAACCATCTACGGACAAGCCGCCGGCATTGACGAAGGTGGTCGTTTGCGATTGCGTTTAGAGGGCGATCGCATACAGGCCTTTAGTTCCGGGCGAGTTCGCTTAAAAAATTGACTACTAACTACTAACTACTGACTACTGACTACTGACTACTGACTACTGACTACTGACTAACTACTGACTACTGACTACTGACTAACTACTAACTACTAACTACTGACTAATGACTACTGACTAATGACTACTGACTACTGACTAATGACTACTGACTGCGTTAATCTCTTGACAAAATCTCTAATCCATGCCAACATTCACCCAAAAATCCACCCGTCCTTTCCACCCTGAAGACACATACCCTTGCCCAGTTTGTCGCACTGGCGAAATTTCTCCCATGCCCATGATGGAAGCCCTAGCTTGCAACTTCTGTCAACACATCTTCACCGGCAACGAAGAAAGACAAATGCTCAAAATGGCCGATCGAGCACCACCGATAACTTGGCACTGGAACGGCAAACAGTGGATCGGAGCCCACCTCGAAGGCGTAGAATTCGGATGGCCCTACTTAGCAGCAGCACTAGGTCTAATTTTCCTGCCCACTACCTTGCTAGGGCTCTGTGCTTACTATTTTCCCCCGGTTCCCGGTAGCAGACTGTCGTGGTTGCCCGCAGCTTGGACAGGGCTAGCATTTTTGTCCCATTTAGGAATTGTCCTGTGGTTGGTAGGTGAATTTTATCAATTCCCCTTGGTGACATACTTCAGGGCTTGGTGGCGACGGATTCAGCGATTGTAGATTGGGGATTTGAGAAAAAGTTCAAATCTGTACTTAAGCAGCTATAATCATTGACTATTCTAAATATTCAGATGCAAACGCATAGCGATTTGTGAGGAGAGCGATGAACATACTTGGAATCTCGGCGTACTACCACGACAGCGCCGCAGCCTTAATTAGCGATGGAGAAATTATCGCCGCAGCGCAGGAAGAAAGATTTTCCCGCAAAAAGCATGATGCCAGATTTCCCAAGAATGCGATCGCCTATTGTCTAAAAGAAGCAAAAATAGACCTACAGGAAGTCGATCGAATAGTCTTTTACGACAAACCTTTAGTCAAATTCGAGCGCCTACTCGAAACCTATTTAGCCTACGCACCCAAAGGTTTTCGCTCTTTCTTAACCGCCATGCCTATCTGGCTAAAAGAGAAGCTATACCTCAAAACCATCCTCAAAAGAGAACTTGCAGAAATGGCAAACTGCAAAACCTCAAAACTCAAACCATCTCTACTATTTACCGAACACCACCAATCCCACGCCGCCTCAGCCTTTTTCCCCAGCCCGTTTCAAAAAGCCGCCGTTTTGTGTCTCGACGGCGTGGGAGAATGGGCGACAACCTCAGTCTGGCTGGGAGATGGCAACCAACTAACTCCTGAGTGGGAAATCGACTTTCCTCACTCCTTGGGTTTGCTTTATTCCGCTTTCACCTACTACACAGGCTTCAAAGTCAACTCAGGTGAATACAAACTCATGGGTTTAGCGCCCTACGGCGAACCCAAATATGTAGACAAAATTCTCAACTATTTAATCGACCTCAAAGATGACGGAACTTTCCGTTTAAACATGGATTATTTCAACTACACAGTTGGCTTAACCATGACAAATCAGAAGTTTGACGAACTGTTTGAAGGCCCGCCACGCCAAGCTGAAGGGAAATTAACTCAGCGAGAAATGGATATTGCCGCTTCCATTCAAGTTGTCACTGAAGAAGTTGTGTTGCGGCTTTGCAGAACAGTTAAAAAAGAATTGAATGTCGATTATCTTTGCCTCGCTGGTGGCGTTGCTCTTAACTGCGTAGCTAACGGCCGCATTTTGCGGGAAGGCATTTTCAAAGATATTTGGATTCAACCAGCGGCAGGAGATGCTGGCGGTGCTTTGGGCGCAGCTTTGGCGATTTGGTATCAGTATTGCGAACAAAATCGCACTGTTGCAGGTGATGGATTCGCATTAAAGGAAGTCCCGGAGGAAAGGACTGAATTCCTGACTACAAAAGAGGAGGAGCCGAGTGAATTCCTCGCTACCAACCAACCAGTGGCAACTGTTACTAAGTCTATTGCTCATTTAACTTGTCGCGACCAAATGCGCGGTTCTTATTTGGGGCCAAAGTTTACTGACACAGAAATTCTCGAATATTTGGATGCTGTCAAAGCTAGCTATCATCGATTGGATGATGCCGAATTAATGCCACAGTTGGCAGAAATTTTGCAACAGGGTAATGTGGTGGGATGGTTCCAAGGACGGATGGAATTTGGCCCACGGGCTCTCGGAGGTCGATCGATCGTTGGCGATCCCCGCAATGCTAAAATGCAGTCGGTCATGAACCTGAAAATTAAATATCGGGAATCTTTTCGACCTTTTGCGCCGTCAGTCTTAGCGGAACGTGTTGCTGATTATTTTGAGATGGATCATTCTAGCCCTTATATGCTATTGGTGGCTCCTGTCAAAACCAGTCTCCGCATTCCGATGACACCCGAACAAGAACAACTGTTTGGCATTGACAAGCTCAACGTTCCGCGATCGGAGATTCCGTCTGTTACTCACGTTGATTACTCGGCGCGTGTCCAAACTGTTCACAAGGAAACTAATCCTCGGTACTATGACTTAATTAGTCACTTTGAAAGGCGATCGGGATGTGGCATTTTAGTTAATACTTCTTTTAATGTCCGTGGCGAACCGATTGTTTGTACTCCAGAGGATGCTTATCGCTGTTTCATGCGTACTGAAATGGACTATCTGGTTTTGGAGAATTTCTTGCTTTCTAAATCGGAACAAATTCCTTGGAAACAAGACGATGCTTGGAAAAATGAATTTGAACTAGATTAGTTATTAGTCATTAGTCATTAGTCATTAGTTATCGGTGCGCTGAGCGGAGTCGAAGCGTCGAAGGGCTTTCTTCCCTCTTCCCTCTTCCCTCTTCCTTCTTCCTTCTTCCTTCTTCCTTCTTCCCTCTTCCCTCTTCCCTCTTCCTTCTTCCTTCTTCCTTCTTCCTTATTTCCCATGAGCGACGAAATTAAAAAACTCGATAAAAAAGGCTTGCGCGATTTCGGGCTGCTAATCGGCGGTTTGATAGCACTGCTATTCGGTTTAGTAGTACCATTATTGCGCCGTCATCCTACACATTGGTTGCCCTGGGCGATCGGTGCAGTGCTAGTTGTGCTAGGATTGGTTGCGCCAAAATCCCTGAATCCCGTTTATCACGCTTGGATGCGGTTTGGACTTATCCTTAACAAAATCGAAACTCCGATTATTCTGGGGATAGTTTTTTACCTGATGGTGTGGCCAATGGGAGTAATTAAAACCCTGTTAGGCGAAGATGCAATGCGACGTAAACTAAATCCCAAAATGGATACTTACCGCGTCCCCAGTAAAGCCAGAAACAAAGTTAGTATGGAGCGTCCTTTTTAAGTGTTTGAATCAACATTAGACTTTCTCAAAGACTTGTGGGCGTTTATGAAAGAACGCCAAAAGTATTGGCTGTTGCCCTTAATTGTCACTTTAGTATTTTTAGGAGCTTTGATTGTCCTCAGTCAGGGTTCTGTAATTGCTCCCTTTATTTACACTTTGTTTTGACAGAATGAGCAAGTTAAAAACTTTGGGTGTCAACGTGGGTTTGACACTCGGTGGTTTATTAATGGGGGTGATAATTGGTGAATTGGGATTGCGAGTTGCTGGGATTCAAGGCTATCCAAAAATTGGCGATTTGGTAGACTCTGCACCAACAGGTTTCCATACTGCCGATCGCGATTTGGGCTGGAAACTCAAACCCGGTGTGTCAGGGGAGTGGAAGGGCGAAGGCGCGAGTTTTGTGCAGGTGAATAGCGACGGTTTGCGCGATCGCGAACACACCAAAGCCAAACCTCCAAATACTTTGCGAGTAGCAGTTTTGGGGGATTCTTTCACCGAAGCCATTCACGTACCTATCGAACAAACTTTCTGGTCAAAATTGGAACGGAAACTGGCCAATTGCGAAGCCGTCAAAGGACGCAAAAAAGTTGAAGTCATCAATTTTGGAGTCCAGGGTTACGGCACTGCTCAAGAATTAGTTATGTTGCGGAAAAAAGTGTGGGATTACAGCCCTGATATCGTAGTCCTTGCTTTTTTTATTGGGAATGATGTCATTAATAATTCACCGAAACTAGAATACGATCGCTATCGACCATTTTTTGTGTATGATGCTAGTGGCAAGTTAGTTCCAGATATGTCTTTTCGGACTCTACTTCCCATCGATCGCAACCGTTATGCCGTTTCTGCGATCGACAAACTACCCGCTTGGTTAGTCAACAACTCCCGCATTTTGCAAGTTGTGAAAAAGGTAGAATTAGAGAGAAAAAAGCAGCAGTTATCGAATGACTTTACAAATTTAAGCACCCAGAATTTTAAAGAACCAACCGATGCTGCTTGGCAAGATGCTTGGAAAATTACAGAGGGTTTGATTTTGACAATGCGGGATGAAGTAGTCCAAAAACAAGCTGATTTCTTAGTTGTCACCATCGGCGATCCAACTCAGGTTCATCCAGATGTTGCCATGCGACAAAAGTTCATCAAAGAAAACAACATTCAGGACTTGTTTTACCCCAATCGCCGACTGGACAACTTGGGTAGAACCCAAGGTTTTAGGGTGCTGAGTTTAGCCGAACAGTTTCAAGCATACACTGACAAATATCAGGTTTGCGCCCACGGTTTTGAGAATTATGTCAACTGTGGAGGCCACTGGAATCAACTTGGACATCGGCTGGCTAGCATCATAATTAATCGAAATTTGTGCGAAAATTTGAAGCAGTCTCAACTGCCAAACAGTCAACGCTAGTATGTCAAATCTGATGAAAGATTCAAAAGATATAAACAAAGGCAAAAATCTATTTAGTGTAATCACTATTAATGTTGCCATCCTATTTATTTGCCTGGAATCTTTGTCCCTAGCTTTTTATTTTCTCACTCAAAATCAATTGTTTTATACCAGAAATAAAACAAAAGAACCAGTAGTAGAGGACATTCAAAGAATCGGAATTCGGCTAGATGAATCCACCGTTGAAAGACTGCACCCGTTTTTTGGCTATGTCATGAAACAAGGTGCTTTTAGTAATAAAAAATATAATTTAAAAGTCAACAAGAGCGGTTTTTATACTCCCCTACAATATCCTTTTGCTAAAACCAGTAAAAATCAATTTATTATCGGGATTTTTGGCGGTTCGGTAGCCAACAACCTCGCCGTGGATGAATATGAAAGTACAATGTTATCTAGGAAGTTAAAAACTTATCCAGAATTTGCCAACAAAGAAATTATTCTTTTAAATTTTGCCAACGGTGGTTACAAACAGCCCCAACAATTATTGATTTTAAACTACTTTCTAGCGGTGGGTCAAGAGTTTGACATGGTAGTTAATATTGACGGTTTTAACGAAGTAGCTTTGTCAAATTTAAACAACAAATCTCAATTAGACCTAGGAATGCCAAGCGTTCAACACGTACAGGCATTAACTGATTTAGCTAATGATAACTTGTCACCGGAAGCTATGGCTGCCATAGTGAAAATCAATGAAAATAAAAAACAATTGAGAACAACCATTGCTCAATTACAAACTTGTAGGTTGGCTTTGTGTAATGCTGTTATCTCAATACAGGTGAGGCTATTACTCAAAGATTACCAACAAGAAATTATCAAGTACGACAAACAAGTAAAAGAGTCTAAAACCGACCCCAAAAATAGCGGTACTGTCTATATTCCCAAATCTGATACTGTTTTAGATGATACTGATGCTTTTACCAAAATGGTATCGATGTGGTACGACTCTTCGGTAATGATGAATCAAATTTTATCAATTAGAAAAATTCCCTATTTTCACTTTATTCAGCCCAACCAATATTATCAAACCAAACGGATATTTCCAAAAAAGGAAAAAGCATTTGCCATTAGCAAAGATAGTCCTTACATGGAAGGGGTAACAAAAGGCTATCCGCTGCTTTTGTCAAAAGTTGATGATTTGCAAAAAGCAGGAGTTAATGTATTTAATGGAGTGAATATCTTGGACAATACCAATGAAATTGTTTACAAAGATTCCTGCTGTCACTATAATTTAGTAGGACAGGAATTATTTGCTAACTATATTTCCAGTTCAATTATTAAAGTATCGAGAAATGCAGCAGCCACTAGCACACCACTGAAAGAAAGCCCCAAAAAATAAAAAAATATTTATTACTGTAAAAAAAAACATGAATGATTTAAACTTTTTTAAGAAAAGCCCAGAAATAATCAAAATTGCTTTGATTAATTTACTGTTGTTACTGGCTTTCCTAGAACTGGGTTCCCTGGGATGGTATTTTGTCAAGCACAAGCAATTTTTCTATGCCAGACAAAAACCGTTAGATAAATCTGCCTTGGGAATTAATTTGGAAGGAGTACGATTAAATGAGTCTATAGTCGAAAGATTTCATCCTTTTTTCGGATTTGTTCAAAAACCGAGTGCTGATTTTCGCCCCGGTTTTAAAGTCAATAACTATGGGTTTATTTCTCCTTACGATTACCCTTTAAAAAAGACTAACAAAAATCAATTTATTATTGGAGTCTTTGGCGGTTCGGTTGCTTCTAACTATTCAATATTTGAAATACAGAATAAAATTTTGCCTGAATATATCAAGCAGTTGCCTAGTTTGAAAAATCGAGAATTTGTAATTTTGTCTTTTGCTACCGGAGGCTATAAACAGCCCCAACAATTGTTAATTTTAAACTATTTCTTAGCCCTTCGTCAAGAATTCGATCTGGTTGTAAATATAGATGGCTTCAATGAAGTAGCCCTTTCTAATTTAAACAATAAAAATAAGGTCGATTTAGCGATGCCAAGCATTCAGCATATCTTGCCGTTGACTAACTTGGCGAATAATAGCCTTTCTACAAAAGCGATGAAAGCAACTATCAGAATTAAAGAAAATAAAGCTAGGATTAATCAGGCTTTGGAAAGTTTGCAACATTGTAGTTTGGCGGCGTGCGATGCTTTCTATTCAGTGTATATTCAAAACTTAGTAAATAACTATAAAACCGATGTGATTAAGTTTGAAAAAGAACGCACTAAACAACAAGATGATGGGAGCGTTATTTACCTTAATACTAATAAATCTGTGGCACAAGATTCGGTAGCATTTGAAGAAATGGCATGGAATTGGGCGAAGAGTTCAATTTTTATGCACAAAGTTTTGTCGGCTAGCAATGTGCCTTATGTTCATGTACTCCAGCCCAATCAGTATTATCAGACAAAAAGGGTGTTTAGCGCCGCCGAAAAGCAGATTGCTTTTAATCAGGATACTCCCTATGCTAAGGCAGTGGAAATTGGGTATCCGGCTCTGTTTAAAAAGTTTCCTAATTTAGAAAAAAATAAGATTGATATATTTAATGGGGTTAAGGTTTTTGACAAGACTAAAGATGCTGTTTATGTGGATAGCTGCTGTCATTATAACAAAGCGGGAGAAGTGGTTTTTAGTAATTATGTGGGTAGTTCCATTTTAGAAGTGTTGCGGGAGGATGAAAAAAATAAGAAGAAGCGATGAGCCAGAGTCTGTGGGTATGGGTGACAAGGAACTAAGATGGATGTTATTCTCTAGTTTATTCCCTCACCAAGTGGTCTGAACGAGAGGTGAATTCTTCTTGGCTAAGGAGTCGGGTACGTCCTCGCTAGGGCTGTTAAGAAGCCCACATCATACTTCGGCTACGCGATCGCACAAGTAGCTGTACTCGGCTTGATGTGGGAGTGTGTCAAGTTTTTGGATTGCTTGGGGCTAGATTCGTTGCTTTGTCGATCGGCATTACCAAGATTTTATCAACTCGGTTCCCGTCCATATCTACTACTTCGACACGCAAATTGTTCCACTCAAAGTGTTCGGCGGCTGCGGGAATTTTGCCCAAATTTGTAATCACAAAACCGCCCATTGTGTGGTAACTTCCTTTGTTTTCGGCTGACAATTCTTCGATGCCAAACAGCTCAAAAAAATCTTCGACTGGTAGCATTCCATCTAACAGCCAAGAACCGTCTTCCCGCTGGACGGCTTGTGGCTCGTCGGCATCTTCAATAGAGGGAAATTCTCCCACGAGTTCGACTAAAATGTCGTTAACTGTAACCAATCCTTGAATCACGCCATATTCGTCTACTACCAAGGCTATTTGATTGCTAGATTGCTTGAAAAGTTCTAATACTTTTAAACCCCGCGTGCTTTCTGGTACAAATAAAGGTCTTCGTAAAGAAGCGCTTAAATCGAGGGGTTGACCAGTTAAAGTCCGTGACAGCATATCTGTAACGTGTACTAAACCGACAACGTTGTCGAGCCCTCCCTGGCACACGGGAAACCGAGAATGACCGCTACCAAGCATTTTTTGGCGATTTTCTTCTACTGAATCGTCGAGATCGAGCCAGGTAAGATCGGGGCGCGGTGTCATTAAGGCGCTGACTCGTCGATCGCCCAAACGAAAAACCCTTTCTACCATATCTTGTTCGGCTTCTTCAAAAGTGCCGGCTTCGGTTCCTTGCTCGATTAAAACTTTAATTTCTTCTTCTGTAACTTGCGGTTCTGTGGAGGGCAAAATCCCCATGAGCCGCAGCACTAATTCAGTAGAATAACTTAACAGATAAACCGCAGGAGCGCCTATTTTGGAGAGCATTCGCATGGGAATGGCTACGCTGGAGGCGATCGGCTCTGGGTTGTTGAGTGCTAGTCGCTTGGGCACGAGTTCGCCAATAATTATGGTCAGATAAGTTATGGTTAAAATTGCGATGACTGAGGCGATCGCCCCTGAGTAGGGCGCTAGAGCCGGAATCAGTCGCAACAAAGGCTCTACTCTTTTAGCAATAGTCGTTTCTCCAAAAGCGCCCGACAGAATCGCCAGCAGCGTAATCCCGATTTGGACTGTCGGTAAGAACTGATTGGGGGCATTAGCTAGATCCAATGCGACGCGGGCATTGGTCGAACCTTGGTTGGCCATCTGTTGCAGTCTTACCTTGCGTACTGAGATGATGGCCATCTCTGACATCACAAATAAGCCATTGAGGAAAACCAGCAGCAGAACAATCAGAAGGTCGGTACTTGGGGACATTTCTAAAATTATCAGTGGTAACGGCAAGCACAGCCCGGTTAAAGGAGAGGCCTGAAAGCTGTCAATCTCGATCGCAAAATCGAAATTTTTTCGCTATCAATCCTGTACCTAGATTAACGGAACTCGCTCGTTTCGATCGCAGCCTCGATATATTAGAGCAAAAATTAACCCTCTGTTAAGTTCCTCGGCGACAACAGCTCCTCGACACAATCAATGATGTTTGTCGTACAATCTCCTTAACAGGCAAAGAGAAAGAGCCTTTGCCGATCGGGGATTAAAAATTAACAGCCCATGACTTTCTCTTCAATCATTCGGACTCTAGGGCGATCGCCCCTAGCCACAGAACTACTCAACAAACTCAAGCGCCATGGGTACGTGCAACTCTCCGGCGTAGCCCGCCTACCGAAAGGTTTGGTAGCTTCAGCCCTCGCCCAGCAAGAAGGGCAAAGTTTACTCGTCGTCACAGCAACTCTGGAAGAAGCTGGCCGTTGGGTGGCTGGGCTGGAGGCGATGGGCTGGCAGACTGTACATTTTTACCCGACTTCGGAGGCTTCGCCCTACGAGCTATCTTACTCCGATGAGAGCGAAATGACTTGGGGGCAAATGCAGGTGCTGGCGGATTTGATCCAGAAACCAGAAATTACTACTAACTCTAAGCCGATGGCGATTGTCGCTACAGCGCGGGCTCTCCAGTCTCATTTGCCGCCACCTGCTGCTTTTGCACCCTATTGTCTGACTTTGGCGCGAGGTATGGTTCAAGACTCGAAGATTTTAGACCGCCAACTTGTTTCGATGGGTTACGATCGGGTGTCTCTGGTGGAGATGGAGGGCCAGTGGAGTCGTCGGGGGGATATTGTGGATGTGTTTCCGGTGGCTGCTGAGTTGCCGGTGCGGCTGGAGTGGTTCGGGGATGATTTGGAGCAAATTCGGGAGTTTGATCCGTCTTCGCAGCGATCGCTTGATAAGATCGATCGCTTGGTTTTGACTCCTACGGATTTTGGCGGGATTGTGCGCGGGGCTTTGGGTGAAAGGTTGAGTTTGAAAACGAACCGCGAAGGCGCGAAGGGCGCGAAGGAAGAACCCCCCCCTGCCCCCCCCCAAGGGGGGAATGGAGAGGAGGGGGAAGAGGGGGAAGGGAAGGTTATTAAGGGGTTGTTGGGTTTGGCTTTTGAGCAGCCTGCTTCTCTTTTGGATTATTTGCCATCACATACTTTGGTGGCTATTGATGAACCGGCTCAGTGTGAGGCTCACTGCGATCGTTGGTTTGAAGGTGCTCGGGAGCAATGGGAAAGTTTAATTGTTTCTGTTCCTAAGATTCACCGCTCTTTTGCTGAGTCTATGGCGGATGTGGAAGCTTTTCCTCGACTTTATGTTTCGGAATTGGCTGAATCTTCTGTTTCTTCTCCTGGTGCGATTAATTTGGCTTCTCGCCCGGTGCCGGTGATGCCTCACCAGTTTGCTAAGTTATCTCAAATGCTCCGGGAGGAGCGCGATCGCGGTTTTTCGGTGTTTTTGGTTTCGGCTCAACCCAGTCGCTCTGTTTCTCTGCTTTCGGAACATGACTGTCCGGCTCAGTTTGTGGTGAATCCGCGGGATTATTTGGCGATCGATAAGTTGCAATTGCAGCATATTCCGGTTGCTTTGAAGTACAGCGGTTTGGCTGAATTGGAAGGTTTTATTCTGCCTACTTTTCGGATTGTTTTGATTTGCGATCGGGAATTCTACGGTCAACATTCTCTAGCTACTTTTAGTTATGTTCGCAAGCGCCGTCGTGCTGCTTCTAAACAAGTAGACCCGAATAAATTAAGTCCTGGTGATTTTGTGGTTCACCGTCAGCATGGAGTGGGTAAGTTTATTAAGTTGGAGCGTTTGACGATCGATCGCGAAACTCGCGAATATTTATTGATTCAATATGCTGATGGTACTCTCCGAGTCGCCGCTGACCAATTGGGGGCTTTGTCGAGGTTTCGGACTGTGGCTGATAAAGTGCCGGAACTGAACAAACTCACAGGTCAAACTTGGGAAAAAACTAAAACCAAGGTTCGTAAAGCTGTTAAGAAATTAGCGGTGGATTTGTTGAATCTTTATGCTAAAAGAGCTAAACAAACAGGGTATGCTTTTCCTCCTGATATGCCTTGGCAACAAGAGTTGGAGGATTCTTTTCCTTATCAGCCGACTCCGGATCAGTTGAAGGCAACTCAGGATGTGAAACGGGATATGGAGGGCGATCGACCTATGGATCGTTTGGTCTGTGGTGATGTCGGTTTTGGCAAGACGGAAGTGGCTCTGAGAGCAATTTTTAAGGCGGTTACGGCGGGCAAGCAGGTGGCTTTGCTCGCGCCGACGACGATTTTGACCCAACAGCACTATCACACGCTCTCAGAGCGTTTTTCGCCTTATCCTATTCAAGTTGGTTTGCTCAATCGCTTTCGCACTGAAACGGAACGCCGGGAGATTCATAAGCGTTTGGCTACTGGGGAATTAGATGTGATTGTGGGTACTCAAGCTGTTTTGAGTAAGGCGATTAAGTTTCGGGATTTGGGTTTGTTGGTGGTGGATGAGGAACAGCGGTTTGGGGTTAAGCAAAAGGAAGCTATTAAAGCTCTGAAAACAGAGGTGGATGTTCTGACTCTCACCGCTACGCCGATTCCTCGGACTTTGTATATGTCGCTGTCGGGGATTCGGGAAATGAGTTTGATTGCGACTCCGCCTCCGAGTAGGCGACCGATTCAGACCCATTTGGCTCCCTATGACCCGGAAGCGGTACGATCGGCTATTCGTCAAGAATTGGACAGGGGTGGTCAGGTTTTTTACGTGGTGCCGCGGATTGAGGGGATTGAGGAGTTGGCTGCTCAGTTGCAGGTGATGGTTCCGTCTGCGAGAATTGCGATCGCCCATGGTCAAATGGATGCTTCGGAACTGGAATCGATTATGCTGACTTTTAGTGCGGCGGATTTCGATATTTTGGTGTGCACGACGATTATTGAATCGGGTTTGGATATTCCCCGCGTTAACACAATTTTGATTGAAGACGCGCACCGGTTTGGTTTGGGTCAACTTTACCAGTTGCGGGGACGGGTGGGACGCGCGGGTATTCAAGCTCATGCTTGGCTGTTGTATCCTAAGCAAAGTCAGTTGACTGATGCTGCAAGGCAGAGGTTGCGGGCTATTCAAGAGTTCGCTCAGTTGGGTTCGGGCTATCAGTTGGCGATGCGGGATTTGGAAATTCGGGGTTCGGGTGATATTTTGGGCACGGAACAGTCTGGTCAAATGGAGGCGATCGGCTTTGATTTGTATGCTGAAATGTTGGAGGAGGCAATTCGCGAAATTAAGGGTCAAGAAATTCCCAAGGTTGAAGATACTCAAATTGATCTGAGTTTGACGGCTTTTATTCCTGCTGATTATATTGGGGATTTGGATCAGAAGATGAGTGCTTATCGTTCTGTTGCTTCTGCTAGTACCCCCCAAGAGTTGCAGCAGATTCAGGCTGATTGGTGCGATCGTTATGGGCAGGTTCCTCTTCCTGCAAAACAACTTATTCGTATTGTTGAACTCAAACAAATTGCTAAGCAAATTGGTTTTTCTAGGATTAAAGTAGAAAATAAGCAGCATATTGTTTTGGAAACATCTATGGAGGAGCCTGCTTGGCTGTTGCTTAAGGCTAATTTGCCGGAACATTTGCAGTCTCGTTTCGTCTACAGTAAGGGAAAGGTTACTATTCGAGGGATGGCCGTTTTGACTGCGGACAAGCAATTGGATAATTTGATTGATTGGTTGGGTAAGATGCAGGGTGCTTTGCCGGAAGCCAATGTTTTATTTTAAAATCGTGAAAAATTTAGTTAGAATTTTTTTTACGATCGCCCTATTGCAAGGAATCCCGACAGCCGTTCAAGCTCAATTAATGATTGACCCGATTGACCGGGTGGTTAGTGCGGGATTGATGACTAAGGATGCCCGTGGCAATTTTAATGCTGAGGGTTTTGTCAGTCGTGCGGAGTTGGCTACCATTTTGGTGAAAACTTTTGGTTTAGAACACCGGAAAATTTCTCAGAAAGCCGATCGGGAATTGCCAGATGTACCTAAAAGTTACTGGGCCTATAGTGCGATTCAAATTGTTTTGAAAACGGGAACTATGACTGGATATCGCGATGGAATGTTTTTTCCGAATCAAAGGGTGACTCGTGCTGAGGCTTTAGCGATTTTTGCTCAAGCTTATGGTGTTTTTCAGTTTCCCGATGTTAATGTTTCTGAGATTTTAGCTAATTATCCAGATGCGGCGGAAATCCCTAATTGGGCGAGAAAGTCTCTGGCGACTGCACTTTATGAAGGTTTTGTCAATATTGAATTGGGAACTAATAAGATTAATCCTTTGAAGCCGATGACTCGTGGCGACATTGCTTACGCTTTGAACAAGTATTTGGAGGGACAGGCGAGGTCTGCTTCACCAACGGTGCCGGAGGAACCTCCGAATCGGGGTGTGGGACGTTAAATCTTTTGGTATGGTAGAGCATCTGGGTAATTTTGACACGAGTGTCTCGGAGCGATCGACTTTCTAGATCGCCCACAATGCAAAATCCCGGAGCTTTGGTGACTATAAAACCAGCCATCAAACCCCCAGGATTTCAAATTTTGCTCTATTAACGAGATTAAACTTATGGTAAGGGAACTTTAACTTAATCAGCCGTAGCCAATTCGGTACTCCCGCCACCGCGTTTGCGCGTCAGGGTATTGAACAACATTTGACCAACCGCTTTAATCAAATTGCCTTCTAACTCCATGAACATCTTCATGTTCATGCCAAAAGCCGCATTAGCTTCGTCCACAATTCGCTCTGCTGTGGCTTCGTCAATGGGCAATTCATTCATTGCTTGACGGTACTTAGTTTTGAACTCTTTTTCATCAGGAATATCCTGGAATTCATAAAAAGCAGTACCTTCTCCCTCGGTAAGGTTCATTCCCCGCTGAGCAATGCCCTTGAGGATTTGTCCGCCGGATAAATCGCCGAGATAGCGAGTGTAAGAATGAGCCACTAACAGTTCTGGTGCGGTGGCTGAAATCTTGTGAATTCGCTCGATGTAAGCTTTTGCTGCTGCTGAGGGAGCTACCTGTTCCCGCCAATTCACGCCGTAGTAATAGTACAAATCTTTTTCTAGACTTTGTTTCCGATTCAACTCAGAAAAGTAAATTTTTGAAATCACCGGATGCTGTTTTTGGCGTTCCATTTCCTCTTCTATGGCGGAGTATACAAAGTAGAGGTTGCCTACTAATTTCCGGTAAGATGTCTTTTCTACAACGCCTTTTAAAAAGCACTTGACAAAACCGACATTTTCTGCCATTGTGTGAGATTTTTTCGTTCCTTCACGCAATTTGGTCGCTAAATTGATGCTCATAATATATTGTCCAACTTTCTATTTTCGTGGTTGTCGATGGATGCGCCAACAATCTAAAAAATACCTAAGTTATTACCTTAGACTGATTTAATGAGAGATTGTATTAATTTTTATAACAAAACCTATACTGGGCAGAAGGCACAAGGCATAACGCAGAAAATCAAGGGTTTGGGCCAATGAAAACGTCCTCAGCATCTTGGCGGTTGCTATAAAATACACAAACAGTTTAGTCAGTAGTCGTCAGTCATTGGTTGTTAGCTACTGACTACTGACTACTGACTACTGAGCAACTTAGATGTCTAAGTCCAGCAGGTTGAGTTTGGGACCGTAGGTTTCGATGAATTCGCGCCGGGGTGCGACTCGATCGCCCATTAAGATGGTAAAGATGCGATCGGCCTCGGCAGCATCATCGATTTCCACTCGTTTCAGTGTCCGAGTTTCCGGGTTCATCGTGGTATCCCACAACTGTGTCGGCATCATTTCGCCTAAACCTTTGAACCGCTGAATCGTGTAGTTCGCATTCGCCGGGAATTCATTCCGAATCAAATTGTTCATTTCGCGATCGCTATAACAGTAGTAATGATTCCGTCCCCTTTCCACTTTATACAGAGGAGGACAAGCAATGTAGATGTAACCTTGTTCTACAAGTGCTCGCTGATAGCGATAGAAGAAAGTCAGCAACAGCGTGCGGATGTGGGCTCCATCTACGTCAGCGTCAGTCATGATTACTATGTGGTGATACCGCAATTGAGTCGAATCGAATTCTTCGCCTTTAATGCCCAAACCCAGCGCTGTAATTAACGATTGAATTTCGTTATTTTTGTAGATTTTGGCATCGTCTGTTTTCTCAATGTTGAGGATTTTACCCCGCAATGGGAGAATGGCTTGGAATTGGCGATCGCGCCCTTGTTTAGCACTGTTATGAACAAAGACTCCCGCAGCTAATGCAAAGTTGTGGCTGTTGGGAACTTCGATGTCATAAACATCATAGCGTTCTGCTACGGCTTCGATCTTGACAACGCGGTGATTGTAGTTCCGAACTGCTTGACGAGCATAGAGTGCGTCTCCACCAAAATAGCGATCGCAAAAAGTCTCATACTTCAACAAACACTTATCTTTTTTGGTTCGGCGATAGAGATTGTAATAATCAACATCAACCCAGCCCATTTTCATCTCAACAGCCTTCAAAGCTTCCAGAGTTTTGCGGTAATAAGTTTCATCCAAAGCAGCTTTGCGTTTGCGGCGAAACTCTGGTGTCCACTGTTCCTTCGTTTTTTCACGCCTCCACTCTAATAAATTCTCATCTTGCCATTGTTCTTTAGCAAGTTGTGAAAGAGTTTCCCGCGCTTGAGGATTGTTCGCAAAATGATTCCGAACCCGTTCCGACTGAGCTAAACGGTTTTCTTCGCAACTCCAATATTCTTGTTGCGCTCGATCCAACAGTTCCTGATTTTGTTCGCGATAAGCTTCATTAGAATCGTAAAACTCGCGCCACTTCTTCGTCATGTAAGCTTTATACTCTTCATCTTCCCACTGAGCTTTCGCTTGTTCCGAAAGAATTTGCCGCGTTTCCGGCTCCTGCATCCGCTCTTTCATCATCGCCCGAAATTCTTCACTCATGTGAATTTGACGGCTCTTTTCAATTACATCCGGGCGGTGCAATGTTTTCTCAAGATTCGCGCGGTGAAGAGCCAAGTGTACCTCAGCAGGCAATCGCTGAATATTTGTCGGATTGTTGTTGAGTTTGTTGAAATCAACATGGTGGCGGTGATTGCCCTCAGATGATTCATAGACACCGTGTTTTAGGTTGTAAAAATCCGATAAAAGATGAGTGTAAATCCAGTTATCAGTGTTTGGATTCCACACCATTTCATAACCCTTAAGTCCTTGCCCGTTTGATTTTTTTTCAGACAACTTGCGGTTAAGAGGCATCAACGAATCTTCCGGTGTCAGCATTGCTGCTGCTTTGTAAGTGCCATCCCGCAACATAAATAGATGGTCGGGAGTGCAAGTAATTGTCTCCCCATTGTCTAATGTCAGTTTGATGACTTCAGCATTTGTTTTAGTCATCCGAGCGTTAGTTATCCGCTCAAGCCCAATGTTTCCACTGTCGCGAATCGTGTAGCAAAAGTGTTCTTTACCTTCTGCTTGTTCGTCAACTATCTCTTTGATAGTTTTTGTCGTACCGTCAGCTAATATTATTTCCTGAAATGAAAAAAAACAGCCCCCAGCACTATCCCCCTCGACCAGGTATATCTCAGACAGGGCGGGGTCTCTGGAGCTACAGTCCGCTAATTTTCCGGGCAATGGAGACGATTCTAAGACCGATTTACGGCGGACTAAATCGCGGGCGCGACGGGCTGCTTCCGCCGCTTTAAATGCCTGAATTGCTTTTTCCAAAATAGCGTCGGCTACTTGGGGGCGAAACTCTAAATATTCGGTTAATACTTCGCCAACTAAGGAATCGACAATGCCCCGAACTTCAGTATTTCCCAGTTTAGTTTTAGTTTGACCTTCAAATTCCGGGTCAGGGACTTTTACTGAAATAACGGCTGTCAAACCTTCCCGGACGTTTTCACCGGCGAGGTTGGGTTCGTTTTCTTTGATTTTGTTGCGCTTACGGGCGATCGAATTCATCGTCCGAGTCAAAACAGCTTTCAAACCTTCTAAGTGTGTGCCACCGTCGATCGTCCGAATGTTGTTAGCAAAACCGAGAACATTATCGCTAAAAGCATCAACACACCACTGCAAAGCCACTTCTATTTGCACGTTATTGCGTTCGCCTTGCACGTAAATCACTTCTTCGTGCAAAGGCTGCTTTTCCCGGTTCATGTAGGCGATGTATTCCTTGATGCCACCCTCGTAACAGTAAGTTTCGATGCGAGGTTCGCCGCTTTTGAGCAGTTCCAAACGGTGGTCGCCAAAAGTAATTTTAACGCCCGCATTCAAGTAGGCTAGTTCTCGCAAACGCGCGGAAAGTATAGTGTAATCAAATTCAATGCCTGTGCTAAAAATTTGAGTGTCTGGCAAGAAAGAAACTGAAGTGCCGGTGCGATCGCCTTTGTTGGGCTTGGCATTAAGTTCGGTGACAGGATTGCCTCTTTCGTAGCGCTGTAAATGTTCTTTTTGGTCGCGCCAAACTGTGACTTCTACCCACTCCGACAGCGCGTTCACCACCGAAATACCTACACCGTGCAATCCTCCCGAAACCTTGTAGCCACCACCCCCAAACTTACCACCGGCGTGGAGTACAGTCATTACTGTTTCTATTCCCGATTTGCCAGTCTTGGCAACAATGCCGGTCGGAATCCCCCGCCCGTCGTCTGTAACGGTAACGGAACCGTCGGCGTTGATCTCAACTTCGATGTGAGTGCAGTGGCCAGCCAGCGCCTCATCGATCGAGTTGTCAACTACCTCGTAAACTAGATGGTGGAGTCCTCGCGGGCCGGTGGTACCGATGTACATCCCCGGTCGTTTGCGGACTGCTTCGAGACCTTCGAGAACTTGAATTTGGTCGGCGCTGTAGCTGCTGGTCATACAAAAATAGCTCCAATAATGAGGCTAAAGCCCCAAAAGCTTCTAAAATGGGAAAACTTCTAAAATTATAGCACAAAACCCTTAATGGCGATGCTAGGGCATTCTGAAGGGAAATTTATTGAGGGGATGGATAGCTGGGAGCGGGGCGGACTTTTTGTTGTTAGCTAGGAGAGTTGAGTGCGATCGCCCGCAACCAAGTAAGCTATGGAAGAAGGAACAAGGAAGAAGGAACAAGGGAAATTAAATCAAATCAATGGTTTCAGCAGTTGAACAAGTCGGAGTGCACCGAGAAGGTGGCTTTATGTCTAAATTAATTACGATTTGCGGTGCGACGGCGACGGGAAAGTCGGGAGTGGCTGTGGCTGTGGCTTCGCGGTTGCGATCGCCCATTTTGAGTGCAGACTCTCGTCAAGTGTACCGCGAATTTGACATCGGGACTGCCAAACCCACAAAGGTCGATCGCACTTCGGTACCGCATCACTTAATTGACATCTGCGATCCGAGGGAAACGCTAACACTGGCAGAGTACCAGGAACAAGCTCAAAATTTAATAATGGCTTACGATGTTCCGCTGTTGTTGGTGGGAGGGACAGGTTTATATATTAAGTCGATCGTGCGCGGTTTGAAAATTCCCAGAGTTGCACCCATGCCAGAATTGCGATCGCAACTGATCGAACTCGGTCAACCCCAATGTTACCAGATGCTAAAGCAAGTCGATCCATCTGCTGCTGAAAAAATTCACCTCAACGATCCAGTCAGAACTTTAAGAGCACTAGAAGTATTTTATGTGACTGGGCGCTCTATTTCCGAACAGCAGGGCGAAAATCCTCCAAGTTATCCTATCTTGCAAATTGGCTTGGATTGCGACATGGCAATTTTGACCAAACGAATAGAACAGCGTACTAATCAAATGTTAGAATCCGGTTGGATTGATGAAGTTGAATATTTGTGTCACAAATACGGCTGCGATTTGCCCTTACTAAATACTTTGGGATATCAAGAAATCAAACAATATTTGGCGGGCGACATTACCCTAAAGGAAGCCAAGGAATTAACGGTTTTGCACACGCGGCAATTTGCGAAGCGTCAGCGGACTTGGTTTCGAGCTTATCCTGAAATTGAATGGTTTGATGTTAGTAAACCCGATTTGTGCGATCGAGTTTGGCAGAGAGTTGCAGAGTTTTGCGAACAATAAGGATTTTTTACCGCCGAGGGCGCAGAGAAGGATGTAAGGAGAGAGTAAGTGTTATTTTTGACTTAGTAAAATCTCTCTAATTCTTTGCCGAAACAAACGCACAGCCGAACGCTGTCCGATTGTTCTGCTTTGTTCGATGAAACCCGGAATTTCGGCTACGGGTAAAAAGGGGAAAGCTAAACTGCGATCGCACTTTTGATATTTCCCCTCCACAAGTTGATAAACTTGCAGAGATTGCCGCCGATATCTCCAAAGTTCGGGAACGCCAAGAGCAGCATATATGGCATCTTTATTAACAGAAGAATTCGTGTAATCTGATTCTATTACTAAATCAGGTGGCAAATCCTCTGGCAATTTGATATCTCTTTTACCTCTGACGCTGGCTTCATTTTGAATGTAGAAACAACTATCTGGTTCGACAGCGCGAGTTAAATCTTCCCGTTCAAGAGTCAGAGAACCAGCTTTCATCACTTCGATTTCTAGCTCGTCTGCTGTCGCTTCAATCAAACTTTCTATCAGTCCTTTCGGAACTTCATGTTCTAGATACGGCATTCTGATTTCTAATACTCCTCTATCGTAAGCAATTCTCCAAGCTCTATCGTCCCCAACATCTGCCAGCAATGCTTTAAAAGTTGACCAACTGACACCTTTTAAAACAACTCGGTTTTCTGGGGTAATTTCCTGCTCGACGGGAGTTGATGTTGTTGTTACCATTTAACAATTCCTTGGTAGCTTCATCAGTGTTTATTATAGTCTATTTATCGTTCCCAAGCTCTGCCTGGGAATGCCTGAATTCGAGGCTCTGCCTCGCGGGAATAGGGAGGCAGAGCCTCCGGATCTGCGTTCCCAGGCAGAGCCTAGGAACGAGGGATTTTCCGTCAGTTAACTGTACAAACTGGCGACATATTCCCCGTAGCCATTATAGGGCAAAGTTGGGCGAGTTTCCCAGGACCAACTGTTACCTGGACCGACTACTCTTTCGCTAGCTTGTGACCATCGTGGGTGTGGTCGCTCGGGATTGACATTGGCTTCAAAACCGTATTCATTCGGACCGATTGTATTCCAAAAAGTCGCTGGCTGTTTCTCCACAAATTCAATTTTAACAATCGATTTTGCACCCTTAAAACCGTACTTCCAAGGAATTACTTGCCGCAGTGGCGCGCCATTTTGTTTGGGTAGTTTTCTGCCGTACAAACCTGTGGCAAAAAAGGCTAAATCGTTCGCCATTTCTTCGATTCGCATTCCCTCGGTATAAGGCCAAGGATAAAATTGCGACATCAAACCGGGGCCGGGAGTAATTTTGGGGTCGTAAAAAGATGTGAAGCGAACAAATTTTGCCTTTGAAGTTGGTTCGACATCAGCCATCAGCAATTTCATCGGAAATCCCACCCAGGGAACTACCATCGCCCAGGCTTCTACGCAGCGAAATCGATAGACTCTTTCTTCGATGGGGAATTTTTTGGAGAGTTCGTCAATGTCATAAATTCGAGGATTTTTTACTAAACCTGTAACTTCTACTTTCCAGTTTTCGGTTGGTAAGGCTTGGGCTGCTTCCCAAATAGATTTTGTGCCGCCGTATTCATAAAAGTTATTGTATTTTGTCGCTAGGGCTTCGTCGGTAATTGTGCGATCGACTTTAGCGAAAGCTGGATTGCGGGTTAAGCCGGAATATGCTTGAGTTGCTGTTTGTTCCAAAGCTGTATTCGCTCCTGAATTGCTCTTGCAGCCCGCAAGTGGCAGGAGTGAAGCAGTGACACCGACTCCAATTAAATTGGTCATAAACCGACGACGGTTGAGAAAGACGCTTTCTGGAGTAATTTCTCGATCGAGAATTTCCCAGGATTTTGGAATACGAATCAACGGCATAAGTAATAGTTAAAATTTAGTAGTTACTGGTTCGAGAATATTCAACAAGTTATCCAGCAGTGTTCAGCGAACACAGCGCCAAGAAGCGACTATTGCGCGGCCAAATCACCAATAAATTATAACGTAATGTTACTAAAACTCAACAATTTCACAACCAGGGCGCGATCGACATATTAAACAGCCTTCACAGGAAACTCAAGGGATTTGAGATGGGAGATTGACGATTTGAGCCTAGGGAGGAATCTGGGGGCTCTAGCCCAGCAGCTTGCGGTCAGTAATAATATTTTACGCGCGATCGACCTTGGTAATAGTGGCTAAAATCTGGGAAACAATTATCATAGAACAAATATTGCAATCATTTAATTTGCCCACAGGAAGCGGCACCCACCGCCCCGCTTTCCTCCCCCACTAACCAGAGTCGGATGGGGGTCTCCAGCGGAAAGACAAATGAGTTACTGCATCAATTCCCATTGTCCTCACCCCCAAAATCTCGATCGCGCTACAGTATGCAAAAGTTGCGACGCGAATTTGCTACTAAAAGGGCGCTACCGAGTCTTTCACACCCTAGGTGAAAGTCTCACAACCCGCACTTTTTTAGCAGTAGATGAAGACCAACCTTCCCAACCCCGTTGCGTAATTCAACAATTTTTCGCGGCGGAAACAGTCCCTGACGGTCAAAAAACACGAAATCCCAAATTTCGCGCCCCAGACTGGGCTCTCGACGAGTTGGGAAAACATCCCCAAATACCAAAACTACTGGCATCTTTTGAACTCGACTCCCGCCAGTATTTGGTACAAGAATACATCGAAGGTCGCAATTTGGCCACCCAACTCTTGGAAAAAGGTGTTTTTAAAGAAATTCACATTTGGTATATCCTGAGCGAATTGTTGCCCGTACTGCAATTTGTTCACGACCACCAACTGATTCACCGAGATATCAAACCATCCAATATTATTCACCGCAAATCCTCTCAAGCAGTCCCAGCTTTGGGAGAAAAGGAAAGTATCGGAGGTCTAGCTTTAGTCGATTTCGGCTCAGCAATTCCCGCTAACAGCGGCCCGCTGAAAACAGCCACAGCCACCGGTGCTGCTGAATACGCAGCCCCAGAACA
Source organism: Microcoleus anatoxicus (assembly GCF_042465725.1). Classification (GTDB taxonomy): domain Bacteria; phylum Cyanobacteriota; class Cyanobacteriia; order Cyanobacteriales; family Microcoleaceae; genus Microcoleus; species Microcoleus anatoxicus. Next base: position 5,754,932 of record NZ_CP120853.1, on the reverse strand, counting down.
AATTCAAGGTCAAGCTCTTCCCAGCAGCGATATCTATAGTTTAGGCATCACCTGCATTCATTTACTAACGGGAATGTCACCCTTTGATTTGTTTGATATCAAAGCAGATAGCTGGGCCTGGCGGCATTATTTGAAAGTGCCGGTTTCGGCAAGACTAGGCCGCATTCTCGATCGCATGGTGCAGCGCGAAACCTCGAAACGCTATCCCACAGCCTCGGCAATTCTCCAAGACATCAAACATGGCCCGACATCGATGGATCTGATTCTCGGCCAGCCACAGTGGACTTTGGGCGCTTGGGCTGGGGCGGTTGTCGGCTTGCTATCCCTGGTTCTGGGTTCTCGTTTCCAGTCTCCCCAGCCCCAGGCTTTCACTTATCAAGAACCTGCTACTATTCCTGAAATTCGGTTCAATCCCCCGCCCATGTCGGATTTCCAGCCTCAGACATCACCAGAACCTGCTGCGGTGCGAACTCTGACGACTCTTGACAAAAACCCCGTTTGGGCAGTGGCTGTCACCCCCAACGGTCGCGCCATAGTCAGTGGTAATAACGACGGGACAATTCGCCTCCTGCACAAGCGTCACGGCAAAGTGCTCAAGGTTTTAGCCGGACATTCCGGCCCGGTGTGGTCCGTGGCTGTTAGTCCTGATGGCCGGACGATCGCCAGCGGCGGTGCTGATAATACAATTAAATTGTGGAATCTCTACACCGGCAAGTTGATTCGGAGTTGGGAAGGACACAAAGATGGCGTGTTCTCCGTGGCTTTCAGTCCCGATGGTACGGTAATTGCCAGTGTCGGTAAGGACAAAACTTTGAAATTGTGGCAAGTAGACGACGCTGTTGAGTTAGACGCTTTTAAAGGGCTTTCCGATCGGGTACAGTCGGTGGCTTTCAGTCCCGATCGACAAACTCTAGCTACTGGCAACAGCGATGGTACTATCAAGCTTTGGAACTGCCAGACTGGCGAATTGAAACAGACTCTCATTGGTCATTCTGACGCCGTTTGGTCTCTTGCTATCAGCCCCGACGGTCAAACTCTCGCCAGTGGTAGTTGGGACAAGACTGTGAAGTTGTGGGACATTAGTCCTAATCATGAGTCTCCTTTACCTGGGGATTCTCAGTTACCGAATTTTACAGACAATTCCGATCGCCTTGAGTCTCATGATTTTAGTTGGAAAATCAAAGTAAGTCATGATTCTCTACAGCCCAAGGGTTCTTTATTGCGGACTTTGATTGGCCATGCCGATCGAATTCAGTCTCTAGCTTTTAGTCCCAATGGTGACAAGTTGGCCAGCAGCGACTTGAGTGGCACTATCAAGCTGTGGCAGACGAATACTGGCGAAATGACTGGTACGCTTAAAGGTCATGCTACTTGGGTAGAATTGGCTTTTAATCCTCAAGATCAAACTCTCGTCAGTGGTAGTTTTGATGACACGATTAAGGTGTGGCGGCTTTCTCCTTGATTGTGCGATCGCCCGGAGTTAGAATCCATTCAGTGAAACCCTCTTTTTTGAGAGTCCCGACTTCTGCTGCGAAGTCGGGACTCTGGTTAGAATTATTCATTAACGTTGGATCGGAATTATTTTACCGCAGAGAACACAGAGGACACAGAGTCCGAGAATAGAGAGATGAATAATTCCGATGATGAGAGGATTTGATATTAAACGCAAAAAACCAATAATAGAAGAACGTGAATTGTAGGGGCGGGTTTTACCAACCATAATAGCCTAAAACTAATAATCTCCTAAACCCGCCCGCTCCTATGTAATGTTTATTTGTACCGACTTACTTAGTATGGATTCAGTAGAAAAAACTCAAGATCAGCAGCATCCGCAATATCGACGCGATCGCGCTACAGTCGATACTTTATTAACCTCTGAAGCAACCGACTACAATTTATCAGAATTAGCCAGACTCAAAATTCGTTACCGCGGCTTTCCTGGTGCTAGAGATATCCAAAAAGACTTAGAAAAAGTCCTGCAAAAATGGAATCTTACACCAGAAACTCTTTACGAACAAACCCGAAAAATTCACGCTCAAGGTGAAGTTTACAGAAAGCAAAAAAGCGACCAAGAAGATTGGGTTTAACTTGATAAATCGGGTTTTGGGTCGTTGATGCGGGCTGTAACTAAGTATTCTGATAAAAAAAACTGGTTTCTGACACAGGTGTGTCTAGGACTATTAAAACAAAGTGCGATCGCCTCAAGTCAAACTCAAAGGCGATCGCTTGAGAATGTCTTGACCGCGATCGCCGCTCAATGTATCGTCGCCGTTACCGCCAATCAGAACATCATTTTCTTTACCACCCCAGAGAATATCATTGCCATCTCCTCTTATGTTATATAATGAATAATGATATTCCGCTCAATGTATCGTCGCCGTTACCGCCAATCAGAACATCATTTTCTTTACCACCCCAGAGAATATCATTGCCATCTCCTCTTATGTTATATAATGAATAAAAATTGATTACGGATATTATCTATACCTAATCAGTTATTGGTCTCACAAGAATCAAAAGCATGTATGGCTGAAACTACAACCGTTAATCCAGCTTGGGAAGCAAAAACAATTAACCATAACTTATCTGTTCGGCTGGCTGTGAAACCTGCCGATATTACTTGGTACAAAACTATCTGCCCAGGAATTTGGTATGGTTGCTTGGAGTCTGATAGCGCAATATGGGATAGTCCATTGACACAAATAACACGCTTTGACCCTGGTGGATTTTTCTATGAACATGGTCATCCTGATGGCGAAGAAATTTTGGTGCTTCAAGGGTCTTTTCAAGATGAAACTGGAGAATATTCCCCAGGTTCCTATCAGCTCAATCCTGAAGGTTTTATTCATGTTCCCTCCAGCCCAGAAGGTTGTCTCACATTCGTCAAACTCCGTCAGCATGGAGGCGATGGTCGCCAAGCAGTTAAAATAAATATCAATGACTTATCTTGGCAGCCAACTTCCATTCCTCAAATCAAGGTTAAGCCACTTTACCAGCAAGAAGGCTTCCCTGATGAGGTTTGGATTGAGCAATGGGAACCTGGAACTACTTTGCCACAAGTGATAGAACCAAAAATTAGAGAAATCTTTGTGTTACAAGGAGTTTGGGCAGATGAATTGGGAGAATATCCTGCCGGAACATGGCTCAGGTATCCTGCTAATTGTCCTTATATCCCCTCTTCTTCAACAGGTTGTGAAGTCTACGTCAAGACTTATGCTTTCCGTCATCTGAAGTAAACTCTAAAAGCTCTCGGGGGGTGACAAAGAACCCAAAACCCAGACGGGGTAAAGATAGATCGGCTCTGTGGTAAAAAAAATAGGCCGCGTGTATTGTTACCCGCTAGCCTATCTCAAAAAAATGCTACCAACATTTTATCAGACCCATTTACAAAAACAATTGACGCAGGGCCAGTTTCTGCTGGTGACAATCTTAACCGCTTCAAACCATCTCTGTCGAAACTTGCATGGCTGGCTGTGGCTGGAACTGGAACAGCGAATAAACCACGTTGCGGCGAATATCCGTCATCATATCCAAAAACAGCTCGTAACCTTCAGTTTTGTACTCGATTAACGGGTCTTTTTGCCCGTAACCGCGCAGCCCGACAGACTCGCGCAAAGCATCCATTTGTTGCAAATGTTCCCGCCACAAAGTGTCAATTTGTTGCAAAATAAAGAACCGTTCCGCATCTCGCATCAAATCAGCTCGGATTGCATTAACTTCCGATTCTTTCATGTCGTAAGCATTGCGAACTTGTTCGTGGAGGAAAGTCTTAATTTCTTCTACTGACAAATCTTCTAGTTGATCCGGTGTCATGTCAGCTAGCAAATAAACAAATTCCTTTACCTTGCTGACCAGTTTTTCCAGTTCCCACTCTTCCGAAGGTAAATCGGGATTGATGTATGCTCCTACAATGTCGTCCATTGTCTGTTCTGCATACTTAATCACCTGTTCCTTTGAGTCCAAACCTTCCAATACCCGACGGCGTTCAGCATAGATGGCTCGACGTTGATTGTTCATCACTTCGTCGTACTCAAACACCTGTTTGCGGATGTCATAATAGTAGGTTTCAACTTTTTTCTGAGCTCCTTCTAAGGAACGAGTTAGCATTCCCGATTCGATCGGCATATCTTCCTCTACCCCAAAAGCTTTCATCAAACCAGCCACCCGTTCCCCACCAAAAATCCGCAGCAAATTATCTTCCAAACTCAAGAAAAACCGAGTAGAACCAGGGTCTCCCTGGCGTCCCGCGCGGCCGCGCAACTGATTGTCAATCCGGCGCGATTCGTGGCGTTCTGTACCGATGACGTGGAGGCCTCCGAAGTTGACCACTTCATCATGTTCGGTGCTGGTAAAAGCATCGTATTCGCTGCGAATTAATTTGTAAACTTCCCGCAGTTTTTGAATTACTGGGTCGTTGGTGGGCGCTTTTTCCGAAGCTACAGCGATTTTATCATCTGCTTCCAATTCCGAGAGCGATCGCTCCCCGTATTCCTTGACAGCCAAATCCACCGCCACCTTCAACATTTGTTCGGCATTTTTCGAGATTTCTGTCGGGAAAATCTGCGCTGAAGCCTTCCAAGACTTCATCTTTTTCTTAGTCGGAGCAAAACCTTGAGCAGCGGGCCTGCCACTAATACCCGGCACTTGTACGGGTACAAATCCTTCCTCATCATCGGGCCTCACAATCCGGGGCATCAAATACTCCCGCAATTTCAACCGCCCCATATACTCGGAATTCCCCCCCAAAATAATATCAGTACCGCGGCCAGCCATGTTAGTGGCGATCGTCACCGCACCCTTGCGTCCGGCTTGAGCAATGATTTCCGACTCTCGTTCCACATTTTCTGGTTTAGCATTCAGCAAGTTGTGAGGAATCCTCAGTTCCGTCAGCAACCTCGACAGCAATTCCGACTTTTCGATACTCGTAGTACCCACCAGCACCGGGCGGCCTTGGCCGTGCATTTCCGCGCATTCTTGGGCTATAGCATTCCACTTACCATTTTCCGTTTTGTAAACCATATCCGACAGGTCTTTACGGCTAGGAATCCGGTTTGTCGGAATCAGCGTCACTTCCAGATTATAAATCTTGCCAAACTCCGCCTCTTCCGTCTTCGCCGTCCCAGTCATCCCCGACAGCTTCGGATAAAGCAAAAAGAAATTTTGATAGGTAATCGTCGCCAGCGTCTGAGTTTCCGGCTGAATTTCCGCCCGTTCCTTCGCTTCGATCGCCTGATGCAAACCATCACTCCAGCGCCGTCCCGGCATCACCCGCCCGGTAAACTCATCAACAATCACCACCTCATTCTCACGGACGATGTAGTTGACATCCTTGATAAACAATTCCTTCGCCTTAATCGCATTAAAAATATAGTGCGCCCAAGGATCTGCCGGGTCATACAAATCCGTAACCCCCAACAACCGCTCAGCTTCCCCAAATCCTTCATCCGTCAATAGCACATGCCGAGCCTTTTCGTCAACTTCGTAATGTTCTTCATTTTCCTTTCTCAAGGCCACCGCTACCTCAGAGGCCCGGATGTACTTCTGGCTGGGGCGCTCCACTTGGCCAGAAATAATCAGAGGTGTCCGGGCTTCATCGATTAGCACCGAGTCCACCTCGTCAATCACGCAGAAATTAAAAGGACGCTGCACTACCTCTTCCATGACAGTAGCCATGTTATCCCGCAAATAGTCAAAGCCCACCTCGCTGTTCGTCGCGTAGGTGATATCACAGTTATAGTTTTTCTTTCGTTCCCCCTGATCCATCCCCTGCTGAATCAGTCCCACAGTCAATCCCAGGAACCGGTGCACCTGCCCCATCCATTCCGCGTCCCGCCTCGCGAGATAATCGTTGACGGTGATGATGTGTACCCCTTTGCCGTTGAGGGCGTTGAGGTAGGCCGGCAGTGTCGCTACCAGGGTTTTTCCTTCACCGGTTTTCATTTCGGCAATTTGACCTTTGTGCAGGATGATGCCGCCCAGAAGTTGCACATCAAAGTGGCGCATTCCTAAAACTCGCTGTCCCGCTTCCCGCACCACCGCAAAAGCTTCTGGCAAGATTTCGTCTAGAATCTCTTTCTCGTCGTTGAGAGACTTAGCTTTCGCCAGACGTTGTTTAAACTCAGCGGTTTTACCTCTGAGTTGCTCGTCTGTTAGGGCGCGGATTTCTTCTTCTAAGATTGTGATATCAGCTACCCAAGGCTGAAATTTTCTAAGCTTGCGTGCGTTGGGATCGCCGAGCAGATTTTTAAACATGGCAGGAGAGGCAGATTTTTAATAATTTAGCTAGTAGCTTTCAGCTTTAGGGACTGGAGTATTACCCACAGTATTTACCTTTTCCGATTGTAGCAACCATTGGCTCTGCTCTGTGGCCGTCACGGGCGATCGCTTTCTTGTTCCATCCTGCCATCACTGCGTTGCAGAGTGTTTCATCTCCCTTGAACAAAATCTATGCAATTACCGATAAACTGCGTCTGTTGCCCCGTGCTTCTGGGACGGCTTGTGTTTTTTTGAGATGTCGGGGAAAATTTTGTAGTCCCTTTACCGAAAAAACCAGCTTAAATCATCGGTGGAGATGTAAGCGATTCGCGGATGGGGCCGCCTATAATCTTAGCAATCACATAAAATCTATGTTTTTATCTGTAGATGTAAGGAGTAGATAACAGTCAACAATCAAGCAGTTGTAATTACCACATAGCAAAAAATCCTTAAATAACGTCAAGAACCTATTTAACATGAGCGATCGCATTTCTGCACCCAACGTTTACTTATACGCTTTCCAACTTTATCATGACAACCAGGGCAGCGATAATCCTCTGTGGCAACAATGCGAGCAGATTTTGGCGAAATTTACCTATAGTTATGAAAAACTTACACCCCATCTGGTTTTCCCCACCCATTCTCACCGCTACTGTGCCGATTTACTGTCCGATACTTCCCTCCCTTTTAATACCCGCAATCCCTTGATCGAAGGTTTTGCCCAACCTCGACAAATTCAAGATAGCTATGCTGTCTGTTTAAATATCGGTTGCCGGGAAGATGGCACTGCTAATAATTTAAATGTCAGTTTTATTGAAAAGTTTAACCCCAATCAAGCTTTACTCATCACCGGGGATGACAATTTTTTAGGTCAAACTCTGATTGTTACTGCATGGCTTACCGAACCAAACTTACCCGATAATTTAGATTCCCTCAAACCCCTGGCTGATAAATGTCGCGATTCTTTATTTTCCGGCGATTCTCCCCCTAGTTTTTACCGATCGGGTAAACTGTTTGGTAGCCCGATTTTTGAATACGGTTCACTTACCGATGTTCCCCATTACCAACACCTCTTTGTCTGGCTCCTGGGCGACAAACAAACTGATGCAGATTTTAACACTTGTCAACAGGAAATATTCAATTTATTATTTCACAGACACAAAATTATCAAGGCTTTTCAAGACAGCCGCCAGATTTACCAGGAACTTGATACAGAATACCGCACCATTGAGAAAAATATGGAGGTTTTGCAGCAGCAATTTGCCCAGGATACTGTATTAACTTCTTCTCAATTGCAAGAATTGCAGGAACAGTTAAAGCAACTCTTTTGCAAATCTGTAACTTATACTCGCTTGCTGCGGAAACTTGCAGATTTTGATAATACAATTGCCATAAATCTTTACAATTATAGTGAGATTTTGCAGAAAATATGTGTTATGATTGAAAGCGATAAGGAAGAACTATCGATATTAAATAATTTTAGTATAAAAAATGCGCCTCAGATGCGATCGCAAATAGCAGGGGACTTAGGATATTTCCGACACGGAACCAGTTTAATCGAACAGGCGATCGCCTCCATTAGAGGGATAGTAGAAATAGAACAAGCCAGGAGCGATCGCGCCCAGGAAATCGAACTCCGCAACAGGGAAAAAGCAGAGAAAAATCGAGACGATCGCATAGAAAGCAAAGTTCAGGCGATCGGAGTCGGTATAGCAGCAGGTGGCATCTGTGCCTCTAGCGGCACAGACAAACTGTTCGAGACTCTAGAACAAAATCATGTCCCCGCACCCTTAATCCTGTGGCATCCCTTTGTATTTTCATTTTTGCTCAGTGGCGCGATCGCCCTGTTGGCAGCAGGCATCACAGGGTGGCGGACGAAACCCAAAAAGTAGCAAAAAGGGCGATCGAGCCGATCCAACTCATAAATTCATCAGGGGGCGAACATAGATCTTAAAGACTAGCTAGCGGTAACACCAACCGAGCTACAACCAAATTACGATCTAAAATTTCCATAGACAGATTTCCCCCCATCAACCGCACCGCCCGCTGACAACTCAATAAAACTTGAAACATCGGCTGATTAAAATTAGCATCACCTAAAATATTCGGCGCAGACATACCATTGAAGATAGCAATTAATTGTGGATCGAACCCACCGCGATCGCTCACAGACAACTCCAGCAAATCGGCCGCGACAATCTGATAGCGAACCTCAATTTTTCCCCCAACGGACGATCGCCGACAAGCAGCCGCCAGCAATTCCCACAGCACCAAATCCAGCTTGATACTGTCCCCCCGAACGCCCAAAGTCTTACCCGGTGGTAGCGAAACCGAAGTCTCCCGGTTGACTTCCAACAAAATTTCTAACTGCTTAATCAGAGGAGCAGCCCGATCGAGCGATCGCTTCAACCAAGCACCCACCGGCACCGCATCCAATCCAAATTGCGGCCGCCACTGTTCCTGCTTCAAAACCAAATGAATCGACCCCAAAGCATTACCAATCTGACGCAAAACCTGCTGGTAGCGCAAACTTTTAAGAGCATCCTTTTGTTCTTTCCCAGACTGCAAAATCGACTGACTCAACTCCCCCAACTCCTTCACCCCCGTTCCCACAATCCGGTAAAACTCCTCAAAACGCCGCTGCTTATACCAATTGAGCAACTCCAGATCCGAGCGCTGCAACGAACACACAGACTGCACCGCCAAATACCGACGCCACCAAGCCAAATGAGAAGCCATCTGACCAAGTAAATTCACCGATAACTCCGACCACCGACGCCCCCCAGCATCCGCCACCAATAAGATACCCGTCGGCTCGTGTTCCGGCGCAGTCCGCAGCGCCACCGCCATCATCTCCCCAATACCCGGACTGCGCAGCCACCGCTTAGTGGCCAGCGGCAATTCACTCATACTGTGTTGCACCACCCCCCCAGCAGCGACAACTTGTTGAATCAAAAAATCAGTTTTGACGGGAATCGCTGCTTCGGGATTGAGGGCAAATACCGGATTCGCCGCCACCGTCACAATCAAAGCTTCCTCTTGGTGAGAATTCCAAGTAATTACCGCCACTAAAGGACACGAAACCGTCTGAGCAACGTATTGAGCAAAGTTGTACTCTAGTTTTTGTCGCGGCAAGTCTCGCAAAATCGGCGGTGATAAGGTCGATATCTGTTCGGGAGAGTATTCCAGGGGAGTTTCTAAAGCAGCTAAGCCTGATTTGAGTCCTCGGTAGAATTGTTGGTACTTATCCAGTTCCGAACTCTGCTGCCACTGGTGCAGAATCAGCCCTAGCTGTTGACTGACAACTTGAACTAATTCTCGCTCCGATCGACTCCAATTCCGAGTAGCACTGTGCCCGACAACCAACAAACCCTCTATCGAATGGGAATTTGGGATGGGAGATTGGAGATTCGAGTGTTCTGCTTGTACCCTCGAACTTCTGTCCTCCGACTTCTTACCCCGCGTGCTCAGCGCCAACAGCGAGCGTACACCCGCTTCTGTCAGCACTTCCCGCCAAGCCCCCAATCGCCCGTCTTCCTCCCAATTTTCAATGGCCACTGTTTCGACACCGTTCTCCAGCAGCCGCAAATCCACCAAGTCAAGAGCCTTAAGCGGTGATGGCACTGCTCTGCGGTGACGGGGCAGATTTTGGCACACAATTTCATACCGATCCAGTTCTTCCTCGTACAGCAGCAGCAGAAAGTATTCGCAGTTGAGCCGCCCACAAAGTTGAGCCGCCGTATTTTTCAGAGTCGTTTCCCAGTCAGCATCGCTGTAGATGGCGCGAGCTATGCCCGCTGTTAAATCTCGATCGATCTCCGTTTGCTGAATCCGCCCTTCCATCTCCGACAACGGCACCGTCAGAGCCACCAACTGCCCCACTCCCCGCAGGTAATTTTTTTCATGTTCTTGCCAAATCCGCGGTTCGCTCGCTTCCACAGCCAGAAATCCCAGCAATTCCCCCTCTAACACAATTGGTGCCGCCAGGAGCGATCGCGCCCGAATTTGCTGCATCAACCGCCCGGTAAGTTCGCTTTTGAGAGAACTATGGGATTCTCCGATCCACACGATTTGTTCCTTTGCCAAGGCCTGATAAAACCCTCCCAAGTCTTGGACAGTGATACCAGAAGCCGGTCGTTTGAGCCCGCCCAAACCCGGAGCCACTTGGCGATTGCTGACTCTCCGCCAAAAATAGCGCCGCTCTCGCTCGAACCAATAAACATTAGTCCTTGTCGGCTCGATAAATTCATGGCTGTGTTCGACTACTGTTTGCAAATATTGGTCTAGCGATCGCAATTCCCGCAATTGCGAAATCAGTGCGATCAGTGACTCATCGGGGCGCTTGGTCAAAGTGCGCTGCCAGTCTTTTTCTATTTGATAAAGAGCGGTTGCTAACGCTCCAAATACAATCGTCAGTTGCGTTTTTTCCGCCGACGAAAGCGAGCTTCCCCACTCATCGGAACCCAGCAAAATTACCCCATAACATCGGTCTTTATAACGCAGCGGAAACAAAACAGCCCCTTGAATATTGAAATTTTGAGCCCAGGAACGCCATTCTCCCGCTCTGTTTTCCTCCCGCAAATCCGGCACTACCACAGGCCGAAGCTGAATTACAACTTGTTCTAGCAAATCTCCCGGATTCAAAATAAATCGCTGTTTCAGAAAAGACAAGTCACCGTTAGGCGTCATTCCACCTTTGCCAAACAGTCTATGCCCAGCGCGATCGTACAATCCAATCCAAATTAATCGCCAGTCGAATTCTGTTTGCAAATATGAGAGAGTTGTCGCAAGCAGCACCTCAACATTCTCATCTTCTCGCAGAGTCTGGAGAACTCGCTCCAAATGTACAATTTGTTGGTCTGAATCCTTCGGTCTTTGCTGGTGGTTCATTTCCAAGCGCCCCTAAAACTTTGTCAAAATCAAAATTAAGAATTAAAATAAAATTCGCAAGACCATCCACTATAATCTAAATTGTCAAAATTATTTTTTCTTATTTAATTATCTAGGATAAGTCATTGGATATTTATCAATTTGGCCTGCGACCACTTTTGTTTTCCCTATTTAAAGCCGATGCCGAATGGCTACACAACCGCACCCTGCAAATTCTCGAATTAGCCGATCGCACCCAGTCCAACCCCGCAACCAGTCGAATTTTAGACCAATTCCACCAATCTTTTCGACTGCAAGATTCCCGCCTAGAACAATCACTTTGGGGACTGAACTTCCAAAACCCTGTTGGCTTAGCCGCCGGATTTGATAAAAATGGCGTAGCTGCTAACATCTGGACAAAATTTGGCTTTGGTTTTGCCGAACTCGGCACGGTTACTTGGCAACCACAGCCCGGAAACCCCCAGCCTCGCTTGTTTCGCTTGACAGACGACAGTGCAGCCCTCAATCGCATGGGATTTAACAATCAAGGCGCTCAAGCCATGGCTTCCCGCTTTCAGGCTGCATACAACAGGGGGAAATTAGACCACTCATACCCCAGCCCAGACTCCCCATTCCCCTTGGGGATTAATCTCGGTAAATCTAAGGTAACACCCTTAGAGCAGGCATCAACAGATTATTTGGAGAGTTTTAAGCTCTTGGTTGATTGGGGAGACTATTTTGTGGTGAATGTTTCTTCCCCCAATACTCCTGGATTGCGATCGCTCCAAGATGCCGCTCAGCTCAGCACAATATTAGACATTTTGCAACAACAAAATCAGGGCATTAAACCTATTTTAGTCAAGATTGCCCCTGATTTAGAATGGGAGGCGATCGAATCCATCCTCGACTTAGCAAAAACCTACCAACTAGCAGGAATTATCGCCACAAACACCACCATCCGCCGCGACGGATTGAAAACACAAACATTGCGAGAAACCGGCAAACCAATCAGCGAAGAATCCGGCGGCATTAGCGGCCTTCCCGTGCAGCAACGTTCAACAGAAGTAATCCGATTTATCTGGCAGCAAACAGCAGGAAAATTGCCCATAATTGGCGTTGGAGGCATTTTCACCGCCGACGACGCTTGGGAAAAAATTGCCGCCGGTGCAACTCTAATTCAAGTCTACACCGGTTGGGTTTATGAAGGCCCTTGGATGGTGCGCCGCATTCTCCAAGGATTGCTAAACAAGTTAGAAGAAAACGGATTTAATTCAATTTCTGAAGCCATTGGTTCTGGAAATATCAAGTAAATTTTATTTGATTGAACCTAAAAAAATCGCCTTTTTTTCTAGGGTTAAACGCTTGACTTTCGCCAGCCAATATTTTAAATGAAAATAGGTTGGGTAGAACGATAGGAGGTCTGTAGGGTGCGTCAGCTCGATTGCTTATGAGGCAAGGGAAACGCTGCGGGCTGACGCACCATACAATATTATACGCAACAAAGCAACAAATCCAGCTTGTTCAAAATGTTTATCATAGGCGAGTGCTTCTAATATATTTTGTTGTTGCATAATTTGAAATGATGTGCAATCTGTATGACTCCATGCTTGATCTAGTCGGCTATTATATAGCTCAAGTGCGTTTTTAAAGAGTTCATTTGTTTGACTGACTACTTCAATTTCAGGATTATCAAAGGAGTGATTGATAAAATTAACGGCTTTTTGTCTATAAAAAGCCCCCCTTCCTGAAAAGGCATTTAGTAATTCAGTAAATACCATTTCACTGGTAACAATGGGTACATTTTTTAGAGAAATTGTGAGATTTCGAGCTTTTTGATGTAGAGCATCATCGGGATTGAGTAAAGCAATCCAATAACCTGTATCAGCAAAAACTTTTCTCATTATTCTTCCTTGGGTGAGCCATACAAGTAGCTATCTAGATTTTTTGATAAGTCTATGGGTAGCTGTGCATTCTCTTCTGCTGGCGTTTCAGAATTAATTAGATCTATGAAATTCAAGAAAGATGGAAGATCGGAATTTTCTGAATTAGGGTTTTGAAAATCATTTTGAATTTTTCTGGATTTAATGAATAGCAAGAAATTCAAAAGTTCTGTCACTAAAGTATCAGGTGTTTGGGCAATCTCACGAATCAATAGTTCTCTTTCTGACATTGTTTTATCCTCCTTCGGAGGTTGCTTGGTTTCTATTTCATAGTTTATCTCAGATGGAAAACTTTTACAAGTATAGGGGAAAGAGGGGCGATCTCTTGCCCATAAAAATAGCTTTCCGGTTAGATAATTTTCAAGCTAGCATCCGGGCGTGAGCAATTTCTCTATCACCTATGAGACGGACTTGTGAACTAAAGAGTGAGATAATAGCTACTGTTTTCCCAGTCAAGGTAACAAATTCTACTTCATATCCTACGCCACCTTGATGTACTAAAACAACAGTGCCAATATCGCCTTGGCTTAAGTTTTGTTCTGGGATATCAATTGTTAAAACAACGCTATCAAGTTCTTGAATCATTTTCTTTTTTAATCTGGTGGATAGGCACTTACTAGCCGGGGAATGTCGCCTCCGGTTTCAATAAACCAAACAGAACGCACAAAGGGTTTTCTGCCATCTGCTGCTAGCATTTCTCCTTCAATAACGTACCGAGTACCAAAAGGAGACTCTTCAATTTTAGCTAATTCATGGTCAGCGGCATGACGCACCAAGGCAGTTGCCATGATTTCCCAAGCATCAACTGAAAAGCCAAACCGTAAAAAAAATTTTGCTTTGCTTTTTCCGTCGCGGTGGGTTAGTGAGAGCAGATATTCGGTAACTTTCTTTTCAGGAACGACTGCTCTTTCATAATTGGGCAGTTTCAAGCACTCTCTCCAAAGCTTACTCTTGTATATTAACCAGATTTGAGGCGAAAGGATTTAATTCAATTTCTGAAGCCATTGGTTCTGGAAATGTTGAATAAATTTAAAAAATCCACTTCAATCAAATGGGCTTTTTCATAAGGGTTGTCACTTTGGGAATCAACAATACTTCTTCTTGCTCTGGAGATAGTTCATGTTTGTATGCAATTTGAATTAGAAAAGATTGAGAAAACATTATTGTTTATTCATAAACTTCAATAGTACCAAGACCATGACATCGGTAACAACTTATTGTACGACCACCATGACAATAACTACAAGGCATCCATAATGTATCTCCATGAGGTACATCATGGTGATCTCTATGATATTCCCCTAAATGACTGCCACTGTAATATCCTCCCTGTCCATTACAGTGTGGACAAGGAGTATTACAACTGCCTCCACAAAGATTGCAAGTATGTCTTTTTAGTTGCATAATAATTACCAATCTCCCATATTATCTACAAGTCTAATCATCCATATTATACCTGCTGTTCCAGTTAAGTGTGCTGCCATAGAGACAGCTTTAGCAAAACTACCTGCTCTAGTTGGGCGGTAAATAGTTTCATGAGTTTCACAAGAATATTGCCAATGTCTAATATGTTCTTTATGCCAACAACCAATACATCTCAAATAAGCATCATCACCTATTTGTAATTTACCACCACAGTTGCTATGATACCATTGAGAAGGATAACCACCTAAACCGCCTTTAGCAATACAAGCAGGACAAGGTATTTTTAAATCGTAATAAATAGCCATATTACCTCAGTAATTAAATTGATTAAATTAGATTAGATTAGAAACAATATTTTTTGCTTCTAATCTACAAATAAAGTTGCTCAAAAACTGATATATATATATTTACCAATCAGTACCCATGTTTTTTATAAGTGTACCAAACCAGATAATGCCTCCTACATCAGCTAATTGTCCAGCTACAGAAATAGCTTTAGCAAAATGAGCAGCCGTTGTAGAACGATATTCAAGCTCATGATTGGTACAAGCAAATCGCCAGTTTCTAATGTGATCTGAATGACCAGAATAGCACTTTAAATAAGCATCGTCACCAATTTGTAATCGAGAACCACAGTTATCATGTTGCCAATAAAAAGCAGTGGTATATTTACCATCTTTTAAACAGGCAGGACAAGGTGCATATAAATCGTAGTAAGTAGCCATATTTTATCCTCAAAAATTGATGTTACAAAAAGATTTAGATATCTCCAAAAAAGCTAAAAACTATTATTGGAAAATAACAATATTTCAATTTTGGAGATTGTTGTTATTGTCGTTACAAGTGTTTAACGCTGATTGTGAAAACGGGATTGCCATTCTTTAACAAAACGGTTAAACCAAGACGTTTGTTGTGATGCTTCCGCAATTTTTGCTAATCGTTCTAATCCTTGATTTAAAGAACCTCTTTGGTGCTGGTGCAAAATCGCTTTTTCATCAGGATTACGGCGGAAATGATCATATAATTTTTCGATCTCATCCATTCCTTGAGTCATCCATCCAATAGCATCTTGCATCCATTTAGGTATGAGTTTCTGAGAATTAGGCTGTTGATTAGGCTGAGAAGACTGAATGTTTTCTCCATAAGATTGAGGATATGAAGACAGATTCCGATTAGGATCAACATAACCCTGCTGATTTTGTTGGTCACGTGATTCTGTCTGTTGTAGTGAATAACGGGCAACTTCTTCTGGCGGAAGTTCTGGTAAACCTAACCTTTCCATTTGTTCACCAAGAATACAATTAATCGTCCCAATCGCATATTCATCTACCAATGTTAAAGGTAATTGCATTTGTTCTCGTCCTCCTAACCAACAGAGAAAATCCGTTAAGAAGTGATGGGTAATTTGAGCACCACGAACAGTAGAAACTGCATACCAGAAACATTTAATTTGAAGATCAACTTCGGCTTGAGCGTGAAATACTGTCACCTGAATTTGATCTCGATCCCGATGACGATCTATCTCTGATCGAATAGCAGAACGTTGGGGAGAGCGTTGATCTACTAAATATTCTAAACGTTCCATCGCACATAAAACCCTTTCCCAAGTATCATCAGCCCCTTGTAATTCGCCTTGATAGGGATTTGGCGGTGCTGGTTCTGGTCCTCTAGGTTGTTGATGATCCTGTTGCTGTTGAGATTTTTTCCCTTTTCCATCTCGGTAAGTCATAGTAAACTCCTAAATTTATTGATGATTGGATTGATTTGTGACTGAATTAGACTTAGTTTCTTTGAGTAATTGAACTACTTGTTTAAAACCCGCAGACATTTGATCTTGAAACTCTAAACTAGCCCTGATTGAACGTCTTAGACATTCTTCACATACATAAATCACCTCCCCACTATTTAAACCTGTCACCGATTTGGCTAATTCTCTGTAGTCATTTTCATCAGAAAAGAAATTGCCTAATTTAGAACGGATAATTAATTCGCATTCTTCAAAAGTTGGGATAGGCATTTTCAGTACATGACTAAAGACAGAAGGTTCTAATAAAATCGGTGGTAAATCTTCTTGATTGCGGGTAGTAGCCACAATAAAAATGTTGTCATAAAGCCGATTTCGCCGAATTTCATCAACTAATTCCTCCGCAAATAATAAACTTTCAATGGTTTGTTGCATTTGTACTGCAAAAACAGTATCAATCTTGTCAATCAAAAGAATTGAGGGAGAAGATAAACGAACTTTACGAAATATGTCCGCTAAAGTTTGTCCCTGACGATGATAATTCTGATTAACAAAATCTAAGGCTCTAACGGTAATACATTGCAGATTTAATTTTTTCGCTACAGCGAGAATTAAAGTCTTTTTCCCTGAGCGAGATGAGCCTTCTAATAAAATACCCGGAGGAGCATTTAATCCCAAATTTTTTAAGCGAATTGGGTCTGCTAAAGAAGGTTCAATTAGACTTTGTAACTGTTCTTTAATTGAAGTCAACCCAATAATTTCATCCCAACCTAAAGGTTCAGATTGAATAGGCAAGTCTCTTAAATTAGTAGGTTGTAACTCTTTAAAAGCATTCAAAAAATCATCATTAGTAATCGAGCTTTCACCTATTTTGTGATAATGACCATCTTCCGAAAGTTCATGTGTACGACGGAGACAACGCATCGCTGATTCCTTCGCTAATCCTGCTAAATCTGCACCCGTATAACCTGTGGTTTTACTTGCCCAATACTTTAAGTTCACATCCTCAGCTAACTGCATTTTTCGAGTGTGAACTTTGAGAATTTCTAATCTATCTTCTTCATTAGGTAAATTAACCTCAATTTCACGATCAAATCTACCCGGTCTTCTTAAAGCAGGGTCTAAAGCATGAGGACGATTTGTAGCCGCAATAACAACTACATTGCCTCGATTATCTAAACCATCCATTAAACAAAGTAATTGAGCCACAATTTTAACTTCATACTCCATTGCAAAAGAATCTCGTTTACCTCCAATCGCATCAATTTCATCAATAAAAATAATAGCAGGAGAATTTTGACGAGCTTTTTCAAAAACCTCTCTTATTTTGCGTTCAGCTTCTCCAGTAAACTTAGACATTACTTCAGGTCCATTAATAATGTAAAAATGGGCATTGATGGACTGAGCAATAGTTCTTGCTAGTAAAGTCTTACCATTTCCCGGATGTCCGTGTAAAAGAACTCCTTTAGGTGGTTCAATACCCATTGCTAAGAATATATCGGGGTTTTCTATCGGTAATTGAACCATCTCTCGTAACTGAATAATTTGTTTTTTTAGTCCTCCCACATTATTTTCAAAAGAGATTGATTGCTCCTCAGTTTTAATAGATAACCCTCTAAAAAAAATCGTAGTTTTTTGATTACATTTGACTGGACAATTATCAGGTTGTACTCTAACAACATGACAAAGAATAGAATGCACAACTCCAGACAACCGCAAGGGAATAATAAACCGAGTTTCTGGAGCTAGAAGTAAATCACTACCTAAAATTTTATTTTTAAGAATTTCTAAGTCTTGCTGAGTTTGAATTTTAGCAAAAGAATCACCAATAATCTCTAATTCTAAGTTAATAATTGATTGAATTTCTGAGATTTTTACCTCTTTGATTTCGACTGTATCACCTTCATTAAGTAAACAAGTTGCCATTAGTGATTTTTCCAGTTTTACTCTTGATATTCCGTTGTTTGATGTTGATATATCATCATCATTTGAATCATCATACCAAGCACGAGCATAAACTTTAGTGTTGTTATTATGGTTGAGTATCTCAATATAAACTGGTTGATTTTCATCAACTTCGTAAAGTTTATAATTGAGTTTAGGAATCATAGCAAGATTAAGCCCTTGATGATCAGATTCATAAACAGATACTTTTCCTTCCATAAATTTTTCCTCGATAATTAGTTAAGATAGCTTAAAAATTGAGACATCCAATTCATACTAGAATAAGGAACAATTTCACCCGCAAAAGACACAGCAGAAGATTTATCTAGCCTTTTACCGATAGCTATTTCTGAAAGATGATTATTATCAGCAATGTACCAATCTAATACAAAGCGACTAAATTTACAGTAAGGACAAAAAATATGTGCATTGTTGCCTATTTGAAGATTGTTGTTACATTTTTGATGTTTCCACTGTACGGGTTGAGAACTTCCAGAATTAGGCTTTATAGCAACTAAATTGTAGTATTCTGTATTGTTATTTTTGCCTAAAACAATTCCACTTAAATTTTGATTTTGCAATAATTTCTGTTGAGTTAGTTCTAATTTTTCTGTTAAGCGAACAACTTCTGAAGCTTTACGTTGATCTCCTAAAGCTAAATATACTTTACCCAATTCAATTAAGAAATCTAAATCATCTTTAGAAAGATAAACATTAGAAATCAAATTTTCATTGATCGCAATTTCTGGGTGTAAATTTTTCTGATCACACCAGCTTTTTAATGCTGATTTAACATCATTTAAAGCTTCTTGTTTAAAGTTGATTTCAGCAAACATCACTGCTGAATCAAGCAATAAAAAAGGCTCAATATCTGGTTCATTTTCGCCAAGAAGCTGATAATAAGAACGAAAATGTTGGGCTAATAGTTTTAATCTTTCTCGATCTTGAATATTGTATTTCTGTAACCGAGGACGTTTATGCTCTGGATTTTGAACTAAATGATAAACATCACCTAAAAGACCCACAGAAACAACCGCTTCTTGAGCAACTAAATCTTGTAATTCAAGGAGTTCATTCTTATTGTTTTCTGGTTGTAATAATGGAACATCAAAACACCCAATTGAATCTTTTATATATAACCCTTGAGTCCCCGGTAAAATGTTCCAATGAGTTATTTGCAGATGCACTCTTTTCCTTTGTTGAATAACACCCCATACGATAATAATAGGAAGCTCATTTAAGTCGGAATAAAGAATATCTAAATCTTTATCTCTACGTCTTAAAGGACGCTTAAAATAGCCATCTTTGGGAATAAGTCCTTCTAACCATCTTGCTTCTTGAAAGCCTATATAATTAGCTGTTTGATAGTCAATAAACCCACCCTCATCATTGCCTCTATCTGGAATAGTATCATCATGAAAAGGTGCAATTAACATTATAGGCATTCCATGATTTTGATATTGCGACTTAAGGGTATTAGTATCATTGATAGGGCTATCAAAAGGATGATCTTTTTCCCATTGATCTAATTGTTTTGATTGACGATTAATAGTAGCAGTAACAATTTGAGTTTTAATATTGTTCTCAAATCTAATATTTTCTAAAACTTTTGTATATTCATGACCCATCATCTGTTCAACTAAGCGATAGGCATGATTATTTTTTGCTAAAATGCTTTGATTTTTTAGGTCTAAATACGCCCTATAAGTTGTCATCTCTCGGTCAAAGTTTCGGCGTTTTTCAGCTTCATCTTTCTGATTAACAATATTTAAAATATTATTACCTAAAGTAAAAGCTCCATAAGTTAAGGCTAGAGTTAAAGGATCGTATCCCATTTTTAAATTACTCCATTTTCGCGTAGTAAAATTGTTAAGTTCAAGTTAATCAATTACCTAAATTAATCAGAAGAATAATTATCATTACCTCGACCATAATCACTGTAATCACAATCGTAATCACAGCTAGATTCTTGGTAATCTATTCCTTCCGGTTGTGGGTCACTATAGCAATCTGTAGATTGATAATTATTATCAGGTTGAACTAAATATTGAGAATAGTCATTATAGCCATAGCGATCGCCCTGATCTATGTTATAGCTAGAGTTATAGCTAGACTCATCAATATTACCATAATAGTCATCAATAGCCTTACGATCGCCATTATTGTCGTCTAGGTTATGGGATGTGTTTACATCTGTATGATCATGTGTATGATCGTGATGTCCAGAATCCTGTGAAGTATTCCCATCTTGCGAATCATCGGGATTAAGCAACATGGGAGTTAAGGGAATTGGGGAAAACATGGTTCAAATTCCTCTCCTTGTAAACATCTAAAATAGTTGAGGTGGGGGGTGGGGCTTAAATTTACAAAAATCTACAAATAGAACGATAAGACACGGGCGGTAAAAGATCCTCCTTATTCTTATTATCGATTTTCCCCTACATACTAAATCTTGTCAAGCCAGATAAAGCCATGTTTAGTAGTTTTTTTCCCTCCCAACTAGGTCATAAAAAGTCATATTTAGGTGGTCAAGTTTTAAAAAGTTATGCCTACTTAGGTTACAATCAGGTCAAACACTCGCATCTGACTAACCGATGGACGTTGAAGAAGCTTTAGAATTTGTAGACCATCTAGCTTTGACTACTACGGGAAAACACTTAGATAGTCTGCAAAAAGCTATACTACGTGGCGCTTGGAACAATCAAAAATATAAGGAAATTGCACAGCATCACAACCGTTCAGAGAAATACATTAAAGAAGTTGGCTTTAAATTATGGAAACTTCTATCAGTTGCATTAGGTGAGGAACAAGTATGTAAAGCAAATTTTAGAGCAAAGCTGGAAAATTTACAAGTTTCTAATGTCTCACTCGTCGGGAATGGCTGTATCCATATTGGCAACATCTCTGCTGAAAGTTTGCACTCCCCAGAAGCCTCACAATCTGAACCGCAAGACAAGGATAAATTTCACGAAAAAACAAGCAATTCCGAACCTAAAATACATTTAGACTTATCCGACGCACCAGAACCCAACCTATTCTATAACCGCACATCCGAACTCACCACCCTCGAAAACTGGATTTTGGGCCGCACCCGCCTCATCACCATCTTAGGCTTATCCGGTATTGGCAAAACCGCCCTTACACTCCAACTAATCCCACAAATTCAACACGAATTCGATCGCATCATCTGGCGAACTCTCCGCAACTCTCCACCGCTGGCATCACTCCAAACCGACTTAATTCAATCCTGTAGGGGCGGTGCCCCCGTGCCCGCCCCCTCCGTGCCAGCCCCCGAAGAAAGGGCAACCACGGGGGGATTGCCCCTACTAGAATATTTACGATCGCACCGCTGTCTGATCATCCTCGATGATATCCAAACAATCTTCAGCAGCCAACAACTCGCCGGAAATTACCAACCACGCTATGAAAATTACGGCGCATTCTTTAAACAAATAGCAGAATCATCCCACAACAGTTGCCTAATCCTCCTGAGTTGGGAAAAACCCAGAGAAATCGCCGCCTTAGAAGGCGAAAACCGCCCCTGTAAATCCCTGCAACTCAACGGTTTAGGCCCCGAAGCACAAGAAATATTCAGAGAAAAAGGTTTAGCAGAACCGGAGAAATGGTCAGAACTAATCGACCTTTACCGAGGCAATCCCTTATGGTTAAATATAGTTGCAACTATGATTCAAGACTTATTCGGCGGCAGCGTTTCTGAATTCCTCTCCTATGATACCCTATTCTTAGGTGACTTAGAATCACTATTGGAGCAGCAGTGCGATCGCCTAACCGCATCAGAACAAAAAGTTATGGGTTGGCTAGCAAGTACATCCGAACCAGCCGACATCTCAAAAATACCAGAAAACCTGCAACTATCACCGCCAGAAGTATTGAAAGTCATCCAATCTTTAGGGCGCAGGTCATTAGTTGAAACAGTAAAACGAAATGGGCGATCGCACTTCACAATCTTGCCAGTAATCAGAGAATATATAATCAACAAAACCAGAAACAAAAACTGATAAAATTATCAATCTTAATCGGGTCAGCAGAAACCAGGTTTTTTACGAAAATATCGAACTGCGGAATCCCCTCTCCCTCTAATTGCTAATTGCTAATCCCAAAGCACTAATTTGAGCTTGCGCCTTCTGAAGCGACTCCAGCCATTCCCTTTCAGGATCACTATCAGCCACAATACCCGCACCCACCTGCCCCCAAACAGTTCCCCCCGAATTACCATCACTTTTTGGCGCATATAAAAGAGTACGAATCAAAATATTTAAATCCAAATTACCCCGCCAGTCCAAATAACCACAGGAACCATAAAACAAACTACGTTTCACTGGTTCCAACTCTTCAATGATTTCCAGACAACGCACCTTCGGACAACCCGTAATCGTACCCCCCGGAAATACTGCTCGAATTAAGTCGATCGCATCACAATCTGCTCTTAATTTACCAATCACATTACTAACCAGGTGCATCACATGACTATAGCGCTCAACCGTCAGAAACTCATTAACTTGTACAGACCCCCATTCACACACTCTCCCGATATCATTACGCTCTAAATCCACCAGCATAATATGTTCGGCTATTTCCTTAACATTCTCCACTAAATCCTGTGCTAACTGGTCATCTTGAATAGAAGTTAAACCCCGTGGGCGCGTTCCTGCGATCGGTCGAGTATCAACTTTATTACCTGATAATTGCACAAGTCTCTCCGGCGAACAACTAACGATATCACCCCAAGGAGTTTGCCAATAACTCGCAAAAGGAGAAGGATTAATCTGCTGCAAAGCGCGATAGATAGACCAACTGTCACAATCCGTACTAGCTTCAAACCTTACCGACAAATTAGCTTGAAAAATATCACCAGCCTCAATATATCTTTGAGCAGTTTTTACTATTTTCTCATACTCATTTTTAGACAATCCTAAATTATAAATACCATGATTATTTGGATATTTAGCTGAGTTTTCATATATTTTGGTTTCTGCTATTTGCTCTAGACAATGCTCCATAACATCAAGTTCATAATTTTCACTTGCCGCTAACCAGAGACATTGTTCTTGATGATCTAAGACAGCAAAAGATGCTGGTTCATACCAACAACTAACGGGGAAAGGCAGCGGATCGGGATTAATTTGGGGTAGTTGCTCAATTTCCCATGCTAAATCATAACCAAGCCATCCCAACCAACCCCCACTAAAAGGAATCGACGGCGGCACATTCAATTCTAAATTTTGCTTTTGATTATGGAGAAGCACCCGTAAAAAAGGTAAAATTTCACCTACAGGCGGTGTCCATAGTTGAGATTGACCATCAATTATCCGGGGAGAACCAGCACAAATAGAATATCGTGCCAAGCTACTCGTAGATGTAACTGGACTTTCTAGTAAAACCGCCATATCTTGATGCGGTAA
Source organism: Microcoleus anatoxicus (assembly GCF_042465725.1). Taxonomy (GTDB): domain Bacteria; phylum Cyanobacteriota; class Cyanobacteriia; order Cyanobacteriales; family Microcoleaceae; genus Microcoleus; species Microcoleus anatoxicus. The sequence goes on along the minus strand of NZ_CP120853.1, from coordinate 5,731,332 downwards.
ATCCGAGATTGAGTCTGTAGAGTCTGCGGTTTTACTAATCAGAAATAAAGCCTGAAAAATCTCCGAGCCACTGCGTTGATTTAGGGGAAGTTTTCGCCAATGCCAAGGTTTTATTGATGTCATAATTATGGTGCTAATATACTTACATGATTTTATTGGTTACTTAGGGTTTGCTGAATAATAGATCGCAAAGTAAGAGTAGGAGCGATCGATATATTCAAGCTCGATTTAATATAAGTCTTTTGTGTCTTAATCCACTCCAATTATAAGGGGAGATTATCTTCAACCCAAAAACAGGTGTTCTGTTTCCAAATAGACATAAAAACACACAAAAAACCCGGCGCCACCAGGTAGCAAGGTTCATGACCAAAAAAGTAATTGCAATAAAAGTCTAAGGCTGGGAGGAGAGCAAGCTCAGCTTTCTTGTACACGATCGCAGGTGGTGATGCACGGGTTTCGATCTATTTTACCTGTTTTTTTTGCATTTAACTCTCGATCGCACCATGGCATAACCTTTCGCTACGTCAAGTGCGATCGATATATTCAGCAAGCCCTAGGTAAATAATGACCCAAATGCTTCGCCCAAACCCCACAGGTAAGAGGATTTTATCAAACTATTTTAGATGATGTCAATTGCCAAGTATCTATTCCGGATTCCATCACCCGTAGGGGCGAAGCATTTGGGCGAAAAATCCTATATGGCCTAGGTGAATAATGGCCCAAATGCTTCGCCCAAACCCACAGGTAAACCACGATGGGGAATTCTGAATCGGGATTTTTGCTTGGGGCCAGGCGTTGCATTCGGGCACCATACTTTGCGTATCCTTCATCGATTGTCTTCCGAATGCTTCTCCCCTACATATCTGCGTCAAATGTCAAGGCTTTTCCCCTCACATTTGTATCCAATTTCCCATTCTCAAAAACCACTTTTCCTCCCACAACTGTCACCACAGGCCAGCCAGTCAAATTCCAACCTTCAAAGGGACTCCAGCCACATTTACTCGCCATTTCTTCTCGCACAACCGGGCGATAATTCTCTAAATCTACTAATACCAAATCCGCATCAAAACCAGAGGCTATTTTACCCTTATTCGGAATCTTATAAGCCTTAGCAACTGCCGTTGACATCCAATTAGCAACTTGAGCAACTGTACACCTTCCCTTCATAGCTTCGGTCAGCATCAAAGGCAAAGAAGTTTCAACACCGGGCATTCCTGACGGTGTATTTGGATAAGTTTGAGCTTTTTCGGCTAAGGTGTGTGGCGCGTGATCCGTGGCGATAAAATCAATTACGCCGTCGAGTAAAGCTTGCCAAAGTATTTCATTATCACGGGGCTCGCGAAGTGGCGGATTCATTTGAGCTAAACTACCAATGGTTTCATAGGCGCTGCTATTTAACAACAAATGCTGTGGTGTCACTTCTGCTGTCACCCAACTCGGTTTTTCTTGGCGCAAAAACTCCGCTTCTTCTCCGGTAGATAGATGCAGAATATGCAGACGGCGCTGATATTTCTGAGAAAGTTTCACAGCTAGCTGAGTAGCTAACAAAGCAGCTTGATTGTCTTGAATTTGTGAATGAATAGCCACATCAGAAATCCCCGCAAATTCCTGACGACGCTGATTAATTCTAGCTTGGTCTTCGGCGTGTACAGCAATTAGCCGATCGCCCTTAGCAAAAATCGCCTCTAACACTGCTGCGTCATCCATCAATAAGTCGCCGTGCATCGAACCCATGAAAACTTTAATTCCAGATGTTGGATTGGCGCTCAATAAATCGGGTAAAATTTCAGCCGTTGCTCCAATAAAAAAGCCATAATTCACCAAACACTTCTCGGCGGCGCGGCGCAATTTATCATCTAAAGCAGCTTGAGTGGTGGTCAGAGGTCGCGTATTCGGCATTTCCAAAAACGAGGTAACACCCCCTTTAGCGCAAGCACAGCTAGCCGTAAACAAATCTTCCTTGTGTTCCAAACCCGGTTCGCGGAAGTGTACCTGGGGGTCAATTACTCCCGGTAACAAAGTTAAACCGCTCGCGTCTATTTCTCGATCGCCCGATGCGACAATTTCAGCAGCAACTCCGACTATTTTGCCATCGCAGATTTGCACGTCCCCTAGCAAAAACTCACCATTGGGCAAAAGAATACGAGCGTGGCGGATCAACAAACTTGATGTGGGAGCCATAAGATACAATTAATTGAGTAAACAGCTTGCTAGCTGGGAAACATTTTATACTTAAAATAGTTGACTGAATACTAAGAAACATAAATTTACTTAAAAAATATTAGTTGTTTAGTTCTTTGATTCTAATTGTTGATATTAGTAAATTTATACTGTAAAATTATTGAATAATCCCTGTCTATTGACGGACAGGGAGTGTCAAAATTGGTATCCAGCTCAGTCACTACAATACTCTATGACTCGTTTAGACAAGTCAGGCGACGAAAAACCACCCCAGGACACCGAAAACCCTTGGATAGAAGGAATTAAGACCATCGGTTTAGCAGCAGTCTTAGCCTTTGGCATCCGCACTCTGGTTGCCGAAGCTCGTTACATTCCCACAGGTTCGATGCTCCCCACTTTGCAAATTAACGATCGCTTAATTATCGATAAGGTGAGCTATCGATTTCAAGATCCTCACCGAGGAGATATTATCGTATTTACACCTCCAGACTCGGCCAGCTTGTGTACGGGACAGCCACCGCCGATCAAAGATGCCTATATCAAGCGAGTAATTGGACTTCCAGGAGACAGCGTGGAAGTCAGAGAGGGAAAAGTTTATATCAACAAGCAGCCCCTACAGGAAAAATATATTGAAGAAATTCCCCATTATCCCTATGGGCCCGCAGTAGTACCTCAAAACTCTTACTTGGTGCTGGGGGACAACCGCAACCAAAGCTGCGACAGTCACTATTGGGGCTATGTACCCAAGCCCAATATTATTGGTAGGGCAATTGTGCGTTTTTGGCCTCTCAATCGCACAGGTTCCATCGACTCTTCGCCCCTTTATCCCCCTACAAATTAGCCAACTCCGAGTTAGATTAAATGCCCGATTTCCTAAAAAATTAGGGCATTTAAGCTGACTGACTGGAACCCCCTTCAAATCTCAAATCCGATGCAGTTTCTCGATCGAGAACTTTCACAACTTTATTATAAATTTCCTCTGCCTCTTGGGAAGAATTGCCAATACTTGTCAATCCCAATTTACCATATTCCGACAAACAACCCATTAAATGAAACACCGTACCAGTTTCAGTACCGCTGTCAAAGTGTAGTTGATTATCCGCAATAATATCCATCAAATCATTCGGCAACAACCCCCGATACCGCTCTTTTTTTAAATTATCAGAAGCCACATAATATTTCGGACGGCCCTGCTGACTATAAAATGCACCCGTAGCACCCTCATAACGACCATTTGTTAACAGCTTCAGCGCCATAAAAGGATGAGTTGTGCCACCTTTTCGTAAGTTAATTTCAATTGCTTGAATATCCCATAGACCGTCATCTTGCCGCACAGCCACATAATCTATGCCAAATTGCTCTAAAGCACCTTTTTCTGCCAAGTTACGCCCGATTTTTCTGCCGAATTCTTGCAACGCTATGCGATAGGATTCGTCCGCCGGAAATCGGCAACCCAAGAAAATTTGACCGTCTGGACCTCCTAAAATCTGGTCATGGGTTGAAAGAATTTCTACTTCGCCACTGGGTACAATTCTGCCTTGAACGCTTGGCGATCGCTTTTCTTTTCCTTCGATAAATGCTTCGGCAATCGCCCCTAGTTCGGGGATGCGACTGCTGAAATTTTCCCAATTTTCTCCCGCTGCTTGAAAGCGCAAATTAGGGAAACAATCCTGGATTACTTTTGCTTTTTCCGCAAGTGCTGTAGGAGCGATGGATTTCAGTTCTAAAATCGCATTTCCCTCCCCAGAAAAGCCCTCATTTAGCTTAATTACGATTCTTTGTAAATGGGGCTGGCGTTCCCACAGTTGAGCTGCTGCTGCTGCTAAATCTGCCGCATTCCAAACTAGCTCAGAACCGTCAGGATAAGGCACACCAGCTTCTTCAAAAATTTGTCTGCTACCACTTTTTGTTCCCCAGTAGAGCAAATCTGGATCGCTTGCCCACAAAGGAATTCCCAACTTTACAGATAACTCCCGCTCTAAGGGGGTGGAGTTGTAACAAACCATATAAGATTGCCTCGGCCGCACGGAAGAGCGAATCCGTTGCATCAACCGGGGGCGTTCTAAGATTTTCTGGGTGAGGGATTTGGGAGAAGCATCGTAAGTAGAGAATAGCAAAAGCCGATCGCGCGCGTGTGAAAAAGGAATTCCGGGGAGTAATTGCAAGTAATAATCAACGATCATTGGATGCAGTGGCTCGGAAGTAATATAAATCAGGCGCGTGCGAGGATTTCGCAGACGAATCAACGAAAACAAATGCCGTTCTTCGTAGTGGTAAGCACCTGGAACCTTCTGCATTTCTTGCCGATCTAAACTGATAGAAGGAATGACGATGATGTCACAATCTCCGCCGTCGAATTCTTCGTTTTTGTGCCAATTTTCCCGCAATTCATTCTGAAGATTACGAAATTGCTGGCCATATTCTGACGCAACATCTTTTAACTCTTGCATAGGTTTGATTCCGCTAATCTATATAACTATTTATGTCTATTGATACTGTCGAAATCCTAGGCGGAACGCCGCACTCTAAAAAGTCTAGCGTTCGCTAATACAGGCTCTAACCGCAGTTGATTTCGCTTCAATGCCGATCGCAATTTTTCCGAAGGCCGAAACACCAGGGGAGCCGAATATTTGTTCAGCATCTCCAGGTCTGGTGACTGACTCATTAACATCAGCCGCACGTCTTTGTCAAGCAAATAGCTCATAGAAAGCAAATCGCCCATATTCGTAAAATCGTTGCCGCGATCGCTAATTACAATTGTATCTTTGATTGACCGATTAGCGATCGCCTCTTGATTAATCTTCTGGGCGACTTCAGCATTAAAATAGCTCACGTCTTTGCTCCACCAAGTATCAGCAAAAGCGCTAACAACGCAAGATACTATACTTGCCGTAAATACCCCAGCTAAAATGAATTCCCAGAACCGCTGTCGATTTTTGACGCTATTTGCGAGGAAATAAGCCACCACTAGCTGCACTCCCGGAAAGCAGGAAATCAGATAACGACTCACAGCAGAACGTTTACCGCCGATGATTATATCCGGCAAGGCTAACATCAAAAAAGGAACAAAAATTGATAGTAAAATAAATAACCTATGGGCACTGCTGGTGCGGTGAAATATTTGGTAAATACCTGCTACAATTATAATCAAAAATGGCAGCCGAGCCAGAAAAGTCCAAATACTATAAAAACCGAACTCTAAGTCAAAAAATAGCGCCGTAAAACTCAAAATCCACAATTTGACCAAATAAAGTAATCCGGGAGCAACTCGCGTCCAATCTGTAGTATCTGAAGCTCTTTGCAGATTACTTACTAGGACGTAAATCCAAGGAGCATAAAGAATCAAGCCGCCTATTACTGACAAGAAAAAATGCGAATTAATTACATGACCTCGCAATTTGGTCTTGGCAAAAAACAGGCAGTAACACAGGACAAATATGCCCTGTGCAATTAGTGTTAAGATGAAAAAAGGATGGGTGTATAAACCAAGAGCGATCGACAATCCATATAACACCCAATTTTTCCAACGCTGCAACCGCAAGGCTCTCAGCAGCAGCAAACTACTGCCAATAACTGTTACTGTCAGTAAACTATACTGCCTTGCGGTCTGAGCAAATAAGATATCAAAGGGAGATAAGGCTAACAGCGCTGTCGCTAATAACGACGTTAAACGTGAGGCAAAAAGTTCTTGAGCTAAAGCGTACATTAAAGGCAGGGACAGCAAACTTAATAGTGCTGGTAAAGTACGGGATGCTGTCAGAGAACTGCCAAATTCCTCCATCCAAAGGCGAGCCATCAGAAAGTATAAAGGCGGATGCTGTGGGTCTTCTAGTGCTAAAGAATGGATTGTGTCTGCTGCTGTACTTCCTGGTTTAATGCGCTGATATTTTTGTAATTCCGGCGCGGGAACAATCCGGTTTTGGAATAGTTCGTCGTCGATTTCTTGTCTGGTGAAACCAGCAGCCCGCAGCGAGGTGTAGGCTTCGTCGTGCCAGTAAAGTTTGCGATCGAGCTCAAAGCCTCGAAATCCGATGCCTAGTAAAATAGCGATCGCCAATAAGCCCAGCAGCCACCGGGAATTAGTGCGATCGACAGATTGGTCTTGACGTATTGTAGATGCCATGCTAGCGGTTGATTAACCTTCTCATTTTCTTGTAGGGGCCGCAAAGAGTGGCTACCCCAGAACTTCAAACGCCCACAAATCATCTATGGGCTCGGCGGGCACTGACAGACACCGCCCCTACAGATTTTCCTGAGAATGAAACAGCCCTGGCTGCTGCCGGACTTCAGCAAAATCAAGAATCGTGAATCAAATCTTCCCAGAACCTCCCCACCCCCAAAATAACTGCTAACATACGTGTTGTACAGTTAATCAACAAGCTCCGCAAGGGCCCTACCTGTGTACCGCAAATGGCAAAAAAAGATACGTCTACAAAAATTACTGAAAGCCCCGAAAAGCAAAAAGCCCTGACTGCGGTACTATCCCAGATCGAGCGCAGCTTTGGCAAAGGGGCGATCGTCCGATTGGGAGACGCCACTCGCATGAGGGTAGAAACCATTCCCAGCGGAGCCCTGACACTTGACATCGCCTTGGGTGGCGGTTTGCCAAAAGGCCGAGTCATTGAAATCTATGGCCCAGAAAGTTCCGGTAAAACCACTCTAGCGCTACACGCGATCGCCGAAGTCCAAAAATCCGGCGGTATCGCCGCCTTCGTCGATGCCGAACACGCCCTAGATCCCACCTACGCCTCAGCCTTGGGTGTCGATATTGAAAATCTCCTAGTTTCCCAACCCGATACCGGAGAGATGGGGCTAGAAATAGTCGATCAACTCGTCCGTTCCGTCGCCGTCGATATCGTAGTTATTGACTCCGTAGCAGCCCTAGTCCCCCGCGCCGAAATTGAAGGCGACATGGGCGACTCCCACATGGGTTTGCAAGCCCGGTTGATGAGCCAAGCTTTGCGAAAAATCACCGGCAACATCGGCAAATCCGGCTGTACCGTTATTTTCCTCAACCAATTGCGCCAAAAAATCGGCGTCACTTACGGCAATCCCGAAACTACAACAGGGGGTAACGCTCTCAAATTCTACGCCAGCGTGCGACTCGATATTCGGCGGATTCAAACCTTGAAAAAAGGCACAGAAGAGTACGGGAACCGCACCAAAGTTAAAGTTGCTAAAAATAAAGTTGCTCCACCCTTCCGCATTGCCGAATTTGACATTGTATTTGGCAAAGGCATTTCTACTTTAGGCTGTTTGACAGACTTGGCCGACGAAATGGGAGTAATTACGAAAAAAGGTTCTTGGTATAGCTACAACGGCGATAACATTGCTCAAGGACGAGACAAAGTAATCCAACACATGGAGAAAAATATCGATTTCAAAAATGAAATTGAGAAATTAGTGAGAGAAAAACTTGCTACTGGTGCTGTGGTTTCTGCTAATTCTGTCGCTCCTGTGGACGATGAGGATCTAGAAGATCTAGAAGATATGGAAGATGTTGAAGATTTGGAAGAAATCTAAATCTTTTAACTGTGAGTACAGCAGCTCCCGCGATACCTGGTACTCCAGGTTAGCGGTGAGTAGTTCACTATTCTGCTGTTAGAGCCCTGATTTGTTAAACAAGTCGGGGATCTTGTTTTGGTGTGTCTCCAGGACTCTTTTCAACTGATTGATTGCAGGGGCTAATTATTTGCACTGATTGACGGGGCTTGTATCCCATTTTCTTGGTCAAAAAACCAAAGAAGAAGAATTTCTCAGAAAACTCAGCAATTCTCGATTCACCGTTTGCGGAACTTCTTGCTGAATCCAGTGGCCACAATTCGGCACTAACTTTAGCTTAAATGGAGCAGTAATTAATCTATCTAAACCTTCCACAAGTTTCTGGCTCAAAAACGCATCCTCTTCTCCCCAAAGCACCAAAGTAGGAACATTCACCGTTTCCCATGGATGCCCCAAATTCCACAGCCTCTGCGGATGAAACATCTGCCGATAATAATTCACAGCAGCCCCCAATACTCCCGGCTTTTCCAAAGCTGTCTGATAAATCTTAGTTTCTTCAGCGCTAAAAGAGCCTTTGCGAATAGCTTGTCCTTGAAACACATTTTGCACAAAATCTTTCAAGTTTTGCTGAATCAACCATTCGGGAATACCAGGAACCTGAAAAGCAAAAACATACCAACTGCGGCGGAGTTGATCTAAGTTACTCGCCATTTCTTGCACGAAGCGTTGCGGGTGAGGAGCGTTTAAAATTGCCAAACGGTTGAGCTTTTCGGGGAATTTTTGAGCTAAATGCCACGCGATCACCCCTCCCCAATCATGACCGACAATGTGAGCTTTTGTATAGCCGAGGCGATCGATCAAACCGCGAATATCTGCACTCAGCGTATCCAAATCATAGCCACTTGCTGGCTTGTCCGAATCGTTGTAGCCGCGCAAATCCGGGACTACCACCTTGAAATGACGAGCCAAGGCAGGAATTTGGTGACGCCAAGAATACCAAAACTCTGGAAACCCGTGTAAGAGCAAGACAAGTTCGCCTTCACCTTGGGAAACGCAGTGCAAGCGGATTTTGTTGGTTTCGACAAAGATATGCTGTTGTTCGGAATCTAAAAATTTCATATTGTGGAAGTTATACTTACCTTTTGGTTATACAAGCACCCCAAACGGGCTGCCTACTCCAGCAACCTACTGGTTTTAATTTTTCTTCTTTCATTGTAGCCGATCGCACTTAATGTGTAAAATTTTCCTGCTATGATTGATTTTTTTTAACAGCGGCTGAGGCGATTTAATAACAGCACAATTTCATCGATCGCCGATCGCACTTTGGCAGTAGACAGATCCGATTGATTCACCATAATGCTAAACACCAGCGGCTCGTAATTCGGAACTTCCACATATCCCGACAGCGCTGCAACGGAGTTCAAAGTTCCAGTTTTTGCTTGCAAAATGACTCGATTTGGTGTAGTAAAACGATTTTTCAAAGTTCCGCTCTCCCCAGCCACAGGTAAAGACGCACGGTAAACAGAGCCCAAAGGTGAATTCGCCATTAATCTCAAAGTTTGCACCAAGGCTTCTGGACTAATTAAATTGTGGCGAGACAATCCAGAACCATCAACTAATATATAGCTATCGGGATTTACCCCTAATTGAGTTAAAGTTGTTTTTAACTCTTTCAAACCAACTTCCATTGTATCCTCTTGTGGCACAGGCATCTTACCTGTAGATTTCCCCAACAATCTCAATAAAACCTCTGCATAAACATTGTTACTTTCCCGATTAGTTTCTTTCACCAATTCTGCCATTGGTGGCGATTCAATAGTTGCTAACTTTTGATTTAAATTGCGAGAATTAGATGCCACTAAAGCCTGTTTAACCGCAATTCCTTCCGCCTCCAGAGATTGCTGAAACTGTTGCAAAAAATGATGAGCAGGATGCACCACTGCCACGTAAGCCGATTCAGACTCTGCACCAAATCTCAACTGTCCGCGAACTTGCACCATAGGTTGCCCGAAATCTCTGCCAACCTCAATAAATTCTGATTCATTTTGTCCGACTGTCACAGACTTATTCTCAATTTGCCACTGATTTGTCAGCTTTGGTTGGGCAAAAGTAACTTTCAGTGGTTGCCCGATCGCCTGGGGTGATAAAATTAGCTCGATCGCATTTTGATTGAACATTAAACTATTAATCGGTGCTCCGTAGCCAGCTTGGGCATCTTCCCATTCCCAATTCGGATGGACTGCATTACCTTGAAAATAGCTGTCATCGCCAATCAATTCGTTAACTCGACTAATTCCCCGCCGCTTCAACTGCTGAGCCAAATCTTGCAACTGAGCCTCCGCAAGACTCGGATCGCCCCTACCTGCAATATATAAATTACCATTTTCACCGCTGTAAACCGAGGTCTCGATCCGAAAATTAGCACCCAGTTTTTGTAAAGCAGCGGCGGTGGTTAATAGCTTGACATTTGATGCTGGAATAAAGTATTTTTGAGCATCACGACTGTAGAGAGTCGTAGTAGAAGATAGGGGTTGAATCAAAATGCCCCAGCGCGATCGACTAAATTCTGCACGATTGGCGATCGCATCTATTTTTGCACCTAAATCTACCGCACAAATATTCCCAGAAACTGCTGGAATTTGCGCCACAACCGCCGATGAAGTAGCCAGCAGCGTTAATAAACCAATCACAATTCCTGGGATGCTCATGAATAATAAAGATGAATTCTCGGATTGAAAAGCGCTTTGACAGGTTTTCCCTCCTGGAGGTGCTCTTCCACAATCCGGGGCACATCGCTGACTTTAACTCGAAAATACCAAATTTCGTCTGGCGTTACTCGCACCGTCGGGCCAGTGTTACACTGTCCCTGACAACCGCTAGCCTCCACCTTAACTCCTGAAACCGGGTGGGCTTCAAAAGCAGCTAGCACGGAGGCTGAACCATTTCTCAGACAAGATTGATGCTGACAAACTAATACACAGCGCTCTTCTGGTGGGGATTCTGGTTTTTTAGCGTCGGATTCTAGCATTGATCGGGATCGGTTTTTAATATATCTTAACAATTTTGAAAGCGATCGACCAATTTTAGATTTTAGATGGGAGATTGGATATATGATCGATCGAGAGAAACAATTAAATTAAACGCCAATCATGCCCAAAACAGTAGCCGATTTAATGACTCGCGAACCCCTGACAGCGCGAGCAGAAATGTCCGTGAAGGAAGCGATTAAAATTTTAGCTGCTCGCCGGATTAGCGGCCTTCCGGTTGTAGATGCCAATGATTTGTTAATCGGTGTCATATCCGAAACCGACTTGATGTGGCAGGAAACAGGTGTAACTCCCCCCACTTACATCATGATACTCGACAGCGTGATTTACTTAGAAAATCCATCTCGTTACGAGCAAGAACTCCACAAAGCTTTAGGACAAACAGTAGGAGAAGTTATGAGCCGAGAACCCATTAGCATCAGCCCAAAAAAATCAGTCCAAGAAGCAGCCAAACTTCTACACGAGCGCAAAATCCACCGATTACCGGTGATCGATCCGAATGGTAAAGTAATTGGTATCCTCACTAGGGGAGATATTGTCCGAGCAATGGTAGCTGAACTTTAATTGGCTCCTATATTGATAGGCATTGACCAAAAAAATATTTTATCAAATCTTTAGTTTGTGATTTTGTGTCAATTCCCAATTCCCAATTCCCAATTCCCAATTCCCAATTCCCAATTCCCAATTCCCAATTACCAATTACCAATTAGCAAATTTAAAAATCCATGAGCCTTAACCCTGAGTCTGTCGAACAATTGCTGAATTCCGAGGATTTTGGCGATCGCCTCCGTGCTGTCAATCAACTGCGTCAACTAGAACCAGCCATCGCCTATAAACTGATTCAAACTGCGATCGGCGACAAAAACGTCCGCGTTCGTTACGCCGCCGTCAGCCAAATGTCAACCCTCGGTACAGAGAATCTCTCCAACGCCTTAGAGGTACTGCTTCACAGCTTGAACAACGACCCCGAACCCGACGTCCAAGCAGCAGCAGCCGATGCTTTGGGTGCTTTGAAATTAACCGATGCTCTAGCAGATTTACAGCAAGTTTACGACAAGACATCCGAGTGGCTAGTTCAACTCAGCATCGTCGCAGCCTTGGGAGAAATGGGAGATCCCAAAGCATTTCCCATGTTAGAAAATGCCTTAGCTTCCGACAATGAATTGATCCAAACCATTGCGATCAGTGCATTAGGAGAATTGAGAGATCCGCGAGCCATTCCCCTACTCCTCCCCTACGCTACCAACGCAGATTGGCAAATCCGTTACCGAGTCGCCCAAGCTCTCCGACGGTTAGGCGGTGCAGAAGCAGAAGCAGCTCTGGAAATTCTCACCAAAGATGAAGTTGAGCAAGTTGCTGTGGAAGCCAAAGGAGCCTAGGAAAAATTTAGATTTTAGATTTGAGATTCATTGATAATTTTAATCTCAAATCTAAATTTTAATTGGCATCAGAATTATTCACCTCTCTATTCTCTTCCTCTGTGTACTCTGTGTCCTCTGTGTCCTCTGCGGTTAAATAATTCCCAGATAAATAGAAAATGTGAAATTCGCTTTTTAAAGCTAAAGTCGAAAAATGACAATCGATTGAAATTTAAATTGTGCGGGAATATATACGGAAAACAAGTACAGCAGTTGTAGATATGAGATAAGCCAATCTCAATTTTTATAACTCACCATGTTTGAACAAATCAATAATTCCGCCACTCAACCTTTAGACATCTTAAACGAAGGGGGTTTGGCCCCTGAACGTTTTGCCAGTGCAACGAATCAATCTTTTGTTGATAAAGTTCTCGAACTTACCAACATAGAACGAACTAAATTTGGTTTGTCAGCCCTGACTTTCAATGCTCAGTTGCTGAATGCGGCGGCAAATCACACCGAAAATATGGCCCTGCAAGACTTCTTTTCTCATACCGGAAAAGATGGTTCTTCGATCGGCAGTCGGATTACTGCAACGGGCTATAAATTCTCAGCGGCGGCGGAAAACATTGCTGCGGGTTCTTCTACACCGGAACAAGTTGTAGCTTCCTGGATGAACAGTGCTGGCCACCGTGCTAATATTCTCGATCCTAAGCTGAAAGAAATTGGCATTGGTTACTATTTTTTAGCCAATGATACTGGTACTGAAAATTGGAATCACTATTGGACGCAAGTGTTTGCTACTTCTCTTGACGGTACCACTACACCCATATCTACTCCCACTCCTATTCCTACTCCTACTCCCACTCCCACTCCCACTCCTATTCCCACTCCCACTCCTACCCCAAATCTATCTGCATCTATCACCACACCGATCGCCAATGCTACAGGCGATGGCAGCCCGACGACAGCCCCCAAAAATACAGTCAGCGGTGGCAATTATTTCTTATCTGACAGTGGGGATGCTCAGTTGCCGACAAGTCCTGGGGGATTGCCAATTTTTGCCCTTTCTGGGAAAGACAATCTCACCGGAGGAGAAGGTGCAGATACTATTAATGGAATGCAAGGTGCGGATACTATTAATGGTGGTGGGGGTAATGACAGTTTATCCGGTGGCAAAGAATCAGATTTAATTGATGGGGGTGTTGGTAATGATTTTATCAGCGGTAACAATGATAACGATCGCCTGATTGGAGGAGACGGTAACGACACTCTCCGTGGTGGCAAAGAAGATGATATCTTGATTGGCGGTAATGGCGATGATTTGTTAGGGGGCGATCGCGGTCAAGATATTCTGACTGGCGGTGGTGGCAATGATACCTTTATTCTAGCCGGTGGTTTGTCTGCGGTCACTACTTTAGCAAATGCAGATGTAATCGTCGATTTTGTGGCTGGGGATAAAATTGGTTTGACTGATGGTATTGGGTTTACCAACTTGACTTTTGAGTCTGTGAATTTGCAGTTGGATGGAAGTGCAAGCGTTGTTTCTACCGCGATTAAATCTGGTAGCAATTATTTGGGAATTGTCCAAGGTGTAAGTCAAAGTCAGCTTACATCGAGTGTTTTTATTAATGGATAATAGAGCATATCCCTGGTTTATGAAATGCTGTAGGGACACTCAAGCGTGTTCATTGATGTCAACTTAAGGTCAAACCCGCAGTCCGGCAGGGGTTGAAACCCCTGCCTCAAAGCTCAAGTCCTCTCAAGAGGACTCATGAGTTCTTCAGTCCTCTTTAGAGGACTTGTGCTATTAGACAGGGAATTCATTCCCTGGCGGACTATGGGAACCGTGGCAGACTTGGCGGGCTGACAGCTTAAAGTTGACACCTATGACACGGCCATGCCCAAGGAGTGTCAACAATCAGGTAAAACCGATAGTCCGACAGAAGTCTCAACCCCTGTCTAATAGCTAAAGTCCTCTAAAAGAGGACTAATGAGTTGAACATTCTTCTCTTCAGTCCTCTTGAGAGGACTTTAGCTTTGAGACAGGGGTTGAGACTTCTGGCGCCAGGGCGGGCCCACAGACGGACTTGGCGGGCTTTCAGGCTTAAGTTGACACTCCTTGGGCTCTTGGAGTGTCCCTACGACGGGGATTGATCCGATTATTTAGATAGGTTGAGTGGTTTTATGCTTACGCACAGCGCGATCGCCCTTTTTGACTATGACATCGCCGAGCAACTATACTCCGGCTCCCGCACCCTCGTGTACCGGGCTGTGCGAAAAGCAGACCAACAACCCGTTGTCATCAAACTGCTGAGTAATGAGCATCCGAGTTTTGGCGAACTCGTGCAGTTTCGCAATCAATACACGATCGCCAAAAACCTCAACTCCCCCGGCATCATTCAATCTTACGGTCTCGAACCCTACCGTAACGGCTACGCTATGGTCATGGAAGACTTTGGCGGCATTTCGCTCGGCCAGTTCGCGCTGGGCAAACCCCTGTGCCTCGATGTATTCTACCCGATCGCCCTGCAAATCGCCGACATCCTGCACCACCTCTACCGCAACCGCATCATCCACAAAGACATCAAACTTGCCAACATCCTGATTAACCCAGACACCCAGCAAGTCAAGCTGATAGACTTTTCCATTGCCTCACTGCTGCCGCGCGAAACCCCAGAAATTCAAAATCCGAACATTCTCGAAGGTACTCTCGCTTACCTCTCCCCCGAACAGACTGGGCGGATGAACCGAGGCATCGACTACCGCAGCGATTTCTACTCCCTCGGTGTCAGCTTCTACCAACTGCTAACAGGACAACTGCCGTTTCAGTCCCAAGATCCGATGGAATTGGTGCATTCTCACCTGGCAAAGCAACCAACCGCCATCCACAGCATCAATCCTGCGATTCCACCGATGCTGTCTGAAATCGTCGCCAAGTTGATGGCGAAAAATGCTGAAGACCGCTATCAGAGCGCATTAGGACTCAAGCACGACCTGGAACTCTGTCTGACTCAATATCAAGAGAAGGGAAATCATGTCCGGTTTACGCTAGGAGAGCGCGACATCTGCGATCGCTTTTTGATTCCCGAACGCCTCTACGGCAGAGAATCCGCAGTAATCGAGCTGCTGAGTGCCTTTAACCGTGTCAGTGAGGGCAAAACTGAACTGCTGCTGGTAGCGGGCTTTTCTGGTATCGGCAAGACAGCAGTTGTGAATGAAGTACATAAGCCCATTGTCAGGCAACGGGGCTACTTTATTAAAGGCAAATTCGATCAATTTAATCGCAATGTTCCCTTGTCAGCATTTGTGCAAGCCTTGCGGGATTTGATGGGGCAATTACTCTCGGAATCTGATACAGAACTGGCGCAATGGCAAGCTCAAATTTCATCTGCTGTGGGCGACAATGGACAAGTTTTAATTGAGGTAATTCCCGAACTAGAGCAGGTGATTGGTCAACAACCGACTGTACCAGAATTATCGGGGAGTGCGGCACAGAATCGGTTTAATTTATTGTTTCAAAAATTCATTGAAGTATTTACCACAAAAAAGCATCCCTTGGTAATGTTTTTGGATGATTTGCAATGGGCTGATTCAGCTTCTTTAGAGTTGATCAAAATATTGATGAATGGTAATAGCTATTTGCTGATGCTTGGTGCTTATCGAGATAACGAAGTGTCGTCTGCTCACCCATTTATTTTGACAGTAGCAGAACTCAGAAAAAACAAAGCAATCGTAAATACAATTACCCTTGCACCATTAGCCTTTACTGATACAAATCATCTGGTGGCAGATACATTGAATTGTTCACCAGAATTGGCGCAACCTTTGACAGAGTTAATCGATCGCAAAACCCACGGCAATCCCTTTTTTACCACCCAGTTTCTCAAAGCATTGTATGAAGAGAAATATATTACCTTTAATGGCGACAATCGCTATTGGGAATGCGATATTGCTCAAGTGAATGCGCTGGCGATCGCTGATGATGTTGTTGAGTTTATGGCATTGCAATTGCAGAAGTTGCCGATCGCAACTCAGGACGTACTAAAACTAGCAGCTTGTATTGGCAATCAGTTTGATTTGACAACCTTGGCGATCGTTTTAGAACAATCACCCACTGACGCAGCCACAGCATTGTGGAAAGCCTTGCAAGAAGGCTTGATTTTGCCCGCGAGTCAGGTGTACAAGTTCTTTCAGGGTACAGAAAAATCGACTATTGAGAATCCTGTTAATCCAAAATATCGATTTTTGCACGATCGCATCCAACAAGCAGCCTATTCATTAATTCCAGACGACCAAAAACAGGCAACTCATCTGAACATTGGTCAATTAATCCGGTCTAGCACTTCTGAAGCTGATCTAGAAACTAATATTATCTTTGAAATTGTTGGTCATCTCAATATCAGCAGCAATCTCATCACTCGAACAGATGAAAAGATTGAGCTAGCCAAACTTAATTTTATTGCAGGACGAAAAGCAAAAGCCTCAATCGCCTATGATGCATCTCTAGAATACTTTAATCTAGCGATTAATCTTTTGCAAGATGATATATGGCAAGTCGATTATGCCTTTAGTTTAACTCTACATAAAGGAGCGACGGAGATTTCTTATCTGTGCAAAAAAAATGAACTGATGCAGCAGCTTGCAGAGATTGTTATTAGTCAATCTAAAACGGTCTTAGATCGGATTAAGGTGCATGAAATTCAAATCCTGGCACAGATTGCTCAGGCAGACTTGCAAACAGCAATTGCCTCAGCCGTCGATATTTTGAAGCAATTAGGCATTGATTTACCAATGGAGCCAAGTGTTGCTGATATCCAATCAATTCAAGCAGAAATCACAACTCTTTTACCTGCATCAAGTTTACAGAGTCTGTTACATCTGCCGCCTATGACAGATGCGAAACTAATGGCAGCTTTAACTATTCTAGATAGTATTCATGCTGCCAGCTATCTCTACAATCAAGCTTTATTTGCCCTAGTGATCTTGACTGAAGTAAAATTATCACTTTTACACGGAAACTCTCCCCTTTCATTTATTGCTTATGCAGGGTATGGTTGCTTATTGATGAATGTTTTTCAGCAGCCAGAGTTGGGCTATCAATTTGGGCTATTAAGTCTGGAGATGAGCGATCGATTTGGCGATCGCTCTGTCGAAGCACAGGCTATTCATTTAGTTACCAGCTTTATCCTGCCTCACAAACAATCTCTGCGAGACTATGCTCCAATCCGCCAACGAGGGATAGTCGCCGCCATCGAAAGTAGCAACATAGAAAGTTTAGGCTGGCATTATGTTAGTGATGCTGTTGATTTATTTTTCCTAGGCACAACGTTGACAGATATGGAATCTAAGCTAGTCGTCTATGGAGATAGGTTGCTCCAGCTTAACCAAATATTTCAATTAACGACCGTACAAATTGTCCATCAATCAACACTCAACTTGCTTGGTCGGTCTGAGGAGCCTAGTGTACTAGTAGGCGAGGTCTTTGATGAGGTGGCTGTCATTGCTAGTTGTCAAACTGTCGATACCCACGGAACGTTAGCAATAATGGGGATATTCAAGGTGATTCTCAACGGCATCCTTGATAACCCAGATCGGGCAAGAGAAGCAGCGGAATGGGTGCGACCTTATGTCTCTTCACTCCCTGGAAATACGTGTTGGTGCTGGTTCTATTACTACGATACCCTTAGACGATAATCCTGATGTGCCAATCAAATTAATTCAGTATGTTAAACGCACTCAATCTGTGGTGGTAATCGACAACTTACAAACAGATTTACCCGTTATTGATGATTATCTGATTCAACGTAATCCTAAGAGTGTGCTGTGTTTGCCAATTCTCAATCAAGGACATTTGGCGGGCATTCTTTACCTAAGAAATGAAATGACTGCGGGGGTATTCACGAGCGATCGCCTGACAGTAATTAATTTCCTCTGTATCCAAGCTGCTATTTCCTTAGAAAATGCCCAACTTTACCAAAATCTGCAACGCTCAGAAGCCAATGAGCATGAAAAAGCAACAGAATTAGCGCAAATGCTGACAATACTTCAGTTGCGAAACAAAAAATTGGCTTTTCGGGCAGATGTGGATGCCGGATTAACAACTCATGAAAATCTCTCTGATATGCTGCAATCCACTACAGAAGCAATTGTGCAACATCTAGATGCAGCCTTTTCCCGCATCTGGACTTTGAATTCTGCTGAAAATGTTTTAGAACTCCAAGCTAGTGCTGGACAATACACTCATTTAGATGGTTCCCATGCTCGTGTTCCCGTGGGAAAATTTAAGATCGGGCTGATTGCTGAAGAATGTTGCCCCCATTTAACTAATGATGTATTAAATGATCCACGAGTAGGCGATAAAGAATGGGCAAAACGGGAAGGGATGATTGCCTTTGCTGGTTATCCGCTGATTGTTGAAAATCAAATTATGGGCGTAATGGCAATGTTTGCGCGTCATACTCTAGATGATGAAATCTTAGAGGTATTAAGTTCAGTTGCTGATGAAATTGCTTCAGCAATTAAACGTAAGTATATCCAAAAAGCCTTGCAAGAGTCAGAGATAGAGCTACGGCAAAAATCACAACAGATTGAACAGGCATTTCAACAACTCCAGCAAACCCAACTACAAATGGTGCAAAGTGAAAAAATGTCAGCCTTGGGTAACTTGGTGGCGGGGGTTGCTCATGAGATTAATAACCCTATTGGTTTCCTTGGGGGCAATATTAAACCCGCCCTAGATTACATTAATGATTTGTTTGGATTAATCGATTTGGTTCAAAAAAAATACCCACAATTAGACCCAGAAATTCAGGAGGAAATGGAAACCATTGATCTTGAATATATTCGAGAAGATTTTCCTAATTTAATTGCTTCCATGAAGGAAGGAGTAAGTCGAATTCGAGATATCAGCACAAGTTTGCGAACTTTCTCCCGTGCGGATACCGATCGCCCCGTAGCTTGCAATATTCACGATGGGATTAATAGTACAATTATGATCCTCAAACATCGTCTCAAAGCTAATGAGAATCGCCCAGAAATTGAAGTTATTAAAGACTATGGTAATTTAGCCAAAATAGAATGTTATGCCGGACAGTTAAACCAAGTGTTTATGAATATTTTAGGGAATGCGATCGATGCTTTGGATGAATCTAATCATGGACGTAGTTTTGCGGAAATTCAAGCCAAGCCTAACTGTATTACCATTACAACCTCAGTGGAAAATAATAGCGTTAAAATTGCGATCGCAGATAACGGTAAGGGTATGAATGAAGAAGTCAAAGCAAAGGTTTTTGACCATTTATTTACTACGAAAGAAGTCGGAAAAGGTACGGGGTTGGGTTTGGCGATCGCTTATCAAATTGTCACCGAGAAACATGGTGGCACGATTTCAGTTAATTCAGCACCGGGCAAGGGTACCGAATTTGCGATCGCGCTCCCGATATTTATAGAGGATACGGCAGTGCCGTGTCCCTACCATGATTAATTGTAGGGATACGGCACTGCCCATTGGTGTCAACTTAAGCCTGAAAGCCCTGAGAAATCTGGTTTTTACCTGAGTCTAGATCCCCCTAAATCCCCCGATCGAAGGGGGACTTTGATCGGACTCCTGTCCCCCCCTTCTTAAGGGGGGCTAGGGGGGATCTAGATTTAATAGTCTTGCCAGCAGTCTCTGACTGGGTTTGACGTTAAGTTGACACCAATGGTCAGTGCTGTGTCCCTACTATAATATTGAACGTACCTGATCAAACTGCAATCTTATGAAAAAAGTAGCGGTTTTTGGCAATACTGGAGGCGGTAAATCAACTCTCAGCAAGAGATTATCCGAAATCACTGGTTTGCCACTTTACATTTTGGATAAGATTCAATATCAATCAGGTGGCGCTGAAGTTCCCCATGAAGAATATAAGCGTGCCCACGATCAAATTTTGGCTAATGAGCGATGGATTATAGACGGATTTGGTTGTATGGAAACTCTCTGGCCGCGACTCAATGAGGCGGATAGTCTGGTTTTTGTGGATCTGCCGCTATACGTGCATTTCTGGTGGGTGACTAAACGGATGATTTCAGGTGGCTTTAAACCGCCAGAAGGCTGGCCGGAAAAAAGTCCGATCTTGAAGAGTTCTATTAATAGTTATCGCAATCTTTGGTTGTGTTATAAGTATTTGACTCCCAAATATCGCGAATATGTCGATCGCGCTAAAAATACCAAAAGCGTTTATCACCTCAGATCCACTGAAGAGATTTCACAATTTTTGGAAGGGGATAGGGGATAGGGCATCGGGCATGGGGCATCGGGCATGGGGCATCGGGGATAGGGCATCGGGTATCGGGTATTGGAAGTCGAAAATTAGGAATGAAAATTTAATAACTTCACTATCTACTCAATTGTCGGAACAGCACGGTAATTCCATTTTGGCAAATATTCATCAAAAATAATTTTCATTGTCTCCTTTGACCATAAAGATGAAATGTTAAGTACATTGATATTCACTCATTTGTTTATTATACCTTGCTTGTGTTATTAAATTTTCATTCCTTATTCAGTGGAATGTCGATCGCAAACTCTGCACCTTTTCCAGGAGCAGAAAAACACTGCAAATTGCCATTGTGTTGCTCAGTCATAATCTGATAACTAATTGATAGCCCTAATCCAGTACCTTTACCTTCTTGTTTGGTGGTGAAGAAAGGAGAAAACAATTTTTGTCGAACCTCTTCTTTCATTCCCACACCATTATCGACGATCCGAACCCTTACTTGGTTGGAGTTTAGGCTGGTACAAATAGTAATTGTGTTCGGATTTATTTCTAATTGGGCATAGGATTTACCTTGATTAGATTCTTCCAAGGCATCGATCGCATTTGCCAGCAGATTCATAAATACTTGATTGATTTGTCCCACATAACATTCTACCAAAGGCAATTCCCCATATTCCTTCACAACTTTGATGGCTGGACGCCTAGGGTTTGCTTTGAGGCGATGGGAAAGAATAATCAACGTTGTGTCTATATTTTTTCAGTGTGTACCAATTGCAGTTGAGTAGATTGAAGTTTTTGTACAAGTTCATTTAACTGCTGAGATTTCTCTTTTTCAAGGCTGTAAAGTCTAATATTTTCAACATATAGCTGTTGAATTATTTCGCTTTTTCGCATTCGTTCTATTTCCATCGATGCTCTCGCTGCGAATATCTTGAGGATGTCTTCATAGAGTTCTGGATCGAGCATCGGTTGATTGTCGAGGAGGCAAATAGTGCCTATATATTTACCTGTTGAATCTTGCAATGCAACTCCCAGATAACTTTCAGCGTTCATTTCTACTAAATTTGGATCGTCTGGGAATACGCTTTGTAACTCACAAGGGCAGTGATATATAGTTTTTTCGCAGGAAGAACCCATGAAAATGCCACAGGGCGCTGGTTTAGGGTCAAAAGTTATATTTTGTTGCAACTGATTCTTCGTCCAAATCGCGAGGGTGTGGAGTTGCTCGCCGATCAATTCTGAGATGAAAACATGAGGAATATTCAGTGTGAGAGCTAAGTCAGTTGCTAAAGATAGAAAAAAATCTTCTCCTGTGAGAGTAGCCATATTCAGCGCTAAACGCTTTAAGGCGGTGGCGATAAATTCTGTTCTCTGGATATCTCTTGGTAAACTGACCAAGGATATTGGCTCTGAACCGTCAATATTTTGGGGAACGTTCATCATCTGTGATCTGTTGAAAAAATTGGACTCAGACCGATTCTAAATCAAGGAGCTAATTCAGAGCGGTATGAGGATTATATCCTTGATTTTATTGGTGTTTGGTGCAACTTGATTACTTGGGAACGATCGATGCTACAGCCGATCGCAAATTCCCTTGAAATTCGCCCAAAATGCGATCGCACTCCTCCTTCTCCAAACCAGTCCAGTGCATCATCAAAGCCAACTTCACAGACTTACCACTTTTTTCGAGCAAAAACCCCGCTTCCTCCCGATTCAAATCAGTCAAATCTTGTAACATTCCTAAAGCCCGATCGCGTAACTTCTGATTAGTTACAGCCACATCAACCATCCGATTGCCATAAACCTTACCCAGCTTGACCATTACCCCAGTTGAAATAATATTCAAAGCCATTTTTGTCACCGTACCCGCCTTTAAGCGCGTCGAACCCGCCACTATCTCCGGGCCAACCAACAAGCGAATATTCACATCAGCCTCAAAACTCACTTGTTCAGCGGGTACACAGGCGATAAACACCGTTTTTGCACCCCGCTGACGGGCAGCCTGCAAAGCACCTGCTACAAACGGTGTCGTACCCCCAGCCGTGATGCCAATGACCACATCGAGATTGGTAATATGACGGTGGGCGATCGCCTCTGCCCCATCTTGAGCCCGATCCTCCAAATCCTCCGAACTCCGCACCAGAGCTCCAGCACCCCCAGCAATAATCCCCTGTACCAGCTCTGGTGGCGTGCAGAAGGTGGGCGGACACTCAGCCGCGTCCAGTACCCCCAAACGCCCAGAAGTACCCGCACCGACGTAAAACAGGCGGCCTCCTTGACGGAGACACTCAGCAGCGATGTCAATGGTTTGGGCTAAATGCTCGCGGGCTTGAGCAATCGCCTTTAAAGTTTGAGCGTCTTCCCGGTTGAACAAGTCCACCAATTCGATCGAACTTAGCCGATCTAAATTCTCACTATTGGCATTCACCTGTTCCGTCAGCAGATGCCCCCGTTCTTCCAAATTCTTCATTTTGTGTCAAGTGTGAATATTACAAAAGTCCTTCAAGTCGGCGGCGAATAGAGTCTAGTTCGCTTTGGGAGACATCAGTATCAGGCTTTGGTTGGGGCTGAGAGCTCCACTCTGTCTGTGCTACATTGTTTTCGGGCGGAATTTCCAGCGCCCCTGCCGGCACCAGTTCCCAGTCATAATCGACACTATCGCAGAAATCCTTAATTTCTTCCTCGTCGATCGCCTCGACAGTAGGTTCGGGAAAATCCTGAGCTTCCAACATCACGCCAAAGCGGATGGCGTCGTCTTCTGACTCAAACATGAGAACCTTATTGCGATCGCCGAGTTGAATGGTATGAATTCCTTCATTCTCCGTGCGGGCATTGAAGAGTAAGACGAACACTCGCATAAGTTTACAAACTTTCCTAACCAGCGTTTTTTTATCTTAGGATCGATCGGTCGATTTTTGATTTTTGATTTTTGACCTGAGACTTACTCCCGCGAGAAAGTGGCACTCTAGAATGTTGAATATGGCCCAGAATGGGGCAGTGCTTTCACCATCCCTGTGGTTGGCGACTGACTTGCTGGTGAGATGGATATCTTTTAGGCTGCTGAAAGCCAGCGCTGCATGCGATAGCATTAGCATCGGGGAGTGTCATATAAAATTCTCTCTTCATCGTCCTGTATTAAACTCTCTCTTCTCTTGCTTCGCGTACTTCGCGCCTTCGCGGTTAAATCATTCCCATACAACCGGAATTGATATCAATTCCTGAATTCTCCGAATCTCTCTCAGAGACAACCATGACTAACTCTCCCGATGACAAAAATCAACTCGCACCCCCTCCCACTGTTCGCTGGTGGCGTCCTCTACTGCTTAGCGGTACGGGATTGGGGATTGTCGCCCTGGTGGGGGCGGCCGCTGCTGCTGCTTGGTGGATTCCCGAAAAGTTAGCTCCTGTGGTGGAAACTGAAGTTACTAAGCTAGTGAAACGCCCGGTGCACATTGGACGTTTGGAGAGATTTTCTCCCACAAGTTTGCGATTTGGTCGATCGAGCCTACCTGCAACTGCTACCGATCCCGATTATGCCTCTACCGAAGCAGTGGAAGTGCAATTTTCACTCTGGCAACTGTTGTTCCACCGCACTCTCAAGTTAGATATTACCTTAGTCAAACCCAACGCTTATATCGAACAGGACGAACGAGGAGTTTGGGTTAATATTCCCACTCTCGACAAGCCGAAATCTCCCAGTTTATTTAAAACCGAAATTGGTGCAATTAGAGTTGAAAATGTCGGTGCAGTATTGGCTCCTGCTCCAGCATTGGGCTTAAAAAAACCTCTGCCCATTTCTGTAATTATTAAAAGAGGTAGCGCTCAATTTTCGCAGCAAAACCAGCGAGTTATTTATGAATTAAATGGTAATTTTACCAATAGTGATAATTTTATTATTAAGGCTGATTCTCTGTTGAGTACAGCTCAGACTAATATACAGATGCAAGGTCAAAAATTGCCTTTGTCTTACCTAGTTCAGTTGCTAAGAGTTCCTGATGTTTATTTCGATAAAGGTCTAGCCAATGGTAATTTAACTGTACAATTACGAGACAATAAAGTATTTGGCATTACCGGAACTTCTGATTTTCAAGGAGTTGATTTAGCCATTAAAGCGCTGAGACAGCCAATCCTAAATAGTAGCGGTCAAGTGCGGTTTCAGGGGACTAATATTATAGTTGATAGTCTGACTGCTAATTACGGTTTGATACCTCTAAAAGTAGCAGGGACAGTGGCAACGGGAGCTAATTTCAATCTGGAGCAATCTAAGTTCGATCTGGTAGCAAATGTGCCACCAGTGACAGCGACAAACATTATCAGCGCACTGGAACAAGAATTAGGTCAAAAAGTAATATTGCCCTTGGTGGCTGCGGGAGAAGTCAAGCTAGATGCTAAATTGAGTGGGACTGTTTCGCAGCCAGTTATGGTAGGTGCGATCGCATCCACCAAACCAGCTATAGTCGATCGCCTACAATTCAAAAATATTAGCACCAACTTTAAACTAGAACGAGGTAGAACAGCCCCAGCCCCAACTCCCAATTCTGTATCTTCAATTCCCCCACTTTCATCCTTAGCTTTGACGTTGAGCGATATTCTGGTGGAGCCTGCTGTTGGTGGTAAAATTGGTGGTAAAGGTCAAATTGATATCGCCTTGGCAAATAACAATTCACCATCGGGTTTGGTGTTTGATTTGCAAGCCGAAAACTTGCCCGCCGACGCGATCGCCCAAATTTACAGTCTCCCAATTCCTGCTACAGTTAAACTTGGGAGCGTCTCAGCTAAAAGTCAAATCTTTGGCCCTTTAAACAATATTCAAGCTAGGGTACAATGGCAAGCACCCCAGGGGAACTTTCCGGCTAGTGGCGAAGTTCGCGCCGGCGGAAATGCGGTGGATTTGCCAAATACCGTTATTAAAATTGGCGATGCTGCTGTGAATGTGAATGCGGCCATCGTCGGCCGTCGATGGCAAGCTTTGATTAAAGGCGATCGAGTTAATCTCAACAGTTTACAGCCAGTTGTACCCGGACTTTCCTTACCTCCTGAATTAGCAAGTTTCTTCAGCGGAACTGCCGAAGCAGCAGGCACTCTCGACAATTTTAGTTTAAATGCGATCGATGCTAGAGCTAAAGGACAATTAAATATAGCTGACAGTATTGTGAATGTTAATGGCGAACTAGCATCGGGGAGTTGGCAAGCTTTTGGTAATACAGAAAAAGTGGCTCTGAATCGACTCATAGATATTGGCTTGCCATTTGTGACTCTTGGTACTTCTAACACTTCAAACGCCGAAAAAATCAATAATATCAACAATCTCAAATCCAAAATTACCAATTTAAAATCGTTTGATGGACAGTTGGCAGGGGAATTTCAAGCTAGGGGAAATATTGACAATGTAACCGCCAAAGTCATCAATGTGAGAGGTAGTGGTAAACTCAATATTGCTGAGAGTAATCTCAATTTCCAGGGAGAATTGGTAGAGGGAAATTGGCAAGGAATTGCAGCAACAGAACGGGTAGCCATCAGTCGCTTAGTAGATTTAGGATTGCCACTGTTAGATGTAGCTTCAGCCTTGAATACTGACAACCAGCCCACGGCAAATCTCAACAATCTCAAATCCAAAATAGCTAATCTCAAATCGATTGATGGACAACTATCAAGTCAATTTCAAGCTACAGGTAGTCTGGACGATTTGACGGCAAAGGGCATTAATGTTGCAGGCCGTGGTCAACTGAATCTGGGTTCAGGCAATGTTAATTTCCAAGGAGAATTAGTAGAGGGAAATTGGCAAGGACTGGCGGAAACCGATCGCACTGCCATCCGCAACTTGGTAGATTTAGGGTTGCCCTTGTTAGATGTAGCCTCAGCGTTTAACACTGACCCTCAGCAAACGGCAAATCTCAACAACCTCAAATCCAAAATAGGTAATTTCAAATCCATTGACGGACAAGTATCCAATCAAATCAAAGTCAGTGGCAGTCTGGAGAAATCAAGCGCAGTTGAGATTGCAGCCAACAGCAGTGGCAAATTAAATATTGCTGATGGTACGGTAGATTTTAAGGCCAAATTAGCCGCCGGACGGTGGCAAGCTGTCGCTAATCTCGATCGCCCTATTCTCAGTCGTTTAGAACAAACAGTCCGCAATCTCCAACTGTTTCCCCTAACGGCGACTTTGCCCACAGGATTTGACGGCAGAATAAACGGCCAACTCCAAGCCGCCGGCAGTTTAGATAACTTGACAGCAAAGGGAATTAGTGCTAGGGGAGAAACGCGGATTTTGGCCAATGGACTTGGGGCGATCGACACTACAGCCCAATTAGAAAACGGCAACTGGCAAGCATTCCTCGAAACCAACGACATCGCCCTAGCCAATCTCCAGCAAACCCTCAAACAAACCGGTTTACTGACAGCAGATTTACCACCAGAAATTGATGGCAATCTCGACGGCAAAATCCGCCTTTTGGGAACAGTAGATAACTTAACCGCCAACGGCATCACCGCCCAGGGCGAAGGACAAATTAGACTGGCCAACGGTGGAGGTACTGTCAATGCCAAAGCCCAAGCCGAATCGGGGAATTGGCGCGCATCAATTAACGGCGGACAAATTGCCCTAAGTCGCTTCCAGAAAGCCTTTGAATCCCAGCGCCAAAACTTGCAATCCCCAGGTTTAGTCTCTCAAGCCCAAAATCTGCCCATACTCCGAGGACTATTTAACGGTAATCTAAATTTATCAGGTCCGATCGCAGCGGGCACGGGGGCACGGGCGGGCACGGGGGAACGGGCGGGCACGGGGGAACGGGCGGGCACGGGGGAACGGGCGGGCACGGGGGAACGGGCGGGCACGGGGGCACGGGCGGACACGGGGGCACGGGCGGGCACGGGGGCACGGGCGGGCACGGGGGCACGGGCGGGCACGGGGGCACGGGCGGGCACGGGGGCACCGCCCCTACAGGATGTTCGCGCTGGTGGCAGTTTTCGCATCTCGGAATTGCCATTTCTCAAACAACCTCTTGAGGCTATATTTAATTGGGATGGCAAACGGGTGGAAATTGAGAACGCTACAATTCCCGGTTTGACAGCCAATGGCATTGTTAACGTCGAACTTGCAGGTAAAGGATTGCCTTCGATTTCTAATCTAGATTTGAATGTCAAACTCGCCAACTTTAACCTGGAAGCCTTACCGACAGAACAACTCGGATTTTTGACACCCATGGGTGCCAAAAAGTCTTCAGAGAATAATCTGCCCCTGCGCGGCAATGTCGATTTTGTCGGCCGCCTCACCGGCACCCTCAGCGCCCTCAGCTTAGTTGGCGATGTGGCTGTGCGAGATTTAGCCGTAAATCAGGTAGCTTTTGACCCCCTACTGGCGGGTACTGTGAATGCAGGTTTGGGCAAAAGTGTAGATTTGCGTCTAGCTGGGCGTCAAGACAAAATCGAAATAGTCTTAAATCCATCTTTCCTACCGACATCTTTCTTAGTCAAACGCGGGGAATCGGTGGCTAGCGGCCAAACTGAGGGCGAAACTCTGCAAGTCAATTTAAGCGATTTCCCCCTCGCAGCTTTGAATCTATCACCTGGTAAAGATGCTGGTTTGGGGCCGATAACTGGTACGGTTTCGGGACAAGTTAACGTGCCCGGTTGGAAAATGCCACTGAATCCGGCGACTTTGCAAGCAAATGGACAAATTGCGATCGCCCAACCAGCGATCGGCTATATTAAAGGTGACAGTTTCCAGGCAGAATTTAGCTATGCTAACGGTAGCGCCACTCTCAACAACGGCGTTTTCCGCCAAGGCAGCGGTCAATACTTAATTTCTGGCAATGTGAAAGCAGGCGCTAACCCGGAATTTGCCGGAAAAGTTAACATCCAACAGGGAAACCTCCAACAAGTTTTAGCCGCCGGGGAATATTTCAATTTAGGAGATTTCGCCAGAGGTTTAAAACCTCCCGTTTACGGTAGGGCCGCCGATGTCCAAACCGTAGCAGTGGGAGTCCCCGAAGCCCCTTTAATCGAACAGTTGCAGCGCTTGGTAGAAATTGAAGAAATTCTCAAACAGCAGCAAGCAGTCACAGCATCGGAACCCTTGCCTCCCTTGGATCAATTGCAAGGCATTTTTGGTGGAGAGATTGCCGTAGCCGGTTCTTTGCAAACCGGAATTCAAGCTAAATTTAATGTCAAAGGTGATAACTGGCGCTGGGGTAAATATGTCGCCCAACAATTCAGCATTGAGGGAGGTTTCCAGGACGGGATTCTAACTATCTTACCTCTGGAAATTCGATCGGGCAAAAGTGCGATCAGCTTTTCTGGACAACTAGGCCAAAAAGCTCAATCCGGGCAGTTGCGGGTGGAAAATTTACCAGTCGAAGAGTTAGCAAAACTGGTGGAATTGCCCTTTGTCGATGTCACGGGCAATTTGAATCTGCGGGCAAACTTGGCCGGCACTTTAGCTAATCCGCAACTAGCCGGAGAATTGAGTTTGCAAGACGGTACTCTCAACAGAGAAC
The DNA here is from genome assembly GCF_042465725.1 of Microcoleus anatoxicus. GTDB lineage: Bacteria > Cyanobacteriota > Cyanobacteriia > Cyanobacteriales > Microcoleaceae > Microcoleus > Microcoleus anatoxicus. Next base: position 5,702,488 of record NZ_CP120853.1, on the reverse strand, counting down.
CAATTAAAAAAGCCGATGGCAGTTTCAGTTACAGCAACGCCCGTCTGAATTTTGGGGGCAGCGCTTTGGTGACTCAAACCGAACCGATTGAAGTTCAGGGAAGTTTACCCTTTGAGTTGCCTTTTGCCACTGTCAAACCTGATAGCAATCAAATCGATTTGCGGGCCAATTTGCAAAATGAAGGATTGGCCATTATTAATGTCTTGACTCCCCAACTTACTTGGGTTAGTGGCAAGGGACAGGTGCAAATTCGCGTGGGAGGAACCCTGGAACGCCCTGTAGCTCAAGGAATTGCAAATTTTGAAAATGCAACCGTCCGCGCCAAAGCCGTCCCAGAACCGCTCACAGGGCTGACTGGGGCGGTGCGCTTTGAGGGCGATCGCATTCGGGTAGAGGGAATTCGGGGACAGTGGTCCCAGGGAGAAATTGTCGCGCAAGGTGTGATTCCGCTGTCAGTACCTTTTGTTGAGGGTGATGTGGATGGGGCTAGTCCCTTGGCTGTAAATTTAGATAAGTTGGGTTTGGACCTTAAAGGATTGTACCGTGGCAAGGTAGTTGGTCAAGTGCAGGCGATCGGCACTGCTTTGCGGCCGCAGTTGAGTGGCAAAATTGAACTGTATGAGGGCGAGGTATTTTTATCCAGTACAGGTGGTGCGACAAAGTTAGTCTCTGCTGCTGCTGCTTCCCCTAAAACTCCTTCTGCTGCGGTTGAGGTTTCTCCTGCGGTTGAGGTTTCTCCTGCGACTTCCTCTTCTCCTTCCTTTGAAGTCCGTTTAAATGATTTGCGGTTAAACTTGGGGCGTGGAATTCAAGTTAAAAGCCCGCCCATATTGAGTTTTGGGGCGACTGGAGGTTTGACTGTCAACGGTACTCTTGACGATCTGCGCCCGGAGGGTACAATTAGATTGACAAACGGTGCTGTGAATTTGTTTACAACCCAGTTTAGGCTCGATCGAGGATATCCCCAAACTGCTACTTTTATACCATCCCAAGGATTAGACCCGACTCTGGATGTGAGATTAGCAACTTCGGTACAGGAAGTAACCAGATTTCGGACTCCGGGAAATTCTGTCGCATCGGAAATAGCAGATGAACCGAATCTGTTTGGGAATGTGCGGAGTGTACGAGTTCAAGCCTTGGTGAGGGGAAAAGCTTCTGGGTTGGCTGATAGTTTGGAGTTGAGAAGTTCTCCGAATCGATCGCAAATAGAAATTGTCGCACTGTTAGGTGGCAGTTTTATCCAAACTTTAGGTAAGGGAGATAGTACCCTGGCGATCGCCAATTTAGCAGGTGCTGGCTTATTTGGCAACATTCAATCTGTAATTACAAATGCCACGGGATTAACGGAATTCCGGCTATTTCCCACTAGGATTGGTAGCGGAGAAGGGCGCACGGCTAGTGGGGGTTCCACAAGTGGTGGTGCCGGTTCCCTCGGTGTCGGATTGGAAATTGGAGGCGATATTACCCGCAATCTTTCGGCTACTATCATCCGGGTGTTGTCTGCTAATCAGCCCACAGAATTCAATTTGCGCTATCGTTTGAGTGACAAGGTTTTGTTGCGTGGTTCTACTGATTTTCAAGGAGATAATCGAGCAACTGTGGAGTATGAATTAAGATTTTAAAAGGAAATAAGCTCTGGAAACGCAGAAAAACGAAGGATTTAACCACAGAGAACACAGAGGACACAGAGGGAGATCAGAGAGATGAATACAGGACTATGCTAGCGGATTGGATATAACAAACAACCAATAACAAATAACAAATAACAAATAACCAATAACTAAATTGTAATTTCATCCAAAGATGCGATGGTGACATCAGCCTGGGACAAATGACTAGCCTCGGCTTTCCCCCAACAAATCCCAATACAGCCCGCCGCGCCAGCATTTTTACCCATCTGAATATCTCCCGCTGAATCTCCCACCATCAAAGTTGCTGCGGGTTCTACTCCCAGTCTCTCACAAGCTAACAAAAATAATTTAGGATCGGGTTTATTGAGATGCACAGAATCCACACCCATTTCTAACTGAATGTATGCGCCTAATTCGGAACTTTTCACAAAGTTTTTCACGGCTTGAGTCGTAGCAGCCGAAAGAATTCCCAGTTTCAAACCCGCATCTGAGAGAGATTTCAACACTTCTAAACTGCCCACAAATAAGGGAGAAGGCGGACTATTTTTTAACATTGCGTCGGCTTCATCAAAAGCACGTTGGGCAATCGCTAAAGATTCTATCCATCCTCTGCCAGTTTCGGCAATATATCCCGCAGCTACAATTTCGTTTTCCCGGCGGCTACCCACTGCCATCAAGCCCGTGGGGTCGATTTTACCAGCTTCGATACCGAAAGCCATTTGCAATGGCTCTCCAACGCCCGGAATTTGGGCATCTACCAAGCGCGATCGCTTCAGCCCTAAATGTCTCAAAAATTCTTGAGAATCCTCTAGAGTGCCGTCTTTGTCAAAGATAATGGCTTGAATATTAGAGAACGTAATACCCCGACATTTAATAGTTACCAAGAATCAAAACTCCTGAATTTTTATATTTTTTTCTATTTTCTCATCTTTCGATGTTTTTCGCAATTAGTATCGGAATTATTTATCCCTCTCTTCTCTGCCTCTGCGCTCTCTGCGTTCTCTGTGGTTAAATCATTCCGAAACAAACCCCAAGGCATTCTTTTTAGCGATTAAATCCGCAATCATTAAGGTTAATTGAGCAGGCTTAACAGGTTTAGCAATATGCTTGTTAAAACCTGCATCGATCGCCTTTTGTCGCTCTCCATCGCTAGCATAAGCAGTCAGCGCAATGGCTGGAATGTTTCCAGCTTCGGCATCAAGAGAACGAACTTGTTGCATCAAGGAATACCCATCTTCCTCTGGCATTCCAATATCAGATATCAGGATGTCATATTTGTCAAGGTTTTCAGTCAAAGCTGCGATCGCCTCTTTTGCAGAGCCCACCGTCAGCACCTCGGCCCCGTAGTCTTCCAGGACAAATTGCAATAACTCGCGGGTATCCATATCATCATCTACGCTTAAAATCTGCAAACCTTCAAGGCCCCGTCCCCCATCTTTGGAAGTGCTTAAAGGTAGTGTAAATACAGGCGGTTCTACATCACTCGGCGGTGTTAATTCCTGGGGAATTGAAACTAGCGGCAACCTCACAGTCATCGTAGTTCCTTGTCCCTCACCCGGACTTTCAGCTCCCACTGTACCACCATGAAGTTCGACTAAATGACGCACGATGGACAATCCTAATCCTAGCCCTTGATTAGTCTTGGTAGTGCTGGAATCAGCTTGATGGAAACGATCGAATATATACGGCAAAAATTCTGCCCCAATGCCTTTTCCGGTGTCGCTGACACGAATTTGAGCGTGACTGTCGATCGCCTCTAAGACAATTTCTACTCGTCCACCCGATGGAGTAAACTTAATCGAGTTAGATAGCAGATTCCATAGGACTTGTTGCAGCCTGTCAGCATCCCCTAAAACTGTCGCAGAACTCAACTGGGCAAATATTTTGATGTTTTTGGCATCCGCTGATAATTGCACCCCGTCGATCGCACTTTGCACCACTACCAGCAGATCGATCGGACTGGTATCCAGATGCAGTTTACCACTCGTAATCCGGGAAATATCCAGAATATCTTCAATTAACTGAGTTTGGGCGATCGCACTCCGCTCAATCACCTCTAGGGCGCGAGTCACGGCTGCTTCATTAAGTTTGCCAGAGCGCAGCAATTTTGCCCATCCCAGGATGGGAGTCAGGGGGTTACGAAGTTCATGGGAGAGATTCGCCAGAAATTCATCTTTAGCACGGTTGCTGTTTTCTGCTTGTTGACGGGCTAACTGCTCCTGCATCAATAGCTGCGATCGCTCTATCTCAAACTGCTGGCGACTTGTGATATCCTCGATCGACAACAAAATCATCATATCTTGGTCTTCTCGTTGCAGTTTAGAAGCATTCAGCAACATAGTTTTCTGCCCAATCTGCTCAAATACGTGCTCTAACTCAAAGTTTTGAAGCTGAACATCACTCACCAGAATATCTGCTAATATCGATCGCAGTTTGGGAATATTCCATTGCCCATTTCCCAACTCAAACAGTGAAATCTGCGATGTTTCTGGGAAGGAAACCTGAAACGTTTCATAGAAACATCGATTGGCTGTATTCACACATAAATCCGTATCCAGGACGACTAAAGGTGTGGGAACAGTTTCGACGATGGTTTCAGCATAATTTCGGGCTAACTCTAAGGTTTTGGTACTGCGTTTCATAGAATCAATATCGATCCAAACCATTACCACACCATCAATGCGGTTTTCCGTAGTCCGATAAGGACGAATGCGGAGGACGTACCAATATCCCGCTAGAGTTTGAACTTCTTGTTCCCTGGTCTGGAGAGTCTCAATCACCTCCAAAATCATCCCTGACAAATCGGGAACATCAAGATGGGAACGAATATCACTAAAAGGCCGCCCAATATCGGTAGGAATCAGATTGAAAAGTTGCTGTGCCATCGGCGTAAAGCGTCTAATTTTTAAATCGTTTTCCACCATTAAAATCGGAATATTTATACTACCAAGCAAATTGATCAAGTCGTTATTAATATGATGTTGTTCAATATTTCGACTCCGAAGTTCTTCGTTAGTGGTGATCAGTTCTTCATTGGTGGCTTGAATCTCTTCTTTTGCCGTTTCTAGTTCCTCGTTGGTGCTTTGCAGCTCCTCGTTGCTGGATAGGATTTCTTCGTTGGCAACTTTGATATCTTGGTTGAGAATTTCCTGCTGCTGAATTACCGATTGGAGATGTGCTTGAGCCACATTTTTGTCTTCATTCGCGGTGGCCAGTGCCTGTCTCAGTTCCAGAATCTCGCGCTGTAAATCAGCAGGATTCAAGCTTTCAAAATTTACGGTACTGAGGTTGACCGCAGTAAGTAAAGCCTCTTCAAATAGAACCAAAAAGTAGCGTGATTCTGCCCGGGCGGGATGGAAGGGAATCACCTCAAGATTGACGAGACTCGATCGCTCGCCCACAACCAAATTTATCCCTTCTTTTCTCACAACTACGTTCTGCATCAGTGCCTGATACATTGCAGTACGAAGTTCGATGGCTAAGTCTTCCCTTGCCATTGTCAGCAAGTTTAAGCTGGGAATCCCTGGTGTCAGTCTCAAGTAAGCATTGGTATCTCCCCGCACTTGCAGAATGTTCATCTGCTCGTTGACAACCACACCTGTTGGGGCGTAGCGATTCAAAATTAGTTGGTCTGTGTATTGCTGTAAGTCAAACCCATCTGGATCGCTTTCATTAGTGGAGTCAGATTTATTTACTTTAGCAATGGGGTAAGAACTCGTCGCAAAGGAAAATATCTGACTATTTTCAGTAAAAATCTTAGCATAAATTTTGCACTTTTTGTGCAATGAATTAAACAAAGATGAAAATTTTCCAATACTCTCAGAATAGCCTAACAAGAGAAAGCCAGTCTGGTTAAGACTGTAATGAAAAATCGGAATCACTCTTTTTTGCAAAGGATCTGCTAGGTAAATCAGCACATTGCGACAGCTAATGAGATCGAGGTTGGAAAAAGGCGGGTCGCTGGCTAAGTTTTGTCTGGCAAATATACACAATTCGCGGACTGTTTTGTTGATTTTATAGCCTCCTCCTTCCCATATAAAGAAGCGAGTCCGGCGCTCTGGTGAAACGTCGAGCATCTGGTTTTCTAAGTAAAAGCCAGACCTGGCTTTGTTAATGGCGGCTTCGCTAATATCTGTGGCAAAAATCTGGATCTGTGGCTGGGGAGATCGATCGCCCAAAAACTCTAACAAACAAAAGGCGATCGAGTAAACTTCTTCTCCTGTTGAACATCCCGCCACCCAAATCCGTATGGGATTCTTGACTGACTTATTTGCGATAATCGTGGGAAAAACCAGCTCTTTTAGCTGTTGAAAGGCTTCTGGATCGCGAAAAAAACTGGTGACGTGGATCAGCATTTCTTGATACAGCGCATAGACTTCAGGCGGATGGTCTTGCAGATATTGGGCGTAATCTGCCAACGACTCGAGCTTGTACAATACCATTCGTCGTTGGATGCGTCGATCGATCGTAGCGACTTTGTAGTGGGTGAAGTCAACCCCTGTAGTCGATCGCAACAATCCTAAAATACCGGTGCGGACATAGTTGTCTGGGGGTGATTCTGTAACTGTGGTGGTCAATATCGGGGAAGAAAGCCAGGAATCAGCGCGGAAATTTGCCAGTTCCTCGGCAATTTTTTGAGGGGGTAAAACGAAGTCTACATTACCTGTAGCCACTGCGGTATTTGGCATACTATCGAATTTTGCCGAGGCTTCGCATTGAGCAAATGTCACACCTCCGGCTGCTTTAATTGCCTTGATCCCGATGGAACCATCTCCGTCTCCCCCGGATAATACTACGGCCAGGGCCTTGGGTCCGCGATCGGCCGCCAAGGACACCAGAAACGCATCTCCCGGCATATATTTGCCATAAATTTTCTCGCGGGCTGTCAGTTTCAGGACACCGCTGGCTAGTGTCATCTTAGTGTTGGGCGGAATTATGTATACTTGATTCGGCTCTACAGTCGTCCCGTCAACCACCTGACTGACTGGCATTTGTGTGGTTCTGGCGAGAATTTCGGTCAGCAGACTTTCGTGATTGGGGTCTAAGTGCTGAATCAGCACAAAGGCCATACCAGTATCGGTTGGTAAGTGATGGAGTAATTCTGTGAATGCTTCTAGTCCTCCGGCCGAGGCCACAATCCCAACGATGGGAAAGGCGGAATCAACTGTGTTTTGCGGTTCGGGGTCGATGAGGGATAGTGCGATCGATTCTGGTACATTTTCTTCATCAGGCTGATTAGCGACCATAGAAATCTCCATTGTGCCCCCGTTGTCATGGGTGGGGAGGGTCTGACAATCTCAGTGCCTTTAGCTCATCTCAGTCTACACCAATTGTCCTACTTATGAAGGGAATGTCTAAATAAATGTTGTCCTAGGGATTACTCATCTACCTGAGAAAGGCTATACATAAAATAGTAAAGACCTTAGCAAGATTTGGAAATTTCCGTTCCTCCTGCCTTAATCGCCTTGGCGGTTGCTATAACTAATAACCAATAACTAATAACTAAAAAAAAAGAGGGTTATTCCCTCTTTTTTATAACAGTGAATCGGATTTATTCTACAGTCGCCGGAGGTATTTCTGTCTCTACCTCTAATGTGGCTTCCGGTGTGGCTTCCGTTACTGCTGCGGGTATTTCTTCCGGCAAATCTTCTTCCATTGCTGATGGTATGTCTTCGAGTATTTCATCGGAGAGTTCATCAGAATCGATCGCATCTACAGGAATTTCCATGCTAGCTTTAGCTTGTTTTTGAGCTAGCATTTTTTCACGGAACTTGGCTGCCATTTCTTCAGCTTTTTCGTATACCAATTCACGATTTTTGACCATCGCTCCTGGTTCCGGTTCCAATTGCTTGGTGGAGAGAGAAATCCGACCTCTCTCAGCATCCAAGTCAATGATCATTACTTTCACTTCGTCGTTGACATTAAACACGCTATGAGGCGTATCGATGTGATCGTGCGAAATTTCGGAGATGTGCAACAAGCCGCTGACTCCGCCGATGTCGATAAAAGCACCGTAGGGCTTGATACCACGCACAGTACCGATGACCACTTCTCCAACTTCGAGGCGGTTCATCTTGCGTTCCACTAAGGCGCGACGGTGGCTTAAGACTAAGCGGTTACGGTCTTCGTCTACCTCTAAGAATTTTAATGGCAATTCTTCAGCAACTAATTCTTCTTTTGGTTTGCGGGTGCTGATGTGAGAACCGGGAATGAAGCCTCGCAACCCTTCTATTCTCACCAGTGCACCACCACGGTTAGTGGCAAAAACTTGCGATCGCACTGTGGCATCTTCTGCTTGCAGTTGTCGAACTCTTTCCCAGGCCCGCATATACTCAATGCGTCGGATAGACAGGGTTAATTGCCCGTCTTCATTTTCATCGGTGAGGATGAAAAATTCTCTGGTTTCGTTTGATTGCAATACCTCTTCAGGGCTTTCCACTCGATTGATCGACATTTCCTGAATCGGAATGTACGCTGCTGTTTTAGCACCGATATCAATCAGAGCACCCCTCGGTTCTATACTAAAAACTGTACCCGCTACTACATCGCCAGGGCTAAAGTGATAGTCATATTTATCAAGTAGGGCCGCAAAATCCTCGTGAGTAAAGCCGATATCTTTGACAGTGGTTTTGAGATTGACCATGCGAATAATTTCCTAGGATTTCTCTCCTTCATGTTTTTCATTTGTGCAGGCAGATATTAGAGATTTTGGTAAAAAAGGAGTTAACTTTTTGCAAAATCTTTTACGAAAGTCAGTTTTTGCCAACTTTTGCCCGGTGCAACCGCACACAGGCGCTTGCCATTGCTCTTAATTTCAACTCTATGTTAAAGCGTTTGATTTTTAACATTCAGAGTCCAGTAGACAATTATAACTTACCCGCCTACTGCTTTCAAATTAATTTAGACCACGACACGGCAGTGCCCAAGGAGTGTCAACTTAAGCTGTGGGCCCGCCAAGTCCGCCCGTCATCCCGCCAGTCCGACAGGGGTTGAAACCCCTGTCTAATAGAAGACAGTCCTCTCAAAGAGGACGGCAGGAGTTGAAAATTCTTCTCTTGAGTCCTCTTGAGAGGACTTGCGCTTTGAGACAGGGAATTCATTCCCTGTCGGACTCGCGGGCCCACTAAAGGACTTGGCGGACTGGCAGCTTAAGTTGACACTAATGGGCATTGCCGTGTCCTCAGATAATTTTAGGGTAGGGACACGGCACTGCCGTCTCCTAATTTCGGCTACTAATAATTCCGATGCTACCGGAATTGATATCATCCACTTCCGACAAATCTGGGTCATTTTCGGACGGACTTTCTGGACACAAAGCTGCATCGAGCGGACTCTGAAGGTGATTTAGGGTCTCCACAAAATCTCGAATCCCTCGAAACTGCCGATATACGGAGGCAAAACGGACATAAGCAACTTCGCTCAGTGGCCGCAGATGTAATAATACTAATTCTCCAATGTCCGAGCTGGTGACTTCCCGGAGCGATCGACCTTGAAGCCCGGCCTCAATTTCTTCTGCGAGAGTTTCAAGTTGCCCAGAAGACAAACCCGTTTTTTCGCAGGCTCTAACCAGTCCCCTGACTAACTTGGACCGATCGAAAGATTCGCGTTTACCGTCCCGTTTGATCACCGTAATCGGCACAAATTCTATACGTTCGTAAGTTGTGAAGCGATGCTGACAATTCAGACACTCGCGTCGCCGCCGAATACTTTGACCAGATTCGGCTGAACGCGATTCGAGAACGCGACTATTGGTATGTTGACAGGAGGAACAGCGCATGATTGCTGATTTTTACAGGCGTTGCCATAAAATCGCAATTCATCTGACTCTGGTGGGGTCAGATGAATTGCTGGACTAGAAATATCGATCGGCTTATTTACCAATGCGGGGAGGTTCCCGGAAGGCGATCGCAAAAAATAGTACACCTAATGCCAAAGCCAGAATCAAAATGTAAGCAACGCTTTCCATGTTAAATTTTCCCTATCTTCCCTTGCAGTTTTATTTTATCTCAATTATCGTTCCTTTTCTTGCTAAATAAAAAAACCCGGTTTCTTCAAGAAACCGGGTTTTTGCAACACCGGGAAAAATTCCCGGTGTCCAATAGTGAGAGAAACCTAGATAGATTCTTCTCTTCTTGTCGTTACGTCGCCCAACTTTTGGAACAAGCCCCACTCGACTTGTTCTTCCATGTCAGCTTCAACTCCAGCAAACACGTCGCGGAAGATTGTCCGAGAACCGTGCCAAATGTGGCCGAAGAAGAACAGCAAAGCAAAGCAAGCGTGTCCAAAAGTGAACCAACCACGAGTAGAAGTACGGAAAACCCCGTCAGACTTCAAAGTTTCGCGATCGAATTCAAATACCTCACCCTTTTGGGCGGCGCGAGCAAACTTCTTAACATCCAAAGGACTGCTAAAGGTTTGACCGTTATATTCGCCACCGTAGAAAGTGACAGTAACTCCACTTTGTTCAAAGCTGTATTTAGATTCAGCACGACGGAAGGGAATGTCAGCGCGAACGATGCCATCTTTGTCGGTCAAAATCACAGGGAAAGTTTCAAAGAAGTTGGGGAGACGGCGAACCGACAATACCCGACCTTCGCTGTCAGTAAATACTGGATGGCCCAGCCAAGATTTAGCAATACCGTCGCCATTAACCATCGCGCCGGCGCGGAACAAACCACCTTTAGCAGGAGAGTTGCCCACGTAGTCGTAGAAAGCCAATTTTTCCGGAATTTTCTCGTAAGCTTCTTGGAAACTAGCGCCACCGGCTAAACTAGCTTGGGCTCGGCGATCGATTTCTTGTTGGAAGTAGCCGCCATCCCACTGATAGCGAGTCGGGCCAAAAAGTTCGATCGGAGTAGCAGCCGAACCGTACCACATGGTACCAGCCACCACAAAAGCTGCAAAGAACACAGCAGCGATACTGCTAGAAAGCACAGTTTCGATATTCCCCATCCGCAGAGCTTTGTAAAGCCGTTCCGGTGGGCGCACGGTCAAGTGGAACAAACCAGCAATCACGCCGACTACACCCGCTGCAATGTGGTGAGCCACGATGCCACCTGGATTGAACGGATCGAAGCCTTCAGGGCCCCAGGCAGGAGCCACTGGTTGGACGTGACCGGTCAGACCGTAGGGGTCAGAAACCCACATTCCAGGTCCGAAGAGTCCAGACAGGTGAAAAGCACCAAAGCCGAAGCAAAGTAAGCCAGAGAGGAACAAGTGAATGCCAAACATTTTTGGCAAATCGAGGGCGGGTTCGCCAGTGCGGGGGTCTCTGAAGAGTTCCAAGTCCCAAAATACCCAGTGCCAGACTGCTGCTAAAAACAGCAAGCCAGAGAGGATGATGTGGGCAGCGGCGACGCCTTCAAAGGACCAGTAGCCCGGATCGACGTTACCTTCGCCCGTAATGCTCCAACCACCCCAAGAACCGGTGACTCCTAAACGAGTCATAAAGGGTAGCACGAACATCCCTTGACGCCACATGGGGTTGAGAACTGGGTCTGTGGGATCGAAAACTGCTAATTCGTAAAGGGCCATTGAGCCGGCCCAGCCTGCCACGAGGGCTGTGTGCATTAAGTGTACAGAAATCAATCGGCCTGGGTCATTTAAGACGACTGTGTGTACGCGATACCAGGGTAATCCCATTGACTGCGTTGCTCCAATGTGTAAGTGATGATGTCTATTTTGAATCAAAAATCAGATTTTAATTCCTGAGCAGTTACCTGCGGGCTTTAAATCCTGCTTTTTGCCTTCTGCTTTCTGCCTTCGAGAATGGAGGCGTAAAAATGAAAGTTATTTAACGAAGTGTATCGAGTCTTAGAACCGATTGCAATATGTCGGCCTGACATTCATTGGGAGTTGCCGATTTGACAGTTGGCGGAAATAGTCCCAAGGCGATCGATTACTTGCTCGGCATCGATGAGTCTGGTCAGTACGACACTGCCGATATTTTTGGCGGGATCGGTATTGTCTGGAGGGACTGTCGGTTTAACCTCTACCATGAGTACGGCATCTTCTACGCGGTAGAGCCACATTTTTTCCTTTTGGTCCCAGAGGCAGACGTTAAGTTGTGTAATGTCTGGTTGGCGTCTCCAGCCGGCATCTGTCCACAAACCACCTACTCCCCAGACGCGCCCGATCGTCCAACCGTCGGATAAGAAGAAATATTTCACTTGTGTACGCTTGAGATTTTGTTGTCTAACATAGCGCAAAATTGCCACAGTACGGAATTGTTGAACCGCGAAGACGCTTATGCCACGAAGGAAGAGGAGAGAAGAATATGAGTTACTGTCTTTGGCTGGTCGTAGCCCTCCAGGCCTACAATTCAACTGCACTTTGCTCAAGCATGACCGCAGACAATTTATTAGTTATCAAAAAATTGGGTTGAAAACCCCGTCCTTAAGGACGGCTTTAATTCTTTGGTAGATTTTACCGAGCCTGTTAGAATGGAATAGTAAAACAAAGGACAAAGAATGAAAGCAAGATTCCAATACAGATTCTATCCTACCACTCAACAACGCCAAAGTTTAGCGCAGTTGTTTGGTTGCGTGAGAGTTGTTTGGAATGATGCCTTAACTCAAAGCAAGTCAGGCAACTATCCAGGCTACAATACTCTATCCAAATCTCTAACTCTATCTAAAAAGACAGAAGAGAGAGCCTGGTTAAACGATGTATCATCCGTGCCATTACAGCAATCCCTCAAACAATTAGATGTTGCTTACAAAAACTATTTTCACTCTCTAAAAGGGAAAAGGAAAGGCAAAAAAGTCGGTCAACCCAGGTTCAAAAAAAAGACTAACAGTCAATCTGCAACTTTTGTCAAATCGGGTTTTTCTATCAAAGGTGAGTCCGTCTATCTGGCAAAAATCGGAAATATTAGTCCTATTTGGTCTAGACAACTGCCGTCAGATCCTAGCTCTGTCACAGCAATCAAAGATTGTGCGAACCGTTATTTCCTGAGCTTTGTTGTAGAGATTAATTCCGATATTGTCGAAGCTAAAAACCACAGCATCGGCATCGATCTGGGCATTAAAACCTTTGCAGTGATGAGTGATGGAACATCAGCTAAAAGTCCAAAATACAAACAGTTAGACCGAAAAATTCGCAGACTGCAACGCAAGTTGGCAAGGCAGCCCAAGGACTCAAAACGCCGAAATAAAACTCGGATTAAAATAGCCAAACTGCACAATAAAATTGCAGACACCCGTAAAGACTTTTTGCACAAACTGTCAACCAAAATAGTTAGGGATAACCAAGTAATTGTTTTGGAAGACTTGAATGTATCTGGCATGGTCAAAAACCGCAAACTTGCCAGGGTGATTAGCCAACAGGGATGGTACGAGTTTAGGGCTTTGTGCGAGCGTCAGTCTGAAAAGTTTGGTAGAGAGTTTAGGGTAATTAGTCGCTGGGAACCAACAAGTCAAATCTGTTCAAATTGCGGTTTTAAATGGGGGAAATTGGATTTAAAAATCCGCTCGGTTCAATGCTTGAATTGTGGCATCGAACACGATCGCGATGAGAATGCAGCCAAGAATATAAACAAAGTCGGGATAGGGCATTGCCACGACTTTAAACGGACACAGAGAGAAGGTAAGACCACTTGTGGCACATCTCGGTGAAGTGTCAAGAATCCCCGCGCGTTCACGCCGGGGAGTATGTCAAAACTAGAGATTTACAGCGGTCATGCGAAAGCCCCTACGAATATATAGCAATCCTAAATCATTTGTGAATTTCTTACTCCCGGACCTTCATAAGGTCCGGGTTGGGGTGGGGTAAAAAACTTTACGACTCCTGCAAGGACTGCTATATTTGCAAAACTGAGGTGCACCCAGTTTTTTTACGTCCCTTATTGATAGGAACACCAGTCACTCCAGCTACCTGGATAAAGTTTAGCATGGGGAATTCCGGCTATTTCTAAAGACAATAAGTTCACGCAAGCTGTTACCCCGGAACCGCAATAAACCATAATTTCTTCGGCGGTGGCTAATTCTGTCCAAAGTTGCTTTTGTTCGGAAGTCGATCGCACTTTTCCTGTCTCATCTGTCACCTGTTGCCAAGGATAGTTGACAGCACCGGGAATGTGGCCTGCAATGGGGTCGATCGGCTCCCGGAGGCCAAGATATCGCTCGTTCTCCCGCGAATCAACCAAAACCTTTCCCGGCAAGTCTTTTAGTGCTTTTACGGCCTCAATATCCACAATCAGGTCCGATCGCAATTGGGGAACAAATTTACCCTCAAGAGGTTTTGGCAAAACATTTGTCACCGGATATCTGGCCGCTTTCCAGCCACTGAAACCCCCATCTAACAAGGCTACTTTACTGTGTCCCATATATCGCAGCAGCCACCACAACCGAGCCGCAAAAGCCAACCGCGAATCGTCATAGGCTACAACTAAAGTTTCTGGGGAATCAATGCCAATAGCACTCAATTTTTCGGCTAATTCTGTAATATTTGGCAGCGGATGTCTGCCACCATGTTTTTCAACTGGACTAGCGAGGTCTTGGTTTAAATCTAAATAAAAAGCTCCGGGAATGTGACTTTCTTGATATTGTTTTTGTCCCAATTCTGGTTCGGCTAGAGAAAACCGACAGTCAATAATTACAACTTGCTGATTTTCGGTATTGCCGGCTAACCATTCAGGATTAACTATTAAATTGGTGTCTGTCATATTGATTTAAAAATTACTGTGTTTGAACGGTGATAAGTTGGAACATCTCTAGAAAACAAGCTGCTTTTTTCATCACCTTATTTTTCAGGATTAGATTTCCTATTTGCTTTTTCATTAGATTCTTTTTCGGAATTGGATTTTTTAGTTGATTTTTCCGTGGCTTCTTTTTCCGAATTTGACTTTTTATTTGATTTTTCAGTGGCTTCTTTTTCGGAATTGGATTTTTTAGTTGATTTTTCAGTGGCTTCCTTTTCGGAATTTGACTTTTTATTTGACTTTTCTGCTGATTCTTTTTCACCCGTGGCTGTTGTGGGAGTTGGGGAAGGCAGAGTTACTGCTGATTCTTGAGCATAAATCAGATATTTCTGATACTCAGCTACTTTTGTCTGAGCTAGTTCATGATGAGGACTTGATGGGGGTACTCTTCTCATCAAAGAGATGGCTTCTTGCCAGTTATTGGCAACTAAATTCCATTCCTCTTTGGTTTTGGCACCTCGTCCTAATTCTGCTGCTTTTACTGCACTGTTAACTGCCTCTCGAAAAGAATCTGGTACTGTTGCTACAGTCGGTGTTTCCTCTAGATTTTTGCCCGCAGTTGCTGCTGGCTCGTTTAAAAGTTTACCAACAAAGGCTACGACTGCGATCGCCAATATACCTGTCACCATCCCAACTACCATGAAAGTCGATCGCAGTCTATTCTCTAATTCTTTCATTTCCGGCGGTGTCGCCTCCATATTTTTCGCAGTTTCCATGAGGTTTTCCTGATTAGCAACTATTGTATTTGTCAAGGATTTTTCAGGATTATTTTCTTGAGCAATACTTGGGTGTTCTAAAATAAATTCTTGACTCCAATCAGACACAGCCTGACCAATTTCTCGACCCTCAACTTTCACCAAGCGAATCGATTTTGGCTGCAAATCGGTTAATTCCTTGCGGACAAAATCTACTGATGTATCTGGTGCAGGTACGGGCGAAGCATCCAGAAATACTTCCAAATAATCGCCCTTGAGATTAACTGTCACTGTGATGTCTTCAGATTGTAACTGACTCTGGAGCCAAGAGGCGATCGCCTCCGGATTTCCCTGTTTGGCAAGTTCCTGAAAATTAAGCTCTGTCATAGCTGAACACCTGATTTTTGGATAATTGATTCGCTATCACTCAATTTATTTTCGGGATTACTTTCATCCCGTCACTCATTCCGTAAACGGATAGAGTGTGGGACTTCCCCTTCCTATAGGTGAAAATTTTTGTTGATGTTAAAGCACAATAATTCAAATTTCACAAACAGTATAATCCACAAGTGTCGAAAGTAGCGAGATCGATTGAAAATTTAGGAGTCAAGGATTGGGGATGGGAGTTTTGAAGGCTGCGAGTCTACGGATCGATCCGGTGGCTTTCCGATATTTCCCTATCCCGGTAGATTTTTCCCTCTCCTATGGGGTACATCTGTGTTTTGCAAATATATTCGTAGGGGTGAAGCATTCCCGCTGTAAATCTCTGGTTATCACTAATAAATTGTCGGCCGGAATGCTTCACCCATACAAAATTGGGATACTCCCCTCCTATGGAACTCAACAGGAGTGTGGTGGTGCACAGCCAAGCTGCTTAAGCCACCTAGGCTGAGTAGTCGCTGACATCCGTTGATAAAAAATATCGCCCGAAGGAATTTTACCTTTGAGATTTGAGATTAAAAAATTGTGCCCTCGCAGTACAATTGACCGATGGCTGGCGATCGGTGAGCAACGGCTAAAAAAAACAGCAGATCCAGAACCCCTAATTCTGAAACAAGTCGGAGACAGGAGATGGCGATCGGATTTGATGTTTTATTAGAGCGACCTACCTATCATCAGCCAAAATGTTTAACACATACTAGATTAATCGATCGCAAAATGATAGCAATAGCAATCTTAGCGGCTGGACGAGGCACGCGCATGAAATCCGAATTGCCCAAAGTTTTACAAGAATTGGGCGGTCGAACTCTAGTTGAGCGAGTCCTCAACAGTTGTCAAGAAATTGAAATTTCCCGGCGACTGGTTATCGTGGGTTATCGCAGCGAACTGGTTAAAAAAGTGCTCCTAGGAAATCCAGAATTAGAACCGGAAAATGCTGAATTGCCACCCTTAGAATTTGTCGAACAAACTGAACAATTAGGAACCGGTCACGCCATTCAACAACTACTGCCTCATTTACAGGGATTTACGGGAGATTTACTGGTTTTAAATGGCGATGTGCCTTTGTTGCGATCGCAAACCCTCAAAGAATTAGTAGAAACTCACCAAAAACACCAAAATTCGGCTACTTTGTTAACAGCTAATTTGGCGAATCCTCAAGGATACGGTCGAGTGTTTACAGATAGTCACAACTTGGTCACAGAAATTATAGAAGACCGCGATTGCACAACCGCTCAAAAACAAAATTGCCGGATTAATGCAGGTGTTTATTGTTTTCACTGGCCTCATTTGGAAAAAGTCTTGCCTCAATTGAAGGCAGACAATAACCAACAAGAATATTACCTTACTGATACGGTGAAATACATGGCACCGGTGATGGCGATGGATGTAGCAGACGAGCGGGAAATATTGGGCATTAACGATCGCAAACACTTAGCCACACTGGCAGATATTTTGCAAATGCGGATCAAGGACAAGTGGATGGCTGCGGGAGTAACCCTGATCGACCCGAATAGCATTACCATCGATGATACCGTAGAGTTGCAACCGGATGTGATCCTGGAACCACAAACCCATTTACGAGGTAAAACTTCCATTGCTAGTGGTAGTCGCATCGGTCCAGGCAGTTTGATTGAAAACAGTCAAATTGGTAAAAATGCAACTGTACTTTATGCCGTAGTTTCTGATAGTATTGTATCTGATAATTCACGGATTGGACCCTACGCACATTTGCGTGGTCATGCAGAAGTTGGCGCGAATTGTCGGGTGGGAAATTTTGTAGAATTGAAAAATACTCAAATAGGCGATCGCACAAATGTTGCTCACTTATCTTATTTAGGCGACGCGACTTTAGGAGAGAAAGTCAATATCGGTGCGGGGACAATCACCGCCAATTATGACGGAGTGAAGAAGCACAAAACTCAGATAGGCGATCGGACCAAAACAGGTTCTAATAGTGTCCTGGTCGCACCAATTATTCTGGGAGAAGATGTTACCGTGGCGGCGGGTTCTGTGGTGACGGAAGATGTGCCCAATGATTGTTTAGTAGTTGCCCGTTCCCGGCAAGTTGTCAAACCTGGTTGGAAGCTCCCAGAATAGGCTGAGAAACTGTTACTAAAATTCTACCCAGTTCTCGACAAATTATCCAGATTTTCAACATCTAACACTCACCTTGGCGCTTTGTTCATTGGTCCGGCTCAGTTTCGCGGTGCCGGACCATTTTACCCTTCGACTACGTGGTGGTAGGCGCGATCGTTGCGTCGAAGGGCCCTTCGACTGGGTTTATGCCATCGTTGCTCTTGTATTTGAAAAGAACCGAAAGTAAATTAGGCTTTACATAATTGGCACTTACGTGTTAGTATAAGTAAATCTGTGCGAAAGTGAGAGCGATCGCAACCTCTAAGGCTTTTAGATTGGACAATCCGAAATCTCAAATCCTAACTTCAAGATCGATCGGGGGAATTAGCTCAGTTGGTAGAGCGCTGCGATCGCACCGCAGAGGCCAGCGGTTCGAGTCCGCTATTCTCCATAAATTTACCTTCAATATTTCAACTTGTTGCTTCTGACTTGTGAGTGATTCCTGGTACGAGAGATTTTGTATCGCAACATACAACATCCCTGGGAACCCAGGATTAATATAGAGCCGCGATGTGATAGGATTTTTACTCGTCTAACTTATAAAAATTTCGCCCTCAAACCCTAGAAATAGGGATATTAAGGGTGAAAATTGTCAAAAATCCCCGCCTTAGCGTCACCGGGAAGTGTCAAATATTCAGGAGTAACCAAAAAAAATGACTAAGCGATTCGATCGGCGGAAGTTTCTTTTATACAGTTCTGCAACTCTCACATCCAGTTTATTTCTAAAAGCTTGTAGAACACCAAGCCCAACAGCAACTCCAGAAGCTTCAGCTTCTCCCACTAGCACACCAGGTTCGCCAGCCAGCAGCGGCAACACCATCAAAGTAGGTATTTTGCACTCATTAAGCGGCACCATGTCAATTAGTGAAAATAGTGTGGTCGATGCTGAAAAATTAGCAATTGAAGAAATCAATAAAGCTGGTGGTGTCCTCGGAAAACAAATAGAAGCAGTAGTTGAAGACGGCAATTCAGACTGGCCAACTTTTGCCGAAAAAGCCAAAAAATTGATCGACCAAGACAAAGTTGTCACTG
This sequence comes from Microcoleus anatoxicus, assembly GCF_042465725.1. GTDB lineage: Bacteria > Cyanobacteriota > Cyanobacteriia > Cyanobacteriales > Microcoleaceae > Microcoleus > Microcoleus anatoxicus. The sequence continues at coordinate 5,683,853 of NZ_CP120853.1, read as the reverse complement.
TCTTCGGCTGCTGGACTTCCGCCAGTCGCAAAGCAGTATTGCCAGTCTTTGAAGAAAAAAATCATATGCTGTGGTATCCCGTACAATACGAGGGTCAAGAGTGTTCCAAGAATATTTTTTATACTGGGGCAGCGCCAAACCAGCAGATCGAACCAGCAGTTGATTGGCTGCTAGAAAATAAAGGCAAAAAATTCTTTTTAGTGGGGTCAGACTACGTTTTTCCGCGCACCGCAAATACGATTATCAAAGCACAGCTAGCTGCCAAAGGTGGAGAATTAGTTGGGGAAGATTACATTCCCTTGGGTGGCACAGAAGTAACCCCAATTATTACCAAAATCAAGGCTGCTTTACCTGACGGTGGTGTCATTTTTAATTCCCTAAACGGCGACAGCAACGTGGCATTTTTCAAAGGCCTACAGGGTGCAGGTTTGGGACCGGATAAGTATCCGTCGATGTCGGTCAGTATTGCCGAAGAAGAAGTAAAGGCGATCGGTGTAGAATATCTCAAAGGTCACTATGCAGCCTGGAATTACTTCATGACTGTGGAATCTCCCGCAAATACAAAATTTGTGGAAGCTTTCAAGGCTAAATACGGCAAAGATAGAGTAACCAATGACCCGATGGAAGCCGCTTACATCATGGTTTACCTCTGGAAGCAAGCCGTCGAAAAAGCAGGGACAGCCGACGATTTAGACAAAGTGCGGGCGGCAGCTTTGGGTCAAACTTTTGACGCACCGGGAGGTAAAGTAACCCTGGAGACAAACCATCACCTATCGAAATTTGTGCGGTTAGGCGAAGTGAGAGAAGACGGTTTGTTTAAGATAGCTTTTGCTACCCCAGAAGCAGTGAAACCGATTCCTTGGAATCAATTTGTAGCAGAAACTAAAGGCTTTTCCTGCGATTGGTCTGACCCCGCCAAAGGAGGCAAATTTAAAGCCACCTAAGTAGGGAAATCCTAGGGATAGCTTGTGAATTTTACTAATATGTAGGTTTAGTAGCTGCGAGCTATTTGATACAACTTATAGATTGACTCTAGGCGATGCACTTTACTTGCGTCGCCCGGTTGTTTCTAACACCTATACACAGGAAATATAGCCTTTCTCAGTTAGGTGGGTACTAGGTAATCGGTAATGGGTAATGGGTAATGGGTAATGGGTAATGGGGAACCCCCCCTGACCCCAGGGCTGTTTCATTCTCTTGTAGGGGCGGTGCCTGTGAGTGCCCGCCCCCATCTCACCAGACACATACAAAATCGTGGACGAAGAGGGTAGGCACTCTTGGCACTACCCCTACAAAACGATGATTTATCTGAGAATGAAACAGCCCTGCCCCCCACCCCCCCCTGCCCCCCCCCAAGGGGGGATGGGGGATGGGGGATGGGGGATGGGGAAAGGGGGACGAAAGATCCGACTCTTGTCCCCCCCTTCTTAAGGGGGGCTAGGGGGGATCTGAGCCTAATCGTCAAACAACATTCTCTGACAAGGTTTGACGTTAAGTTGACACCAATGGGTAATGGGGACCCCCCAGCCCCCCCAGGGGGGGAAAGGTATAGGGCATGACTAATTACCAATTACCAATTACCTATTACCAATTACCAATTACCAATTACTTATTACCAATTCTCGATGTGAAATAGGTGACATAATTACAAATTACCTCTAAAGCCAAGATTTTATGTGAACAAATAAGAGGAAAACAAAGTGGAGATATTAGACGGTTTATTTAACGGGATTAGCATCGGTGCTGTTTTGCTGATTTCAGCCTTGGGATTAGCCATTATTTTCGGCCTGATGGGCGTGATTAATATGGCTCACGGTGAGTTAATGATGCTGGGCGCTTACACAACTTTTGTAGTGCAAAATGTATTCAAAGGTATCGGAGGATTTGCTTTTGAAACCTATATTTTATTTGCCCTCCCCTTAGCTTTTTTAGTGGCGGCACTGGTAGGATTAATTCTGGAACGCGGTGTGATTCGCTATTTGTATGGGCGACCGCTAGAAACTTTACTAGCAACTTGGGGTGTAAGTTTAATTTTACAGCAGTTTGTCCGCAGCGTCAGTGGGGTGCTCGTCGCTGGAATTGGGGTGTTTTGTTTACTGTTTTTTGGCGGTTTGCAGGTACTAAAACGTCGCCCAGATTTCGAGAGAGTTCGCAACGGAATTATCGCGATTCTTTTGCCTCTTTCTTTGGGTGTTTCTTGGGCGGTGAGTGCGTTTTTAGCTGAAACTTACAAACTGGCTGTCACTAAACCTTGGTTTGGTGCTCAAAATGTTGATGTGACAGCACCTGGATGGCTGCGGGGTGGCATACCTCTGGGCAATTTTCAGTTGCCCTATGCGCGACTTTTTATTATTGTGTTAACGGCGGTTTGTTTGGCGGGAATTTACTTATTTTTGCAAAAATCAGTGTGGGGTCTTCGGATTCGCTCTGTTACTCAAAATCGCAGCATGAGTGCTTGTTTGGGGATTCCTACGGAACAAGTAGACGCGCTGACTTTTGCTTTGGGTTCTGGTTTGGCTGGTGTTGCTGGCTGCGCGATTAGTTTGCTGGGTTCTGTCGGACCAAATACGGGGCAGAATTATGTGGTTGATACTTTTATGGTTGTGGTTGTGGGCGGTGTTGGTAAGATTGTGGGGACTGTGGTTGCTGCGATCGCGATCGGCACTGCAAATTACCTGATCGGTTCAGGAACCATAGCAACAATCTTGACTCCTATCAAGCCTTTAGCGGATTTCTTCACTTTTTTCGCCACCACCAGCATGGCAAAAGTAATGGTATTTGCCTTAATTATGGCTTTTCTACAAGTGCGGCCAGGAGGGATTTTCCCACAAAAAGGACGCACGGTGGAAAATTGAAAATTTCCCAATCTTAAAGTTGATTAACCATGAATAATTTAACTAGAAAGGCGTGGCTACAAGAAGCAGTGATTGTCGGGGCGATCGCACTTATACTCATATTACTGATCCCAGGCATACTTCCCGATGTTCGCCTCAACCAATTGGGACGATTTTTAGCCCTAGCAATTGCAGCACTCGGTATTGATTTAATCTGGGGATACACAGGTTTACTTAGTTTAGGGCATGGCGTATTTTTTGCGATCGGCGGCTACGCATTTGCCATGTACCTAAAACTGCAAATTCCCCCAACAGCCAGCAGTCAATTGCCAGAATTTATGAACCTATATGGCGTTACCGAACTGCCCTGGTTTTGGCAACCATTTTATTCCTTTCCCTTCTCAGCACTAGCAATAATTCTCATCCCAGGCTTACTGGGTGCCATCTTGGGTTACTTAGTATTCCGAAATCGGATTCGAGGCGTTTACTTTTCCATTCTCACCCAAGCAGCAACCATCGTATTTTTCAACTTTTTCAACGGCCAACAAAAACTGATTAACGGCACCAACGGTTTAACAGACTTTAAAACCATATTTGGAGCCATAGTCAATGACCGAGACACTCAATATATTTTCTACATTCTTACCATACTATTTCTAGGAGCAACTTACGCCCTATGCCGCTGGTTAACAACCGGGCGTTTTGGTCGCCTACTAATCGCCATTCGCGACGACGAAATTCGTCTCCGTTTCTCTGGTTACAATCCCACAGGATTTAAAGTTTTAGTATTTGCAATTTCAGCAGCTATGGCAGGAATTGCCGGCGCATTATATACTGTACAAACCGGAATTATTTCCCCAAAAGCAATGGACATTGCCTTTTCCATTGAAATGGTAATTTGGGTAGCAGTAGGAGGTCGTGCCACATTATCTGGAGCCCTACTAGGCACCCTCCTAGTCAACTTTGGCAAAAGTTTCTTGAGCGAACAATTCCCCGAAGTCTGGCTGTTTTTCCAAGGTGCACTATTCTTAATAGTAGTCACAGTCCTGCCCGATGGCTTAGTCGGATGGCTCCAACAGCAAGGCTTTGACCTAATCCGCAACATATTCAGAAAACCCAGGTATGTATCTACCTACCCCAGCCTGGAACAAGACCCCGAAATCCTCCATGAAAAAGAAGAACTTGAACAATGATTATGGTAAAGTTTATGCAAATTTAGAGGCAAAGTATGGCAGATATTATTGATTACAAAATCTACGGCGACGACTTGCAACTAATTGAAATAGAACTTGACCCCCAAGAAGGTGTTCGGGCTGAAGCTGGAACCATGACATACATGGAAGGCGGCATCGAAATGCAAACTTCTACAGGTGGCTTATTTCAAGGATTTAAACGGATGTTTACCGGAGCTGGTTTCTTCATCACCACCTTTGTAAACAATGGCAGAAGCAAAGCGCGAGTAGCTTTTGCAGCCCCCTATCCTGGTAAAGTAATTCCCCTTGATTTAGCTAAACTAGGTGGCAAGTTTCTGTGTCAAAAAGACTCGTTTCTGTGCGCCGCCAACGGTATTGAAATTGAGGTGGCATTTACCAAACGACTCGGAGCAGGTTTCTTTGGTGGAGAAGGCTTCATTTTACAAAAATTGCAGGGTGACGGCCTAGCTTTTGTCCACGCCGGAGGAACCATTGTTGAGAAAAATTTGGGAGTGGGCGAAGTGTTGCGGGTAGATACGGGGTGTTTAGTAGCTTTTGCTCCCACGGTGGACTACGACATTCAATTTATCGGTGGGTTTAAAAATGCTTTATTTGGAGGTGAAGGCTTGTTTTTGGCTAAGATGACTGGACCTGGTAAAGTGTACATTCAAAGTCTGCCACTCTCCAAGTTAGCTGAGCGAATTTTGGCCGCTGCTCCTAGTCCTGTTTCGAGCAGTTCTAGCAATTTTACTTGAGAGAACAAGAACTTTTTATTAGGTTGTGTAGAGTGCGTCATCCCGCAGATTTTCCGGCTTACATACAGACTGTTAACTGACGCAGCATAGGAGAAAAATAGGCAATGAATGGAAAAGTATTAGAAATAGAAAACTTGACTGTCAGTTTTGATGGCTTCAAGGCCATCAACGGTTTAACTTTTAGCATGGACGCGGGGGAATTACGGGTAGTAATTGGGCCCAATGGCGCGGGAAAAACCACTTTTCTCGACGCGATTACCGGGAAAGTGCAGCCCACGGAAGGACGGGTACTGTTTAAAGGTCGGAATTTGCGTGGCTTGTCAGAAGATAGCATTTCACGTTTAGGAATTGGTCGTAAGTTTCAGACACCGCGAGTTTTCCTGAATTTAACACCTCGCGAAAATTTAGAGTTGTCTTGTAACAATAATAAAAATGTCTTTCCCACGCTGTTCAAGCCAGCCCCTGTCGCGGAAAAACGCACGGTAGCTGGTTTGTTAGAAACTATTGGTTTAGTGAACAAAGCGGATCTTTCGGCTGGTTTGCTTTCTCATGGCGAAAAGCAGTGGTTAGAAATTGGAATGTTGGTAGCGCAATCTCCTGACTTGTTGTTGGTAGATGAACCTGTGGCGGGTTTGACTGATGAGGAAACAGCATTAACGGGAGATTTGCTAATTTCTCTGGCCCAAAGTCACTCCGTTTTAGTGATTGAACATGATATGGAATTTGTGCGGCAAATTGCTCAAAAGGTAACAGTGCTGCATCAGGGCGCAGTTTTGTGTGAAGGAACTATGGATGAGGTGCAAAATGACGATCGCGTAATAGAGGTATATTTAGGCAAACCAGAAGAATAGTCCTATCAAATCCTCTCTTCTCTTCCTTCGCGCCCTTCGCGCCTTCGCGGTTAAATCATTCCAATACAACAGTCAAAGATATCATATCAAATTCGGTAGCATCGTCCTGTATTAAACTCTCTCTTCTCTTCCTTCGCGCCCTTCGCGCCTTCGCGGTTAAATCATTCCAATACAACAGTCAAAGATATCAGTTGTCAGTAGCAGCTAACAAATCACAAATAACAAATAACCCTATGCTACAAGTTTCTAATTTAAATGTTTACTATGGTGAAAGTCACATCCTCCGCGATGTCGATTTAAGTGTCAAAGCTGGGCAAATGGTTTGCTTAATCGGCCGTAATGGTGTGGGCAAAACTACCATGCTCAAAACTTTAATGGGTTTGCTGCAACCTCGCAGTGGCACTATTAATTTTGGAGGCCAATCTATTGTTTCTAAGTTGACTCACCAGCGGGCGAAAATGGGTATTGGTTATGTACCTCAAGGACGAGAAATTATTCCCCGCTTAACTGTCAAGGAAAATCTCTTGTTAGGTTTGGAAGCGAAATCCACTAGGACTAAAAATCCTGAAGTTCCTGATGAAATATTTGATTTATTTCCGGTGCTGAAAACTATGCTCGATCGCCTAGGTGGTGATTTGAGTGGAGGACAGCAGCAACAATTGGCGATTGCGAGAGCTTTGATGGGAGAGCCACAGTTGCTGGTTTTAGATGAACCAACAGAAGGAATTCAACCATCTATTATTTTAGACATAGAAGCTGCGGTACGTCGCGTGGTGGCGGCTAGGGGCATTTCAGTTTTGTTGGTGGAACAGCATTTGCATTTTGTGAGGCAAGCTGACTGGTATTATGCTATGCAAAAAGGTGGTATTGTGGCATCGGGAAATACTAGCGAACTTAGCGATGAAGTAGTTCAAAGGTTTTTGGCTGTTTGAGTTTATGGCCCTCTGGGCCGGCGCTTTTGGCACGGCCCCTACCGAGAATTAAACCGCCCAGCCTACCAAGGACTGACTTGAACAGTGCTACCCGGTACCAAAACTACCCGGAAATCAGCCAGGGGTTCCGCAGGTGGCCTGGTACCCACAGGCTTGTAAAGCAACTCAGAAAATAGCGCCTCGCTCATTCCATCCACTGTTTGAGAATTCTGTAATTTGTAACCGACAATCGCACCGTCGGTAGCCACACTCACCCGATAAACCAACTCCCGTTCCACAGGTGCCTTCGTTTTCAAAACTCCGTCAATTTCCTCCCTCAGTTTGCCATTCAACAGCTCAATTTTTGCCCGATCGGTAATCGGAACTCCCACCGCCTCCTGCAAACCTTCAGCAACAGGTGTGGGAGTAACGGATGGCGAAGCATTAGCAGTAGAAATGGGACTGGAAGTTGGGCTTGGTGTTTCACCCGGAGTTTGACTGGGAATTGGGGCCGGCGATATAGCTGACTTAGTACGATCGTCTGGTAGCAAACCCTCTGCCGCGGGCGTGGGATTGGGATTGGGTGTCCCCGCACCCGGATTCGGCGTCCCGATATTCTGGCCCGTAGCATTGGATTGACGCACGGGCTCTCTGGGGCGTTGGACTTCTGGCAGTGGTACCAAGAAAAACGCCATCGCAGCTAAAGCCAAACTTGACACCCCTACCGTCGCAGGTAACACCCGCTGCGCTACCGGTTCTGCTGATTTGATATAGCGCTTGGAAACAGGGGTTAATTGCAGCGATAACTCTGGTAGCGTCTGGCTGTCGGCAAAAAATTGGTCGATCGCTTCTACCAAATCAAATAGCTGCACCGTGGTTAAATCGATTTCAGCAGAGGGTTGTGTTTTTTGATCGATTTGGGTTCGGCTCTCGGATGGCCCAGCTAGAATGGTCAATCTATGCAAATTCCCGTCAATTCTGTGTAACTGCACCAGGGCTGAATCAGGGTCATAGCGATCGGGATAATGGACTCCGCTCATGAATTCTTGGGCGTAGCCGCTGACAACCCTCACCAAGCTTTCAAAAAAATCCCGTCCCCCCGCTAGGGGCTCGGTGAGACCGCTCAAATAGCATTCAGCACTCATTAGTATCGAAAGCACCGGCCGTATTTCTAACTGGCTTGCCACGGAGCCATCGCTCAACCCTTCTAGAACTAGGGTGCAATTTGGCAAACTGTACTGACGCCTAATAGTCATTACTCAACTTCTCCATCAAACAGACTCACCCAAAACCTCTGCATTCCGGCTGTACCAGTACAAAATAGCAGTTTGCTCAACAAGTTCAAAGCTAGTTCGTCCAGCTTTTCGTCGGAGTCGTAAGCTGCCACTACCGATCGCTTGGGGTTCATGCGCGATCGAAAGTGAGCTCGAAACCGTTCTAAATACTCCGCCAACGGTAAGTGCTGGTTAAATGGGATATTTCTGGAGCGTAACTGTTGGGAGTCCAGCAGCAACTGGCGAATTGTCGCTGTGAGCTTGCGTGCCAAATTGCAGGCGATCGCCACCAGCGCTTTTGCTTCGAGCACCGTGAGGGCGCGACGTTGGGTATAGCGACGCAGGGGGTTAGTATTACGCAGCAGCCACAGGGCAACCCGATTTTTGATAATTCCTGCCAATTCCAGTTCTCTTGAGACTGCCAGCATTTCTTCCGCACCTCCGAGATACAAGGCTTCGATCGCCAATAACATCAGGTCAATTTGCAATCTGGCGCGGCGTGGACATCCGCCATCGGAGGGCGACAAATCTGGCAAACTGTCCAAAATCAAAGGGTTTGACTCGGCAAGCGAAGTTTCTGACGGCATTACGATCACGGCAACATCTATTCCAAACAAACTATACGGGGAAGCGGGGTCTCTGGCATGAGAAATTCTCAACTCAGGACTCCGATGAGGTACTTTATTTTTATCAATGTTTTCAATCTAGCAGCAACTGGTCATGGCGATCGACTCCCAGACTTTCATGCTCCCAGGATTACGGACTAGGAAAATGGGGCAACAGGCGCTCAAATCAATGTCCTTGTTCTTTTTGCTGCTCTCCTTTCTTCACCCTTTCGGCAGTAAAATCAGTAGCCACTGCATTTTCAACCAGACTAATTTTTCCTTTCAGGCTTTCTCCCTCCACAATTCCTCGCAGTTTCACCAAACTCTTTTGACTACTGCCACCTGTTGACTCGCCACAACCTGTTAAATTGGGCACCGCACCGGACAAACTCAATCCTTGATTTTCCCAGTTGCCAGCTAGAGTGGGTTTCTCAGGAGTAGTTTTTTGGCGATCGACAGAACTGTTATTTGACTTCAAATTACCACTTAGATAAACACCAGATTGCTCTATTGTCAATACCAAATCATCTGATTTGAGACATTCGGGCAAATTTTTAGCATCAAAGCGATAACTTCCGGCAATAGCAGGAGCGGCTTTCAAATTAGTTTCTCCGTAGGCAGTTACTACTTTAAACAACAATGTGACAGAGCCGATCGCAATGCCGTAAAATGCCAAGGACTTGAGGTTGAAATGACTCATATTTTTGGGAATTGGGAATGGGGAATGGGGAATGGGGAATTGGGAATGGGGGAATTGGGAATGGGGGAATTGGGGAATGGGGAATGGGGAATTGGGAATTGGGAATGGGGAATGGGGGAATTGGGAATGGGGAATGGGGGAATTGGGAATTGAAATTAACACAAATAACCAATTACCAATTACCAATTCCCAATTCCCAATTACCAATTACCAATTACCAATTCCCAATAACAACTAACTACCTTTGAGGAAGTACCGAAGCCAAATGCGATCGCACTTTAACGTAACACCGCGCAATCAGCAACGAAGAATGACACTGAACAGCCAATTCATCAGTATACGCCCCCAAAGTTTGACGCTCAATTCCCCACTCGCGACTCGTACCCGCAATCGTCAAATCAGCATGAGCAGAAGCAGCAATCACCGCTTGAATGGGCTCCGCAGCCTCCACAATCGGAGTTTCAATCCGTGACTGCACCTCCAGCGGCAACTGCTCAATTACTCGCCTAAACTCATAACTAAGCTCATTGTCAGATTCACCATCAGCAGCCACCCGCAATACCGTCAAACGTCGCTCCTCACTATTAACTAACAGTCTCAGCGCCAATTCTAATCCCAAATCATCGTGAATATTCGCCGCGTAAGGCACTAACAAATTATTCAACCGTTCCCGCCCTCTATCTACAAAAATTGCTACATCGACTTTAGCAGTGCTGAGGATTTGACCGACACGCCCTCCCAAACGGTTACTACTAAAAGTAGGTCTGTGCCATCCTACTAAGATTAAATCCGCCCGGTCTATTTCGGCAATTTGTGCAGTTTCCCGCGCCACATCTTTAGTCACACGAACGATCGGATGCACCAATTGTCGAGCTTCTGGAGGCTGCAAACTCTCAATTAATTCTCCTAGTTTCAAGTGTCGCTCTTGAATAATGCGATCGGCTTCCGCAGGGGTACTTCCAAAAGCATAATCCTCACTTAATTCTATCAAACTCAGAGGATGAACCGCCGCCGACTGTAAATCGCTACCACCCCTACCCGCCGACTGCGCCAGTGCTACGGCTAGTTGCAGCAAACCTTTCTGGGTGCTGGGATTAGCAACTGGTACTAAAATTCGATAAGTTGGTAGCAAGTTTGTATCAGTTTCTTCGCTGTTACCAGTATTTACTGAATTTTCCAATTCTGAATCATCAGAGCTAAATTCTGAAATATCTAACCGAATCAGCCGTTTTGGATAAGTCCATTCCAATAGTGGCGAAGTCATAAAAGTTGTAACTAAAGCCATAATCACTAACATCGTAAACAAGATGGGCGAAATTACCCCCAGGGAAAGACCGATATTCAGCACAATTAGTTCAGTCAAACCCCTAGTATTCATCATCCATCCCAGGGCAGAAGCTTCGCGGTTATTGATGCCACACACTCTAGCTGCCACGTAGGTTCCGACATATTTACCAATAATTGCTACTCCTAATACTGCGGCGCACAGCAACCATAATTCTGGACTATTGAGCAAACCAATTTCCGTTCGCAAACCACTGTAAGCAAAAAATACGGGTAGCAGAAATATTAGCACAAAATCTTCGGTTTTTTCTGCTAATTCTCTGGTTAATCCCGCATTTTTTGGCATAGCTGCGCCCAGCAAAAATGCACCGAAAATTAAGTGAATGCCAATCCATTCAGTAATTAGGGCTGATGCTACAACTCCCATATAAATTCCGGCCAATACTAACTGAGTTAGTCGGCCTGTACGATTGTAGTGCTTGGAAAGCCGCTGCAAGAACCAGCGGACTACTGTAAGCATGAAAGTGATATAAATTAAGGCTTCAAAAATTGTCGGCAAAGCACCAACCATTGAGTTAGTGCGAGTTACCGCGATCGCCACTGCTAACAAGCACCAAGCTGTCACATCGTCCACGGCCGCACAAGTCAGCGCCAGAGTCCCCAATTTCGTATTCTGCAAGTTGTGTTCGGTAATGATTCTGGCCAGTACCGGAAATGCTGTAATTGACATTGCAGCCCCCAAAAACAGCGCAAAAGCAGTAAATGAAACGCTGTTATTTGAGATAATCGGATACAGGAGCAGTGCTAGGAAACTTCCCAGGGAAAATGGGACTAAAATACTGACATGGGAAGTCAAAATAGCGGTGTCTAAGTTGTTTTTGAGGTACTTGGGATTCAGTTCCAAACCAATCAAAAACATGAAAAATATTAGCCCAATTTCTGATAGCACGTTCAGGAACGGGACGGCTTCGGCTGGAAAAACTACTGCTGCTAAATCTGGCGCAACCAAACCAAACAGAGACGGGCCGAGCATAATTCCTGCTACGATTTCTCCAATGACTTGAGGTTGCTTGATCCACCGGAATCCCAAACCGATAAGTCTGGATAGTGCGATGACAATTAGAACTTCCACTAGAACTAGAATGGCGATCGGCATGGTGTTATTAGATTAGGGATTTTTGCTTATGTTAAGAGGGACAAGTGTCAGGACCAAAATTGGCGATCGAGCTCAATGCAGATGGGCTCTGTTTTTTTGTGCCACAAGCCCGAAAGCCTGTTTTGAACAATAGTGCAAAATGTCAGATCAAATTCAGATCTCTTGGTGGTAAAGACCCTCCAGCCTGTTGTTAAAAATGGTGCAAGATTTCAGGTAGAAGTCGCCAGACAGTCGCAACATGGCAATTTTCTCACAAAATATCTAAATAAATATCTAAAATTATCCAACCAATTAGCACGCACTGTGATAAACTAGAAAAGTTGTTTAAATTCGCACATCCGGGTTTTCGGGTGTTTCTCAGGTGCAAACCTTCAGAAATACGACCGGGTGGAGGATTAACCCGAATTAGGAGTTAAAAACCATGCCAGTAGTCAGTTTGGCTCAAATGCTAGAGTCAGGAGTTCACTTCGGACACCAAACCCGTCGGTGGAACCCGAAAATGTCTCCATACATTTTTACAGAGCGTAACGGGGTTCACATCATCGACCTCGTGCAAACCGCTCAGCTCATGGAAGATGCCTATGAGTACATGAGAGTAGCCTCCGAAAAAGGCAAAAAGTTTCTGTTCGTCGGTACGAAGCGCCAAGCTGCCGGGATTGTAGCACAAGAAGCCCAACGCTGTGGTGCTTATTATGTCAACCAGCGCTGGCTGGGTGGAATGCTCACCAACTGGACGACAATTAAGTCCCGCGTAGAACGCCTCAAGGATTTGGAGCGCCGCGAGGAAACAGGTGCTCTCGATTTGTTACCCAAAAAAGAAGCTTCGGTGTTGCGCCGTGAAATGGTCAAACTCCAGAAATATCTGGGCGGAATTAAGTCTATGCGGAAGATTCCCGACGGAGTGGTTCTGGTAGACCAACGCCGGGAGTATAATGCGGTGTTGGAATGCCAAAAATTGGGAATTCCCATCGTATCTTTACTGGATACTAACTGTGACCCCGATTTGGTGGACATTGCGATTCCGGCTAACGACGATGCTATTCGATCGATTAAGCTGATTGTTGGCAAGTTGGCTGATGCCATCTATGAAGGTCGTCACGGTCAACTCGAAGGTAATGACATCGATGAAGACTACGACTACGAAGGTGCTTACGATGGCTATGAGGGCGAAATCGAAGAATTGGATGACCCCAATTATGTAGATCCAGATGATGAAACCGACGACGGCGAAGCAGACGAGTCCTAGGGTTCCTTAGTAGATTGCTGGCAACGGCCACAAGTTAGCGCCATAATTAATTATGGCGCTACAAATGCAAAGTCTCCCTGAGCGAACTGTGTATTTTGTCAAAAAGTCTAATCATTAACAGAGAATCATTAACATTAAAATTAGTGACTAAGGACTAAGGACTAAGGACTAAGGACTAAGGACTAATGACTAATGACTAATGACTAATGATTAATGACTAATAATTTATTTTGATTGGGAAATTAAAGAAGATGGCGGAAATATCTGCAAAACTTGTTAAAGAACTGCGCGACAAAACCAGCGCTGGTATGATGGACTGCAAAAAAGCCCTCGTTGAAAATGAAGGCGACCTAGAAAAAGCAGTTGAATGGCTGCGGAAAAAAGGTCTAGCTTCTGCGGGCAAAAAAGGTGGACGAGTTGCCTCAGAAGGTATTGTCGGTAGCTACATTCACACAGGCGGCCGCGTCGGCGTGTTGGTTGAAGTAAACTGCGAAACCGATTTTGTTGCCCGCCGCGAAGATTTCCAAGCTTTGGTGCGGAATATTGCCATGCAAATTGCAGCTTGTCCCAACGTGGAATACGTGAAAGTTGAAGACATCCCACCGGAAATTGTGGAAAGAGAAAAGGCAATTGAAATGGGCAAGGATGACTTGGGCAACAAGCCGGAAAATATCAAAGAAAAGATTGTTCAAGGTCGGATTGACAAGCGTTTGAAAGAGTTGTCTTTGATGGATCAGCCTTTTATTCGCGATCAGAACATCTCGGTGGAAGAGTTGGTGAAACAAACGATCGCCCTGATTGGAGAAAATATCCAAGTTCGCCGATTCGTGCGCTTTGTGTTGGGTGAAGGTATTGAAAAGGTAGAAGCTAATTTTGCTGATGAAGTGGCGGCCCAAATGGGTATTCAGTAATTAACCATTAAAATTGAGAATTAAAAGCCAAAAATGCAATATTAGTATTTACATTTTGAGTTTTTAACTCTCAATTTTTTTTAAGTTTATCGGGGAGAGATGGTGGGATCTAGACAGCGAATAGAGCAAGATTTGGCAGCACTAGAAGAAACTTTAACAGCCTTTAATTTGGAGTTTCGCACTACCTACGAAGATTATCTAACTGCTTTGGGAAAAGCAGTGCGAAAGCAGTTGATTTTGGCTTGCTATCACCTTTGCACTCAAGTAACGCCCGATGCGTTTCTCAAGTTGTCATTCAAAGAACGGCAGAAAATGCAGCATTCGGTACGGCTTTTGGCTGCAATATCTCAAGAAAAATTGCGATCGCTAGCAACTAAAGAAGATCCAAGCGCAGACCTAGAAGAAGATGAAGACCTAGAAGAATATGATGAACTAGCGGAATATGAAAACAGAGAAGAAGATGACAACATAGATGACGATCGGGATATAGAAGAACAAGAAGATTCCATCATTAATTATCAATATCCCGCCCGAAACCAAGAGTTACCTGCCAATTCCCCGGAAACTTTGGCGCGCTGGCAACGGACTATTGAAAAGGCAATATTTAACATTATCAAACTGCTTTCTCGCGACATAAATCGCTTACTGCAACAGTCTGGAATCTTATCGAATCAATTGCCAGAACAGGTTTTAGAAGCTGCTTATCAAGCAGAATCCTCCGGGGAAAGCGTCGCGGGACCTCCTCATTTATTAAACATCATCATTGAAACTGGTAGTTCCTCGGAATCGAAAAGCTTGAGAGAAATCAGAGGTACTACCACCATCCAAATTACAGCGATTAAACTCCGATTGTCGGAAATAGAGTTTGCCGATGTAGCAACCTCAACTTACCGTCAGCAAATTCGCAACTTATCTGTGCGGTTAAATACTCTGGGACGCGATTACCAGAAAAAACGACGCGAATTAGCGGTGGTGGAGGCTGAGTCAGCTTGGCGATCGAGTTGGTTTGAAGATTAGTTATTTGTCTGTTGAATGTTGTCAGTTGTCTGGAATTCTTGAGTTATGATTAATAACTAATGACTGGGGAATTGGGAATTGGGAATTGGGCTACCCCCCAAAGGGGGAGGGAATTGGGAATTGGGAATAGGACATTGGAATTAACACAAATAACAAATAACCAATAACCAATAACCAATAACCAATAACCAATAACCAATAACCAATAACTAATGACTAATGAGTGATGACTAATAACCAACCAGAATGGCAGCGGTGGCAGAAAGCTCTTGCAGTAGAAGCCGATCGCGGATTTAACGACTTACAAGGCAGTCAATACCGTTTCAGCGAGTTTCTCAGTGTCAGCTTGAGACAACTAGCTGGTGTCGTGACTGCCAATTTGCGCGATCGCACCCGGCAACTAGCAGCCGAATTTGACATCTATCCACAGAAGGATATCGAAGCACGTCAACATTTGCTCGCCATCACCAGCAGTTTTCTGACACAAACCCAGCGAGTTTGGGAACAACAAAGCAGCCAACAAGCGGAACCAGAAACACAGGAAACACAGGAAACACAGGAAACACAGGAAATAAAAAATCCACCAATTTCCCCTCGCACCGCACCTCTGAGTTCAACATCAGCACCAGTGAGTCTGACTCTGACACAAGAATTGACCCGCGTCACCGGAATCGGGCCCGGAAACGGCAACCGCTTGGCTAAATTGGGTTTATACACTGTATACGACTTGCTTTACTACTATCCCCGCAACCACATTGACTACGCCAAGCAAGTACAAATTAGAGAATTAGTAGCTGGAGAAACAGTCACTTTGATTGCCGAAGTCAAGCGCTGTAATTGCTTTTCTAGTCCCAAAAATAAGAAATTAACGATATTAGAATTAATTTTAAAAGACCGCAGTGGCGAAATTAAACTCAGTCGCTTTTTTGCAGGTCCACGCTACAGCAATCGCGGCTGGCAAGAACATAAAAAGCGCGAGTATTGTACCGGTGCAGTGCTAGCAGCTTCGGGATTAGTCAAGCAGGGCAAATATGGAATTACTTTAGAAAATCCTGAATTAGAAGTATTAGATGACTCAGGAAGTGCGATCGAATCCATGAAAGTTGGCCGATTGATCCCCGTTTATCCCCTGACAGATGGAGTGGATGCCGGTGTCGTCAGGCGAGGGATTTTGGCTGTAATGTCGGCGACGAAACAGTTGTCAGAATCCTTGCCCGCCGACTTGCGCGATCGCTATGGTTTAATGGGTTTAGCCGATGCTGTCACCAATATTCACTTTCCCCTCGATCGCGATTGTTTAGCCGCCGCCCGTCGCCGCTTAGTATTTGACGAATTTTTCTATCTGCAACTAGGACTTTTAAACCGTCGTCAAACCCAAAGAAAAGCTCAAGCTAGCGCCATCATCCTTCCTAGTGGCCAGTTAATCGAACATTTTTACCAAATATTGCCCTTCGCATTAACCAACGCACAACAAAGAGTAATTAACGACATTCTCAACGATTTAGCCTCGCCTTCACCGATGAACAGATTAGTCCAAGGCGATGTGGGGGCTGGCAAAACCGTAGTAGCCGTCGTAGCAATGTTAGCCGCCATTCAATCCGGCTATCAAGCAGCTTTAATGGCACCGACGGAAGTTTTAGCAGAACAGCATTACCGCAAATTAGTAAGCTGGTTCAACTTGATGCACTTGTCTGTGGAATTGTTAACTGGTTCCACAAAAATCGCCAAGCGACGAGAAATTCACAGTCAGTTAGAAACCGGACAATTGCCTGTTTTAGTCGGAACTCACGCCCTCATTCAAGATACTGTAAATTTTCATAAATTAGGCTTGGTAGTCATTGACGAACAGCACCGATTTGGTGTACAGCAGCGGGCGAAGTTGCAACAAAAAGGGGAATCTCCCCACGTTTTGACCATGACTGCAACTCCCATTCCTCGGACCTTGGCGCTGACATTGCATGGTGATTTGGATGTGAGTCAAATTGATGAATTGCCACCGGGAAGACAGGCGATTCAAACTACTGTGTTGTCTTCAAAGGAACGGAGTCAAGCTTACGATCTGATTCGGCGGGAAGTGGCGAGCGGACGTCAAGTTTATGTTGTGCTACCCTTGGTGGAGGAGTCGGAAAAGCTGGATGTGCGATCGGCTATTGAAGAAAAAGAAAAACTTGAAACAAGTATTTTTCCTGAGTTTAAGGTTGGTTTGCTCCATGGCAGAATGAGTAGTGCTGACAAAGATGCAGCAATTACTAAGTTTAGAGACAAAGAAACGGATATTTTAGTATCTACTACGGTGGTAGAAGTTGGCGTCGATGTCCCCAATGCAACAGTAATGTTAATCGAAAATTCCGAGCGTTTTGGACTGTCACAATTGCACCAGTTGCGGGGTAGAGTTGGTCGGGGCAGCAACCGTTCTTACTGCTTGCTAATGCCCGGTTCTAAAACCACTGATGCCATACAGAGAATGAAAGTTTTAGAACAGTCCCAAGACGGCTTTTTTATTGCCGAAATGGACATGAGATTGCGCGGGCCTGGTCAAGTTTTGGGAACTCGTCAATCAGGCTTACCAGATTTTGCCTTGGCGAGTTTGGTAGAGGATCAGGAAGTTTTGGAGTTGGCGCGCCAAGCTGCTCAAATGGTAATTGAAGATGATGAAAGTTTGAACAATTGGCCGGTGGTGCGCGATGAATTAGAACGTAGATATCAGCGGATGATGAGTGGGTCGATTTTGACTTAGCTAGAAATAATAAATATTTTTTTGATGCAAATAAAAAAAATCGCCTTTTTTTTCAGGGTTAAATGCTTGACTTTCCCCGCCTGATGACCTATAATCTAATAATGGGAGTGGTGATAAAAATATATTTCTATCACCACTCCCATTGTCTAAATAATACCACAAAAAATCCATGCCTGTCAATAGGTAATCCTTCTTTTTTAAGGCGGCGCAATTATCAACAATCATTGATATCAAATCAACTCTTCATCGAAATTATTCAACTCTATTTATTTTCTTCCTTCGTGTCCTTCGCGTCTTCGCGGTTCAATAATTCCATATTCTTTAAGTGGGAAGGGAGTAGCTTTTCAATCCAAAATCCAAAATCCAAAATCTAAAATTGAGTAATAGTTCCTAACGCCGATACGCCAAAGCAAAGCGATCGATTCCCGCTAAATCAGCAAATATCTGAACATCGCAATAACTCCCCTGACTTTCCAGTATTTCAACTACCGCCTCAGCTTGTCCAGCCATCATTTCAACCAACCAGACTCCCCCGGATTCTAAATAATCGGGAGCTGTTTCGGCTAAATGCCGGATGCAATCTAATCCATCTAAACCGCCGTCTAAGGCTAGATGAGGTTCGTGTTTGGTAACTTCAGGTTGCAGAGTCAATACTGTGCTGCTGGGTATGTAAGGTGGGTTAGATATCATGCCACTAACTTGCCCTTTCAGGAATTCTAGCGGTTCCCACCACGCACCTCGATCGAATTTAATGCGATCGCCAAAACCTAAATTCTCGGCATTCTGTTGAGCAACTGCCAAGGCTGCGACAGAAAAATCTACTGCATAAATTGTGGAATTTGTCAAGACCGAAGCTAGTCCGATCGCGATCGCCCCACTACCAGTTCCCAAATCCACCCAATTAGATTTAGAAAATTCTCCCCCCCGACTGTAGGGGCGGTGCCCCCGTGCCCGCCCTGGGTGGGTGGGGGTAGATTTTGGATTAGTATTTTCTGCTTCTAAACGGCTTTGAATAGCTTCCACAGCCAAATCAATCAACAATTCTGTCTCAGGACGAGGAATCAGCACCGCCGGCGTTACCTTGAGGGAAAAATCTCGCCAATAGGTAGTGCCAGTTAAATACTGCACAGGCACTCGTTCCTGCAACCGTCGCTTCCACAATTGGTCAAGTTCAGCTAAGGATAAATTCGATTTAATTTGGAGTAAATCTTTAAATGACTCCAAACGCAGAGCCAATTTATCCAAACTCGTCAACTCTTGCAGCAGCCAGTCTAGTTCGGCTAAGGAAACATCAGAATCGATCGCCTCTACCTTAGCTCGATCGATCCACTGCCAAAGCTCTAAACCAGAAACAAACATGGGAATTGGGAATTGGGAATTGGGAATTGGGAATTGGGAATTGGGAATTGGGCATCGGGCATTGGGCATCGGGCATTGGTAACTAATGAAAACAGTCAACAGTCAACAGTCAACCGTCAACAGTCAACCGTCAACAGTCAACTGCCAACTGTCAACTGCCAACTGCCAACTGTCAACTGCCAACTGTCAACTGACTAATTATTAACGAGTTGGTCGGGGTTGGCTGGGAATTGGAGCTTGAGGTGCCGGTCTGGTTTGGTTGGAGGCCGGCGGTTGATTTTGGTTCCCAGCACCCGCGGGTGTGAGCGATCGCACAAATTCCAGTGACTCCCGTGAAGGAATCAAAATCAGTTGCGTTAAAAATTTGTCGTTCTCAGTACGCAAAGCTTCCAAAACGCTTTCCAAATTAACTACCTCAATCTTAATTGCCGTCGTCACGCTCGGCTGCTGCTGTTTAAAACGATCGACCATTCCTTGCAATTCTTCCTTGTTAAAAAACAAAGGAATCACCTCTTCCTGGCCGCGCTGAATGGTCAAATAACCATTTTCCGGGCCACCTCTAGCCAAAAACAGAGGCACACCATTGAACTCGTTGACTTGTTGCCCAGTTTGCTGAAGTACAGTTTTAGCTAACTGGACTTGTTGGGGAGTAGGAACGTAGGCAAACAATACTTCATCCGGCTTACCTTTATTTGCCTGAGTGATTTGATAAATTTCTCCGAGGGACACGGGCGTTACGCGCACCGATGCCGCCAACTGAGGATTGCTGGTTTTCAGTTTATCGACAAAAGCTTGAGCGTCCTTCTGGCTGATGAAAATTCCAGCCACAGAAGCATTACCAGTTTGACCCTGACCTTGCTTCGGTACAGAAGCGATCAGAGGTGCACCCTGAGCATCTGTAATGGTAAACACTGGAACCGATCGCAACTTTTCCAAAATTTGCGGTTCCGGCAGGGCCAGTGCAGACATATTACCTATTGGTGATGGGCCAAGCAGAGTGCTGCCCATAATCCCCAAAATTGCACCTAAACGAACTAATGATTTCATGTTTTTCCATCAGGAGCGAGCCATCCTGAGATACATTAACGCAAAGACTTGCTCATTGACACGAGCGACAGTGCCTGCGTAGATGTTTATTTTTATTACTCACAATGAAAATTTTATCACATTACGAAGAACACTCTTGAGTGATGTCCCACCAGCAGCTTCTCGATCGCGACTTTAGTCTCGCTTGTTTGCCACACACCGTATTGTTTTGATTATTGGTAGTGGGCGGGGAGAGAATCGAACTCTCATACCTTTCGGTGTCAGATTTTGAGTCTGATGCGTCTACCAATTTCGCCACCCGCCCTTTTTCTTAGTTTCACCATCATAACACACCGATCGACTTTGTGCAAGCAAAGATTCATAATTTTTTGAACTTGCCCAGCGATCGATTTCCCTGGCCCGCAATACTGGGACTGGATGGGACAACTGAGAAGTCTGAGCTTGCTTGAGCATTTGCCCTAACTCCGTGCTGCTGAGGTCATCGTAGGCTCGCGCTTGGGCCAAAAACGCATCAACATTGAGTTTGGGAGCCAAAGTCGGAGAACCTCCGGCCAGCTTCATCAACACCGATGCTACCACTTTAGAGTCCTGAGTTGCCAACAAAGCCGCGCGATCGCAAGTAAATTCCGCACATCGGAGCCACTCCAACATTTGCGCCTGCAAACCCTGCACTAGCACGGTTCCCAAAGGGGAAATTTGACCAGCGGCTAACACAATTAAATTAGCCAGAGTCAAATAAACTCCATGTTCGCACTTCAAATGCCCCAACTCATGACCAATTACCGCCTTAACTTCCTCATCTGTAAGCAAATCAATCAAAGAAGTGTGCATCACCACAAAAGGCTGTTTTCCCCGCATCGCAAAGGTGTAAGCATTGGGCATGGGATGCTGGCGGACATAAAGTTGAGGCACTTCCAAATCCAGAGTTTTGCAGGCATCCAATAACAAATGATGTAGGTGGGGCAATTGATTTTCGCCCACTTGGACGCTAGAAGCCAGATGTTCCAGCATGAAAAACTGTTCGCCAATTTGACCTAACAACTGTCGCACCATCAAATCCAGGCCGGGCAGTTGTTTGAGAGCATTGGTGGCTTCCAAGTCTAGCGGGTGGCGAAACTGATCTGCTTTCAAACCGATTAGCGGTATATTTGGCATTTTAGTCAGTTGGGAATGGGGAATGGGGAATGGGGAATTGGTCATTGGTCATTGGTCATTGGTCATTGGGAATTGGGAATTGGGAATTGGGAATTGGTCATTGGGAATTGGGAATTGGGAATTGGTCATTGGTCATTAAAGTTTGTAGTAAGGACTTTCTACTAACTAATGACCCTTCGACTACGAGGTTCCTGAGCGGAGTCGAAGGGCAGGGCACCGCTACTAACTAATGACTAATGACTAATGACTAATGACCAATGACTAATGACTACTGACTAATGACTAATGACTAATGACTAATGACCAATGACTAATGACTACTGACTAATGACCAATGACTAATGACTACTTTAAACCCGATCGCACTGGTTCGACAGGAGCCTCAACATTAGCGACTGCTGTACCCTCTTTCACCCGCTCCAATTTCGCTCCCAATTTTTGCAATTTCACCTCTAACTGCTCGTAACCGCGGTCCAAATGCTGCAAACTGCTGATGGTGGTGACACCATCAGCAGCCAGTCCCGCCAGCACCAAAGCCGCCGAAGCCCGCAAATCTGTGGCTGTGACGGGCGCACCGGAGAGCATCGGCACTCCGCGCACCACGGCCACATTGCCTTTGACGCGAATATCCGCACCCATACGGTTAAGTTCGGCTACGTGACGCAAGCGGTTCTCAAACACAGTTTCCTTAATGATGCTGTCGCCCTCGCTCGTAGTTAGCAAAGCCATAAACTGAGCCTGCATATCTGTGGGGAAACCGGGGTAAGGTAAAGTTTCGATATCTGTGGCTTTATGAATCTGACCGGGAACTATCCGCAAAATGTGGGGAGATTCTGTAATAAATTTTGCTCCCATTGCCTGCAACTTGGCAATGACGGCGGTGATGTGGTCCGGAATGACTGGCGATAAACTGATTTCTGAGTTAGTAATTGCTCCGGCTACTAAAAATGTACCGACTTCGATGCGATCGGGAATAATTGAATAGTCTACGGAGTGAAGTTTGGGAACCCCTGAAATGACGATGGTATTAGTCCCAGCACCCTGAATTTGAGCTCCCATAGCGCGACAGAAATTTGCCAAATCTGCCACTTCCGGTTCTTGAGCCGCATTTTCAATGATGGTTTCTCCTTCAGCCAAGGTAGCAGCCATCATCAAAGTTTCCGTCGCTCCGACGCTGGGATAATCTAAATAAATTTTAGCTCCCTTTAAACGGCGGTTTGGCCCTTTGACGTAGGCGTGAACAGTGCCGTGGTCGATGTGGACTTCAGCGCCGAGGGCTTGCAACCCACGAACGTGGAGTTCCACTGGCCGGGCACCGATGGCACACCCACCGGGTAACGGGACTTTCGCAAATCCTAAACGTGCCAGCAGTGGACCGATGATGAAAAAGCTCGCCCGCAGTTGGCTGACTAACTCGTAGGGAGCTTGAGCGTCTATGAGTTGGCTGGCATTGATATCTAAGATATCCCCATTTGTCTCTATTTTGACCCCTACAGCCGAGAGAATTTGCGCCATGCGGGCGACATCGACTAGGGAGGGAACGTTGCGCAGACGGCAATCTTCCGGGCACAGAATGGCACCAGCCATGACTACTAAGGCGGAGTTTTTGGCCCCACTGATTTTGACCTGTCCTTGGAGGGGCTGGCGACCCCAAATTTTTAATACTGGTTGGTCGCTTTCGGGTGAAGCTGACATATTGGATGAGTTCTGAGCTGGTTTAATGATTTTGCCCTCCATATGCGATTTGTTACTTCATACGTTATTAATTTTGGTTTCGATTTTACCCGAAAGATTTCATATGTCTAGGGGGTATCGAAATAATTTTGGAGTTCCTAGTTCCCAAACGCTCTCTGGCCTAGCCTTTCAGGAAAAGTTGCACAAATCATCCCGATCGCCTTTAATTTAATTAACTGCATCAAAATTTACAATTTTTGCGGGGGTTCGCCTGTGGTGGGGGTATTCTCAACAAGTTGTTGCTCAACAGGCATCGTGTGTTGTTGACTAAGGTGTAAGATATCTGTTCGATCGCGACTGCAAAAGTTGAAACTTGGTTCACGATCGGCGGTGCTTGTGTTAACTTGGAACAATTACTTAGAGCCAAAGCTAGTCCTAGCATATGGTTCACATTAAACGGATCGAACTAACTAATTTTAAATCTTTTGGCGGCACGACGGCCATTCCCGTGCTGCCCGGTTTTACCGTGGTTTCGGGCCCCAACGGTTCTGGGAAATCCAATATCCTGGATGCTTTGCTGTTTTGTCTGGGACTTTCGAGTTCTAAAGGGATGCGGGCTGAACGTTTGCCGGATTTGGTGAACAATGCCCAAAATAAACGCGGTACTATCGAAGCTAGTGTTACCGCCACATTCGCCCTCGAAGGTGTGGGAGATGAATGGTTTGCTGATGATGAAGATGAGCATGAAGATCAAGATGCAGCAGATGAGTTGTCTCAAGAAGTAGAAGCAGTATTAGTAGAAAACCTGGAAATTCCAGAGAATTTCGAAAATAATGGACAATTACCTACCAATCCCAAATCGTCTCATCGAAAATCCCCCATCGAAAATCCCAAATCTTCGGAATGGAGTGTGACTCGGAAACTGCGAGTAACTCGCCAAGGAACTTACACTTCTACTTATTATATTAATGGGCAACCTTGTACCCTAACTCAACTTCACGAACAACTAAACCGATTGCGAATTTATCCCGAAGGTTATAACGTCGTATTGCAAGGGGACGTTACTAGCATTATTTCGATGAATTCCAAAGAACGACGGGAAATAATTGACGAGTTGGCGGGCGTGGCTCAATTCGATCGCAAAATCTCCTTAGCTAGGCAGAAATTGGATGAAGTTAAGGATGTGGAAGAACGCAGCCGCATTGTGGAGAAAGAGTTGATTTCCCAGCGAGATAGACTGGCGAGCGATCGCACAAAAGCGGAAAAATATCAAAAATTGCGGGCGGAACTTCAAGAAAAATCCCAGTGGGAAATTGTCCTTAAATTCCGTCAGTTGCAAAAGCAAGAATGGAAACTGCGGGAACAAATCGAAGCTGGCGATCGCCATGGTACCGCTCTCACCGAACAACTGCAAACCATTAACACTGAAATTCACACAGTAACCACAGAACTAGATGCACTAAATGCCCGCGTCAAAGCCTTGGGAGAGTCGGAATTGTTGGCGCTACAATCGACCATGGCGACCCAAGAAGCCGAACGGCGGCAAATGCAAAACCGCAAGCAGGAATTGGAAACTACTGCGGGACAATTAGCAGCAAACATAGCACAAATTGAGCAAGAAATTCGGCAATTCCGGCAAAGTTTGGAGCAAATTGAGATTGAAATATCTTATGTTAAGTCTCAGCAAGGAACTTTGGTCCAACAGCGGGATGAAGCGGGGCAAATTTTAGAGCAGCATCGGGAAGTGGCCAATGCGATCGCCTCGACAGCCGAAGCTTGGGTACAACAGCAAACGGAACTGCACCGCCAAATAGAAACTGTACAACAAAGTTTGGAACCCGCTCGCGCCGAACAAGCAGCCATTGGAGAAAGAGTCGATCGCCTAGAAAGTCAAATTCAAGAACAAAACCAATCCCTGCAAGTATTAGCGCAGGAAATAGCCGGGAAAAAAATTCAACAATCCCGGCTGATGGAAACTCAAGGAATTGCAGCTTTGCAAGTAGAATCCCTCACTCAAATTGTGGCGGGAAATGAACAAGAATTGCAATTACAACAAGAAACTCAAACTCGTTTGTTAGTAGAACAACGGGAAAGACAGCGGAAATTAGATAAACTGGAAATGCAGTTTCAAGCACTCCAAGAAGCCACGGGAACTTTTACCGCCAAAGTGATAGTACAAAGTGGTATAGTCGGAATTTGTGGGCTGGTAGCTCAACTGGGAAGGGTGGAACCACGCTATCAATTAGCATTGGAAATTGCGGCGGGTGGTCGGATGGGAAATATGGT
The DNA here is from genome assembly GCF_042465725.1 of Microcoleus anatoxicus. Taxonomy (GTDB): domain Bacteria; phylum Cyanobacteriota; class Cyanobacteriia; order Cyanobacteriales; family Microcoleaceae; genus Microcoleus; species Microcoleus anatoxicus. The sequence goes on along the minus strand of NZ_CP120853.1, from coordinate 5,658,858 downwards.
GGTGGAAGATGACCGCATAGCTGCCGGGGCGATTGAATTGTTGAAACAAAAACGGGCTGGTAGGATGACGTTTTTGCCGTTGAATAAAATTAGGGGTGGCAGATTTTCGGTGAATGAAAATTTGCGTAGGGCGGCTGGTTTTGTGGATACAGCGGTGAATTTGATTGACTGCGATGGCCGGTACAATGAGATTTTTGCCTATGTTTTTGGCAGTACGGTGGTGTTTAGCAATCTCGGTGATGCTCGCCGCTATTTGGGACAGTACCGGATTGTGACTTTGGATGGGGAGATTTTGGAGACGAGTGGGGCGATGACTGGGGGGAGTTCTACCAATAGATCGACGTTGCATTTTGGTACGGTAGATGCGTCGGAGGCGCAAGTGGAAGCAAGGACGATCGCCTATGAGCAAGAACGCCTTCAGGAAATTGAACGGATTTTAGAACGGTGCAAAATAGCGATCGATCGCGCGTCTGTTGCTCTCAAAACCAGGAGTCAGGAATTGATGGAAGCTAAACAAAATTTGCGCGAACATCAGTTGCGGCTGGAACAATTAGCGACAGAAATTATCAAGCTAGAAGCCCAACAGGAACAAGGGCGATCGCAAATTACTAAAAATACTCAAGAATTAACCAATTCCCAGTCCAGATTGCAATGGCTGGTAGGAGAATTGCCAGGAAAGGAAACCGAATTGCAGCAGTACCGCCAAACTTTAGCCCAGTTGGAAGAGTCCAACAGTCATAGCGAATGGCAACAAATGCAATCTAGTCTTCGTAGCCTAGAAGCCCAACTGCAAGAGCGAGAATTGGCTCTCAGAAAGGTCCAGCAGCGGCTTTTAGACCTGGAAACTCAATTCGGGCGTTGGGAGGATAAAATTAAAGCAGGCTGCGAGAAATTGCAGGAATGGCAAATCCAGCAACATACTTGCGCCGATGCCCTGAATCTGATAGTTTCTCAGGAGTTGGCGATCGACCAACAAATTGCTACAGCTAAGGCCGCGGTGGCAGAAATTGAGGAAAAATTGGGCGTGCAGAAGGGAGAACGCGATCGGGCAGAATCTCAAGTCAGAGAAAAACATTTAGCCAAACAGCAGTTACAATGGCAGTTACAAAAACTGAATGAAAGCCAGCAAGAACGACGGGAACAATTGACCGCAGTTCGGGATTTATTGGCATCGGCGCGGGCGGAAATGCCCGATCCAGTCCCGTCGATTCCCGAAAATGTGGAGCAGGGAAATTTGATGGAATTGCAGCAGGAAGTAAAGGCGATCGCCAAACGGATTCAAGCTCTAGAACCAGTGAATATGCTAGCATTATCTGAGTACAATCGCACTCAAGAACGGCTGCAAGAATTGAGTCAAAAATTGACAACCTTGGAAGGTGAACGGACGGAACTGCTGTTGAGAATCGAAAACTTTACCACCCTACGGCGGCGCGCTTTTAAAGAAGCTTTTGATGCTGTCAATGAAAACTTCCAGACTATCTTTGCGGAACTTTCCGAAGGTGATGGTTATCTACAGCTAGACGATCTAGAAGACCCCTTCAGTAGCGGTTTGAATCTAGTCGCTCACCCAAAAGGTAAGCCCGTACAACGTCTGGCTTCCATGTCTGGAGGTGAAAAATCCTTGACGGCGCTGAGTTTTATTTTTGCGCTGCAACGCTACCGCCCGTCTACGTTCTACGCTTTTGATGAAGTGGATATGTTTCTGGATGGGGCAAATGTGGAGCGATTAGCTAGAATGATAAAACGACAGTCTGAACAAGCCCAGTTTATTGTTGTGAGTTTGCGGCGACCTATGATTCAATCGGCTCAGCGTACAATTGGTGTTACTCAAGCACGGGGAGCTTATACTCAAGTGTTGGGGCTGAAGTTATAGTCCCCGATTTAAGTCGTTAAAGAGATGAAAATTTTAGACTACAGTTCCAGCTCTTAGGTTAATCTGTGGAGTAAATCTCCAATCTCAAGTCTCAAATCTCATATCGACTGACCATGTTGAGTGATATATGTACTTCATTAATAAATTAGGATCAAAATTAGAATGACATCCGAACAAATCTGCCAACGCTCCGATATTCTCGGCACTCAAGTCATCACCCGCGACAGAGGTAAACGCCTGGGTGTAGTTAGTCAACTGTGGGTGGACATCGACCGGCGGGAAGTTGTGGCGATCGGTCTACGAGATAATATATTTGCAGTCGCTGGAATGCCTAAGTATATGTTCCTTACCAGTGTCAGCGAAATCGGCGACGTGCTGTTGGTGGAAGATGAGAGCGCGATCGAAGATGATATTGATGTTGAAGTCTACAGTATTTTGATTAACAGCGAAGTCATCACCGAAACCGGCGAACTTTTGGGGAGAGTGCGAGGCTTTCGGTTCGACCCAGAAGACGGTAAGTTAGTTTCCATCGTGATTGCTTCTCTGGGAATCCCCCAAATCCCCGAACAAGTGCTCAGCACCTATGACTTGGGAATTGAAGAAATTGTCAGCAGTGGCCCCAATCGCTTGATTGTGTTTGAAGGTTCCGAGGAAAGACTCCGACAGCTTAGTGTGGGCTTGTTGGAGCGCGTCGGCTTAGGACAAGCACCCTGGGAACGAGAAGAGGACGAACAAGGCTATTATCCCAAGCCCGTGGGAACGCCAAATCAATTGGGGCCTGGAGTGCCCCTAGCAGCCCCGTCCATGGTCCGGAAGACAGCAGCCCCTGTGGTGGAGGAGGTTCCTTGGGATGAGGATTCACAGTGGAATCGGCCTCCTGTGCGACAGCCCCTGCGTCAGGTGCAACCACCTCCGGTGAATGATTACGATGATTATGAAGAGGATAATTGGGGCGGCGAGGAGGACGATTACGAGGAAGAGTACGAAGAGAAAAAGTACGATCGTCCTGAAAGTTATAGCACCAAAAAAGAGCCGGTGGTGGAATACGAGTACGAGGATGATGTGGAAGCCGATGCTTGGGCTGATGATGAAGCGCCGAAGCCTTACAAGGCTCCTCGCGTGAATATCCCTGAGAAGACTAAGACTCCTGAATACGAAGAGGAAGCTGGTTATTAAAAATTCTGTGAATCCATCGCCATAATTCCCGTAGATACTGTCGTCAAGACGTGTGACCTAAAGGCAGTTAACACGACTTCAACGGACATAGTAGACATAACGGACAAACTCAGATAAAATCAAAAGTATTCTTCCACGAGAATGCCATGCCGTATGTCACACCAAGAGAAGCAGCTAACGCTTTGGGAGTTAACCCCAGAACCCTTGCCCGATGGTCAGAAGATGGCCTCATCAAGACCATCAAAACCGAGGCAGGACAAAGACGTTACGATATCGCCGAATATCTCAAACAAAAATCCGGTACAACTGAGCTTGCTCGACCTTCTACAGTTTTGTACGCCAGAGTCTCAACATCTAGCCAAAGAGACGACCTCAAAAGACAAACTGAGGCACTTACTACAAGTTACCCAGGCTCAGAAGTCATCACAGAAATTGGCTCGGGACTCAATTTTAGGCGGCGAAAACTTAACACCATTCTGGAACGAATTATCAGCGGCGATATCCAATGTCTTGTCGTTGCCCACAAAGACAGACTTGCCCGATTTGGTTTCGAGCTCATCGAGTGGTTATGCGAAAAGTTTGACTGTAAAGTCGTGGTTCTCTACCAGCAAAAATACAGTCCAGAAACAGAACTCGTGCAAGATATGCTGTCAGTCGTCCATTGTTTCAGCTCTCGGTTATACGGACTCCGCAAGTACGAAAAAAAGCTCAGGGAAGACCAGGAAATACAAAAGCAAAAAACGGCACTCACAGAAATTGACGGCGAAATTACCGCCGAACTCTACGAGGAAAGTCCGAGTCTATCCTGACAGTAAATTAAACCAGATCTGGCGACATTGGTTGGCGGGTTGTCGCTTTGTTTATAACCGCTGCATAGAGGCTTTGAAAAAGGGCTTCCGAGGTAGCAGCTACGATCTAGAAGCCCAAATCCTTAAGGATTTGCCAGCTTGGTTGAAAACAGTACCGAGACACCCCAAAGCCAACGCTGTACAAGATGCTTGCGACGCAAGGAGGCAAGCAAAAGCCAACAATGGTGAAGCAAAGTTTCGCAGTTGTCGCCAATCAGTAGCCACCATTAAATTCAAAAATGGGAATTACATCAAAGGCGTTTGGTTCCCTCAATTAACCAAAGGATGTGGGTTTGAATCTTCCCAACCACTGCCAGATTTTTGCGGGTATGGCACTCAGCTAGTCAGAGATAGACGGCGTTGGTTTGCTGTAATCCCCGAACACATTCCTGCTTCATCAACCACCCAGAATAAGGTAATTGCGCTCGATCCTGGGGTGCGAACATTTTTAACTGGTTACGACGGAGAAACGGTTTTAGAGATTGGCAAGGGAGACATAGAGCGAATCGTCAGATTATGCTTTCACCTTGACAAATTAATTAGCCGTGCATACCAAAAACAAGTTAAAGCTAAACAACGCCGAGCTATACTTCGTGCTGCTGACAAAATCCGAATCAAGATTCGCAATTTAGTGGATGAATTGCATCGTCAAAGTGCTAGTTACTTGGTTCGCAATTACAAGGTGATTTTTATTCCCACCTTTCACACGTCAGAAATGGTACTGAAATCAAAAAGGCGGATTAACACGCTTGTCGTACGGTCAATGCTAACTTGGAGCCATTACCGATTCAAGCAGTTGCTATTAGGTAGAGCTATTCGGCACGGGGTAATAGTGGTAGAAACTAACGAAGCTTATACTTCTAAAACCTGCGGTAGGTGCGGTCACGTTCACGCCAAGTTGGCCGGCAACAAAGTTTTTAAATGTCCCGAATGCGGTTATGTTGCCGACCGGGACGCAAACGGTGCTTTTGGCATTATGCTAAAAGCTTTGGCGGGTACGCCCTTCACCCTTGCGGGCGATGCTATCGAGGTATTTTCATGTGTCTGACTTGTCCAAGATATTTGAAATGTATCGCGTAAATGTACCACAGTATCTACCTAATCATATAAAATCCTGTCTTCATAGTCCCGTATTAAACACTCTCTTCTCTTCCTTCGCGTCCTTAGCGCCTTCGCGGTTAAATCATTCCGATACAACCGGAATTGATATCAATCATCTTAGCGCCGGCTCTATTACGCCTGAGTTAACCAAGTAGTATCCAAATAATCAATCCTCGCAAAGGGACTCATCGCCGCTAAAATTTGCTGTCCATAACTACGGTAAATCACTCGGTTGTCGAAAATCGCCACTACGCCCTGCCTTTCTCGCACAGGTGCGATCGCCCTTTGTAACTCATTCAACGCCGCCGGCAACAAATACAACCGAAACCAATCCTGACGCCGTTCTTTATAATAAGCCACCCGCGCCGTCACCAAAGGATTTTCCATGGAAGGAAGTGGTAAAGTGGCGATCGCCAGCAAATGAGGGGCGCTCAATTCCCCCTGATGTTCCCGCCAAAATTCCCACCCAGTCACCAAAATCCCATTGTCCCCCACATCTGTGGTTTCTACCCGCACCCTCGAACCGAACTCAGAAGCCAGCCTCGCCGCCAGTCTCGCCTTCAGCGGTACATCTCCCACAATCAGCACCGTTAAACCCGCCACCGACAAACTCATACATAGCAAAGTCCGAATTTCCTGAATTAAAACTCCCTGAAATTCCGGCGTATTCGGTAGCGGTAATCCGTCGGGGATGTAAAGTTGAATTAATTCGCTTTGTCGATCGGGCGAAAATTTAACGCAAGTCAATTCTGGAAGTCCCAGCATTTGCCGAAAAATCGGCGCCTTTGGTTCCAAATCCACCGCCCCACCAATCAACACCACTGGCCGATCCTGCCAAATTTTGCGCAAAACCTCCGCCACCTGCACCGGCGCGCAGTACAGAGAAAATGACCCAGCCTCACGATTGATTTGGGCCCACCTCAGTTTTCCGTTGCTTTCCCATCGGTGCCAAAATTTGCTCCAAGCAGCAGGAATCCGGCTGGAAGACTCGATCGAACGAAGATTAATCTGTTCAAACAGCCCCTCCAAGATATTTTGCTCTGGGGTTTCTAGCAAATAGCACTCATCCGGCTTCGCTGGATGCTGAAAGCAGGCTCGTGTTAACAACACCCGCCGTTGCAGGATAGCATCGGCTTGGCTGGGTACAGCCAACATTAAGTCATTCCAATCTCCCGGATGCAAACACACCGTCAATTGCTGGCGCGTCCAAACTTCCAAGTCGTCTACACCGTCAATAATTGTCGGAATTTGGATCTGTGGTTGCGCATCAGTCCCCAAGTGCGATGCTAGCCAAGATTGCGGATCTACTAGCATGAGTCCTGAAAAATCGGTATTTTGCTCATTAGTGGCGATCCTCTTCGAGGGCTTCGCTAACGGGCGATCGGTTTCCAGCCACTCTTGCAATCGAGGGATTTCCACTGCTTTCAAATACTCGATCGCCCGTGGCGGAGCGACTAAAATTACAGGTTCGGGCCACATCAAAATCGGCATCAAATAACTGACTCGATACCGTTGTTGGTGAGCTCCTGCGGGAAGCCCTGTTTGAATCAGAGCGCTGCGCCCCAAACGTAAAGCCCGCGCCACCAGACGCGCCATCGTTAAATGATGTGGCCAGTGTGGTTCGGAGTGCGATCGCAGGAAACGGAGCAGCGAGTTGTGGACGTCTACCTCAATCAATTGATTTTGCAGTTGAGATTCCTCAATCAACATAATCAAAACTTGCCATAAAATCAACTAATGATTGACCCACAGACACACTGAACTTACTGCTGCGATGATTTTGACCTCGCTTACCAAAATTCTGGTTATGATGTACAATCAAACTCTGCATTCCCGAACTGATTAAAATAGTTTTGGTAGGTGAATCAAAAAAATTTGTTTCATATTCAGCTTTTTTTGCTAACACCAATTTCTTGACCTCTCTGATATTATTTATAGCAGCATTCAATTCTTTACACAACTGCACTATCCGTTTTTTACCCAGATCTTGATTGAGAATTTTTTTGCCAATTTCTACAATATTTTTATGAATTTCTATAGAGTCGTCAAAAGGAAGAACTGCTAAAAAAGCTGATGGTAATAAATGCTCATCGCTCTCAAATCTAAAAGTGATTGTTGTCCGACGATAGTCAATTTCAATATTGGGAGAAGAACTCATTGTCGGATAATACCGAGCTATTTCGTAGTAAGCTGTTGCTAAAGCGGTGTTTGCTGACGGGTCTAACAGGGCATCAACTACAATTTGTACTAGCGCCGGTTTGTGATTTAAAAATTTTATCGATTCTGAGGGGGAATTAAATTTTTGAATCTGAGTGCGATCGCCCCTAGGGCTGAGATCGACCCATTCGCACGTAATGTCATCTACTTTCACCCCAAATCGCGGCAGCAAATAAATTTTTACCCCTGTTAAATTTGCTCCCGTCAAATCAGCACCTACCCAATCGGCGTGAATCAAATTTGTTTCGGTCAAATCAGCGTGAACCAAACTAGCATTTGCTAAATTAGCATTGCTTAAATCTGCTAAATTCAAGTTAGCACCATTCAATTGAGCATCGCTCAAATCAGCGCCGTTGAGATTAGCACCGCTCAAATCTGCCCAGGTGAGGTTGGCCCCGCTTAAATCCGCGCCACTAAGATCTACCTCATGCAAAGAAGCTTGTCTCATATCCGCATTGCTAAAATTAACTTCTTTAAGCTCTGCTTTAGTCAAATCAGCCCCGTGTAAGTTAGCTTCTTCAAAGTTAGCTGATGAACCAGAAGCGCCTCGGAGGTTTGCACCAGAAAGATTAGCACCACTGAGGTTAGTGCCGGTAATTTGTACCTCTCTTAAATCTGCTTGAGTCAGGTTAGCTCCGGTGAAGTTAGCTTTGCTGAGTTCGGCTCTGATTAATTCACTTCTAATCAGGGATGCTCCAATTAATTGAGCTTCTGTCAAGTTAGCTTGCACAAAGTTAGCAACATTAATAGTAGCGCCGTTTAAGATTGCTCGCGTCAGATTTGTACTGCTGAACCTTGCCACATTAAGATTAGCTTCTGTGAGATCGCATTCACTCAAGTTAGCACCGCCTAAGTTGGCGACAAATAAATTCGCTTTTCTCAAAATAGATTGACTGAGATTTATCCGACTAAGATTTGCTTCATTCAGGTTGATTTCCGTAAAATCTCTCTTACCTTCTGTGTATTTCTTAACCAGTTCAAATCTATTCAGAAGTGCTGCTATTTCCATCTTTTTTACCTTTATTTCGCTCTGATTTACGGGAGCATCCAGATTTTGCATAGGCGAAGCATGACCGCTGTAAATCTCTGGCGATCGCTAATAAATTGTCTGCGGTCATGCTTCGCCCCAACTAATATATTTGCAAAACTGAGATGCACCATGATTTACTTAGCATATACGAATAGATAAAAATATTTGCCCCTGAATTAATGATATCTAATCACCGAGTTGATAAAAGCCTTTAATAAACTCAATTACCATGTTTATCGGTGGAGTAGTAAGTCTTTGGGCTTTAATTGCGGGATTAATTGCACTTTTATTTACCCCTGGCAAGTTGATCAAATGTCTGCCAAAATCTGGGTGATAGTGGACCATTAAACTTTCGGCAATGGAATTGGAAAGTATAGTTTGGGTCGGAGACTGAAAAAAAGTCGATACAGTTTCATTATCCAGGCGCACAGGCTGAATTTTCATCTCTCCTATTTTTCTAATAGTTTGGGTCAAAGCCACGCTCAATTGCGATACCAAGTTGGAAACTCTGACCCCAAGGTTATTGCCGGTTTGTGGTTGAATCATCCTGACTAGAGTGATAATATTTTTCTGAGTAAATGCCGCGTCGCTAAAGGGAATGATGGCAACAAAGGCTGTGGGAAATAGTTGTTCGTCTTGGTCAATTCTAAAGGATATGATTGTGCGTCGGGAGTTAACTTCGATACTGGGAGGATTGCTCAAGCCTGGGTATTGGCGGGCAATTTGGCGGTAGGTAGCTGCCAGGATAAAGTTAGCGTTGGGGTCTAGGGGTCGATCGACAATAATTTGCACCGTAGGTGGGGTAGCATTAAAATACTTTTGAGCTTCTTCGGCAGTGAAACGCTGAATATGGCTGCGATCGCCATTGGGACTGAGGTCAACCCAATCGCAAGTAATATCATCTGCTTTCAAACCAAATCTCGATACAGCGTAAATTTTTGCCCCCGTCAAAGCAGCACCAGTCAAATCAGCACCTACCCAATCAGCATGAATCAAGTTGGCTTGGGTCAAATCCGCGTGTACCAGAGTAGCATTCAACAGGTTGACATTACTCAAATTGGCTCCGTATAAATTAGCCCCGCTCAACCTCGCTTCACCGAGGTCCGCGCCAGTCAGGTTAGTCCCACTGAGGTCAGTCCAGCGGAGATTAGCACCTCGTAAGTCGGCACCACTGAGGTTAGCCTGAGACAGATTAGCTTGTCTGAGTTCGGCATTGCAGAGGTTAACTCCTCTGAGGTCAGCCCTGCTGAGGTCAGCCCTGTGCAAATTTGCCCGTTCCAAGTTAGCCCCCGTGAGACAAGCACCTCTGAGATGAGCTCCGTTAAGGTCTGCTTGTTCTAAATTGGCTTCTCGGAGAGTTGCTTCTCTCAAATCTGCTTCGCTGAGGTTAGCACCGCTGAGATTGGCATTGCTAAAGTCGGCTCGAATCAGTTCAGCCCTGATCAGTGTAGCTTCCACCAGTTGAGCCTCCCGGAGGTCAGCTCGAATCAAATTAGCTACGTTGAGGATTGCACCACTGAGATTAGCTTTGTTGAGATTAGCACCGCTGAGTCTAGCTACATTGAGCTTGGCTTTTCTGAGATTGGTGCCAACGAGATTAGCTCCGCTCAAGTTAGTGAGACTTAAGATTGCTTCGGTGAAATTAGCCCCGCTCAGATCGATTCTGCTGAGATTGGCTTCGCACAGCAGGATGGCAGTAAAATCCCTTTCTCCTGCTGCATATTTGGCTTGGAGTTCTGCGGCGTCCATGCTTATCTATCTCCTAGATTTTTTTAGGGTTCACAAAGCTTTAGAATAAGCAATTTTTGCAACTAGAGGCAATATGCTTAGACATCTATGTTATGGAAACCTTTGATAAAATCTAAAACATTACTGAGATTTGTCTGAGATAATTTGCTACTTTCCACGAACTTGCCTGCTGTTGAGTTATTGGGGTCATATTTTTTAATCAGGCGCTTGCCAAAAGCTTGGTGGTGATATACACTGAGCCTTTGGTCGCGAGAATTAATTAATATCATTTGTGTAGGTATCTGAAAGAAGTTGATACTTGCCCCTATTTTGGGAAAAGAATTAGATATTTTGATTTGATCGACTTTGCTGATAGCTTGGTTGAGGGCTTTGCTGGAATGTTGGACGTGTTTGGATTCTTTGACATTGAGATTGCCTGCATCATGGGATTGAATCATTTTCATCAAGGCTATCAGATTTTTTTGAGTGATGGCCGCATCGTTAAAGGGAATTATGGCGACGTAAGCGGTGGCGAATAACTTATCATCGCTGTCCATTTTAAAAGCAAGTGTGGTGCGCCTGGAGTTGACTTCGATGGTTGGTGGCTCGCTTAAACCTGGGTATTGTTGAGTAATTTGGTAATATGTTGCAGCTAGTGCAAAATGAGCGCCTTGGTCTAGGGGGGCATCAATCACAATCCGAACTGTGGGCAAGGACGAGTGAAAAAACTCCTGGGTGCCTCCTCCTGGATTGAGCCAGTAAATTTGGCTGTGATCGCCGTTGGGACTGAGGTCAACCCACTTGCAAGTCATGCCTTCGGTTTTGATACCGAGCCGGGAAACAGCGTGGAGTTTGGCTCCGGTTAAAGTCGCACCGGTTAAGTCGGCCCCTATCCAGTCGGCGCGAATCAGATAAGCATTGGAGAGGTCGGCGTGCACTAAGCTGGCGTTGAGCAAGTTAGCCTGACAGAGGTCGGCACGGCTGAGGTCGGCGCCGCTCAATTTGGCATCGCTCAGATCTGCCCAGCGGAGGTTGCAGCCACTGAGAATCGCCCAACGAAGGTTGACCCCGCTGAGGTCGGCACCGCTGAGTATAGCTTGAGTCAGGTTTGCTTGTCGGAGTTCTGTACCTCGCAAGTCCGCACCGCTGAGATCGGCTCGGCTGAGGTCGGCACCTTGCAAGTTTGCTTGTTCCAGGTTTGCCCCTGTCAAGGATGTGCCACTGAGGTTTGCACCTCGAAGGTTGGCTTGGCTGAGGTTAGCTCCTCGCAGGGTGGCTTCGGTGAGGGTGGCACCGCTGAGGTTTGCACCACTTAGGTTTGCACCACTGAGTTCGGCTCGAATTAGTTCGGCTCTGATCAGTTTGGCTCCTGTGAGTGTGGCTCTTTTGAGGTCAACTCGGACTAGGTAGGCGACGTTGAGGTCGGCATCGGTGAGATTGGCTCCACCGAGATGGGCTCCGCTGAGTCTGGCGATGTTGAGTTTTGCCCCGGTGAGGTTGGTTTTGCTGAGGTTGGCTCCGCTGAGGTTTGCTACACTCAGATTCGCACCCTTGAGGTTGGCTCCGCTCAAGTTGACTCCGCTGAGGTTTGCCTCAGTCAGGTTGATACCGGCAAAGTTTCTCTCTCCGGTGGCATATTTTGTAAGGAGTTCCTCGACTGTCATGGGGACGGCACCCTATAGAAAAAAGATGGAAGACTGAGAACCGTTCTGTTAAATTGATCCAAAGCTGTTTAAGTCTAGACTTAACTGGACAAAGCTAGTTTTGGTTTTAACTTCCTGCTTCGTGGCGGTCTAAGAATTACTGGTACTCTTGTCGATCCGCTCCACAGGCAATCTTGGTGGAACTCACCATTTTTGACCTTTATGGAATAAATTTATTGTTCAACCATCTGTCTGTGTTTTTCGCCACATTTAAGCCTCGATTAAGTAGTCGGATTTAAAATATTTACTTTTGGCGAAAAAGTAATTAAATGATTATAATACAATTAGAGTGGCGATCGCTCATTTTTGATAAGATTGAGTTTGAATCATGGTTGCTAAAATCAATAAAAGACAAATAGTTGCTACCCACAGCGTTTGAAAAAACAATATTTTCTACGTAAATCCGCAATCCGCCCATAAACTACGCTTTACCAAAATCCTGAGTTTGACAATAGACAGGAAACGGGGTTGTATAGTCAAGAGTGCGTCGAACACCGAATAAATATCTCCATTTTATAGTTATGAATATTGGTATTGTAGGACTCGGTTTGATTGGTGGCTCGATCGGGCTGGATTTACGATCGCGCGGTTTTTCGGTTTTTGGGGTTTCTAGCCGGGAGCAAACTTGCCACAGGGCGATCGCCCGCGGTGTTGTGGATAAAGCCAGTGTCCATCTGTCTGACATGGCAGTAGCCGATGTGGTTTTTATATGCACGCCCTTGGGGTCGATCGAGTCGATCGCCCAACAGTTAGTACCTCATCTTTCCCCTGATACTATTCTAACTGATGTGGGTTCGGTAAAAACACCCATAGTCCAGTCCGTATCATCTCTGTGCCCCAATTTTGTGGGGGGACACCCAATGGCGGGGACTGCCGAGAGCGGGATTGACGCGGCGGTGTCGGATTTGTTTGTGGGCCGGCCCTATGTGGTTACTCCCACTGCTCAAACGCCGGTGGCTGCGGTGGAGAGGGTGGAGGAAATTGCTCGATCGCTAGGTGCTAAAATTTACCGCTGTGGGCCAGCAGAACACGATCGAGCTGTGGCTTGGATTTCTCATTTGCCAATCATGGCGAGCGCGACACTGCTGGCGGCCTGCGCCAACGAGAGCGATCGAGATATTATTAAGCTAGCGCAACATTTGGCCAGTTCAGGTTTTCGAGACACCAGTAGGGTTGGTGGTGGCAATCCTGAGTTGGGAGTGATGGTGGCCAAGTACAATCGAGTGGAATTATTGCGATCGCTCTCCATATACCGCGACTGTCTCGACCAATTGATTGGCGATATCGAGGCTGAAGATTGGGCCACTCTCGAAAACAAGCTGAACCTGACTCAAGACACCAGAAGCAGCTACGGGTTAAGCAATTCCAACTAAAAAGTTAAAAATTTAAAACCTAGGTAAAAATTAACTTGCTAAGGTCGCAGTCTAGATTATGATTGTCAACGTCTATATATTGGCTTTCAATGTATACTTATTCTCGACTCAAGCGAGTTTTACTGGGTGAATCTCTACCTACCAGTGCATCTGTTCACGAACGGTTGAGCAACGCTACTGGATTAGCTGTTCTTGCTTCCGATGCACTTTCGTCTGTTGCCTACGCTACTCAAGAAACTTTGCTGGTATTATTACTAGCAGGCAGCAGCAGTTTGAGCTTATCCTTGCCTATCTCTGCAATTATTATTTTACTCTTGGGGATAGTAGCACTTTCCTATCGACAGACGATTAAAGCTTACCCAAACGGCGGTGGTGCATACATTGTAGCGCGAGAAAACTTGGGTATTTATCCAGGTTTAATCGCAGCGGCTTCTCTGATGATTGACTACATTTTAACTGTAACTGTGAGTATTTCGGCTGGGGTGGCAGCCTTGACTTCCGCAGTGCCGGGATTGCAATCCTACACGGTGGAAATGTGCTTGTTTTTTATTGTCCCGATCATGTTTGCCAATCTCAGGGGATTGCGGGAATCTGGCAAAATATTTATGGTTCCTACCTATGCGTTTATCCTAGGTATTTTTATTTTAATTTTCTGTGGTTTATATCAACAAGCCACAGGTCACGTTTTGCCAAAATTAGAAAATATTCCCGCCTCTGAACCTTTAGGATTATTTTTGATAGCCCGCGCCTTTGCTGCTGGTTGTACTGCCCTGACTGGAGTGGAAGCTATCTCCGATGGAGTGTTGGCTTTTAAGCCTCCTGAATGGAAAAATGCACGGCTGACTTTGACATATTTGGGGGTAATTCTGGGAGTAATGTTTTTGGGAATTAGTTACTTGGCTCATATTTATCAAGTGATTCCTAGCGAACATGAAACCCTACTTTCTGTGTTAGGAAAAGATATTTTTGGAGTAGGTGTATTTTACTATTATTTGCAGGCGGCAACTCTGTTGATTTTGCTGTTGGCGGCGAATACCAGTTATGCAGATTTTCCGCGACTTTGTTATTTTTTGGCGCGAGATGGTTTTTTGCCCAGACAGTTGTCGCTTTTGGGCGATCGCCTGGTTTATTCTAATGGAATTACCCTGCTGAGTCTCTGCGCTGCATTTTTAATTGTCATCTTCCGAGGCGAGACTACGGCGGTGATTCCCCTCTATGCAGTGGGAGTTTTTACTTCTTTTACTCTCTCCCAGTCGGGGATGGTAATTCACTGGCTGAAAGAGCGGGGGAAAGGATGGCAAGCTAGTGCTGTGATGAACGGTGTCGGTGCATTGGCAACATTGTTAGTTTTGGGTGTAATTATCGCCACCAAATTCCTGTTGGGGGCTTGGGTTGTGGTAGTCACTATTCCGATCGTGGTTAGTTTATTTTTAGCTGTTCGGCGGCACTATCGGTATGTAGCGGCTCGTTTGAGCATTCAGGGAGTAGAACCGAAGTCCTATCCTCCCAGACCTACAGTTAAGGTGGCAACACATCCGGCGGTGGTATTAGTAGGACAGTTGCATCGGGGAACTTTGGAGGCTCTTGATTATGCTCGTTTAATTGCTGATGAAGTTGTCGCAGTTCATGTTGATATTGGTTTGACAGATAGAGCCAAATTAGAAGCATCTTGGCAAGATTTGCAGTCTGATATTCCTTTGGAAATTTTAGAATCTCCTTATCGTTCTGTGGGCGAGGCTTTGACTCACTTTTTGACTTTGTTTGAAGCACAGCGGCCGGGAGTTTTCTTAACGCTGATTATTCCGGCTTTTGTGACGCGAAATTGGTGGGAGGGATTGCTGCATAATCAAACTGCTTTCTTTTTGAAGGCGGCTTTGCGGGCGAAAAGAAGTCGGGTGGTGACGACGGTTAGGTATTTTCTGTAATAGGGAATGGAGAATAGGGAATGGGTAATGGGGAATGGGGAATGGGGAATGGAGAATGGGGAATTACCTAGTCGAAGGGCATTTTTTCGGGAGCATCCCGATTTTCTAAGGGCGAAGCATGACCGCAGATAAGTTATTGGTTAAAACGAGAGATGTACTGCGGTCATGCTTCGCCCCTACATATATATTTGCAAATTCGAGATTCTCCCATTTTTTATGACAGCAGTTACAAATTCTGTTTGTTGCCGAAGTTCCTTTTTCCTACTGCTATAGTTGACATATCAAAAATGATGTGTCAGGATTGTAGTAATTAGACAAGTTGCCTTTAAACTTGTGTTTAAAAAGATTGCGGCTGCTGAACCAAAGTCTTTGATTACCTACAATATCTCTTCAATTTGTGGGGTTGCTATGGGGTGCATTTCAATGAGTGCAAATATATTCGTAGGGGCGAAGCATGACCGCAGTAAATCTCTGGTTATCCCTAATAAATTGTCTGCGGTCATGCTTCGCCCTTAGACAATCGGGATGCTCCCTTGCTATGCAGCCCGCAACATAATACTTATGCAGCAGCCAAAAAATCTGAATCGGCTTTTGCGAGCTTTGTCTCGGCAAGGTCTTGATGTTAGTTACGACAACAAAGTATACTCCATTTCTGTCAATAGTTCTGTAAAAGAACACTGGCAAGATGACAGTGGCACAACAGCAGAAGTTTTGCTCCCAGAGGGTTTTCCGGTGGAAGCAAAGGCGCTCAAACAGTTAGCAAGTTTGGCTAATGTTCGCCATCCTCAAGGTGGTTGCGTTTGTCGCGCCTGCGCTACTCCAGATTTTCATCCGGGTGATTCGGGGGTGGCGATCGGCTCTATTGTAGAAACAGCAGGAATGGTGATTCCGGCGGCTCTCGGTTCGGATATTAACTGCGGGATGCGGTTACACGTTGCTGATTTGTCGATCGCCCAATTCTTAGCAAAACGCGATCGATTTGTAGAATTAATGAAAGGCGATTACTTTTTTGGTACTCGCGATGTCAGCATGACGGCAAAAACTGCTCGCGCTATGTTCCAACACGGGATTCCCGGATGGCTGGATGCTATGTTGGACAAAACAACTGGTAGTGTGGTAAATTCCGATTCTGAGCAGTTGGCGACAGAATGCGAGCGTACTTTTCTGGGCGGTTCCATGAATGGCGATATCCAATGGGCTCCGGAAGAATTAGTCCCAAACGACGGCTTAGTCAGGGATGGCGGCTTGGGTACTATCGGCGGCGGCAATCATTTTGTGGAAATTCAAGTGGTTGATGAAGTTGTTGATAAAGCTAGGGCTTATAATTGGGGTGTGCGATCGGGACAAATCGCTTTCATGATTCACTCCGGTTCCCGGAATGTCGGTAAATATATAGGTGGAATGTGGCGCGATTGGGCCCGTGATGCTTGGCCGAAAAACCTCAAATACCCGGAATCAGAGCTTTTCCCGCTATCACTCTCCGCAAATCCCGAACTTGTCCACAGCTATCTCGAAGCTGAAGCAACAGCGGCTAACTATGGTTTTGTCAACCGTTTGCTGTTAGCAGAACTTTTGCGGCTGCGTTTGCGGCAAGTTTTTGGCGATATCGAAGCTCCTTTAGTCTACGATTTACCTCACAATATCACCTTAGCTGAAGGTGCCGGTTGGGTGACTCGCAAAGGTGCTTGTCCCGCCTATCTCGAACAGCCAGTAATTATACCGGGTTCGATGGGTGCGCCGTCTTATCTACTAATTGGTAAGGGAAACGATCGATTTTTGCGATCGGCTTCTCACGGT
Source organism: Microcoleus anatoxicus (assembly GCF_042465725.1). Lineage (GTDB taxonomy): Bacteria > Cyanobacteriota > Cyanobacteriia > Cyanobacteriales > Microcoleaceae > Microcoleus > Microcoleus anatoxicus. The sequence goes on along the minus strand of NZ_CP120853.1, from coordinate 5,642,087 downwards.
GCTGGTAGAGCTCGATCGCGTTTCGATATGAGTCGCGAAGGTGTTGACAAAAGTGACACTGCTTTGGGCTTAACCGGCGTAGATTGCATTACCTTAAGGCAAGAGCGCAGAATAGAAGAAGCACCGGCTGCTTACAAGGCTATTCAACCAGTAATTGATGCTCAAGTAGAGGCACAAATGGTTGATGTAGTCGCTAAAATGAAGCCTGTGTTAACCTTTAAAGCGTAAGCTAGGCATATATTTGTCCGTTCTCATTTGTGGAACTTGGTTGTGGAACGCGCATTTTGCCCGTATCAGGAACAGGCTAGAAGCCCGTTCCACAAGACAATTTCTTGGTTGTGGAACGGGCATCTTGCCCGTTCTTAAAACTGTGAGAGTAAGTGCAAAATCTAAAAATTGCCCAATTACCCCCATCCTCAATTGTCACCAAATTCGCCTAAATCTACCCATCCTTTACAGCGGTTGCTGAAATACGGGCGCCGCTACCGCCTTCAAGCTTGGCTAGCAACTATCTGTTCATTTCTGAATAAAATCTTCGACTTAGCGCCACCGGCATTAATCGGGATTGCGGTTGATGTGGTGGTGAAAAATCAAGATTCCATTATCGCTCAGTGGGGCGTAAAAGATGTTTTTTGGCAACTGGCAATTATTACTATTTTGAGCGCGGTTGTTTGGGCATTGGAGTCTATTTTTGAATATGCTTACGATTACTTATGGCGGAATTTGGCTCAGAATATTCAGCATGATTTGCGCCTGGAAGCTTACAGTCATTTGCAAGAATTAGAATTAGCTTATTTTGAAGAACGCAGCACTGGTGGTTTAATTTCTATTTTGAATGACGATATTAATCAACTGGAGCGTTTTTTAGATGGTGGTGCTAATGATGTTATTCAGGTAATTACAACGGTAGTTATTATTGGCGCGGCTTTTTTTGCAGCATCTCCGACTGTTGCTGTGCTGTCTATGCTGCCGATTCCGTTTATTGTTTGGGGTTCGATCGCCTTTCAGAACCGTCTGGCCCCTCTCTACGCGGATGTGCGGGAAAAGGTGAGCTTTTTGAACGGTCAATTATCGAATAACTTGAGCGGAATTACTACTATTAAAAGTTTCACTTCTGAGGATTATGAGACTCAGCGTATCGCCAACCAAAGTGAAGCTTATCGCCAAAGTAACCGAAAGGCGATCGTGCTTTCTGCTGCTTTTATTCCGTTGATTCGGATTATCATTTTCTTGGGTTTTATCGCAACCCTATTTCTAGGCGGTTTGGAGGTTGTGGCCGGCAGATTGTCGGTGGGAACTTACAGTGTTTTGGTATTTTTGACTCAGCGGTTGCTGTGGCCTCTGACTAGGCTTGGTGACACTCTGGATCAGTATCAGCGGGCGATGGCTTCTACTAATCGGGCGATGGATTTGCTGGATACTCCGATCGCCATTCGCACAGGAGACATTCGGTTGCCCATCAGTTCGATTAAGGGAGCGCTGGAATTTAAAAATGTGACTTTTTCTTACAATCAAAGAAGACCGATTTTACAATATTTTTCCTTGACGCTAATGGCGGGGAAAACTACGGCGATAGTTGGTCCTACTGGTTCGGGAAAAAGTACGTTGGTGAAGTTGATTTTGCGGCTTTATGAGGTACAATACGGTTACATTACTTTGGATGGTATTGAATTAAATAAACTGAATTTAAAAGATTTGCGCAGGGCGATTGGATTGGTGAGTCAAGATATATTTTTATTTCATGGTACGGTGGCAGAAAATATTGCTTATGGCAGTTTTGAGGCAACTAATTATGATATTATAGAGGCTGCAAAAATTGCTGAGGCCCATGAGTTTATCGTGCAATTGCCCGATGGTTATGAGACAATTGTGGGGGAACGGGGTCAAAAATTGTCGGGGGGACAAAGACAGCGGATTGCTATTGCTAGGGCTGTTTTGAAGAATCCGCCGATTTTGATTCTGGATGAGGCTACTTCGGCGGTGGATAATGAGACGGAGGCGGCTATTCAGCGATCGCTCGAACGCATTACTAAAAATCGGACTACAATTGCGATCGCCCACCGTCTTTCCACAGTGCGTAATGCTGACTGCATTTTTGTGATGGATGAGGGGCTGGTGGTAGAATCGGGGCAGCACGAACAACTGCTCGAACATGACGGAGTTTATGCGTCGCTCTGGCGCGTCCAATCTGGTATAAAATAGAAACGAAGCGGTTTTGGGTAATTGGGAATTGGGAATTGGGAATTGGGAATTGGGAATTGGGAATTGGGCATAGGGCATAGGGTATTGGTAATCAGTTATTCACAGTTTTCTAATAAAGAATAACGAATCACAAATAACCAATAACCAAGAACCAATAACGAATCACACATAACCAGTAACGAATCACCAATAACCAGTGACAAATAACCGTAAAATATTAATTTCTACAATCAAGAAGAGAAAATGTTTCTATTTGATAGCCCTGAGTCTAAACCCAACGAAAATAGCTGGAGTCGCAAATTAGATAAGTTTGTGAAAGCTAATCAACATGAATTGGCTGCTTTGGCTTGGGGGCTATTTCTGGAAAGGGGTGAGGAAAGCGAGGAAATTTTGGCAATTGATATTGCAGAAACTCCACGTTTTGTGTATTGTAAAAAAGAGGCGGTTGAGGAGTTAAACCGTCAAGTTAGAAGTCATATTCAGGAAGTTATAGGGGTGTTGAACGCTCACAAGCCTGAGAAGGAAGTGGCGATTTTGGCCATAGGAGAAGGTCAAATTAAGTTGATTTTTTTTGAACCTAAGCCGGAACCTCCAGTTTGTTTTGAGGAAGCTGCGGCGGATGTCGATACATTGCTGGCCAAGTTGGAACAGCAGATGGTTGAATATATGAAGTAGGACTTAAGTAAAGGTGTTGAGAAACCGGGTTTTTTCACTACAATATTCGATTCAAACCCTTAATATTTGTGAAAAACCCGGTTTATTTAGTCCTGTATATATGCCTGCGTAATTCCTGACTAAAGTTGGTTGCGCAGTTCATCAATAAGTCAATATCTTCGGAGAAGCGTTCGATGAGCTTCCATCCTTTTGAAAGGCTGGTTCCTCCTTTAAAAATAACTTGAGTTGGCCACTGATTGGCTACAATTCGCAGCGCTTCAGTGACATAGTAATCTTTTTCAATAAATGCTTCGGTAAGACCAAGGTTGGCAAAGTGTTCTCTGGTAGCCCGGATAGCATCGCGAAAATCGGGAGATTCACAAATTTTCATTTTGCCTGCCATTCATGAGCATAACAAAGGTTCCTCAAAATCCCAAAATCAAACCTAGAAATGGGGTTTAAGTTTTGGCGAATTTGTTGGAGTTGCTGAGGGCTTTTATCGAGTTCTTGACCAATTGCGCCTAGCATTGCACGGACGCGGGGAGGTTCGGCATCTGCTACGGCTACTAAAGACTCAAAGTGGTTACTTTCACGGAAGCACTCCAGCAGGCGTTGCTTAGTTTGTTCGGGTGATAATTCGCTCAGCTTTGCCCTCGACCTCAACAAATCAAGCAAAGCCGCTTCTGTGTTAGAGAGATGTTTCCATGTTTCAGGCCTGCGGGTGTGAACTTTGGCGCGTGAACCAATAATGGTGCGGGGAACGCTATTAGCTGAGGTGGCAAATTCACCTTGTATGGAATTCTGAGTGGTGAATCCCAACAGATTAGCAGCGCTAAGTCCTGCAGGCTGAAAGGTTTGAGCCACTGGCAACTTTTGAATCTCACTTTGAGAGGGGCGGCTGCGGCCAAAGCGCGTTTGGCGGGGTCGGTAGTACAGTCCTTTGTTAACTCGTTCTAGGGTTCCTGCTTCTACCATACGGGAGAGGGTTTTGCAGACTGCTGTTGGCGGTAGTCCAGAAAAATCAGATAGCCGCCAGTAGCCTTCTCCCTGTTCCTCTATTTGCCGGTGAACGAGCGCGGAGGTATTAACTCGAATCGGTTTCATGGCTTGAATCCAATATTTAGCCTCACTTCCATTGTTCTTGGTACTGGGTGTAATGTCAAGTTTTTTTGCTTTAAAACTTGACATAACGCTGTTTGATCGATCTTCCGGTGAAATTTCCACCCGCACCTCTACCTGTAAATCCGTCAGCGTGTAGAGATGCTGTTGTTTTTGATAAGACTCAACCAGGGATTGCAGATATTTAGGAAAATCAACTGGTGTCGCCATCCGATTGTAGATTTTAGAATATCGATTGATTATAGAATTTTTCTAGATGTGCGATCGACTCTCTTAGTCCGCGGAGGCGGACTTTGTTTATGTAGACGCGGTTTCAACCGCCCGGTTATCTTTGCGTGGACTAAGATTAAGATGCAAACCGAAAATTCAACAGCGTACTCAGAGTAGCCCGATCGCGCCCCTGTCTTTTAGAATCATAAAGAGCCTCATCAGCCGCCAATACCAGCGTTGATATATCATTCTCCGGCCCAGGAACAACACTAGCAATTCCCAAACTAATTGTTACCACAGGATTCGGCAAATTAGCAACTTTTGAATGCTTAAAAACCAAATTCAAAGATTTAATATTAGCTCTAATTGTTTCAGCAACTATCGCAGCAGCCGACGCATCAGTCCCAGGTAAAATCACCGCAAATTCCTCGCCACCATAGCGAGCAGCCACATCAGCAGGATGCTTGAGCGATCGAGCAATTGCCTGAGCTACCGATCGCAAACAAGTATCTCCAGCTTGATGTCCATAGGTATCATTGTATACTTTAAAATAATCAATATCGCACAAAATTAAAGATATCGGAGAACCATCACGACTCATGTGCTTCCATTCCGCCCGCAAACAACTGTCAAAATGCCGTCTATTCCCAATTTGAGTAAGTTCGTCCACGTTCACCAAAGCTTGTAGCCTTTCATTTTCTTGCTGTAAATCTTCAAGACGAGCCCTTGGCTTATGCTCAGACAAATTGTGTGTTTTAAAATACAATCGATATAATTCGCAAGACACTACACAATTATTTTCATCTAATTTTACCAAGCCCATACTGTCTAGCTGATAAGCAATTAAAGGCTCTATATAAATACTATTATTAGAATTTATTACCTGTTGAAAAGCTTCTGATAGTGCGGGATTTTTTTGCAATATTCTCGACTGACTTTGGATATGTTCGCTATAAATTCCGCTTTGACTAGGAGCTAATTTTAGCAGTTGTTCTAATTCTGTTTGTGCCGGATAGTTACCTGCCTCTTCTGGCAAATTACGGAGGTTATCTTGTAACAGATTTACTAAGTTATAAAGAGCCAAATGGACTAAATAAGGATGTCCTCCTACCATTTTCATTAATTGCTGAACTGGAGAGCTATCACTCCAGTCCAGTCCATATCGTCGCGCTAATTCTTGGACTTGCTCGACAGTAAAATCCAACAATTTAATGGGTAATCCTACATTAAAAGGAGATTGATTTAAACTCAAAGACACATAAATTTCTGTTGAGTGAATTACCACTAAGCGGAGTTTTTGCCAAGTATCAATTAGTCTGGCTTGTTCGTACCAGTAACGCAGTAGTGGCAGGAATTCTTGAGCAATATTTGTACGTTCAAATACTCGATTGACTTCATTGAGTACCAAGACAATGGGAGTTTCTATTTCTGCTAGTAAATAGTTTTCAAAATACATAGTACAGCTTACTTTACTGCCCATATCTTCATCCCAGAAATCATCCAAGTTGGGTGGGAGTTTGAGTTGTCTGGCTGCATTGATACAAAGCCATCGCAAAAATTTATCTAAGCTACCAAAAGCAGCTTCATCCGCTTGCTGAAAATCTACGGTGACAGTGCGGTATCCCCGCGCTAGTGCCACTTGAATTATGCGTAGCATCAGAGAACTTTTGCCCATTTTTCTGGGGGCTTTAATCCGAACCAGGCTTCCGGGTTTGCCAATTTCTGCACAAGCTCGCGCTTCGGCTGGGGTTCGATCGATATAAAATCGAGAGTCCAGGGGTATGGGGCCACCGGGAAATTCTAAGTCTGCAACCCTTTGGATGAAATTTGGTGATTTGGGGATTCCTTGCATAGTTGTGGTGCCAGATGAGACCCTGATAAATAATTAGATGCGTAAGCTCATACCAATCAATGCGATCGCTGTGGTTCGCTACTGGGCTGTCTTCCAAAATATACCAGTCAGCCGATTTTAGGTTTGAGATTTGAGAGGTTAAAATTATTCAATAGTATAAAAAAAAGGCGGCAAATCTTTAAAGATTTGGATCTGTCGATCGAGCTTGGAGTATGAATTTGCTATAGTAGTGTCACTTTACTCAAAATCAAACCCTGCTTCCACTAAACTAGAAAACATCACAAGGAGAAATAATCATTGTCACGCCGCTACCTGTTCACCTCTGAATCTGTTACCGAAGGCCATCCCGATAAAATCTGCGATCAAATTTCAGATACGATTTTAGATGCCTTACTGACCGAAGACCCTAAAAGTCGCGTCGCCGCTGAAGTTGTTGTCAACACGGGCTTGATGCTGCTGACGGGAGAAATTACCACCAAAGCCCAGGTAAATTACATAGAATTAGCGCGGAAAAAAATAGCCGACATTGGCTACATCCACGCAGATAACGGCTTTTCTGCCAATAGCTGCTCAGTGTTGGTAGCTCTTGACGCTCAGTCTCCCGATATTGCTCAAGGGGTGAATACAGCCCAGGAAACTCGGGAACAATCTAGCGAAGAACAATTGGACGCCATTGGAGCAGGCGACCAAGGCTTAATGTTCGGCTTTGCTTGCAACGAAACGCCGGAATTGATGCCACTACCGATTAGTTTAGCGCACCGGATTTGCCGCCAATTGGCAGCAGTCCGCAAAACTGGTCAATTGCCTTACCTACGTCCCGATGGCAAAAGCCAAGTTACCGTCACTTACGAAGATGGCAAACCTGTTGGTATTGATACCATCTTAATTTCTACGCAGCACACTGAGGCGATCGGCGATATTACTGATACTGCCGCAGTTCAAGCCAAAATTAAAGAAGACCTTTGGACTGCTGTGGTCGAACCCGTGTTTGCGGATATCGCCATCAAACCAGATGCAGAAACTCGCTTCCTTGTCAACCCCACTGGCAAATTTGTGATCGGCGGACCTCAAGGAGATTCAGGTTTGACTGGGCGCAAAATTATTGTGGATACCTACGGCGGTTATTCCCGTCACGGTGGCGGTGCTTTTTCTGGAAAAGACCCCACCAAGGTAGACCGCAGCGCGGCTTATGCTTGTCGCTACGTGGCTAAAAATATCGTAGCGGCCGGTTTAGCCGAAAAGTGTGAAGTGCAGTTGAGTTATGCGATCGGTGTCGCGCGGCCCGTCAGCATGATGATCGAAACTTTTGGCACTGGAAAAGTCGATGACGATCGCCTTTTGGAAGTTGTGAAGCAGTTGTTTGAACTGCGTCCAGCGGGGATTATTCAAGCATTTAACTTGCAGAATTTGCCTGCGGAAAGGGGCGGCCGTTTCTATCAAGATGTGGCTGCTTACGGTCACTTTGGACGCACTGATTTAGAGTTGCCTTGGGAGCAAACTGATAAGGTGGAACTGTTGAAGTCAGCTTTGAGTGAGCAGTTGTCGGCAGTAACCCGATAGTAAAATTTCAGGGGCAAGCTACTAAAATTTAATACTGCTTGTTACCAGGCTCTGCCTGGTAACACAGATCCGGAGGCTCTGCCTCCAAGTTTCCCAAAAGCTGGCGAGGCAGAGCCTCTGGATCTCGGTTCCCAGGCAGAGCCGGGGAACCAGTTAAAATTTAATACTGCTTGTTACCAGGCTCTGCCTGGTAACACAGATCCGGAGGCTCTGCCTCCAAGTTTCTCAAAAGCTGGCGAGGCAGAGCCTCTGGATCTCGGTTCCCAGGCAGAGCCGGGGAACCAGTTAAATACTGCTTGTTACCAGGCTCTGCCTGGTAACACAGCTCCGGAGGCTCTGCCTCCAAGTTTCTCAAAAGCTGGCGAGGCAGAGCCTCTGGATCTCGGTTCCCAGGCAGAGCCGGGGAACCAGTTAAATACTGCTTGTTACCAGGCTCTGCCTGGTAACACAGATCCGGAGGCTCTGCCTCCAAGTTTCTCAAAAGCTGGCGAGGCAGAGCCTCTGGATCTCGGTTCCCAGGCAGAGCCGGGGAACCAGTTAAATACTGCTTGTTACCAGGCTCTGCCTGGTAACACAGATCCGGAGGCTCTGCCTCCAAGTTTCTCAAAAGCTGGCGAGGCAGAGCCTCTGGATCTTGGTTCCCAGGCAGAGCCGGGGAACCAGTTAAAATAACAAATAACAAATTCCTATACTAAATGCCATTTTTGGAGCCATTCCAGTCAGCGATTCGTAATTTCAAATCTTTATTAAAACAGCAGTTGGCAGTTCCAGTTAACACAAAAAATAAAATAGCCATTTCCACCACCTTTGCGCCTCAGCACACTGGAATGCGCGGTGTCTGGATACCCAGCACAGACTGCAAAGTTCTCACTTCAAAACAACGAATTGCAGAAGCAATGGATTTCCTTGCCGATACGGGATTTAATACAGTATTTCCTGTAGTCTGGAATCGAGGTTTTACCGCTTATCCTTCTCAAATTATGCGCGAACAATTTGGAGTCGAAATTGACTCGCGCTATGGAGGACGCGATCCCTTAGCAGAATTAATTGTTGAAGCAAATAGAGTGGGTTTAAAAGTCATTCCTTGGTTTGAATACGGCTTTGTGAGTTCTTACAATCTCAACGGTGGTCATTTGCTGGCGAAAAAACCAGAGTGGGCGGCGCGCGATCGCACTGGAAATTTGCTGAAAAAGAATAATTTCGAGTGGATGAACTCTCTAGACCCCGAAGTGCAAGACTTTCTGCTAAGTTTGATACTGGAAGTTGCGAAAAATTATCCTGTCCATGGCGTTCAAGGAGACGATCGCATTGCGCTTCCCTGTGAAGGTGGCTATGATGCTAAAACTGTGGAAAACTATCGCCAACAGTGCGGGAGAGAACCGCCTGCCAATCCTAGGGAGCAACATTGGCTGCACTGGCGCGCTGATATTATTACTGAATTTGTGGCTCGTTTGTACCGAGAATTGAAAGCGATTAATCCAGATTTATTGCTGTCGATGTCGCCTAGTCCTTATGAATGGGGACTGGTGGAATATTTGCAGGATTCTAAAAGTTGGGTTGACAGAAAGTTGGTGGATATGATTCACCCGCAATTCTACCGACGTGATTTTAACAGTTATCAGCAATTAGTCGATCGACTCGTTAGACAACAGTTTAGCAGCGAACAATTACAGTACGTCTCCCCCGGTATTCTGTTGGCGAATCGAGGTAGTTCTTATTGCATAACTCCCGAACTGTTGTTAGAGGTGATTGCTTACCACCGTTCTTGTGGTATTCACGGAGAAGTTTTGTTTTTTTATGAAGCATTGCGCGATAATCACGATGTTTTAGCTAAATTTTTGAAAAATAATCCGTATTTTAACTGATATATCTTATTAAAATTTTACCAACTTTACCTAGGGTGGAATGGTTGCCTGTCAAGTCGATCGCCTGCTATATTTGTGATATCAGGTAATACCAACTCGTCGGCTGCTGAAACCGGAAGTTTCAACCATCGCGATCGGATTGGTAGTCAAATTCCAAAGCTGAGGGATCGGGTGCATTGTCGAAAAGACAAAATCAGCTTTGGGTCAAAGGATTTTCGGTTTGGGATTTGGGATTCTCCCCACGCCTCAAAGCAAAAACTTGCAAATTTTAGAACCTTTCGAGTTCATCAGTGGACTGGGCAACTTTTTCACTTGGGATTTATGACAAGCATTAAAAGTATGTGCCAGTACCTGCAAATAATCCTTTGGAGGTTATCTAAAATTCCCAATTTGCCTGTCACTCTTTGAACAAAAATAAAAAATGCCGAAGTCTGTGCTTGTAATGTGTTATGGGAATAAAACACACTATTTGCATAAATATTTATCTGTTTTTACCTGAATAAGAGTTTTAGGAGTTGAAAAATAATTTGTGAGGAGTAATCAAACATCTAATTATTTCTGAGACATCCACCGAATTTATTTTTTGTTTTGAGGCTACAAAAACATCAGATTATTTTTCGGATGTAGGTCTTAGGAAATATAAAGAAATGCCAGTTGTGGAGAGTGAAAACAAGTGATAGATACTAGCAGAAAACAGCGGTTGCATATTTCCAAACTTAACTTACCCAAAAAAGCAGGTGATAGCATCGATGAAATTGTTATAAATTCATTGTTTAAAATAATCGAAGATTGGCAAAATCAAATCGGTACTTGGGGCATTCATCAAAAAATTGGGACGGGGTATTTGTTGGCAATCGGTATCGGTTTTTTGGGTTCAATGAGTGGATTGGTAATCGCCGACTACCACCAAGGACAAGGAGTCAAACAACTCAATGATGCTCACCAACAAGCCCAATTGCTAGGCAATTTTAAAGATGCAACCATGGCTGCACATTTGCAGGGGTCGCAGCTAGATTCTTTTGTAGACAATTCCGCTAAATTGAAGTGGCAAAAAGAACAGTTAATTGCGAGTATTACTAAGGCGAAAAACCTGCGATCGCAAATAGAAAAATTTGCCGATAGTAAACCAGCTTGGTTGGCAGCAGAACCTCGGATTCTCAAGGCTTTATTGCAAGATTGCACAGCAGATTTAGACTCCTACGCCACTACTCTCCAGTCTACCTTGCAGCAAATTGAGCGGTCGCAATTATCACCACAACAGATAGAATCAGCCCGAAAAATCTTGGCAATTGAAAGTGGATATGGTGCACAGCAACTCGATAGCCATTTTCAGGAATTGAGCAAAATTCTCGACATAGCCCAGCAGCAAGAAAGACAAGGCGGTGTAGTGATGGAGAATGCCCAAGGCATCGAAAAGGGCATAATTATCATTAGTATGTTGCTGTCGGTAGCGGTGGCGGGAATTGTGGCGAAGCGCACCAGTAGGGCGATCGCCAAACCTGTCATCAGCGTCACCCAGGTGGCGCAACAAGTAGCCGCCGAGTCGAATTTTGACTTGCGAGTCCCCGTCAGTGCCAAAGGTGAAATCGGCTCTCTGGCCGTCTCTCTCAATCACCTAATCGAGCGGGTTTCGGGACATACAAAAGAATTGGAACAAGCTAGGGAAGTTGCTGTCGCCGCTAACACTGCTAAAAGCCAGTTTTTAGCAAATATGACTCACGAGTTCCGGACACCTTTACACGCAATTATTGGCTACAGTCAACTACTTTTAGAAGAGGCGCGGGATGGTGGGTACAAGGAGTTTGTACCAGACTTGGACAAGATTGAGAAAGCGGGGGCGCACTTGTTATCTTTGGTTAACGATATCCTCGATTTGTCCAAAATTGAAACGGGGGGAATGAAACTGGAAATTGAGGAGTTTGACATCGCATCGCTGGTGGAGAAAGTGGCGAGTACCGCGCAACCTTTGGTAGGGAAAAATGGTAATGTTTTGGAGGTTGAGTGCGATCGAACTGCGGGTATTATGCACACAGATTTGGGGAAATTGCGGCAGGTTTTGATGCACTTGTTGAGTAACGCTGCTAAGTTTACCAAAAACGGTAGGGTGAAAGTGAGTGTCAGCCGGATTGCAGGAAGTGGCAAATTGAATTTAGGGCGATCGGGTGTTGACAGTGCGATCGCGATCGGTAAAACTGATGCTGGGGCGATCGAATCTGATTGGATTTGTTTATCGGTTAAGGATACGGGAATTGGAATGTCGGAAGCACAACAGCACAAGTTATTTGAAGCTTTTGTGCAAGCTGACGGTTCAGCAACGCGACAGTACGGTGGCACTGGATTGGGGCTGACGATTAGCCGGTATTACTGTGAGATGATGGGTGGCGAGATTGTGGTGGAAAGTGAAGAGGGGAAAGGGTCGATTTTTACTGTGCGGATACCGGCGGGAAATGGGTAATGTCATGTTGGGGTGAAGTATTTGGGCGACAATTGGGTTTGTTGCAAAGCTGTTGTTTTGCGTCCAAATCCTTTACTGTTGTCATTGGGGGCGGGATATTTTATTTTTCCCAGATGTCTATTTAATTAAGTTATTTTGATGCGGTTTATTACACCGTTTTGATTATTATTGCACTATTTCCAGCATTCATATATAATCGATTTCACGCGCAGGCGATCGCAACCAGCTTTTGTATAATAACAGAATCTTACCTGTCATCAAACAGCTTGAGGCAAAATGAATAACTTGTTAACTCGTATTACCCAAACACCCGGTCAGTGCGGTGGTCGCCCTTGCATTCGAGGCATGAGAATTCGGGTCAGCGATATTTTAGAAATGTTGGCAGAAAATGTGATTGTCACTGAAATTTTAGAAGAATTCCCCGATTTGGAACCTGAAGACATCCAAGCCTGCTTGCTGTTTGCTGCACGACGCACTGATTTTACTCGGTTGACAGCATGAATATTTGGATTGATGCTCAATTACCTCCTACCTTGGCATTATCCTACTGTACCAAAATACCAGCAATTGCCTGGTTGAGCGCTGCATAACCTTCTGAGTTAATATGCAGAAAGTCTCGACTGTATTTTGAGTCAACAATCCCCTGGGAATTCGCCAATACCTGACTGCTATCAAACACAATTACCCGATCGCCCGCCAGGGTTTTGATATAATCATTTACGTCCTTAATTGCGATCGCTACATCATCCGACCAAAACGGCTGTCGTGCGATCGGCAACGTTCCTAACGGAAAAATAGTTGTTACCACAACCTTAGCTCCCGTGTCAACAGATTTTTGCACAATTTGCCCGATATTTGTCTTGCAATTTCCAATAATCGCCTCTTTTTGTTCGGGAAACAAAGGAATTGCCTTAAGGTCATTGACACCAACTTGAATCACAATTATCTTAGGCTTCAGCGAAGCTACGTGCTGCTGAAAACGTCCCAGCACCTGCGCCGTAGTCTGGCCACCTATGCCGCGATTAATAATAGTTGCATTTTTGATTGTATCTGGTACTGGCCAACTCTCTGCCCGTGAATCGCCATAAAAAACAATGACAGGTTTTTGTGTTTTTTCTGCTGAATTGGGATAGGAGTTGAGGCCAAGTGGGTCAAGTGCCGTAGAATTTAATAACAGGTAATACTTTTGCCATTGTTGGTAGAGAAAGACATTCAATCCTGCTGACGCCAGCAAAGCCAAAGAAAGCGCTAGAAATGCTATTTTTTTCGGTAGATTCATTCGTTCATATTTTGCTTGCCTGGGTTTGCGTTAAAACACTTTTTTGATGATTCTGAAAGGGTTTCAGGCTTCGAGCGTGACTCATCTCGGTTTGCGTTAAAACACTTTTTTGATGATTCTGAAAGGGTTTCAGGCTTCGAGCGTGACTCATCTCGGTTTGCGTTAAAGCACTTTTTTGATGATTTTGCAAGGGTTTGAGGTTTTGAGAGTGACTCATCTCGGTTTGCGTTAAAACACTTTTATGCCCAAAAAGGGAGATAGCGAGCATAGCGGGTAGAGGTTGATTCGGATTCGTCAGCCTTGATCAAGCCAGCTTCTTTGGTAGCTCCTATAATCAGAGAAACGGTTGCTACTTGCGAATCACTTAGACGGAACCGCTCCCGTAGGGTTTGGTTAGACATAGGTTGATTAGTGACATACCGCAGGCAGCAATGCTGATAGCAGGCTCGAATTCGGTCTGTTTTGCTCATATCTGCAAAATCCTGATGGGCAAACAGCATGGCTGTGGTGCGTGTCTCACCTACTCGAAAATCTGGTGCGGGTAGTTGAAATATCTCTGCTGCGCTTACAACTTTGTCAATACCACTGCCTTTTTCTTCACATATACGGAAACGTCGCATTACATCGGCGAGTTGTTCGTTGCGGGAGCGATATTCATCAATAAATCGCTCTACCTTAATGGGCGGGATGCCAGGATTAGATATCTCGATGCGATCGCTATACATCTCGATCATTACTGAAGCGCCCGTAGCTAAAAAATCTTGATGTACCAATGCATTAGCAATCAGTTCCCGTAGTGCTTGTTCTGGGAACATCTTCACTTCTTCGCGCATAACTTCCTCGATAAAGCGATTTTGTGGTGCTGCTGAGTGGACAAAATCTACCAACCATTTAAAGCAAACTGCATATCCCCGGTTTTCCGTTTTGTCATCGCGGGTTTGCAACTTATTAATACCTTCATAGATCACGACACGGGGTGCTTTGCGAGCCAATGCAGGGGAAAAGGCATCCAGTTTTTTTGCCAACAGGATGGCGGCTAGGTTGGTGATTGTCCAACCCTGTGGTGTTTGTTTGATTAAATATTGGCTTTGCAATTTTTCAAGGACAGCATCGCGGCTAGTCGGATAGGGAACTTCTAGCAGTTCAAAGTATGTTTGAGTATCTAGTAGGGCAATTACATCGTCAGGGCTAGCGTTACATCGGGCGGCTTGGGAAAACCAATCTTGTTGGTCTTCAGCAAAAATATTCTTGAGTACATCTTGTGTCATCGGCACCAAATCTTCTCCCGCTCTCATTAGGTAGGCTCCCTCATAGTCTAATGCACGACCTACAGGACGGGTTGGCACTTCAAACACTAGCACTCGACCATCAGGATGCTGCAATTCTGTAGCGTCTACCCGAAATCTCAGTTTCTCAACTATATATGCCTTAATCCTGTTTAAATCCTTTGCTGTTGACCAAGCTAGGGAACCTACTACCTGGCGAGGTTGCTTATCGGTAACGCCCAAAACAATATAACCGCCTCCTTCATTCGCCAGCGCTACACAATATTTCAGCAGCTTATTTGAATCAAACTGTTGTTTGGCTTCTTTGAATTCCAGCCGTTCTGTCTCTGCGGGTGCAAGCAGCCATTTTTCAAGGGTTTCAAGCGTAATCATGTAGCAATTCTCTCCTTAGCGGCTTTTGTTTTCTCGTTGGCGGTGTCTGCGGTGAGTTCGCCAGTGAAGGCTTTTTACAGGATGGATTGTTTGAGTTTTTTTAAGACTGCGAGTTTTTGGCGGTAGATGATTTCCAGGCGTAGGGTTTCAAAGGATAATTCTTCTAATTGACAAGTAATTATTTTTTGTGTTTTTCACATCAGGACATGGAAATCTTTGATTCGCAAATGTACCAAGGTTAATATTAATACATTCATTTACGTTATTAATTGCGATCGCCCCACCATCCAAGAAACCGGGTTTCTGCGAGAATTTACGCATCCTCACCGAGATTTTAGGAAGAAACCTGGTTTCACCAGTCCCGCCCCACCATCCAAGAAACCGGGTTTCTGCGAGAATTTACGCATCCTCACGAGATTTTCGGAAGAAACCCGGTTTCACCAGTCCCACGCGCCTAGTCCAAGAAACCGGGTTTCTGCGAAAATTTACGCATCCTCACGAGATTTTACAAAGAAACCCGGTTTCTGATCTCCACGGTTTCGCACTTCCATAAAAATCAACAAAGCATTAACATCAGCCGGATTCACACCACCAATCCTCGATGCTTGTCCAATAGTCAGCGGCCTGATTTTGGTCAACTTTTCCCGCGACTCCTTCGAGAGAGTTGTAATTGCCATATAATCCAAATCCGCAGGCAATTGTCGGCGTTCGTGTCTGACAATTTCATCAATTTGATTTTGCTGTTTTTGCAGATAGCCAGAATATTTGATATCTATTTCTGCACCATCTTTCTCAGCCAACTTCAAACTAGAATCGCCTAAATTGTACCGTTCCAAATCGACATAATGAAAACCCGGACGACGCAACAAATCAGCCAGAGTAATCGAACCGTTAATCGATTGTTGAGTTTCAGCCAAAATCTGCTGACCAAGATCCTCGTGCTCTTTCACCCGCGTCGAGTACAAGCGTTTCTTTTCCGCCACAATATTAGCTTGTTTGCGCTCGAATAATTCCCAGCGTCGATCGCCAATCAAGCCAATTTCCCGTCCGAGCGGAGTCAAGCGTTGATCCGCATTGTCCGATCGCAATAATAACCGATATTCCGATCGCGAAGTCAACATCCGGTAAGGTTCCCGCAAATCCTTCGTACACAAATCATCAATCAAAGTCCCCAGATAACTTTGCTCGCGCGGAAACACAATCATCTCCTGATTTTTCGCAAATCTAGCCGCATTAATTCCTGCGACAATCCCCTGTGCCGCCGCCTCCTCATATCCAGTCGTACCGTTCACCTGACCCGCGCAAAATAGCCCTTCAATCTTCTTAGTCATCAGCGTCGGAAAACACTGAGTTGCCGGCAAATAATCATACTCCACAGCATAAGCAGGGCGCATCATCTCGCACTTTTCCAAGCCGGGGAGAGTCCGCAACATTTGCAATTGCAAACTTTCCGGTAAACCAGTCGAAAATCCTTGGATATAAAGTTCAGGAATATCTCTACCTTCCGGTTCAATAAAAATCTGGTGACTTTCCTTATCCGCAAACCGCACAATCTTATCCTCAATACTCGGACAATAGCGCGGCCCCTTGGCATCAACCCAGCCGCCGTAGACTGGAGAAAGGTGCAAATTGTCTCTAATTAACTGGTGAGTTTCGGGCGTAGTTCGAGTTAGATAACAAGGCATTTGTTCCCGTTCGATCCAAACTTCTGGATCGAAACTAAACCAGCGAACATCTGCATCTCCAGGTTGCGGTTCCAGGTTAGTGTAATCGAGAGTTCGTTTGTCAACTCTTGCCGGAGTTCCAGTCTTCAACCTGCCAGTTTCAAAGCCCAAACGGTTGAGAGTTTCCGTCAAACCAACGGCGGCAAATTCTCCGGCGCGTCCGGCTGGCATCGACTTATTGCCCACCCAAATTGTGCCGCCTAAAAAAGTGCCTGTGGTGAGAATTACGGCTTTGCATTCAAAGGCGACACCGAAGTAGGTTTCGACTCCGATTACTTCTTCGTTTTTGCCCAAAACTAAGTCTGTTACCATCGCTTCCCGGATGGTCAAATTCTCTTGATTTTCAACAATATTGTTCATCACAGCGGCGTATTCCCGCTTGTCTGTTTGTGCTCGCAGCGCCCACACTGCGGGGCCTCGTGAAGAGTTGAGGATGCGTTTTTGTAAGTAAGTGCGATCGGCCATTTTGCCAATTTCGCCACCTAACGCATCCACTTCGTTAGTCAGTTGAGTTTTCGCCGGACCGCCGACAGCCGGATTGCAGGGTTGCCACGCAATTTTGTCGAGGTTGAGGGTGAGTAAAAGAGTGCGACAACCGAGGCGAGAAGTGGCGAGGGCGGCTTCGCAGCCGGAGTGTCCGGCACCAACTACGATGATGTCGAAACTATCTTGGAATTGTACTGGGGTTTGTGCAGTCATTCGATTTTAGATTTTAGATTTTAGATTGAATAATAGACATCTGGCAAAATTAGGTTTTAGTTTCGTCAATTAAAACTCTTCCTCTCCTTTAGAGTAGCTGCTTTCTTCAAACATCGATGTTAATCCGGTAATTTTTATGGGAGGTCTATCTTTGAATTCTACGACAAATGACAATTCCCCACCCATTGCCTCGATATAACTTTGCAAAGTAGATACCAACAAATCTGCACGGCGTTCGAGTCGATCGGTACGGCTGTTTTGGGCATGAGAGCTACTATACTCTATTTTTATCGTTTTGATTCAAACCCTTGACACACTTGCTCCCTAGCCAGCTATGAGCCACCATTGGGTATACCGCAACGCAGTTGCGGTGAGCAGTTACACTTGTTTCTCTAATAAATCCTGATTTGTTAACAGAAATATTGATGGAGAAACCAGGTTTTTTACCCCCCTTGCATAAATCCGATCCTTATTCCTTCCCATCCTCTAAAAATCAAAATAAATGTAAGGTAAACCACCCTCCGGTGCCAACACCCAAACCGCATACAAACAAAGCGGTACTAACATCAACTTCACAGGCCAATTCAACTCCACCTTCAAACCCCGAATTAACGTATAATTCATCAACATCGCCACCGCCAAGCCCCCCAACATCCAACTTAACTGCACTCTTTCCAAACCCATGGCTTCCACATAAACTTTATGTGCAAACTGGACATCAGCAGGATGTCCCCACAAATGGGAAATTACCCATCCAGAGTCTTTTAAATCGGGAAGACGGAAAAATATCCAACTACCAAAAACCATAGCTTGAGTTAACAGCCAACCGATGAAAAAGCCGATCGCATTGTCCCACAAAAAATCTATTCGCAACCGCTTAAACACCACATCTGTCAGCCTATGAACCACCAAAGCCAAACCGTGTAACCCCCCCCACACAATAAATCCCCAAGCCGCACCATGCCAAATTCCAGCCACTAACATGACGATTAACAAATTCAGACAAGTACGCCACAAACTAACCCGCGAACCCCCCAAAGGAAAATACAAATAATTCCGCAGCCAATCCCCTAAAGTCATGTGCCAGCGCCGCCAAAAATCGCCTATGCTAGAACTAAAATAAGGAAAATCAAAATTGGGTGGCAAGTACCAACCTAGCAGCAAAGCAGTACCGCGCGCGATGTCAACATAAGCGCCAAAGTCGAGATAAAGTTGCAACCCGTAAGCAAAAATTGTCAGCCACAAATCTTCGCTTCCCGCACGCTGCAAGTTAGTAAAACTTAAATCTACATAAATTCCCAAATTGTCAGCCAAAAGCCCTTTTTTGACTGCACCGGAGGCGATCGCCCACAGTCCCTCTGCAATGCCATCTGCTGTGGGAAATTTCTGGGATTTTAGTTGATAAATTAAGTTATGATACCGAGTAATTGGTCCGGAAATTAGTTTTGGAAAAAACAACTTGTAAGCAGCAAAGTGCAGCAGTGAATTTGCCGCAGGTGCACCTCGATACACGTCAATCAAATAAGCAATGCACTCAAAGCAAAAAAAACTCAATCCTAGAGGTGCAATTACGTGGGTTTTTACCCAGTCCGCACTGTCTAAAGCCACGGGTAAATTTAACAAATTGCCTAGGGAACTTAAGAAAAAAGGCACATACTTAAAGCCTAGAAGCAGCAATACATTCACGCTAATTCCTATGCACAGCAGCAACCAACGGCGGCGGTTCCAAGATTCGTTAGCAATCCGCCAATCCAGAGGTTCCCCGATCGCCATTGCCAAGACATAATTAAACAGAGTACCTACTAACAGCAGAGGAATGTACCATCTTTGCAGCGAACCATAAAAAATCAGACTACCAATTACCATGATGGAAAGTCGCCACCATCGCAGTGGCACTAACCAATAAACAACTAACAAACTTAGCAAAAATTGGGCGTATTGAAGGGAGATGAAAGTCATGTTTGACAAATCAATAAGATAAGTGTTTGCATATTATTGCTGTATTCTATAACTGCAAAATGCGTTTGACGATCGCACTGGTAGAACTCGGAACTTCTATTTTGACCAAGGAAATTTTGCCACCACAGGCTAAAACCGCAGGTGCTTCCGGTAGTGTTTCGATTTGATAGTCGCCTCCTTTAACGTAGATATCTGGTTTCAGCATCGCGATCAGTTCAATGGCGGTAGTTTCGGGAAAAATTACCACGGCGTCTACGGCTTTGAGAGCTGCTAAAACTTCGGCTCGCTGTTCCTCTGGTACGATGGGGCGCGCTGGTAATCCCGGCTGCTGGGGTTTGAGGGCTTGTACGCTAGCATCGCTATTCAATCCCACCACGAGGGAGCGCCCCAAGGATGAAGCCTGCAGCAAATAGCGGACGTGCCCTGCGTGTAAGATATCGAAGCAGCCGTTGGTAAAGACGAGGGGACGCCACTGAGCCGGATTTGAGGCGATCGCACCAACAAGTTCTTTCAACCTATAAACACCAGAAATCATTGTTTCCACCAACAGCGAGTTTGAACAGCGATGAACCATCCTACCAGCAAAAGTGAGAAATAGCACTTGCTAAATTGAAAAATTAATTATTCAATTGCCTAATAATTAGTAAGTTATAATTTGCAGGCGAGAGCTTAAGTGAAATTTAAAAATAGAGAGAATTTTTGTTAATAAAAAAGCAAGTTAAGTCTGAGTTTTATGCGATCGATCCGCTCCCGATACTTGTGGTGCTCTGAGCAAGTCGGTAAAATCTTTCACAGGACTGCTGAAATTGTTTCGATAAAGGAAGTTTGAATATAACCGAAAATTCTCAAATTATTGTCCTGTGTGCATTATTTTTCGACACCACCGCGCCAACCCAAGCTAGTCAAAAGCTGCTGGAACCGCAACGGTCCAGAACACCTCTGTACCAAAACCGCAGTCAAGAACAATCATAAAAAAGTCGAGCCTGGTGTCGGAACGAGCTCTTTTGGTGGAAAATAACTTAACTTGTGCAACAAAATCTACTCCACTACCGCCTTGAATCTAACGGTGTAAAATTATCCAACAGGAATTCTCTGTTACACAGGTCTCATGATACGCTCCCTCGCCAGAGCAATCAAACCAGCCGTAATGACGGGTCTGGCGTCTTAACTCACTAGGTTATTTGAGTCAATACACCCGCTTGATAGGTAGCTAATCAAGAGATCTGTTGCTGCTGGTTCATAGTCTGCTATGTAACACAGACCGTGCTTTGGGCCCCTAAAACTGTCATCACAAAGGCGCGATCGCATCTCTCCGCAAGGGAGTAGGCCCAAAGGTATGAGGGGTGAATTACCCTCCATTCTGCTACTGACTAGGCGGTTCCCACCGCTGGTGTCACTTTCTTCTTGGATCTAAACTCCCTCGTTTCCCACTTACCGCATATTTGTATGAAAGCAACTAATAGCCGTCAATTTTCTTCTGTAGCCGCTCGCACTCTCAAAGTAGTGGGGATTATCTTGATTCTCTCTGCTTTGCTCGACTGCATTGTGCTGTCACTACCGGGAGAAACCTCCGACATTCTCAATAGAGGGTGGCAGTTGGCTGCGGCAACTCAGATAGTTGACCGGGGAATTATTCCTTTAATGGGTATAGCCCTACTGATGACTGGCTTTTGGGTGGACACCAGCACTGGAGTCTCCATCGAACGCCAAAATATTTGGCTGGATTTACGATTCTGGGCGCTGTTAGTTTCCAGTTTCCTAGGCCTGATTTATCTGTGTCTGGTCCCACTTCATCTCAACAATACTCGTTTGGAACTCAAGGAGGCTCTTGTTCAAGTCGATAGAGAAGCCGGACAAGCTGAGGGTCAACTGGAAGCCCAAATTAAAAGCGATCAGTTCAAAGCTCAGATAGAACAGCTTAAAAGCCAGCGCCGCAGTCAGATAGCAGCCCTCCTGCAAGATGAGGGAAAAATGGCACAAGCACTCAAGAGTCCAGAGGTTCCCAAGGAATTGAAAGCTGTGCTCCAGGAGTCAAAAAATGACCCGAAAGCCCTAGACAAATTTCTGGAACAGCAAGCCCAAGAACTTCCTAACCAGGCCCGCAAAGAAATTCAGACTCGTAAGCAACAAAAAGAGAAAGAGTTGAGAACTCGATCGAGAAATTCTAGTTTGCAGACGGGAATCAGCAGTTTACTCTTGGCGATCGGTTACATTACTGTTGGTTGGACTGGATTGAGAAGCATGGGAATTCCTCGGTTCGGCCGCCACAAGAGTTGACCAGTCAACAGCGGGGATCGCGCAGGTAGAGACATCTCTAATAAATATTTGATCTGGTTAATATAGCAACCGCTGAGGCAGTTAGGACGTTGTTAATTGCTCAAACCATTGATTCTCTTGCATTTGCACATCGCTCTTGTGCCGACATCCATCGGACTTCTTCCTTCTGCTATAGTTTGCCCTTACTGAAAGCTGGGAATGTTCTCAATTTATATTCTGACTTACAACGAAGAGATTGATATCGCCGCTTGCATTGAATCGGCGCTGCTTTGTGACGATATCATTGTGGTTGATTCTTTCAGCAGCGATCGTACCCTTGAGATTATTCAGAGCTACCCAGTGCTCTTAGTGCAGCACGCTTTTGAAACTCACGGGCGTCAGCGGACTTGGATGTTGCAAGAAGTTCCCTGCAAGTACGAATGGGTTTATATCCTCGAAGCAGATGAGCGAATGACACCTGCACTGTTTGCTGAATGCTTAAAGGCGATCGAAAGTCAAGAATATATCGGCTATTACGTCGCTGAAAAAGTAATATTTATGGAGCGTTGGATTCGCCGCAGCACTCAATATCCCCGCTATCAAATGCGCCTGTTTCGCAAAGACAAAGTGTGGTTTAGTGACTACGGCCACACGGAACGGGAAGTTTGCAATGGTCCGACTCACTTCCTGAAGGAAACCTACCCTCACTATACTTGTAGCAAAGGTCTTTCTCGCTGGATTGAAAAGCACAACCGCTACTCGACTGACGAAGCAGCCGAAACCCTCCGTCAACTAGAAGCTGGTCAAGTAAATTGGTGGGATTTATTTTTTGGAGCCTCAGAAGTGGAAAGACGCCGTGCATTGAAAGATTTTTCTTTGCGCTTGCCTTTACGACCAGTTGTGCGCTTTTTCTATATGTATATTTTACTAGGCGGATTTCTTGACGGTCAAGCGGGATTAGCTTGGTGTACGCTGCAAGCTTTTTATGAATATTTAATTTTGCTGAAAGTTTGGGAAATGAAACATATGCCACTGCCAAATTTAGACTCTGCGAAAGAAGAGTCTAAATCGGAAGTAGTGACAGTTGATTCATCTAAAGTTTCATCGAATATTTAGTTATTGGGAATTGGGAATTGGGAATTGGGAATTGGGAATTGGGAATTGGGAATTGGGAATTGGGAATTGGGAATTGGGAATTGGGACACGGCACTGCCCATTGGTGTCAACTTAAGACTGAAAGCCTTGATAAATGTCGCTTTTACCTAAGTCTAGATCCCCCTCGCATCCCCACCCCCCCCTAGCCCCCCCCCAAGGGGGGAAGGGGGACTTTGATCGGAATCTTGTCCCCCCCTTGGGAAGGGGGGCTAGGGGGGATCTGGATTTAATAGTCAAACAGCAATCTGTGACTAGGTTTGACGTTAAGTTGACACCAATGGGCACTGCCGTATCCTAATTTCGGCCACTAACAACAGTCAACAGTCAACTGTCAACCGTCAACAGTCAACTGTCAACTATCAACCGTCATCAAAACTCTTGAGATTTTGCTGCTGTTTTTGCCCGATCGAGCTTCAAAATTAACACACCCAAAGGCGGCAAACACAAGTCGATCGAATAAGCACTATTGTGGAACCACCAATCATCAGTCCACTTGCCCCCCAAATTGCCCATATTGCTGCCACCGTACTCCCGTGCGTCGCTGTTAAACAACTCCGTATAGAAACCCGCCTCCGGCACTCCTACGCGATAATGAGAGTGTGGCTGCGGCGTAAAATTGCAAACTGTCACCACAAACTCGTCGCTATCCGATTCTCGACGTATAAAGGCGACGACGCTGTGCCGATTATCGCTGCAATCAATCCAGTCAAACCCATCCTCAGCAAAATCTTGACTATAAAGTGCTGATTCGCTGCGGTACAGATTGTTCAAATCCTTAAAAAACAGCTTCAACTTTTGGTGAGGCTCAAATTGCAGCAAATTCCACTGCAAATCTCCCCAAACGTTCCACTCTTGCCACTGACCGAACTCCATCCCCATAAACATGGTTTTCTTGCCTGGGTGAGTAAACATAAAAGTAAACAAACACCGCACGTTTGCACACTTTTGCCATTCATCTCCAGGCATTTTCCCAATGATGTGAGCCTTTCCGTGGACTACCTCATCGTGGGATAGCGCCAGCATAAAATTCTCGCTGTGGTTGTACCACATACTGAAAGTTATGTTGTTCTGGTGAAACTGGCGGAACCAAGGGTCCATGTGGAAATAGTCGAGCATATCGTGCATCCAACCCATGTTCCACTTGAGATTGAACCCCAAGCCACCTACATAGGTCGGCCAAGAGACCATCGGCCAAGAGGTAGATTCTTCCGCGATAGACAGTGAACCAGGGAAATAGCTGAAAATTACATGATTCACCTGCCGCAGAAAATCTGCCGCTTCAATATTTTCCCGACCACCGTACTGATTAGTCAGCCATTCTCCCGGTTCCCGACAGTAATCCAAATACAGCATGGAAGCCACGGCATCTACCCGAATTCCGTCGATGTGGTATTTGTCGAACCAGAAAAGAGCGTTAGATACTAAGAAATTCCGCACCTCGTTGCGGCCGTAGTTAAATACCAGGGTTCCCCACTCTTTGTGTTCGCCTTTGCGCGGGTCCGCGTGTTCGTACAAGTGAGTTCCATCAAAGAAAGCCAAACCGTGTCCATCTTTGGGGAAATGTCCCGGCACCCAGTCCACCAGTACACCAATGCCTGCAGCGTGACACTGGTCAACAAAATACATGAAATCTTCTGGTTTGCCGTAGCGGGATGTTGGGGCGAAATAGCCCGTCACTTGATAACCCCAAGAGCCGTCGAAAGGATGTTCTGCCACTGGCAGAACTTCGATGTGAGTGTATCCCAAATCTTGGACGTAAGGAATTAGTCTATCGGCTAATTCTCGATAAGTCAGAAACCGGGCCCCTGGTTTAAGTTCAGAAACTTGGACTTGCCTTTCTATCTCACCATTTGGCAACACTGAAGGTTGATCGCTGGCGGCATGGAGCCAAGAACCTATGTGGCATTCGTAAACCGAAATCGGCTGTGTCAGGGGGTCTGTCTGCCTCCGTTTTTCGATCCAAGCGCTGTCGTTCCAAGTGTAGGTGTTTAAGTCTGTGACTATGGATGCTGTTTTCGGTCGTACTTCTTGCTGGAATCCGTAGGGGTCTGACTTTTCATAGGGATGTCCGTCTTGGTTTTTCACTTCATATTTGTAGTGAGTTCCCGCATCGAGTCCCGGAATAAATAATTCCCAGATGCCATTTTGGGACTTCCGCATTTGATGTTTGCGGCCGTCCCAATAGTTGAAATCACCTAGAACTGAGACGTTGCGCGCATTGGGAGCCCAAACTGCAAAATACACTCCAGGGATGCCTTCTACTTCGGTGAGGTGCGCCCCTAGTTTTTCGTAGATCCGGTGGTGATTACCTTCTGAGAATAGATGCTGGTCGAATTCTGTGAGTTTGGGCGATCGAAAGGCGTAGGGATCGTAGATAAAACGTTCGTGTTCTCCTTCTTTGACTCGCAGTTGGTAGTTAGCTAGTTCTGGAATTTCGATCGCACATTCAAAAAAATGAGGGTGATGTACTGACTGCATCGGGTGTTCCGTTCTCGATGCTGGCAACACCACCGATACCGCATCCGCATTGGGCAGATAAACTCGGACGGCCCAGATTTTTTTGCCGTTTTCCTCGATCGCGTGGGGGCCGAGCACTTCAAATGGATCGTGGTGCTGATTCCCCACAATCCGGTCAATCTGTTCAAATGGGACATTCGCGGGCATAAAACTACTTACCTCAATCACTTTACTTAATTGTTTTGAAAAGAAAAACTTTGCTCGATGTGGTACTTTACATTTTTTTACATTTTTTCTTGCTCATCCTACCACTGAATCAGCCTGAATTGGCCCGATCGCATTCTGACCCGGCTGTCGGTCAAGTGTTTTCACCTGCTTTTGAGCTTGGTTTTGCTAGGGGCTAATATCTAAGTATCAAAATCTTAAAACAAATTGAAAGATTTGTATGTTTCTCTAAATACTATTGACTTTTACTTTTTTTTGTGGTATTGCAACTGCGATATTAAAGTTTTTAGATCGATTTTAGATAGATCTTTACGTCTAAATTATTTCCTGTTGGCACAGCCACTTATCGGCGTTAAGTAGAAGCAATCAGGAAAATATCAGCAGGCCGATCGTATTTATAAATTGACGAATAATGCTGATACAGCAAGGTTTTTATTCCTTGGTATTTGACGTTTAATTAAATAAATTTACCCAAACTTGGGTTGCAAGAGATCTGTTCAGAATTGTTTCTGCATCCATTGTCCCTTCGAGATCGGACAAAAACCAACACCCAACATCAGGCCCAGACCAGTGTGATAAAAAAATGTGAGAAGCGAACGATTTTTTAGCAGCAGGCTAGGCCCGTTGGGGCTGTACTCCGCGATCGCCGTGGTTAGGGCTTTTTAGGAGCAGGAGAAGCCGATTCTTTAGCAGCAGGAGACTTCTCAGCCCCTGGAGACTTTTCAGCCCCTGGAGACTTCTCAGCCCCTGGAGCGGTCTTTGGAGATTCCTTTGATGCTGGAGCAGAAGCAGGAGGAGGACTAGCCTCGCCACCTGCAGAAGGGGTAGGGGTAGGGGTTTCACCAGCGCAAGCGCCCAGAGTGGCAGCTAAGCCTAGTACCAAAGTCAGACGAATTAATCCCTTGTTCATAAAAAATCTCCTAGGTTAGAAACCCTGTCTGTTTAGAGCAGGGATGAAAACGAGTGAGCGGTTTTTAAACCGTAAAATCAGAAATCTCATCGCTCCCGGCGAGATTCCGTGGCATCTATCAGTAACACTCTGGTAAAGCAGCTACAGATAGGGGAGTGGTTTACTGGAGAACCAATGCTGGCACGAATCGAGCGACGATTCACTCGTTGATTACAATACTGCATTTAGTCACATATTCCCACATCAAATCAAAGATTATTTTGTGGGCTGACAACAGACCCATTGAGGATATGTTGAACTTGGCTTCGAGGTATCCTGATGGACCTCTACAGCGTTTTATAGTGAGGAAGTATAGCTGGCCTTACTGCCGATCGGCTCAAGGATTTGTTTTACTTCCGGGTATCCTAAGTGGCAAAGTTTTTCTTTTTCCGGTAAAAGAAGCAAGAAAATAGACCAGTGATAGGATTGGTTAGTTGGTTTGTGAGGTATCCTTGGCAAGGATAACCGATCTAGCTCCAATTGCCACCATTGAATATCCGATCGCTCTAAAAACAATCCTAACCTAAGTCAAGTATTGGTGAATTCTATGACTGCTGCTATCAGAACCACGGATTCTCGCCGCAAAGCGGCTCGCAAACCCGCCTCTGGGTCTGCCAACAGCAAAGTTACTTCCATTGCTCAACGGAGGCGGGCCAAAACAGGGCCTGTATTACCCAACTACTCCCCAGCAGAAACAGCTCAAACACAGCCTCGGCAGGAAGCCGCTGTACTCAAAGTGCTGCCGCATCATCGCGTACATCCAGCGTGGCTCCAATCGCTCCTAGGAGCCCAACGGGCTTCTTCTGTGGCAGTGATTCTGCTGTTGAGTGGAGCTTTAAGTGTCTACGGCTTGACTGTCTACGGCGAGCAACGCTGGAGTCAAGAGTATCAAAAGCTGGAAACTCTGCGCCTCCGAGAACAGCAGTTGAGTGCCGCCAGCGAAGTCTTGAAACACCAACTGGCTAAAGACGCGGAAAATCCAGCAACGGGTTTGGCCCCACAGAAGCCAGGGGAGACAATTTTCTTGCCGCCGACCCCAGTTGGTCGATCGCCCCAAAGGACGACCCCAGCAACTCCCGCCCCAGGAGTCCAGGGTTCAGGTACTGTGGAAACTCCCCTGGGTTATTAATCAGGAATGGGGCATCGGGCATCGGTTATTGGTTATGAGTTATGACAACGAACAAATAACGAATAACCAATAACCACTAACTAATGACTTATTGTTTATGAGCTACGATCCTCGTTTTGACCGTTACAGATCGCCGAACTCGAAAGGTTCAAAACAGCCGGCCGATCGCACTCGATGGGCTAAACCAACCAAAACGGCTATTTCTGGGAAGCCTGGTAGCCCGCCTCGGCAACCTGTGAATCGCTTAAAACTGAGCAAGTTTCGCTTGTGGGCTGTGTGGGCGGTGTTGATGTTAGGAGGGCTGGGGCTGGCGGTGAATTTGTTTTATTTGCAGGTGACGCGAGGGCCAGCGCTGCAAAAACAGGCCCAGCAGCAACAAACTTTGAAAACTAAGCCCTTTGTACCCAGACGCCCGATTATTGACCGCAATGGGAATGTGTTGGCGATCGACCGACAGGTGTACACGCTGTACGCTCACCCAAAGTTATTCAAGCACACCAAGGCCGAAATAGCAGCATCCTTGGCTCCCATGCTCCCCATCAAAGTTAGCGCGGGTAATACGGCGGAAACTGAATTGCTGCAAAAGTTTAATCTTGCCGAAAGTGGTATTACGATCGCTGATTCCTTGGCTCAAGAAGTTGCCGATCGAGTGGGGCGGATGCTGATTAAAAATAGTCCCGTTGATGGGTTGGAATTGGTGCGACAACAGCAGCGTTTTTACCCGCAGCAGGAATTGGTAGCGGATGTCTTGGGTTATGTCGATGGAGAGCGGAAGGGGCAAGCAGGAGTAGAATACAGTCAGCAGAATTTGCTGGAACGATCGATGCCGTCAATTCAATTTAGCAAGTCGATCGATGGGCATTGGCTTCCCGATCGACTGACGGCGGGATTTGTCCAGTTGGATGACTTGAAATTGCAATTGACGATCGACAGCCGATTGCAGCGGGTAGCCCGGATTGCTCTGAAGGAAAAAATGGAGAAACATGGGGCGAAGCGAGGCACAGTGATTGTGATGGATGCCCGTAATGGAGAGTTGCTATCGATGGTGGCCGAACCTTCCTACGATCCCAATCAGTATTTTAATTTTGGTTTGGAACGTTATAAAAATTGGGCTGTAACTGATGTTTACGAACCAGGTTCGACTTTTAAAGCAATTAATGTGGCGATCGCCATGGAAGCTGGTGCTGTCAAACCTAACAGCGTGTTTAACGATGAAGGTCGAATTTACATGGGTATTTGGCCGATTCAAAATTCCGACTATCAGTCAGCAGGGGCACGGGGTCCTTCGACGGTGACAGATATTTTAAAACATTCTAGTAATGTGGGGATGGTACACATTATGAGAACTATGAAATCTTCTCTTTACTATCAAGCTTTAGAAAAACTAGGACTAGGACAAAGTGCAGGTACTGATTTGCCTTTTGAAGTAACCAGTCAGCTCAAAAATCGAGAGCAATTTATCAATTCTCCGGTGGAAGTTGCTACCACTGCTTTTGGCCAAGGTTTTTCAATTACTCCGATTCAATTAGTGCAGCTTAATGGCGCTTTGGCCAATGGTGGAAAGTTGGTAACTCCCCACGTAGTGCGAGGACTTTTCGATCGCGAAGGTCAAGCTTATTGGAAGCTTCCTAGGGTTGTAGCGAAGCAGGTTTTTTCACCTAAAACCACTAAGCAAGTGTTAGAGATGATGGAAACTGTTGTGGATGGCGGTACGGGGAAGGCTGCACAGATTCCCGGTTATCGGATTGCAGGGAAAACTGGTACCGCTCAAAAGGCTAGTGGTGGTGGTTATTCTAACAAGGCGATTATTACTAGCTTTGTGGGAATTATGCCTGTGGAGGCTCCTCGGTATGTGGTTTTGGCAGTGATTGATGAGCCGAAGGGGGGATCGGGAGGGACTGTGGCGGCACCAATTGTGGAGTCGGTGATGGAGGCGCTGATTAGTATTGAGAAGATTCCTCCTAGTAAGAAATAGGCAGCTAAGTAAGTCCACTTAATTAAACGTAAGATACAGGTGGCTAAAAAGCTTGCTGTATGAGCATTCTTCACATCGATCTTCTTCCTTCTACTTACCATAGTTCAAGGGTTCTCCCCAAGCGTTAATTTCGGCGTACCCCGCCGTATTTTGAGCGCGTTGTCCGAAACTTAGACCAAGTGGCATCACTAGCCCCCATTCCTTCTAGCTCGGTTCGGTTGGAGGCAGACCTGCTCGAAAAATCTGTTCGGCTGTTAACCTCAATTCTGGGAAAGCTAGAGACTCAACTGTGTCATCGCCCCCTTTTTTTCCACCCGCCGCGTGTTGGTGTGCGCGAATTACGGTGCCATCGACGTAATGAACCTCCCAATAGCAAGTTGGCGGTGACTATTTATGCTTACTGAGGAATAGATTTTAGCAAAGTTTCCACACTAGCATTGTGGTCGATAAAGGAGAACAAATGTTTAAATAGAAGTTTTCCATCTGCATCCAAAACAAACTGAGCAGGCAAAGGCGCTCCTAAAGCTTGACCGACTTGATAGGCGCGAAAAACTTGACAACTAGGATCGCTCAAAAGTGGCATTTTTAAGCTTAAATCTCTAACCACTATCTGACTTTGCCGCTCGTCGGTACTTGTCACCATCAATAATTCTATATTGCGATCGGCAAATTTTTCCCAGTTTTCATTCAAGGCTTTAATATGAGGAAAACAGAAGGGGCAATATTGCTTTTCAGTAAAAATCCGAGTAAAAGCCAGAACCACAGGTCTATCGCCGCGATAATTAGATAGCCGTACTAATTTACCATTATTGAGATCCGGCAATTCAAAATCCGGGGTTCTGTGTCCCAGTTTCAGAGAATTAGTAGCAGGGACCGGCAATAAATTTTGGAAAAACCGCTGATTTAACAAGCCGCTAAAATCAGTAGAAGTCAGCATATTTCCTAATTGGGTAATTGGGAATTGGGGAATTGGGGAATTGGGAATTGCAGGGAAAGTTTCGAGTTTTGAATTAAAAACTCTTTAACTCAAAACTCAAAACTCAAAACTCAAAACTATCAATTTAGACAGCAGCAAAGAAGACTTTAGACTTAACAGGATCGGGAGTCATAGTCTTGTCACCGGGCTGCCAGCCTGCGGGACAAACTTCATCGGGGTGAGACTGGACGTGTTGAATAGCTTGCAGAGTGCGGAGAGTTTCGTCCACGTTGCGGCCGAAGGCAAGGTTGTTGATAGTGGAGTGTTGGATGATGCCTTCTTTGTCGATGATGAACAGACCTCTGAGGGCAATGCCTGCTTCTGGGTCAAGGACGTTGTAGTCGGCACTAATTGTTTTTTTGATATCCGCCACTAAAGGATAGTTGAGGTCGCCAACTCCGCCGGATTTGCGGTCTGATTGTATCCAAGCTAGGTGAGAAAATTCGCTGTCAACGGATACGCCGAGGATTTCGGTATTGAGTTTATTGAAGTCTTCAAAGCGATCGCTAAATGCTGTAATCTCTGTCGGGCAGACAAAAGTGAAGTCCAAGGGGTAAAAGAACAGGACTACATATTTTTTGCCTTTATAGTCAGACAGTTTAACAGTCTTGAATTCCTGATCCACTACGGCTGTTGCTGCGAAGTCTGGGGCAGCCTGACCAACCCGGAGGCATTCACTCGTCATAGATTTTGTTTCCTTTTTTACGAACTGTTACAAATATATCATAGTCATAACGAGTACAGTTACCTTAAATCAAAATAAAAAACACACTCTCAAAGCAGAGAGCGTGCTGATTGTCATTACATTATGGCTCAGGCGGGATTTGAACCTGCGACCTTGGGCTTATGAGTCCCCTGCGCTAACCACTGCGCCACTGAGCCAAAACCTGTTCACGATTTAGTATCGTAGCACGGTAGGGCGTTCTAGGGATAGCTAATTGACTACACTATTCGTAATGACTAAATGATTAAGTCATGAGTTTTGTTAATATATATCAAAACCCATAACTTGAAACAAATGCTTAGCGAGAAGCGCTGGAATCATCCTTGGGCAGAAAAGCCATGGGATTGACAGCTCCCGATCCGGCGGGATGAATTTCAAAGTGCAAGTGAGGGCCGGTACTATTGCCTGTGCTCCCCATTTCGGAAATCTGTTCCCCTTGAGCAACTCTCTGACCTTTTTGCACCAAAATCCGGCTGTTGTGGGCATAGACAGTCTCAGTGCCGTCAGGATGGGTAATTTCCACCAGATAGCCGTAGCCACCGTCGTTCCACTGCGCATAGGTCACTACCCCGTCCGAGGCGGCGACAATGGGTGTGCCGATGGGTGCTGCAACGTCAATACCCTTGTGCATCCGTCCCCAGCGCCAGCCGTAGCCGGAAGTAAAAACACCTTTAGCCGGCCAAATAAACCCATTAGCCGACTGTTTTGAACCGTTAGGCAGATAGGTATCAGCGCCAGAAAGGGGTGGCAGTTCTGGAGAAACCATCTGTCCCAAAGAGGGATTGCTGAGGGGGTCGTAACCCTGGGAACCCAAGGGAGCAGTCGCCACCACAGGCCGTTCTAAATTAGAGGTCGGTGTCAGGTCGATCGGTTGCGATTGGGCGGCGCGGGCGGGGTCAAAACGCTCTTGCTGCTGCTTCTGAACCTCCTGGCTCCACCCTCTCGACGGGGGTCTGCTGATTTCATTCTGCACCGTTCCAGCGTACTCTGGGGTGTAGAGATAGGGGTTGAGATGTTCGCTGTCCTCAGACAAGTTGCCGCCAGGGACTTGAGCCTCTGGGTCTTGCGTGGGAGCTAGGGATACTGAATTGGGACCGATCGAATTTCGCTCTGCCCGATATTCCTCTCGTAGCCGGACGACTTCCGCCCTTAAGCGTTCAGCATAAGGGTTGATAGCCTCTGCCGATGGAGTAGTCACTGCTGAGGAATCCGGTAGGACACTAGCTCCATCGGTGGCTAAACCCTGGGTGCTGACAACTGGTGTCCAGTTAGCAGGCTGGGCTGATGCAGCATTCAAGGTAGAGCTGGCAGTGGCAGTGGCTGGCATTGGTAGCGCACTGGTATCCACAGCACCGGTGAATTTTGGTTCGCCTTGAAGCTCCAACTTCCCAGGGTCGCTAATGGTTTGAGAAACTTGACTTAGCGGGATGTTGTTAATTTGGGGAACCATCGGCGCTGAAATATTGTTCAGACCTTCTAAGTTCGCCAGGGGAGAGACCATTGGTACTGTGGGCGCAGATACTGTAACGCCAGAACCAGGGATTTCTGGCGTAGACGAGCTGGGGTTCAAAGATGCGGGAACCGAAGCTGCCGAAAAGACAGATGTAGAGTTAGATGCCTGAATAGAAACGGATGCTTGTACCGCTGGATTGTTTGACCCAGCTTTCGGAATTTTCAGCCGTTGATTGACATTGAGTAAATTGGGGTTGCCGAGCTTGTTGACCGCGATCAGGTCTTGTGCCGACACGCCCTGAGATGAGGCGATCGCATCTAGGGTATCTCCTGGACGCACACTGTACAACACATCCGTTGGTGCGGAGGTAGTGTTGGCTGGGGCAACTACCACAGCAGACGGTAAACTGGGTGTTACCAGGGATTGTTCAATAGATGATGATTGAGCAAACCCGCTATTGGGGATAACCGTTGGCGTTGCAGAGGTGGAAGATGCCGGCGTCGGTGCTGGCGACTGCAAGGATACAGTCGGTGATGTAGATGAACTCGTTCCTCCCTCAGACTCCAACTGGGTCAGACCCACTGCTGCTGTCCGGTTTTCCTGTTTTTTCAAACTCTCAATCGCCCCGTTGGGATTGGGCACGAAGCTGGAGTTTGGCTCCGGTGTGGGAGTTCCGAGGGGGATCGTTGCTGTTGATTGCTCCCCTGATTGCACCACCGGACTAGAAGCAGGCTCAGAGCCTGTTAAATCTAACTTTTGTTCGGGATTGACCTGGGAGGTTTCCTCGGCTGCTGCGTCTGGGGTGTTGCCGACATTCTGTTGTGGTGCGACGACATCCGCCGACGGAATTGTAAGTTTTTGCCCTACTTGGAGTAAGGTTTCGGATTTAATGCCGTTAGCAGTTGCTAGTGCATTTGGAGCAACTGCATAGTCCTGTGATAACTCCCACAGAGTTTGTCCTGGTTGCACCTTAACCGCTACCTGCTTATCAGGTTGAGCTGCTGATGCAACTGGGGAAGTATCACCTACAGAGGTAGGGATTTCGTTAGCCGACGCTGGCTGTACTTCGGCGGTGGGTTCTGGTGTCGGTGCGAGTTCGGACGCGCGAGCGCTGTCCCCGGTTCTCGGCAGCAAGATGCCGGAAGCACCCACCGATATTGCAAGTCCGAGCGTGGCTAGAGAGCGAACTCTGCCAGTGCTTAGCGTTGTCTGTTTGGACTGTTCTGTAGAACCGTCTCTGTCGATTTCACTAGCCTTAACAGGCTGATTTTTTTGGGGATATATTCGTTTCAAAAAAACGACCTCCTACTGAGAAGCGCTAACTGTCCTTGGAAACACGCAAGGGATTGCATGACACTGATTTATCAACAAGCAAAAATATTTTGATTGTTGACAGCTATCATGCTTAGGCAAGATTACCTTGATTTTTTAATTTAGACAAGCTCGCAGAGCTACAAAAATTAAATTTTCTGGTAAATTTGGCGGCGATCGCACCCAAAACCCTTACACGGCAATAGCTAGAACAAATAGATAAAATATCTGTTGGCGCTAGGGCTAGGAGTAGGATCTTTGACGATCGCACTCTATCCTAACTTCGCAAATAACTACAACCGTATATTTACTAGATATAGCGCCACTCAGGGTTCTAAGTTCCGTCTAGAACGCTATAACGCTCAAAAACTCTGTTTTGGTTGCTCAATCATCTTTGAAATATTTTGGTATTGATGATAACAATCTCTTTTTGGTTCAACATAATCTATTAATCTTGGCTGTTTAGATTCTCACAGCTTTGATACAAATTTCTTATCTTTTGATATAGATTTCCTAGACATATAAAGGTATTAAATATCTATATGTGTATGTATCGATGATTCTTTATCCCAGTTCGCCCAACTGTCGTTTTGCCTCAAATAAACCTACGGCCGCGCTGACAGACAGGTTTAAACTCCGCACTCCCGGCTGGCTCATGGGAATAAAAACTGTGGCATCGCAGGCATCCAAGACAAATTGAGGAATGCCGACTGTTTCGGAGCCAAACATCAGCCAGTCGCTGGCAAGAAACTGGAATTGCGTGTAACTGTATCGCCCGCCTGTGCTGAATCCGATCGAGCGTCCTCCCCGTTGCTGCTGACAAGCCAGAAAAGCTTCTAAATTCTCGTGAATGTGGAGGTTGACATGGGGCCAGTAATCTAAACCAGCCCGTTTCAGGTAGCGATCGCTAATTTCAAATCCAAGTGGTCCGACCAAATGCAATTCAGTGCCTGTGGCTGCGCAAGTGCGGGCGATATTCCCAGTATTGGGGGGGATTTGGGGGTGAATCAAGACAAGTTGGGGCATGAAGCTATAGAAGAAGGAAGCAGCAAGAAGAAAGAACGAGGAAGTGACTCCCCTCAGCCCTTCGGGGGCAGGGGGAAATTCAGGAAACAGGAAGAAGGGAGATGTCTAATGGTTCGGGCCATTAAGAGCGTCTTCACCGTCTTGGTAGTTGCTCTAAAAATCTACCCAAAGGTAGAGGCAACCATAGCTTTTATTTATAACCTGTGTCGGACGCGATTGATTAAATATTCTGATTTGTCTGGAAATTGTCTTTTCAAGCAACTAACTGGGCGCACAAGTTATCTTCGAGTTCCCATTCCTGTTGAACCATACCATTAATCCCTTGCAGAATAATACTGCGGGTGTCCAAACCACTCTCATGGAGTTTTAACCACTGCTGGGCGGTGTTGCCTTCTCGCAGAATCTTTTTGAGCGGTGAGAGAAAGCAGCTAAAGCCACTTTTTTTGGCAATTGGCCAGACTTGCTGGTAAATTTCCTCTATCCAATCCCGTGCCAGAATAGTTCTGCCATCTTGCCAGTGTCGAAGTTCTGCATCCAAACTGTGACGAGATGCAGCAATTTCGTTGGCATCGGTAAGAGCAACTAAGTCTTGGTTGCGGGTAGCCGCGGGGAAGGTGCACAGTTCTAAGGGGTCTAAGCAGGGGTCTTCCATCATCTGCCCAATCCGAGCTTCTAGCAACGCAGTAATGGCTAACAGGGCAAGAGGATTGACTTCGAGGTCACAAATTCTCAGTTCTAGGCGGTTGAGACAGTAGGGGCGACGATCGCCATTGGGGCGCACGGCAGACCACAGGTGGCGGACGTTTTGCATGGTACCGAGTTGTAGCTGTTCCTCAGTCCACTGGATGTAATGCTTGTGACTTTCAAACAGGGGGACGATGGCGGGAGTTTTGGGAAACAAACCCCAGCGGGTGGAATGATAGCCGGTGACTTCGCCATCGAGGAAAGGCGATGAAGCACTCAAGGCGAGGTAGAGGGGTGCTTCCACGCGGGCGAGGCGAATTGCCCGCATCAGCAGTTCTGGTTGAGAGATGCCGATGTTGATGTGAATGCTGGCGGTGACGACTTTGGTGCCGTAGGTTTGCTCGATGTAGGTATGATAGGGGTTGTTGGGGTCCGATCTGTAAAATCGATCGCTCCCTCCCAGAGACAGGGTACTTCCCGGCAGTAAGGTATAGTCGCCCAATTGTTTTAAATACTGTCGCAGCCTGACTCGTGGCTTGACTAGGGCACACAGCAGGCGATCGTAGCTGCATAGTGGGGCCGTCGTGTACTCTACATTGCGACTATCGGGTTCCCGCACAAATCCCTCTAAATCGGCGACTATGCGATCCGAGAGACCGACAACATCACCTTCGGGCGTGCCGGTATACATTTCTACTTCAAAACCTTTTGATAGCAGCACGTTGGTTCCTCAGCTAAGTTGAGTGCTGCTGTTTATTATCCCAAAAATTGGCCATTTCAGACTATCCTCCACAAGGCATAGTTGCCCATTTTTATCTGTTCTGAGGGAATCTAGGTGCTATGGATTTGCACTCAGAAATTTGAGAATGGGTAATGGGTAAGGGGTAATGGGGCATGGGTAAGGGGTAATGGGTAATATAAAATCCTCTCTTCATCGTCCTGTATTAAACTCTCTCTTCTCTTCCTTCGCGTCCTTAGCGCCTTCGCGGTTATATCAATTCCGATACAACCGGAATTGATATAATCGGTAATGGGTAATGGGTAACTTGTACTGAGTCCTTCGGCTTCGCGAGCGGGTCGAAGCATGGGGCAGAGGCTATAGGGCATTATTAATTACCAATTACCAATTACCTATTACCAATTACCTATTACCTATTACCAATTACCTATTACCTATTACCAATTCTCCCTCGTACCTCATAGGACAGCTCGAAAGGCTATATTTGCTTGATTATCAAGAAATAAATTGCAATTCCGTTGGAAATCTTGCTTCTTCCGGCTCTGGATTGTAGATATAATCGTAGTCAAAGTGCAAAGCTTGAGCGTGACGACTGATAGAAAATCCACAGTTAGTTACCATTTCTGTGGTAAAAGTTGCGGTTACTAATTCAATTAGTTTTTTGTAGGAAATATTCGGCTGTTGAACGTAATAGACGCGCCTAGCAAAAAATATTTTTTCATCTTTTGGGACAATGATACCGTTGATTTTGTGTGCGTGTTGAATCGGCTTGATGTAGGTTTCGATAAACTGGTACTGATTTTTTTGTAGTCTCGCCAATCGTTCGTGTTGCAACCAGCTCATTTGAAATACTATTTTCATGAATTCAAAACCCAAAATGTAGTTGAAAACATTATTGCGTTCTTCTGTACTCAAAACGAAACGAAGTGCCGATTCTAAATACTGGTCGTTTTGCCCGCGTACTTGTTGAGCAGAGTGGATGTAAAATTGTTTGATGTAGGTTCTTAAATCTGATTCGTTTAATTCTTTTTTAACTCGGAACCGCATTAGATACTCTTTGACACGGTGTAGAGTATCGACATCTTCAAACATTTTTGAAATTAAGCCATCTGCCGTGTAGTCATCTAAAAATTCTGCTTGCAAGTCGGGAGTAGATGCGCACAAGATATAACAGAGGGACAATAGATAGCGGCGCTTGTTCCAAGGGAGGCTTTGGGCCCAATCTTTAACTTCTACAGGAATTTGCCCTAGGATATCTGTGTGTCGGTGCTGAGAAAGGTCGGCATATTTATTTTGTGCTTGAATCATTGCCTAGAACCTTGATTATGAAGATGATTAAGTGGAGGAGATAATGTATCGAAGAAAAATTTAGCGGACAGGAATTATGGAAAGATGCACTTAATTTGTTATTTTATTTTTTATATTATATATGCTGTTATAGTTGCTAAAAGTGATACAGATCACATTGATTTTGGTTTGCCATCACAAAGATTAGGTGTGGCGATCGCCTCTTGAGAATGGAATTGTCACAAAAAAGACTTATGCTCGTCACCTGAGAATATACGGATTGAGTGGATGATGAAGTAGAGTTATTATTAGTCATAATTACTGAGGTTTGTGATAACTAGACCCTAAGTATTTTTTCTCAAAATCCTTACCAAGATTTAGCTATTTCCCGCTAGACTTGCGGATTCAGTGGGAGAGTAGTTAGATTGAATAGATGTTCGATCGCGAGTCCTAGCTAAGTAGTTGTAACAAGTTATACTGTTAATGTGTTCTGTTGAGTGAAATACCCAGCCCTAGGGCGATCGCAGCGGAAGATGTCAAGCAATTTTGGATGTTAGATGTCAGATGTGGGATTTTCTTTAACGAAATAGCTTGATTGTCAGGGCTTAGTGGTGCTCGAAGGGTCTGACACCTCGATCGCCTATAGATGCCAATTATTTAGGGTGCGCCTGGAGTAGCTAGTTGTTCGATCGCTAATTTCAGCCTTCGTCGTTGATAATCTATTAGTAGATACTTGTAGATAAGAACGGGAATCGAGAGGAAAAAGTAGCTAAAAATTCACCTAAAACAGCAGCCCCTAAAAAACCAGGATAAAAATATTTAAACCGCTAGTGTCGAGCAGGGAAGTGAATATGTTTAATGCCACAGAATTACTGATTAAAGCTTTCGTAAATCGGCTGATTGAAGGATACCGCCACACTTACGGTGGCTTCAAGTCAGACTATGGAGAGATTATTTGCTGGGTAGCGGATATGGCCTTGCAAAATATTGCCAATAGCGATGCTCTTTACCACAATGTAGAACATACTATTTTAGTGACCTTGGTGGGACAGGAAATTATGCGTGGCAAACACATTCGTGAAGGGGGTGTTTCCTGTGAAGATTGGCTGCATTTCCACATAGCTTTGCTATGTCACGATATTGGGTATGTGAAGGGAGTTTGCCGTCTCGATCAAACTGATTTGAGGATGTATGCGACGGGGGTGGGTGATGGGAAAATAAAACTGCCTCCGGGGGCGACGGATGCTAGTTTGACTCCCTATCATGTCGATCGCGGCCAAATGTTTGTTTCTGAGCGTTTTGGCGATCACAAACTGATTGATGCGGAGCGGGTTAAGCGTAATATTGAGCTAACTCGTTTCCCGGTGCCGGCGGATGAAGATTATCAAGATACGGTCAATTATCCAGGTTTAGTTCGCGCGGCTGATTTAATTGGTCAGTGGAGCGATCCGCGATATTTGCAAAAAGTGGCGGCGCTGTTTTACGAATTTGAGGAAACGGGTCAGAATCAGGTTTTGGGGTATAGGAATCCGGGGGATTTACGGGATGGGTATCCTAAGTTTTATTGGAATGTGGTTCATCGGTATGTAAAAGATGCGATCGGCTATTTGGAACTGACGCAACAGGGGAAACAAGTTGTGGCTAATTTAAGCGCAAATGTGTTTCGGGTGGAGCATTCTCAGGTGATATCTGAGGATGTGGCTGTAGCTCGTTGAATCCTTGTCTGCCACCAGGAACGAAGCAATCTCATATCATGTCTGGTCAATTTACATAATTCCTGTAGGGGCGGGTTCACCAACCATAATTGCCTATAATCTACAATATAATAAACCCGCACCGGCCACGATATTATGGTTAATCTGATTCCTTGTAATTGCGAGGAACGTTAGCGAAGCGATCCGAAGGAAAGCAATCCCAATAAAATGTGTAATATCAAATCCGGTAACATCGGAATTATTCATCTCTCTTATCTCCCTCTGTGTTCTCTGCGTTCTAGTAAGGTTAAATCATTCCGATGCAGCCGGAAACGATATAATTTTCGATCGAATTCAGCAATCCTGTTGATATTGCAGCGCTAAATCTTCGATGAGTTCCACCATGGCGCGAACCATAGGCATTTTAGTGAGAATTTCGATCCAATACCACTGTCCGTTGGGATTGAGTTCGATAAAATAGAGCGTGTCATCATCGTCGCGAATGATGTCGAATGCACCAAAATTTAAACCAAACTCGTCAAGCATTTGATGAAGTTTGTTGAGATAGTCGATCGGTAGCTTGTCGGGAACATGAACGAGTTTATCCGGTTCGGTGACGCGCCAATCCAAAGTCACGTCTGCATCCTTGGTATGCTGGGCATCAATGCGACAGACAAAATCATGCTTGCCAATTAATGTAACACGATATTCAGCTTTCTTTTGAATGCGTTTTTGAATAAAAACTGGTGCTAATCGAATGCTTTCTCGAAATTCCTCAAGCGTTTCTACATCAATGGGACGAGTGTAGCACGCATATTGCTTTTCATTATGTAAAAAACCAGAGTAGCGCATGGGTTTGACAATGCACTTTCCCTGTTGTGTCACAAAGTTGCAAGCCGCATCGTAGGAATTGGTGACGAGTGTTGGAGGGATGGTAATTCCCAGCTTGTGAGCAATTGGAATCTGATTGATTCGGTGAGATGGCAATCTAATTTTGTAGTAGTTATTCACCCATCTAGCTTTGGGATAGAGTCCAGAAAGAGAATACATCAAAGATTCTGTTTCTTCTTGACAATACTTGATAGCCCAAGCATCATCAACTTCTGGAAACACTTGATAATCCTGTGGCTTGCGCCACCAAATTACGCCAATTTCTTGAACTTCTCTCAAGGAGTCTTCAAAGGACAAAAAACTTTGACTGGGATTGCCCGAAGCTTGCCACGAGTAAGCATATTTGCTGTTTTTAATAAAACTTTCTGAATTCAAGCGAATTGCTCGAATATTTGATTTTTGTAATTCGTTGATAACGACATCTGCATGAATGTCTGTCTCGGAAGTCACGATTAAAATGTCGGTCATAACTAAAATAATTGAAATAATGTTGATAGTGAAAGACCTGTCATGCAAAAATTCATACAGGTCTTTCAAGAAAAGAAAGGGCGATCGAATTATTTCTTAGTAATTCAAAATTCTAGTCGTCCTCTTGCTGGTCGTCATCCGAAGGTTCAAACTGATATATACTAGAAGCAGTCTTAGTACACCAAGAGTTGCTCATGGAGGTGATGTTGGAAGTCTGTGTGGTCGGATCGTAGCTAAACGTTTCCTCGGCGGTGATGCCGTACTTGGGTAAGATGCTCAGGTGCATCATCAAAGGATTTGCTTTTTTGTCGAGAGCGAGCTGGGTAGTCGTCATAACTTAATTTTTATTGAGTGATGGTTTGACACTCACAACAATACAACTTGCACATTGATTTGTATAGTCGAAAAAAGTCGAAAAAAGTCGGATAATGTAGAAAATTTTAAGACCGATTCAACCGTTTTTGTATTTAAGGCGAAAATAGTCGGATATTGACGGTTATAATTGTATGGTTGCGAGGTTGTGAGGAAACCTGATGAACGTTCAAGAAGCACTGGCTTTTGCAGATGAAGTGGTCTTTGCGAAAACTGGTAAGCATTTAGATGATATGCAGCTTGGGGTGATTGAGGGCGTTCTGAAGCGGCAAAAGTATGGGGATATTGCCCAAGGACTGAACTGTACTGAGGGTTATGCTAAAGATATCGGCTACGAGCTATGGCAGTTGTTCTCTGATGCTTTCGGAGAAGATGTTAATAAATTAAATTTGCGATCGGTATTATTACGGAAAGGGATTGTTAATAGTCACAATTTCACTATCTTTAATAATGGTAATGTCGCTCGTGGTCATGTAATCGGAACGGTGAATATCTGCGCATCACAGGAAGAGTCGCCTGAGTTTTTGCGGGGAAAGCAGCGGGCAAAAATTGAGGCTATCCAACGTTTGCAAGCAGTAGGTTTGAGCGATGAGCAAATCGCGCAATGCTTGGATATGAGGCTAGAAGAGATTCGACAAGTCGATTTGACAGAATAAGAGGGATTTTCGATGGGGAGTAGGGGATGAGGGCGGGTTTGCTTAACCTGTCTGTAAGCTTTAAGGCTAATGGCGAACCCGCCCCTTGTATCTTGAAAGAGGTGCATTTGAATTTACCGTTGGGGGCGGGCGGGTTTATTGAGATTGTTGATTCTTCTTATATATTGGCAGGTTTACCCGCCCCTTGTATCTTGAAAGAGGTACATTTGAATTTACCGTTGGGGGCGGGCGGGTTTATTGAGATTGTTGATTCTTCTTATATATTGGCAGGTTTACCCGCCCCTTGTATCTTGAAAGAGGTACATTTGAATTTACCATTGGGGGCGGGCGGGTTTATTGAGATTGTTGATTCTTCTTATATATTGGCAGGTTTACCCGCCCCTACAGCTAATTGATAATGGTGCAAGATCTCAGTTATAATTGAAATCAGTCAAGACAGCTTAATTTTCAGTCATTACTATAGTCCTGGACGCCAAAAACCCGGTTTCTTCCAAAATCGTCGCTTTCTTGATAAATATTGACGCAGAAACCGGGTTTTTTGTCT
This sequence comes from Microcoleus anatoxicus, assembly GCF_042465725.1. Lineage (GTDB taxonomy): Bacteria > Cyanobacteriota > Cyanobacteriia > Cyanobacteriales > Microcoleaceae > Microcoleus > Microcoleus anatoxicus. The sequence continues at coordinate 5,599,880 of NZ_CP120853.1, read as the reverse complement.
CCCCTGTGTAAGTCCTGTAACAGATAGATTGAGTCATTGCAGCGCTAGGAAAAGGGAAAATTACCATGAGATTTATTAACCCCAAAATCTACTTTGCATTTAAAAAGATTTTCGGTTCTAACGAAAGCAAACCAATTTTAATCAGCTTTCTGAATGCCATGATTTATGGTGGAAATTCTACCATCACCGACTTAGAAATTATCGACCTATGTTTAGCATTAAGAGTACAGTATCTCAAAGACTCTTACCTGGATGTCAAAGCCAGACTTGCAGGAGGCGCAACTGTCAAACTACTGGTTTGAGTGTTGAAGATATTCAAAGTCTGCGATCGGAATAAAAGGAGGGGAAAAAGTCCGATCGCCCTGACGGTCGTATTCAGTAAAAAATAGAATACCCGACGCCCTGCCCCCATTCCCCATTCCCCGTTCACTCAATTTCTGATTATTTCTGATATCGTCTGGGGGTGTAAACCCAAACATCTCCATATTTGCGAGGAATAATCCGAGTCTGACTGGAACCAATAATTACCAAAGTTCTCATATCCGCGTCTTCGGGCTGGAATTCACCTAGTGTACAAACGCGCACGGATTGTCCAATTCTGCCGAGGTTTCTACCTAGTATGACGGGGGTTTGAGCCGATCGACTTTGCAACAAAATTTCGATCGCCTTAGACAATTGCCAAATCCGCTGTTTCGAGATGGGATTGTAGAATGCAATCACTAAATCAGCAGCCGCAGCCGCAGCAATTCGCTGTTCAATCACCTCCCAAGGCTTGAGAATATCCGAAAGCGAGATCGCGCAAAAATCGTGTCCCAGAGGTGCTCCGATGGCAGCCGCGGCGGCCTGCATGGCAGAAATGCCGGGTGCGACACGGATATCGATACCATCCCATTCTGGTTTGCTATCGAGGTCGATCGCCTCAAACACCGCCGCCGCCATGGCAAAAATCCCCGGATCTCCCGACGAAACCACGGCGACAGATTTTCCCGATGCTGCTAAATCTAGGGCAAAACGGGCGCGATCGATCTCTTGGCGGTTGTCAGAATCGTGTCGTTGCTGGCCTGGACGCAGGGTTCCTGCCAAATCAAGATAGAACTTGTAACCTACCCAATCCGTAGCTTCCCGCAGAATTTCCTTAACTTCCGGGGACATCCAGGGCGCGCCGCCTGGCCCAGTACCGACGATCGCCAGTTGTCCGCGACTAATGCCGATCGCCTCAGCATCAAGGGGTTGGGCTGCAAGGGCGATGGCGCAACTGAGTTGGTTGAGGCGATCGTACCCGACTAACTGACTGTTAGCACCGGCTGCTGTCAGGGCAATTTGTGCCGCCGTCACATCAAAATTTGCGTTATATTCTATTAATTTAACCGAGTCAAATTCTGTCAGTTCTGATAGATTGAAGAAACGAACTGGGGCTTTAAAATAATCTGAAATCGCTGTCAGCGCCGGACTGCCCATGTCATTTTTGAGGGCAAAAATGCCCGCAATTGCAGCTAGGGATAAACCAGATTTTGCCAAAACTTGCTGGATCAGTAAAATCGCTATTTCTGGCTGAATATTGGATATTTGCGTGAGGGCGACTGTCACTGTTTTGGGATGGTAAACCAAACAATCTGGTGTTGGTTTTATGCCTTTTTCGGTGATGTGAATAGTCAATTTTCCGTCGGGGTCGATCGGCAAATTACTCTCCCAGAGCCAGTTGGCTGCGCCTTCAATGCGTACTTTTGCCCCAGCGAGCAAATTTGAAATAAAAGTTTTGGCATCCTCTGGATTGGCCAAATTATAGCCCTGGGGAGGACTGAGTAGGGCGGTGCGAAACCGGATATCTCCGGTAGTGGTGATGGCTGGCTGCACGCCGAGGGCTTGGGAAATTTCTCTGGCTAAGTCATTCACCCCGTGCAAACCGCCCAACAATGGTACAACGGCGCTGCCATCTTCGGCTACGGCTAAGACAGGGGGTTCGGCGCGTTTGTCTGACAGCAGTGGGGCGAGGGTGCGAATCAGAATTCCGGCGGCGCAGATGCCGATAATTGGGGTTTCGGTTGTAAATAATTCCCGCAAGGTTTCGCCGAAGTTGGTAATGTTGATATCGGCATCGGTTGTGCGATCGGTCAAACCGTAAATCAGTGAACCGGGGAAAAGTGTGGCGATTTTTCGGGCGATCGGCTGGCTGTTTTGACCTAAAATTACAATGGCGGGAGAAACTCGATTCACTGTTGTTTGTATGGCTATGTTTGCATTTGTTTCTTTATTTTAATCGCTTTTTAGTCAAATAATATTTATTTAATCAACCGCGAAGATGCAAAGGGCGTGAAGGAAGATTTAGCATAAAAGCAAATTTTTGCTAGTGTTTTATGACTAATTATACCATTTCTCTAAAATCGTGCAACAATCTTTGACCCCCCCTAACCCCCCCTTATAAAGGGGAGGGACAAGACTACTGTTGCATTCTTTTTTAAAATTGGTATTACTTTGATTAAAATTCAGTATAAATGACAGATTCCCATGTTCTTCCTGGGAATCTGTTAATGACTAAAGTCCTTACTACCAAGAAATTAAATATAGCCTTTCTCAGTTAGGTGAGGTAAGCGTGTAATGGCAACCCCCCCCTAGGGAGGATGGGGGATGGGGGATGGGGGAAAGGCATAGGGCATTACCTATTACCCATTACCCATTACCTATTACCAATTCTCGATAGTACGTCATCTTTCTGAAAAAGGCTATATTAAATCCCCCGATCGCTCTCTGGTTTTTCGGCAGGAACAGATGGTTTGTTTGTAGTTGAATGAAAAGAGCGATCGACCAAATCGCCAAAGGGAATAAACTGCTGGGAAGATAATTGCTCTGGATTTCTGGTTCTCAAAACTGTTACCTGTCCACCGCCATCTTGGGCGAAATTAATTAATCTGCTTAAAACTTCACTGGGATTTTTAGCATTTTTGCTATCCAGGGTGAACAAGATATTTTGAGAATTGCAACGCCCTCTTCCATTCACATAACAAACCACAGGGAGGTTATTAATCGTACCTGTTGTTAACTGTAAGTTAGTCAAGCGCCCGCCGTTGTCCGCAACTGCTTTGGTCAATCTGTTGGAAACAATCTGACAGCGCTGCCAAGGTGTAAATTCTGGTCCGAATTCCCTAGATTTCCACAGAATTATGGGATCTGTCGTCACATTTCCCCGTCGCGCAATTGTCACAAAATTTCTACCGGAAGTAACGCACTGAAATGTTGTTGTGGTGTCATTTAAAGTATTGGTGACAAGCCGAGTTTTTCCTTGACCTGCCAATGCAGCAGTACCGGTCAAAACTAAAGCCGAGGCTAATAAAGGTGCGACAAATGTTAATTTCATGATAACTCCTGGATCTGAGGCAGGTAGATTTATGTAGGAAGTCATATTTGTAGGTACACTGCTGTTGAGTGTTCCTACATATTTTAGATTCTGCTAGTTGATAGTTGCACCCGGATATATTTTAGTTGATTTACGCCCACACCGATCGCCCTTAAATCCTCGACTCCTCACACCCCAAGCACAAATCCCCGACTTCTGGGAAAGGAGAAGTCGGAGATTATAGTCTCGGAGGCTTAAATTCGCTTTCTTAAGCTAATTTTGTGCTTGTTCCTGTGCCTGCATAAGTCCTGTACTTATACCAATTTTAAAAAAGAATGCAACAGTAGTCTTGTCCCTCCCCTTTATAAGGGGGGGTTAGGGGGGGTCAAAGATTGTTGCACGATTTTAGAGAAATGGTATTAAATACCTCGATTGTTTGGTTGGGCTTTCACAGGCGCTGGGGCTGTATTCAAAGCTCGATCGACTAAATCTTGCAAAGAAACGTACTGCTGTTCCGGTTCATCAGTAGGACGAGTTCTGGAAACTACGGCTTCACCAACACCGTTTTCGGCAAAATTGACCAAACGGGTGAGCACGGCACCAGGATTGCTGGCATTTTTGCGGTCAAGAGTAAATAGTGTATTGCTAGAGTTGCAGCGTCCACGTCCGCTCACGAAACAAACAACGGGTAGGCTATTAACAGTACCTGTAGTTAACAGTAAATTACTTAAGCTTCCGCCATTATTAGCAACCGCTTGTGTCAATCTTCTGGAAACCGCTTGACAGCGCTGACTGGGAGTAAACTCACGACCAAATTCTGTGGTGCGCCACAGAATTATCGGGTCGGTGGTACGATTTCCTCGCTTGGCAATTGTTGCTAAGTTTCGACCTGAACCAACACATTGAAATACTGTCGTTTCGTTAGCAACCAAAGTGGCTGGACCAGCTTGCACTGTTGTTGCAGTTACCATAGTGCCCGATACTGCTAGTGCAGATAACAATATTTGTGCAATCAATTGAGATTTCATGAAAACTCCTCTGTTTTGGATGTGGTAGATGATTTTTAACTTCTCATCTAACCGTTACCTATTGATCTGAATATAGTTTTAATATTCACCAATGCCCTCACCATTCCGGGTGATAAATAGCTGTTTTTGATAGAACTTAAAAGTATTTAAATCGTCCCGATTTAGAATAAATAGTACCGAATATACAAAGTTTTAGATGTTTTGTTTTAAACCTTACAAAATAGTTAATATACTGTTAAAAAAATGAATTTCAGGACAAAATATATTTTTTTTGTTTTGGGACAATCAGGAAACTGTGGCTACAAAAAATTTCGTATTGCTGTGCAGACAAGGGATATAAAATGGTAATAAACCTGATAAAATTAGGTCAGCACAGACTCTCTATTAGCTGCGATTGAGAATGATAAAATTTTTAGCCTTAGTTGTGTTCGGGATAATTTTGGCGATCGCCCCCGTAGCTGTTGCCACCCAGCCTTTGTTTGTGGCTTATCCTCCTCCTAATCACCAGACTACAGTCGATCGCATTTTTTTAATTGGCACAGCCCCACCATCGGGACAAGTCTTGGTAAACGGCAACCAGATCCCCCGCACTCAAGTCGGTCATTTTGCCCCGACTTTTCCCCTACAAGTCGGAGAAAATGTCTTTACACTGCGTTACAACAATCAGGAACTCAAAATTAAGGTGACGCGCCAGCCAAGTCAGGCAACAATTCCTTTAGGATTGGCTTTTGCCAAGGATTCTCTGACACCGAAAGTTGATGTGGCAACTTTGCCGGGGGAATATATTTGCTTTGGGGCGATCGCACCTATGAATGCTCAGGTTTCGGTAAAATTGGCTGGGGAAACTATTCCTTTAAAAGCGCGATCGCAAGTTGAATTGCCAGATAATAAATCTGTATTATTAGGCGAAAATTCTCCTATTAAAACTGGTAATCAACAATATCAAGGCTGCGCCAAAACCCCCCCCAACCCCCCCTTGCTAAGGGGGGGCATTGAGTCGGACACCCAAATAAATAACAGCAAAAAAGTAGATTTGGGAGTGCCTGTATTTGAACTAACCATGAATAATCAAACAGTCAGCCAGCAAGGAACGGGCAAAGTTTCTATTCTTTCTCCTGCTGATTTGGAAGTAGCAGAAGTGACAGCAGAACCAGGTGTTGCCCGCACTGGCGCGAGTACCGATTTTTCTCGGATGACGCCTCTACCCAAGGGAACAAGAGCCACAATTATTGGCCGCGAAGGAGAATGGATTCGACTCGATTACGGTGCATGGATCAAAGCATCCGAAGTGAAAATTGTCAAGGATACAGTGCCACCGCGATCGCTAATTCGCAGTGTGCGATCGCGTCAAGTTACCGGCTGGACCGAAGTCTTATTTCCCCTAGAAATACCAGTCCCCATCACCGTACAAGAAGGTGAACGCGCGTTCACTTTAACGCTGTACAATACCACCGCTCAAACAGATATTATTCGCCTCGATGATGACCCAGTAATTTCACGTTTGACATGGCAACAACTATCCCCATTGCAACTACAATATACTTTTAATCTCAAATCAGCGCAACAGTGGGGTTACAAATTGAGATACGATGGCACAACTTTAGTGCTGTCCTTAAAACACCCCCCTGTGAAAGCCAGCCAGATGGCTAATCCACAAGCAAAGCCGCTGTCGGGAATTAAAATACTGTTAGATCCGGGACACGGCGGACCCGAAGATTCAGGGGGTGTCGGGCCCACAGGCTACCGAGAAAAAACTGTGGCTTTAATTGTGTCAAAATTGGTACGTCAGGAATTGGTAAATCGGGGTGCAAATGTGGTAATGACGCGGGTGGAAGATGTGGATCTGGATTTACCACCGAGGGTGGAAATGATTCAAAAAGAAGCACCTGCGATCGCAATTTCTCTTCACTACAATGCTTTACCAGATAACGGGGACGCGATTAACACTAAAGGTGTCGGCGCTTTTTGGTTTCATCCGCAAGCGCACAGTTTGGCAATGTTTTTGCAAAAGTATTTAGTTGCTAAATTGAATCGTCCTTCCTATGGTGTATTCTGGAACAACCTAGCCATGACTCGTCCAGCCGTTGCTCCATCTGTTTTAATGGAATTAGGATTTATGATTAATCCTGATGAGTTTGAATGGATTGTCAATGCGAAAGAACAGCAGAAGTTAGCAGAGGCGATCGCCCAAGGTATTACCGAGTGGTTTGCCTCAGTTAAATAAAAATTAGTAGTAAAGACCAAGAGTCTTTATTAACCCACGGAGATTAAATAGATGCTGAGTTTGACTCAATCAAAAGCCTTTTTCATTGCAGCCGCCGTCGCCACTTTTGGCTTTTCCCTGGTCAGTTTTCCCGTTTTTGGTAAAGAGCAAACTCTGTCACCAGACAAAGTAGAAGCTTTAAAAGAGCAAACTAAATGCTCCTTTATTAATGTTAAAACTGGGACTGTTAACATTCGGAAAGGCCCTGGTAATAATTACCCGATTGTTGTTAAACTCAAAAGAGGAGACGGAGTTAGGGCTGTTAGCAGAAAGGGACAATGGGTGAAAATTGCGGCGAGAACTCATGGGACTGCTCCCAATGAGACTTTTGAAATTTTGGACGGTTGGGTGAACAATCAATATCTCAACGGCTGTTCGGAAGATCAATTTGATATGTGGCGGAAATAACTAATTTTCTATTGGTAGGTGCGAACAACCTGTAGGAGTGGCTTTTACCAAAAAGATATCACAAATACAAACAATCTCGAAAAATCCGCCCACACAAATCGACTACATCAACCAGGATGTTTATCAAATCCCTAAAATATTGGTGGGGATTTACCGTTGGGTGGGGGCGGGTTTAATAGATGGTCAATTATTCAGGATTATGGTGAAACCCGCCCCTACGAACTGTTTTAATTGTTCCTTTCGTTCTACAAATTAATCCTCTCTTCATCGTCCTGTATTAAACTCTCTCTTCTCTTCCTTCGCGTACTTCGCGCCTTCGCGGTTAAATCATTCCGATACAACCGGAATTGATATTACTAGACAAAATCAAGAGTTATTTAAATTTGTCGTGGATATACGCACCAGTATCAACTGATGAGAAATTGACTGAGGCTGTATGTTTAGCTGCTAGCCCGCAGGAAATGGTGGTGCCGCCCAAAGAAGAATTGCTGGCCTTGTATCAAGCAGCTAAAGGATGTTATGTTGAAGATGTGGAGCTGGAAATTAACCGGCTGCAACAATTACAGCCAGAGTACAGTTCCTTTGTTGCTAGGGTGCTGGAACTTTCCGAAGATTTTGAGTATGAAAAAATTGTCCAATTGATAGATCGATATTTATCCTAAAATATAGTATAATACAACGGATTAACTAATTTCAAATTAAGCAACAAACTGTAGCAGAAGTTTGCCAATTACGATATGACCGATCACACGCTCGATCTGACAAATTGCGATCGCGAGCCGATTCATATTCCGGGAACGATTCAGTCGCACGGGGTTTTGCTAGTTTTGCAAGTACCCACCCTCGAAATCATTCAAACCAGCAGCAACACTCAAGAATTGATTGGTTTCCCACCCACAGAACTGTTGGGAAAGCCGCTTTCAGACTTATTCGATGCCGAGCAAATTCAGCAGATAAAACAATGTCTGAATGCGGATTTTGATAGTATTAATCCTCTCAGTTTATCAATCGAGCATTTGAATGATGATCTTTATTTTGATGGGATTGTACATCGTTCAGGTCGAAGCATTGTTTTGGAAATAGAACCAAAGAAAGTTCAAGAAAAAACTAATTTTTTTGATTTTTATCACCAGGTAAAAAGAACCATTAATCGCATTCAAAAAGCACCGACTCTCTTAGAAATTTGCCAAGTGGTTGTGAAAGAAGTCCGGCGAATTACTGGCTTCGATCGCGTGATGATCTACAGGTTCGATCGAGAAGGGGCAGGTATCGTCATTGCTGAAGATACCGACCAAGAAACGCCCTATCTCAACCTACACTATCCGTCCTCAGATATTCCTCAGCAAGCCAGACAGCTATACACCCTCAACTGGGTGCGCCTGATTTGCGATGCCCGCTATCAGCCCGTTCCCTTAATTCCAGAACTCGATCCGGTCACGAATCAACCGCTAGATCTGAGTTTATCAGTGTTGCGGAGCGTTTCTCCCCTGCATCTAGAATACCTGCAAAATATGGGCGTAACTGCCTCTATGTCGATTTCTCTGATGCAAGATCGAAAGCTATGGGGGTTGATTGCTTGTCATCATTTGTCTCCCAAATATGTTCCCTATAACACCCGCACCGTTTGCGAATTTATCGGACAGGTGATGTCTGTAGAATTGGCAAATAAAGAATCCAGGGAAGACAGCGATTACAAAATTCAATTAAAGTCACTGCAAACTCAGTTTATAGCAGCATTATCTCAAGCTGAGTATTTCGTCGATGGCTTGGTGCAACTGAAAGCTCAGTTGCTGGATTTAGTCAATGCCACCGGAGCGGTAATATGCAGTGGCAATCAGTGCATTGGAGTCGGAGAAGTGCCCTCGGAACCAGAAGTATACGCCTTACTCGATTGGCTTAAACCTCACTTTGATAACAGCTTATTTGAAACGCGATCGCTCTCTAAAGATTACCAGGCGGGCGAGTCATTTAAGGCGATCGGCAGTGGAGTATTAGCCCTGGAAATTTCCAAAGCTCACCACAATTACATTCTCTGGTTTCGCCCCGAAGTATTGCAAACCGTGAATTGGGGCGGCAATCCCAACAAGCCTGTAGAAGTTTTAGAAGACGGTAGCTGGCGAATGTCACCCCGCAAATCCTTTGAGTTGTGGCAGGAAACAGTACAAGGCTGTTCCTTACCCTGGAAACCCTGCGAAATCGAAGTGGTTGCCGAACTGCGCAGCCTGATTGTGGGCATTGTGCTCCACCAAGCAGATGAAATGGCATCCATGAATTTTGAATTGCAGCGCAGCAATGAAGAACTCGATTCCTTTGCCTACATTGCCTCCCACGATTTGAAAGAACCGCTGCGAGGCATTCACAACTATGCCAATTTCTTGATGGAGGACTATGAAGATGTACTCGATGAGGATGGGGTGGCGAAATTAAAAACTATGCTGCGGCTGACGCAGCGCATGGAAGATTTGATTAATTCACTCCTCCACTTTTCCCGCGTGGGACGTGCTGAGTTGATACGGCAAACCCTAAATCTAGATGAATTAGTACAAGATGTCATCGCCACCCTGACGATTTCTCGACCCCAGAGTGAGGTTGAGTTTCGCGTTCCTCGCCCCCTGCCCAGCATTGAGTGCGATCGCACTCAAATTAACGAACTGTTCACCAACCTGATTGGTAACGCGATTAAATACAGCAATAAAGCCCAAAAATGGCTTGAAGTTGGCTTTATCGAACATAATGGCGACGAAACCAACACTTTTTCCCTCAGCACTCAGCAGGCTGCTACCCAGAAGCAAGCTACACGAGCTACAGCACTGGGCATTCCCTACACCTTCTACGTTCGCGATAACGGCATTGGCATCCGGCTACAGCATTTTGAAAAAATCTTTGAGATATTCCGTAGGTTGCACGGGCGAGATGACTTTGGTGGTGGTACGGGGGCTGGGTTAACCATTGCCCGCAAAATTGTGGAACGACACGGCGGCCGACTTTGGGTCGAATCAAGCGTCAATGAAGGCAGTACGTTTTATTTCACCCTATCGCCCCAGACAACCCTATGAATAACAGTTTCAGCCCTAGAATCAGGCAAAACCGATCGCTGCTAGTGGTGGAAGACAGCAACGAAGACTTTGAGGCACTACAGCGCTTTTTGCGCCGATCGCCCATTCCCGTTACCATTGAGCGATGTGTTAATGGCGAGCAAGCCTTGGCTTTTCTGTACCGGACTGGGAGTTATGTCGATCGCAAAATTTTCCCCCGTCCTGGCTTGATTTTGCTTGACCTGAATCTCCCCGGAATTGACGGGCCAGAAGTGTTACGTCAGATCAAAAAAGATGTCAAGCTTAAAACCATTCCCGTGGTAATTTTCACCACTTCCAACAATCCTAAAGATATTGAAGACTGCTATATATCTGGTGCCAACAGCTACATTATCAAGCCGATCGATTTTGCTCAATTGAAACGAGATGTCCAAATACTCGTAGACTATTGGTTTGATGTCGCGACGCTGCACGATTTAGAGGATTAATCGACAGCTTGCCCCAGGGCTAATGTCTTGGCTATCGCCCAACTCATTGCCTCGATTTTTGTCTAAAAAAACTAATTAAGTTGAGTTTCATCTGTCAAACGCGGTAGAGGTTTATCGATGCGGAAATAGTGAGTATCGCCGTGGACAAATACAACATTAATTTAAATGTTTCATCAGCCAAGCGATCGCTGCTTCGACATCAGTAACTACTTCTCCATCCGGTATCGGTGGCCTTTGCACCATCACCACGGGAATTCCCAATTCCCGCGCCGCGACAATTTTGGCATAAGTCGCATCACCACCGCTGTTTTTGCTGACAATGGTATCAATCTGATGTTCGAGCAACAATTCCCGCTCATTTTCTAAGAAAAAAGGCCCTTTTTCTAAAATTAATTTGCTGTTTGGGTATAAAATACCTAGGGCTGGGGGATCGATCGCCCGAATCAAAAACCAAATAGAATCCAGACTAGAAAATGCAGTCAATTCCTGTCTACCAATAGTGAGAAATACGCGCTGCGATCGCTCAGATAAAGCGATGGCAGCCTGTTCATGGTTTTCGACTTCAATCCAGCGATCGCCCTGCACCGGAGTCCAAGCAGGACGCACCAGCATCAAATGTGGCAATTGAAATTCAGCAGCAGCGGTGGCTGCATTCATCGAAATCTGAGCAGCAAACGGATGAGTCGCATCAATTAACAAGTCGATCGCGCGATCGGTCAAATACTCACCCAGTCCAGATACTCCCCCAAAGCCACCAATTCGCAGCGTACCCGTTGGGGTGGAAGGTTGTTTAGTGCGTCCTGCTAGGGAAGAAACCACCTCCAAGTTAGGGATTTGGGAAGCCCGCGCCGCCAGTTGAGTCGCATCCCCCGTTCCTCCCAAAATTAGCAAGCGTTTTTTCATAGAATTCCCCCTACCCGATCTAGTCAAGACTTAACAATATAATATGTTAAGTAAAGTTTTAACTACCAACAGCTATGATGCGATCGCTCTTGACATTTTTGACAGTATTAGTTGTAAGTGGGATAGTTTGGCTAGGCAATGCAATCCCAGCCTCCGCAGAAGTTCAAGCCACAGATATTACCGATCCCCAGCAGCAGTTAGCAGAACTGGTTCAGAAAGCTTTTGAAGCGACAAATGAAGGCAAATTCCCCCTGGCTGAAAGCTTTTGGACTCAAATCATTGACAAATTTCCCGATCGAGCAGCCGCTTGGAGTAACCGTGGTAATTCTAGAGTCAGTCAGAACCAGCTACAAGCAGCAATTGCCGACTACGAAAAAGCGATCGAACTCGTTCCCGACGCTCCCGATCCGTACTTAAACCGCGGTACAGCCTTAGAAGGTTTAGGAAAGTGGGAAGAGGCGATCGCCGACTACAATCATGTACTACAATTAGACCCAAAAGATCCAGCAGCCTACAACAACCGAGGCAACGCCGAAGCAGGTTTAGGTCAATGGAAACAAGCAATTATCGACTACAACAAAGCCTTTGAACTAGCACCTGAATACGCCTTTGCTCGCGCCAACCACGCCCTCGCCCTTTATCAAAATGGACAAACCAAAGAAGCAATTCGCAACATGAAAAACATTGTTCGCAGATACCCCCAATTTGCCGACATGAGAGCCGCCCTCAGCGCTTGTCTGTGGGAGGCGGGACAGCGTGGGGAAGCCGAGAGCAATTGGGTTGCCGCCGTCGGTCTCGACTCCCGCTACAAAGACCTCGATTGGGTTAAAAATACCCGCCGTTGGCCACCAGTTGCAGTCAGTGCTTTGGATAAATTCTTGAACTTGAAATAATATTTAGGTTATTGGTTATTAGTTATTGGTTATTCGTTATTGGTTATTGGTTATTGGTTGTTTGTTATTGGTTATTGGTTATTTGTTAGTTAGAGTAACCAATAACCCAATCCCCAATCCCCAATCCCCAATGTCCAATCCCCAATCCCCAATGTCCAATCCCCAATCCCCAATCCCCAATCCCCTATTCCCTATTCCCAATCCCCTATTCCCTATTCCCTATTCCCTATTCCCTATTCCCATTAATAATTCCCAAACCAGTGCCGGAGTCAACTCCTCAACATTCCTCAATACTGAGACAGCACCAGCATTTTGTAGCGCCGCAGTATAAGCTTGGCATCGCACCGCATCATCCAAAACATGAGGTGGCAAAATTCCAATTCCCAGCCAAACTCGCGACGGTTGTACTTGACTGGCTTTGACAATAGTGTAAATATCTGCAACAGTATCCCCTGCATAAATCACAGGCAAACTTTCTGGTAAAGCGTTCAGGTTTTCCAATTTTTCAATAGTCGCAAATAGTCCAGTAGGATCGGGTTTTCCCGGTGCATCTTCCATCGCCACTAATACAGGGGAATTTAAGCCGAGTTTCCCGGATAAAACATAGGTAGCTTCATCCCGCATCGCCCCGCTAAAAAAGCCCCAAACTATGCCACCTGTGGTTAAACTTTCCAGGTAAGCCGGACTTAGCAGCAGCGGTTCGTCGCCAATGTAACCAGTCCAAGTTTGCTCGTCCGGGCCACGATAGCGACTTTGGAAAAATGCTACTAACTCGTTATAGTCGATCGCGCTTTCCGTTCGCGATCGCCCAATGCCCTCAAAATAACGGTAAACTAACTCTTGTGAAGCTTCCCAGTCATTATTCCACACTCCCTCAGACTTGAGAGAGTCAATATCAATAGAATTGGGACGAAAAGCACCCCCCGTGAAATGCTCCACCACATCCGCCAGCGCCCGTCGGTAAGAGCCAGACACATCCCGCACCACACCATCAATATCAAAAACTACAATCGCTCTGTCTGCTGTCATCAGTGCCCCACCCGCAGTTAACTATTGGCATTTTACCTGAGCCAATGTCGGAATTTTAAGTAAAAATGACAAAAGTATGCTAAGCTTAGCGATTGTAGAAATTTTTAATAAGTTCGATCGAAACCCCGGAGGTTTGTTTGTCCAAGTTCATCTTAAAAGTTCTCTGGCTAGAAGAGAATGTTGCCCTCGCCGTTGACCAAGTGGTCGGTAAAGGAACTAGCCCGCTGACAGCTTACTTTTTCTGGCCCCGCAAGGATGCGTGGGAAGATCTCAAAAACGAACTCGAAGCCAAACACTGGATTGCCGACAACGATCGCGTCGAAGTCCTCAACCAAGCCACAGAAGTAATCAACTACTGGCAAGAGGAAGGCAGACGGCGACCAATGAATGAAGCTCAGTCAAAATTCCCCCTCGTGACTTTTACTGGCAGCAACTAATCACAGTTAACAGTTAACTGTTAACTGTCAACTGTTAACTGTCAACTGTTAACTACGTAAATATTGTTTTCGTTGAGCGGAATTTATGGGCGGCGACAGTACCATCAACCAGACTGAACAGCTACCGCTGGTAGTAAATCCTGATATTCTCCAGCAAGCTATTCTCTACAAAATAAATACTCGAATTACCGCCCGCGGAGAAATAGTGTTTCCCTGTGTACCGGGGATGCTAAACCACTATCTCCAGTCAATTGAAAAACTATTCACCACTCTCGACAGACCTCTGCCAGCAGACAGAAAAGAGGAACTGAGCAAACTGTTAGCCAGCAAATTAGAACAAGGCTACCAGTCTTCCACTGCTTCGATGCTGATACTTCAATACGAGTCAGTTCAGCCTCCCCAAACCGGTTTAGCTTGCAAAGTGCTCGTGGCGACCTCCACAGTAGGAGAACAGTATAAAAGTTGGGTAGATACCAGGGAAGCTCCCCTATTCGGCTCCCATCCAGACGCAAAATTGATGACAACGGTTGCTAAATTGGGAAGTCCCGATCGCGTGCGGATTTTGGACGTGGGTGCTGGCACCGGCCGCAACACTTTGCCCTTGGCAAGATTGGGCTATGCTGTCGATGCGATCGAACTAACCCCAGCTTTTGCAGAACAGTTACAAACTGCTGCGACAGCCGAAAACTTACCAGTCACAGTGACACTAGGCAATGTACTCGACCCCTTAGTGCGGATGAAACCGGCTCGGTACCAACTTGCAGTCGCCGCCGAAGTCATCTCTCATTTTCGAGACAGCGACGAAGTGCGGCTGTTCCTAGCAAAAATGTGCGATTCCCTCTGTCCCGGAGGTCTATTACTCTTCAGTACATTTTTATCCGTAGGTGACTACCAACCAGATCCCCTCGTGCGACAAGTAGCCGAACTTTCCTGGTCTACTTTATTTACGCCCCAAGAACTGATTGTGGCGATGGAAGACCTGCCCCTAGTCCCCATCTCCAATGAATTGGTATTTGAGTACGAACGCACCCATCTGCCGGAAGCAGCCTGGCCCCCGACACCCTGGTTTGCCAGTTGGGCCACAGGTCGTGATGTTTTTCCCATGGCCAATGGACGCCCCCCGATGGAATTGCGCTGGATTTTGTGCCGCCGGAGTTAAGAAGCACAAACACCCAAGAATACTTATCGAGCCAATAACATAAGTTTTGGTTAATTTTTTGTTTTGTAGCTTTTGTACATAAAAATTAATAAAAATTGTACTAGAATATGCAAATAGTGAAGATCGATCGAGACTGGCGCAGCTAGAGTTAAGATCGGACAAACTTATCCCTTAAGATAGGTCAGCAACTCAGGTCTAAAGACACTGAGCTTGTAAGAAATTATAAGCTGTGCTGACCAGACCCCTCTTCTGAGGAGACGTTATTTAGGTCACGATACCGGAGAATGCGACGCTAGTTTTCCGCTCTATCATCTGCAATTAAACAGTTTTAAAGTCACTGAAACAGTGTTGCAGATCTAACAAGCCTTTATAACCAGGTCAAAGCGCACATTACACGCAAGTGGAGGGACACAACAATGTCCAATTTTATTTTACTCGATACCAACCATATACCATTAACATCTTGCAAGCCGTCAATGGCTCATAAGTTGTTAACCGTTGGTAAAGCGGCTGTTTTCAGGCGATATCCGTTTACCATTATTCTTAAAAAGGCGGTGATAGCAACCCCTGAATTAATTACTCTCAAATTAGATCCAGGCTCCAAAACTACTGGTATCGCTTTATTGCAGGGCGAAAAAGTGATTTTTGGCGCTGAACTAACCCATCGCGGTCAAACCATCAAAGCAAGTCTTGATTCCCGTCGCGCACTACGTCGAGGAAGACGAAGCCGTCATACTCGCTACCGCCAAGCAAGGTTTTTAAACCGTACCCGCCAAAAAGGTTGGTTAGCACCATCCTTGCAGCACCGGGTAGAAACCACCCTAACTTGGGTCAACAAATTACGAAAACTTGCACCTATCGGTTTAATCATTCAAGAGCTGGTCAGATTTGACCTGCAACAATTAGAAAATCCTGAAATTTCAGGGGTCGTACCAACAAGGCGAACTGCAAGGTTACGAAGTTCGCGAATATCTACTCAACGTGCGACCCGTTTCCGTGAAAACAAAAGCTTAACAGCTTAAAGTGTAGGCGGAGCAAGGAATCAGCCTCTCGTATGGACTGAAATGAACCTTGACAACTTAACGACCTTGAGGGTGTAAGTCCCTCCCCACAGATGCAGTGGTGAAAGCATTATCCCTACTTCTAGGTGTAGCAACCCTAGAGGTAAAGCGGGGTAAAAAGGAGGTAACTCGGCAACCTAACTGAGAATCCCTTCGAGCAGGAATCCATGAGCAGCGCAAGCGAAGATGTGTCTAAATCATCGTTAGGTATAACCAGTGAAATAGGTTGATCACACTGGGAGTCCCAAAAGGGCAAGGATAGGGAGTTGGCGGGTGTTTAGCCGACCAACAAAGCATTTCCCATAAACCCGGTGAATAGCATCGCTCTAAAGATTCAATCAATGGTCGTTAGGAACGGGATAACCCCCATACATCTCTCAGGAAGGTCGATGCCTGAGTAGGTAGCTAGCCAGATGATTTACGGGGGCAGGATTGAATCAAAAGCCAATGCCTCGCTGTAATGGCGAGGATACGCTGACAGATTCACGATTGTTTGGAAATGAATAGGAACAAGTAGCAATGAATACGTCTAATACTGAGTCAATACAGACAGAAGTGGAATGGAAGGATATCAACTGGAAAAAAAATACAGAGGATAGTCTTTAAGTTGCAAAAGCGCATATTCAAAGCCTCTCAACGTGGGGATGTCAAAGCAGTCCGTAGGCTTCAAAAGACTTTGATGAGGTCTTGGTCGGCTAAGGCACTAGCCGTTCGTCGGGTAACTCAGGATAACCGGGGCAAGAAAACGGCTGGAATAGATGGGATTAAGAGTTTAATCCCCAAACAAAGGCTAGAACTTGTACGCCAACTGAGGTTAAACCAAAAGGCTAAACCTGTCAGGAGAGTCTGGATTGACAAACCTGGTAGAGACGAAAAACGCCCGTTAGGGATACCTACAATGAACGACAGAGCATCCCAAGCTCTGGTAAAAGCAGCCTTAGAGCCGGAATGGGAAGCAAAATTCGAGCCAAACAGCTACGGATTCCGACCAGGGCGGTCATGCCACGACGCAATCGAAGCAATATATGGAGCAATCAAGCAGAAGCCGAAATACGTGCTAGATGCCGACATTGCCAAATGCTTCGACCGAATAAACCATGAAGCGCTGCTAGAAAAATTAAATACATCCCCCACCATCCGCCGTCAAATTCGGGCATGGTTGAAAGCGGGAGTGATTGACTGGAGCGAATACGCTAATCGCAATAAAAAGAAAGGGTTCAGTCAATCATCTGAGGGAACACCGCAAGGCGGGGTTATATCGCCCTTGCTAGCAAACATCGCCCTCCACGGCTTGGAAAATCGGCTACTCCAATACGTTGAAACCGTAGATATGAAAAATAACTACGGCAGACAACAGAGCAAACGCTCTAAGCGAATGACCCTAACAGTAGTTCGCTATGCTGATGACTTTGTAATTCTACACAAAGATAAAGCCGTCGTCCAAAGATGTATGCAGATAACAGCAGAATGGCTCAGTGGCATTGGCTTGGAATTAAAACCCGAAAAAACCAGACTCTCACACACTCTAGTTGAAGAAGGAGGCAACATAGGGTTCGACTTCCTCGGATTTAATGTTAGACAGTTCGAGGTAGGGGAGTATGCGTCTAAGCAAGGATTTAAAACCATCATCACACCATCCAAGGAAAAGCTGAAAGTCCATCTATCTAAAGTAGGCGACCTAATCGATAAGCACAAAGGTTCATCGCGAGATGCCTTAATTGCAACACTAAACCCCGTGATAAGGGGCTGGTCGAACTATTACAAAACGGTTTGCAGCAAAGATATATTCCAACTTGCAGACCACATCATCTATCAGCAAATACGAGGATGGGCAATTTACCGTCATGAAAGCGCCGACAAGACTTGGACAACCAAGGGAAATAACAATTGGGTATTCGCCACCAAAAACGGCAAGCATTGTCTAGCCAAGCATGGCGATACTCCAATAACCAGACACACAAAGGTGAAGGGTGAAATAAGCCCTTATGACGGAGATTGGGTCTACTGGAGCAAGCGAAAAGGGGAATACCCTGAAACTCCCAAACAATTATCCGAGCTTATTAAAAAGCAAGATGGGAAGTGTTCGCACTGCGGTCTGTACTTCACGTCCGATTGTCTAATTGAAGTACATCACATAGATAGAAACAGAAGCAACAACAAGAAGACAAATCTGACAGCCGTACATAGACACTGCCACGACATTATTCACGCCAAATGGGAACCTTTCATAGTGGGAGATGAGAAGTGATGAATCTTATTTCTAGCCCCCTAACCCTTAATGGGAAAGAGGTACGCATAACAAGCGCCAAACAGTCGAGGAGCCGGATGACGGGAAACTATCACGTCCGGTTTTGCATGGGAGTTCGGGGTAGTGATACCCCGTTCGACCCTACCAAATGGAACAGAAAATGTGCTTATTGCGACGCTGAGAATTTAGCATTGCAAGTTGAACACATTCATCCAAAAGCCAAAGGTGGTACAAATCGTATCTCGAATCTCTGCCTTGCTTGTCAAGCGTGCAATCAGAAGAAAGGTACTCAGGATGTTCAGCAATTCTTAGTCAAGAAACCTGACATCTTGAAGTACATTCTAGCTCAAGCTAAACGCCCTCTCAAGGACGCTGCTGCTGTGAATTCAACTCGATGGGCGTTGTTTTCTCGACTGAAAGAAACGGGATTGTCTGTTTTAACTGGTTCGGGTGGATTAACTAAGTTCAACCGTACTCGATTGAAACTACCTAAAACCCATTGGCTTGATGCTGCCTGTGTGGGTCAAATTCAATCCCTAGAAATCCTCACGAATCAGCCACTGCTAATCAAGGCGACAGGGCACGGAACTCGCCAAATGTGTCGCGCAGATAAGTTTGGATTTCCATCTCGGTACGTTCCGATAAACAAGTTTGTTAAAGGTTTTCAGACAGGTGATATTGTGAAAGCAGTTGTCACCAGTGGCAAAAAAATAGGTGAATATGTTGGTCGGGTTGCGGTTAGGACAACTGGTTCATTCAATATTTCAGCATCAGAATTAGTACAAGGAATTAGTTACAAATATTGCAAAATTGTTCATCACAAAGATGGTTATGGTTACACATTTTAAGATTGACGGGGACTGAAGTCCCCCGAGTCGTTTCCCTCTCAGGTCTAAAGACTCTGAGTTTCCCACTTACCGAGCTTTTTTATGACATTCTGAGGGAAAAACATCGGCTAATTAATTCTCTCGCTAGATCAGCGATAATCCTGACACACAAATATGCTTTTAACACGTCCACTACAAGCGTTTCGAGCAATCTTCAGGGATAAACCTTCAACGAATAGAACGATCGAACAAAAAAGTAGTAAAAATAATTTTGGGGGGAATATTTATTCCACTCCCAATCAACAAATTGACTGGTCTATCGAATTGGAAAGACTGATGAATAACGTGAAATCTGCCTGTACCAACGAAGAGATTACCGCATGGCTACGCGGATTGCTGACAATTGCTTGGGCTGACGGCAACTTTGACGAAAACGAGCAAAAACTGATTGCGACCATAACTCACGAGGAATTAAATCTAGTATCTTTGGAGACCGATTTTGAACCAATTACCCCAGACGAACTAGCTGGTGTGTTAGGCAAAAGTACCGCCAACGGTGAAAATTTCTTGAGAACCGCAGTCATGGTAGCTTTAGCAGACGGTACTTATTCCCTTTGCGAAGATGAATTGCTAGAGAAGTTTTGTACAGCATTAGGTCAAAATGTGAAAGTGATAGAAGCTCTCCGACACACCATCGAAGGAACCGAATACCCCCTAGAAAAACCCGCAAGCTCAGCAGCCGCTGTGGAGTGGAATGTGGCAACACCCC
The DNA here is from genome assembly GCF_042465725.1 of Microcoleus anatoxicus. Taxonomy (GTDB): domain Bacteria; phylum Cyanobacteriota; class Cyanobacteriia; order Cyanobacteriales; family Microcoleaceae; genus Microcoleus; species Microcoleus anatoxicus. The sequence continues at coordinate 5,580,001 of NZ_CP120853.1, read as the reverse complement.
TCAGTGCAAAACCGCTGCAACCACCCCACAAAGATGTCCTACAACCAGTCAAAGACTGGCTCGACGGCTGGGAAATTCACGACCCCAAGGTGGCACACTTTGTCTGCAAAATGATTCCGCCCCAGTGTCCGTTTGAGCGAGATATTGTGTTATTTGGCCGCAAAATCGTACACATTCCGGCGATGTGCCAGATTAATCCGCTTTACGAACAGTTGGTGGGGATGCGCTTCCGAGCTCTGTGCTATTTAGCCGATGATTGCAAGGAAGATATCTCGTCCTATTGTTAGCCATGATTCAGGACTCATTAGTTAGTAGCGTTGAAACTACCCAATCTCCCATAGTCGTGGAATAGGAAGACTGTGCGGTCTTAATATTGCAAAACAGGCGAATTATGCTCACAAATGGTATAATTAACGGCTACTTACTAATGACCACTGAGTCGGGAATGGTTCATGGGGAATAGGCAATGGTTCATGGGGAATAACCAATAACCAATAACCAATAACCAATAACCAATAACCAATTACTAATTAAATTATGCAATTTATCGATCGAGCAGATATTCAAGTCGCAGCCGGCAAAGGCGGCGACGGTATGGTTGCTTTTCGCAGAGAAAAGTATGTACCAGCGGGCGGGCCAAGCGGGGGCACCGGCGGGCGGGGCGGTTCAGTATTTATGGTGGCGGTGGAAAGTCTGCAAACCCTGCTAGATTTTCAGTACAACCGCATCTTTAAAGCTGAGGATGGGAAGCGGGGTGCACCGAAAAATATGACCGGGGCTGGTGGGGACGATCGCACAATTGAAGTTCCCTGCGGTACTGTAGTTTACGACGCGGAAACTCAGGCAATTTTAGCAGATTTAGTAACCCCCGGACAGACTTTTTGCGTTGCCAAAGGCGGCAAAGGCGGTTTGGGAAATAAATGTTTTCTGACCAATTCTAACCGCGCTCCAGATTATGCCATGCCCGGTGGAGAAGGAGAACACAAGTTTCTGCGGCTGGAATTGAAGCTATTAGCTGAAGTGGGAATTATTGGTTTACCAAATGCCGGCAAATCTACCCTGATTTCTGCTTTATCCGCCGCTCGTCCTAAGATAGCAGATTATCCGTTTACAACTTTAGTCCCGAATTTAGGCGTAGTCAGAAAACCGACGGGAGACGGTACGGTTTTTGCAGATATTCCAGGATTGATTGAAGGGGCTCACGAAGGTGCCGGTCTGGGTTATGAGTTTTTGCGGCACATTGAACGAACTCGGTTACTGCTGCATTTGATCGATGTTACCGATGAAGACCCGATCGCGAATTACATTACAATTCGGGAAGAATTGAAAGCTTACGGGCGAGGTTTGGCAAATAGACCGCAGATTTTGGCTTTTAATAAGGTAGATGCGATCGATCTAGAAAGCGCAGAAATGAATAATTTGATTTCTCGACTTCAAGAAATTAGTGAGTCCCCGATTTTGTCTATTTCCGCTGTCAGTCGAGTGGGATTGGATGAGTTGATGCAGCAGGTTTGGCAGAAACTTGACGAATTGAATGAAAAAGAAGCAGCGGAACTTTTAGCAGTTGCAGTTTCCTAGCCGAAACGGGTTCTGCTTTTCCAGAATATAGCAACCGCCAAAGGGTGCATCTCAATTTTGCCAATATATTCGTAGGGGCGAAGCATGACCGCTGTAAATCTCTGGTTATCACTAATAAATTGTCTGCGGTCATGCTTCGCCTATGCAAAATCCATGGCTGTTTCATTCTGGTGACAAATCATGGTTTTGTAGGGGTAGTGCCCCCGTGCCTACCCTCTTCGTCCAGGATTTTGTAGGTGTTTCAGAGATTGGGGCGGGCACTCTTGGCACCGCCCCTACAAGAGAATGAAACAGCCCTGTTACAAAATCTGGATGCTCCCCCGCCAAAGCGCCTTGGCGACTGCTATTTCCACTCAAGTAAGTTGCCGGTCAAATTTGGTTGGAGTTAGGAATCAGCCCGTTGTAATCAATTCTGACCTGTCCATTTCGAGAAACAGTAACAACGCTTTCTATCCTATAGACAGAAGAACCAGGTCTGCTTCCTTTAAAAGAAAATGTCCAAGTACCATCGCCATTGTCTACAAACGGCGCTTCCGAAGAAACACCGTGCATAGAAGGTTCGGCTCGATATTCTCCCAAGCCACCGTTGGCGACTTCTGCTGCTTGACGAGCTAGGTTTTTCGCCCGATTCAGTTCGATATTATTGGAAACAACTGTGATCTCGTCGAATTCACCTTGAGGAGAAGGATTGGCATTACTCGGTGAGGGGGAGACTCCAACAGCCATAATTGATAATGCTACCAGATAAGGAAGCCTGATGTTTGGTTTCATAGGGCAAACTGATTTATAGTTTGTCAGATATACAACAGTTAAACTAAAAATCCGGTAACAACAAAAAATTTTTTAAAGCGGCTTTTGCCTTGTGGTTTAATTTTTAAGTTTTACTTTGGCATCAACCGTGGATTCTCCATCATTCAAATACTGATAACTCATCCGAGAAATATCGCGAATCAAACTTTGAGCAGGTTTCTCTGTTTCCGGGGAATGTTTCACCATTACCGCCACTAAATAACGCTTGCCGTTTGGCAAATCTACCATCCCTGCATCGGCTAGCAAAGTGTTAATATTTCCCGTTTTATGAGCAATAATTGCCTCGTCCCCCAAACCTTTGGGTAACAAACTATCATTTTTGGTTTGCCTCATGATTTGAAAAATGCGATCGCGCGATTTCACTGACACCAAATTACCCCGATCGATCTGGGCAATAATATTAATCAAATCCTTGGGACTGGTAGTATTAGTTCCCTCTAAATCCGGCAATTTACTGCGAATAACCGTCGCCCTCAAACCCCAGGTTGCAAAGTGCTGATTCAAAACTTCTGCACCTCCCAACAACTCAACCATCATATTTGTCGCCGTATTGTCACTGACAACAATCATTTTTTTGGCAACTTCCAAAGCCGAATACTTCGTACCCGGAGGTTGGTCTTGCATCTCTCCCGAACCGCCCACAATATCTTCGGCGCGTAGGGTCAACATCTGATCTAGTCGCACTTTCCCCTCATCTACAGCTTGGAAAAAAGCTACTAAAATCGGCACTTTAATCGTACTAGCTGAAGCAAAAGTAGTGTCGCCGTTAACATTTAGGTAGCTTCCACTATCTAAATCGACTAAGAATACTCCCGCAGTCAAGCTAGGGTTTTCCGTGGTCAAAACCTGAACTTGCGTTTTGAGGGTGGCTAATTCTTGATTCAGTTGCAGTGCAGGGGGGGCTAGGGTTGTAGCTGCGGCGCTATCACTTTCTGGGGGAGTTTTTTGCCCATTAGCTCCTGGAGCGTTCTGTTCTTGTGCTGTGGAACCCGATCGACTCACAGCATTCACCACTGACAACATTGTCCCGCAAATCACCGCCATCCCAACTCCCAAAATCAACAAACGAGTAGCGTACACCAGCGGTGTTGTAGTGCTAGGTGTGGGTCGTTTGCGAGGTTTATCGCTGGCTTGGGAGCGCTGTTTGGGGTCGGGGCGTTTTTTGACCTTGGGAGGCGTTTCAGTGTCTGCAATGCGACCTAGATGGGACTGGGAGCGACTTCCGGGACGGGATACAGGGGTGGTTGGCGGTATAAGCTGGCTGTTGGGATTGCTGGCCGGACTAAGATTTTTTGGTGTTGGCCCTGGATTGAACAAATCTACAGCAGCGAGGCCTTTTTTGGGAGATTGACGGGTTTTCGACTGGGGAGTTTTGGTGGTTCGGGGTTTTTTACGGCTAATTGTAGATTGGGGATTGGATAAAAAGTCTGGTGTGTTTAATTCTGCGGGGGGATTAGCAGGGGAATTCGCCCTAATTCTGCTGCCGCTTGGTGGTTCCAATGGTAGAGTCGAAGGTTTTTTTGCTTGACTGGAAGCTGGCGGTTTTGGTTTCTGCGATTGGGTGGAACCGCGGCGGCCTGATTTGCTAGACTGATTTGTTTTGCTCGACTGCTGAGATGATATTGAGGAGATCTCTGAGAATATCGATCGCTTGGGAAACCGCTCTGCCACGTCTTACTCCTTCACCAATGTACACTTCTAATTGCTGATTTTTAATCGGGCTCGCTCGCCTTTTGAGCTGGATAATCGGGCAACGCCTGATCCAGAGTATCAGAAACAGGACCGATCGGGTGAGTTTTTCCGATCGCCCATTCTACTTGTCGGAGAATCCCCCGCAACATGGCGACTTCCCCAACGGAAGGATAGGCGCGATTATATAAATGGCGAAATTTTGCCATCCGGCTGGCTGCTGTGTGGGGATGCAAGTATCCCACTTTTAACAACAAAGTTTCTAGTTGCTGGTAGTATCCTTCTAAATTTTCTAAGGTAGCAGAAGCATCTTCTTCCTTCACCGCTTGGGGGAGGTTCTTCTTCATTCCCCCCAAAGGGGGGGTAGGGGGGGGTTCTTCTTCATTCCCCCCTTGGGGGAAGTAGGGGGGAGTTTCCTTATTTTCCCCCCTTGGGGGGGGTTCCTTATTTTCCCCCCTTGGGGGGGGTTCCTTATTTTCCCCCCTTGGGGGGGGTTCCTTATTTTCCCCCCTTGGGGGGGGTTCCTTATTTTCCCCCCTTGGGGGAGTTTCCTTATTTTCCCCCCTTGGGGGAGTTTCCTTATTTTCCCCCCTTGGGGGAGTTTCCTTATTTTCCCCCCTTGGGGGGGGTTCCTTATTTTCCCCCCTTGGGGGGGGTAGGGGGGGGTTGACTTCGAGGAGGGGGTTGACTTCGAGGGGGGGGTTGACTTCGATGGGGGAGTTGACTTCGAGGGGGGAGTTGACTTCGAGGGGGGAGTTGACTTCGAGGGGGGAGTTGACTTCGAGGGGGGGGTTGAGAACTAACTTATATAATTCATAACAGCAGACAGCGACGGCTTGGGCGAGATTGAGGGAGGTGTAAGCTTCGCTGGAGGGAATGCGGATCAGGCGCTGAGCATAGTTTAATTCGGCGTTGGTTAGGCCACAGTCTTCTCGACCAAAAATGAGAGCGCTGGGGGCTTCTAGGAGCCAAGGTAAGGCATCTGCTGGTGCTTCTGGCTTTGTGGCTAAGGGGCGATCGTCCCCTGTGGTGGCGATCGCCCTTGTACAGCCTACCAAAGCCGCTGGCAAACTCTCAACTACTCTGGCATTTTCCAATATGTCCGCGGCGCGCACAGCCATCAGTCGGGCTTCTGCTCCTAAATAATCGCACTGGGGATTGACTAAAATTAATTGGTGCAAACCCATATTTTTGAGTACGCGGGCTACAGAACCGACATTCAAAGGACCTGCGGGTTCTACTAAGATAATTCGGATGTTGGCGGCGGCCGTTGAGAGCATTTAATTTAGGGAGATATAGCGAAGGAAGAAGGAAGAGGCAATAACAATTAAGTTTTGTTTTGGAACTGGCATCTTGCCTGTTCTTGAAAATGATACAAAATGTAAATTAGTTAATGTATTGTCAAAATTAACATGGCTAAGCAGCGATCGAAATCCGATTTACCTACAAAAATCTGCCCGGTGTGCGATCGACCTTTTACTTGGCGCAAAAAATGGGCTGAGTGTTGGGATGATGTCAAATATTGCTCGGAACGCTGTCGTCGCCGTCGGCATAGCACCGAAAATTAAGAATTTCTTGCCATTTACAAAACCGAGGTTAAGATTGCAAAGGAAAAATTCTAGGTTAAGTTAAAAAGTATGGCATCGCAACAGGTACAACCAAAGTTAGTTATTCACGGCGGTGCCGGCAGTTCTCTACATAGCAAAGGCGGAATTGAAGCGGTACGTAAATCGCTTTATCATGTTTTGGAGGAAGTTTATCCCCTGCTCAAGGACGGTGCGAGTGCCGTAGATGCAGTGGTGCGGGGCTGTCGGTTATTGGAAGATGACCCACGTTTTAATGCGGGTACGGGTTCTGTGGTGCAGTCAGATGGTCAAATTCGGATGAGTGCTTCGTTGATGGATGGTTTTGTGCAGCGTTTCAGCGGGGCGATTAATGTTTCTCGCGTTCAGCATCCGATCGAACTTGCTAAATTTTTGCAGACTTCGGACGATCGGGTACTCTCAGATTATGGCTCGGCGGAATTGTTGCGAGAACTTCACTTGCCGATTTACGATCCAATGACGGATTTGCGTTTGCATGAGTGGATGGAGGAACGCAAAGGCAATTTTAGCAGAGCAATGGCTGGAGTCATCGCTGAACCGACCTCACCCCCCCTGTCCCCCCTTGGTAAGGGGGGAGAAAGGGGGGTAGGTACGATCGGAGTGGTAGCTTTGGATGCCCAGGGACGTTTGGCTGCGGGAACTTCTACTGGTGGTAAGGGTTTTGAGCGGATTGGGCGAGTTAGCGATTCGGCGATGCCGGCAGGGAATTATGCGACTGGAAATGCGGCGGTAAGTTGTACAGGAATTGGCGAACACATTATGGATGAGTGTTTGGCTGCCAGAATTGTGATTCGGGTGACGGATGGTTTTAGTTTGAAAGCTGCTTTTGAGCGTTCTTTTGGAGAAGCTGACGAACATAAACGGGATTTTGGAGCAATTGGAATTGATGCTAGTGGTGCGATCGGCTGTGGTAAAACTAGCGATATACTTCTGGGTGCTTTTCACAACGGTATCCAAATGGGTGATACCTTGGAAATGAGCAAGGGAACGCTGATTTTTATTGCTTAAAAAGCTTTCTGGATAGGTGTTTTAGCTCCTCGGCTTATTGAAGAAGTCGGGGAGTGCGATCGGTGTTAGTTTTACCAATCACTAAATTTGTCTCGACTCTACTTACCTTTATTTTTTTTAGGGGATGCTTTTTTACCTGATTTTGTTTGAGGGCGATCGGGTTCTTTCACAGCATATTTAAACAGAAAATCATCAGGCTTTGCTAAGGCCGAGTCTGCAATGCTCAGGCGACCGAATTGCGACCAATGTTGATTTAATAGCTTCAAAGCTTGGCGGCGATCTAAGGCTGCGATCGCACCTATCAATTGACGCAAATTCGATCGCAATAACTCAATATTAGAGTCATCTACTGAAAATTGACTCACCATTGAAATCCCTGTTGCCAAATAAGCTGAATCCGGCGATATCTTTTTCGATCTTAACCCCTGACAAACCACCTTGAGCCACACCGGATAAAGTTCTAACCAATTAGCGTTTTTCAATTGATTTAATGCCATTTCTTCCATTCCCAACGCCCCCCAAGTACAAAGCGATGTTTCAGCTAAATTAGCATCCCGATTTTGCACCGCTGACTCCCATAATTCGCCCGCATAATCCTTAAATCGAACCGCCAGAAAATCATAAGCTTCCTCAACTTTATCAGTAGCCGTAACCTTGTAAACCGTCTCACCGCGCGGTAACTTATCGCCCCGATAAGATAGCCAATTGTGAGAACCGCACAAATGAATTTTCCGATCGACTACAACTTCCTTCGCATGAGAATTTCCCAGCCAAAATACCTGCACTGCTGATAAACCTTCCCGCGTTTTAATTTCTCTCAGCTTTTGCTCGACTTGTGGCGGAATTGGTCGGGTTTCATCCTGCTGTCGCCGGGAAATGCCGTGACCAATTAAAATCCATACTCCCCTATTAGCTAAATTTTGAAGTAATTGAATAAACTCATTATCTACCACTTCCTTGCTCACCCAAGGAGAATAAATTAAGACTTGATGATTCCCTTTCCTCAAGGTTTCCAAAAAAGACTGCCGAATTTGACTATCCCGCAGTAAAATTACCTGGTCTTTTTCCTGACTTCCCTTAGACGCAACTTGCTCCCCCGTTTCCCTCAATTCTTTAACTGTTTCAATCGCCTGCTGTTCAATCTTCTTAATTCTGTCTTCAACTTCTTTATTTCGTTGATTGAGGAGTTCTTCGCGTTCCGCAGCAATTGTTTCATCGCTCAGATACAGCAAGTTTTGCAAAGAAACTTTGCCTTCAGTTTGCAAAATGTCAAGTAAATCAGAGGCATAGTGTAAAATTTGCTTTCCTCGTCTTACTTGCAGCTTAACTGCATCTTCAAGGGCATCAAAAATCACAAAAATTGCCACAGATTGCCAGATAGCTTGAGTCTCCTTGGTGAAATTAGCAGCAGTAATGATTTTACCATCTTCAGGAACGTGCAACCCTAAACCAGAAGCCTGAATAATTCGTTGGAGTTCCTCAAGTCCTAACTCAGGCATTTCTTGACATCGATTTTCTATTGTGATAAAATCTTCAAAAATTGGGAGCTCGATTTGTACTTCTTCTAAAGCGGAAGATAGAAAAAATAGATTTCCTTGCAAGGGGTCAGAAATCGCATAAATTTGTTTTGTTTGTGGCGGTTGCGGGACAGAGCCTTCTAAGTAAAATTGTTTCCCTTGAGGAGTTAGAATAATTCTGGCATCCGGTGTCCAAGCTAAAGTTTCTAAACTCCGCAGAGTATTAGCAGTATTTTGCACGAATATAGGGTCAAGACCTAAAGCTTGTGCTAATTCATTTTCAGTTGGTGTCAATTCCATCTCCATCCCAGCGCGGAGAATAAACTCTTCGAGGATGTTAAATTTGCGGGGTTCGCTAATAGTAACTTCTACTGATATTTGCTCTAAACAATAGCGGAATTGGCGACCAGCTAGCACTGATATACCAGCGGGACTTTGCTTTTCAATTTGTTGGACAAATTCCTGTAATGCGGGGTCAATTGGTTTAGGAGAGGATACTAAAAACATCAATAATTATTCCTATATAATTAATATTTTACAATTAAAATTATTTTCCCGATCTCCCCACTAAGTAGCTAAGAAGGCTGGTTACGCTAGAAGTTAGAGCCGCTATGGCAAATCTGATTTTCCCCTCAGATGCAGTTTCGGATACAAGAATCGTCAAAGCGTAAACGTCTATCAGCAAAACTAAGAGGAGTGCCGCTAAAAATACACCTATGTCCTTCACCCAGAAAGAGATCCATTTTTGTTCGCGTTCAAATTGTTTATCTTTGTCGCGATTTTTTAGATCGAATTCAACCTCTTCAGTAGATGTAAAATTCAGAGCTCCTGTTGTAACTAGCTTTTCTGTTAATGCTGATAAATTAACAGAATTTGCTTGTAAAATTTCCTTGGGGTTATCGGATTGACTCATAAAGATTTAGTGAATTGCAGATTTTAAGGAATAAGTATTTCAGTTGCTAAAGGTTGATTTTCCTCAGCAATTCCGAATTTCCTACCCTGTTCTTTTGCTGTCACTACAATTTGCATCAAAGCGATCGCCTGACGGAGTACATCTGTTTTACTCCCTCCTATCTTCTTAGCCATTTGTTCTAAAGTATCGTTGAGTTCTGGCGATAAATCTAAGTTGAAATGAATCATTTCTTTCTGGTCATTCATGGTTTGATTCTCCTTCACTCTTCCTTGAGTTTATGCAATATTTCCTGGGTTGTTTTAATGGACTCCTACCCATTTTAACCCAAAACGCTAGAAACATCAATCAGTCCTCCATTGCGGCGTACAATATTTGCTACTTCGGAATACATACTTCCGACTTTGCCTTTGTGCTTGGTAAATAGTGAATGGCATCCTACAATTATTAGCAATTCCTGAGCGCGGGAAAAGGCAACGTTTACCCGTTCTGGCTTTTTGGCAAAGCCAATATCTCCATCAGGATTGTTCCTCACCATGCTGACAATAATAATCGGGCGTTCCATGCCCTGAAATCGGTCAACAGTACCCGTTCTAATGGCAAGGGAGGGGAATTTGCGATCGCTAAGCATTTCCTCAATTCGCCTCAATTGAGCACCATAAAAGGTAATGATACCAATTTCTTTTTTGGGTTGTCCTTCCGCAACTTTCAGGCTCCAAACCTCCTCCATTTGTTCGCAGAGAATGTCGATCGCATCGACTTCCTTAAGATTATACCTTGACGTTCCCTCTAATTGCTCTTGAAATCTTTGTTCTTGTGGCATTTTTACCCAGATTAGGTGATGTTCTGCTCGGATGATGTCGCCTGCTACATTGTGCGATCGCACTTTCTCAGGCTCCATAATCCCACAACGCAGGCTATGGTCGTAAAATTGATTAATCGCTCCCATAATGTAGGGGTGCATCCGATACTGAACAGTCAGCCGCCGCTTGATGCTTTCTGATGCAGCTTCAAATTGTTTCTTAAATAGAGATTCTTCCAGAAAGCTGATATCATCCGGTTCGATTCCCATTTCTGTCGCGATTTCTTCTAAACTCTTTTCATGCAGCATCGGCGGTAACTGGCGGTAGTCGCCAATCAAAACTAATTTTTTGCCTTTGAGTGCAGGAATCAGGATTTCTGGAGGCGTACATTTGCTTACTTCGTCAATGATGACTACATCAAAATTGGTAAATTCTTTGAAACCGTAGCCCGCTACTTGGCTGCAAGTAATACCGATGACGTTGGCATTGTCGATGTAAACTTGCCTCAATTCGCTCTGATCTTGTTCGGAGGGGTTACGGAGTTTTGCTATCCAATCTTGAGTTAGGTTCTCATAGCCTTTAAGGTGGGATTCTTCTTGAGTGAGTTGTTGGTGCCAAGCATCGAATTGTGTTTTGATTTCGTGCAAAAAGTTGAGATCGAATAAGCCGCTGTCGGGGATTGGTGGCTTTAGGCGATCGGGGATAGTTTGCCATGCTGACTCCCACCATTTTCGTTCGGAAATTAAAGTGGGTGGTAGTTGCAGTTGTTGGAGTTGTTGCAGTTGAACTTCCATTTGGTGAAGCAGATTTTGACATTCTCGAAGTTGATTTAAGGCTTGACTAATCGCCTTTTGTAAGCTTGATTGAATGGTTGTGAGAGCATTTTTTATTACTCGCAGTTCCGATGATGGATCGAGTGATGAGATTAATTTTTCAAACTGACCTATCTGATTTTCCCACAACTTGCCTATGTTCAAGTCATACCATCGCGCTACATAGCGTAAGTTATCGGGAATTGCTGGTAAGTTTAGGAACTCTTTCAATAGCTGTTTGCATCTTTCTAACTTAGCTTCAGCTTCACGCTGAAGAGCCTCTAATTCCTTTTTAGAATTTGCTATTGCCCGCTGTTGCTTGGTAGTCACTTGCTGATGTTCTTTAAGCTGTTGTTTAAGATTCTGGAGTTGTCTTTCAGCTTCCGGTTGCTGCTGCTCCAGCCATTGAGATACACTGGCAGCAATATCATTAATCGCTTCGGCTGCAATGGAATTTAAGTCCGCATCAAAGTTGGGGATTTGCACTTCACTTTGTTTGGCAATTAAATTAGCAATTTTCGAGCGACACCTATCCAGGTTAGAACGCCAAGGCTGAGGTTTTACAGGGACACTTGCCAGCAACTCAGGTGGCAATTTAATCAGGTTATCTGTAAATTTACGCTTCTCTTGTACACATTTTTTTAACTCCTCATATACGCTCTCATAAGCTATGGATTCCCAGTTTTTTATGGCTTTCAAAACAGAGGTTTTCTGGTTTTGCTCTAATTCCTGTTGTTGGTTCAGCCAGTTTCGTGCAGTAGCAGTAATACCGCTGATAACTTCTTTGGCTACCCCGTTCAGTTGCGGCTCAACAGGAGCAAGTTTATTGGCTTCACTTTTTCTAGTAATTAAAATAGCAATTTTTAACTTACACCTGTCGATATGAGATCCCCAAGGGGCGGGATTAGCTTTTACAAATGACACCACGTCCAGCGGTAGTTGAATCTGATCATCTGTAAAGGCTCGATTAGTTTCTACACATTGCTTCATCGCTACATAAATCCTCTCATAAGCGGTGGACTGCCACTGGTCTATTGCAGTTCTGACTGCAACAATTCTTGATTTTCGGTTTTCCCAACTTTTGATGGTTTCCTGTAGATTTTTCTGGCTGGTAAGACTTTGCTGATATTTTGTTTCCAAAAGTTGAACGGCGGCTGGCTTCTCACGGAACACTTGTGCAGCTTTATCAGCTTCTCTAAGGGATGACATCGCATCTCGGAAATGAGACAATGACATCTGAATTTGTGGAAGACCTTGAGCCTTTAACCAAGCCGCTAAACTAAAAGGATTTAGCCGTAAATCTTGAGGGATTTGAAGTTTAATTTCCGCAGCTAGAATAGCTGCTTTTTCAACATTTTCCTTGAAGCTTCCTTCAGAAATATATCCAAATCTATGGTTGCAGACTTTGATAGCTGCTGTCAATAAATTAATTACTGCTACATCTTCCCAATTAATTGAAGATTGAGACATTAGCAATTCCAAACCAGGAAGGAGATATTCAACAACTTCGCGCTGTTTAGCTTCCGCTTCTTCAGAGACACTTTCCTGCGCTCTACAAGTTTCCTCTAACTCTGCCTTGCGCGATCGCAACTCCTCTTGACTTTCTTGTAACTTTTCCTCTTCTCGTAAATACCCAAAAAATCGCTCCGATCCTACTAACAATTCCCTAAAAAACTCTATATTTTCCCGCTGTTTTACTAACCGCTTCTCGCAGTCATCAGCCGTATTTCTCAGCCAATTGCCAATTACTTTATCTTCCACAAATGGCAAACCTTCCTCTTCAACGCGCTCCGCACGGCCCTTTCGCAAAGCGCGGATAACGGGACTGTGAATTAACCGACTCAACGCATTATCAACAGCCAAATTTGCTTGAGAAGCAATTAAAGTCCTCCCACCCCGCAGCGCAATTTGATAGGAAATTTCAGCGATGACGGTTGTTTTTCCCGTTCCAGGCGGCCCTTGAATTAGCACTAAATCGGGTGCAGATAAGACAGCTTCTACTGCTGCAACTTGGTCATCATTTGCCCCTGATAGCAACAAATCCTCTGGTTTTAGTTTAACAGTTGTTTGTGGGTTTCTTGCCTGAGAAGCATCAAAGAAAAACTCGCCTACATAGGGATTTTGAGCAATTCCCATTTGCAGATCGTCTAAAGCTTTTTTCTGCCGCTTAATTTGAGTTAAATCTCCCGCCGCCTCGAAAGACAAAAAGCCTATTTTCGGCAACTGATAGTGTCCTTCTCCTATTTTTTCTACTAACTCAGAATCCAGTCTCACCCGGATAAATCCCTTTGCTCTGTCAATCTCTTCAATAGATCCTAATAAAATTGCCTGCCACTTTGCAGGCTGCGGGACAGATTCTCGCTCAGATGTGTTATCATCTTTCTCGCGGATTTCTTCAACTCGGACTACAAGTTTTATATCTTCATTTCTCGCCTTAGCTGCTCTTGTCCAGAAGTCATCTTGTTTGAGAGCGGTTCCTGATGATTTGTCGAGTTGCGCTAAAGATGCAGTTACCTCAAAAGTGATTTTGCGGGTAGCAGAGCCGTAGTTATGACCATAAAAAGGCACGAAAAATTCTCGCGTCTTAGCAATCCGCTCTTCAATCTTTAAAAAGGCTCTCCAACCTTTTAACTGTTCTTCTGTTGGCACGCAATCCCCACAAAAGGGAACTGTTTTCATGCGCTCTAAAGCTGAAATTGGCACGGGTATTCGAGACTGGTGATTGAGGTGCAGACGCAGGGAGAAAAGAGCGGAAAAACCATCACTACGTCCCCGTTCTTGGGGAACAAAACGGGCATAAAGTAAGCGCAAGCCATCGGATCTGCCTTCTGTGACAAGAGCCACCAAACTTAATGTTTTTTGCCGTTTTTCAAGGATTTCCGGTAATTTTGCTCCTTCGATATCTGTCGCGATCGCCAGTTCCCATTTTTCTTCGCCCGGTGCTTCTCCCGGCCCTTTGCGGCGGACATAGAAAAGCCTGGGTTCGTCTCCCAAAATATCAGATAGCAAGTCTTCGGCGCGATCGCGGCGATCGCTAAATTCAGGATACTTTAACAGAGCATCTTTACCTTCTAGCTCGCGGATTAAGTTATCCGTCGCCCCATCTCCTAAAAACCGATAGCCCCAAGTTTCTTCATTATTATTGAGAGGTTCTGTTGCAGTTAGCGATGGCAAAAGAAATTGAGGGTTGCTGATTTGAAGTGCTGTAACAATTGCCGAAACTTCTATTAAAAATTGCTGGTTAGATGCTTCCAAAACAATCGAGCCAGATAGATTAGTTCCGGCGGGAATATCTTGGGAATTGAGGATAATATCGAGTTTTTGCAACCCGCAAGAAAGGTAAGGCTGCTGTACTTTTAACCAAGGGTGAGAGCAGGAAACATTGCAGTCGCCACCGAGTTGTAGTTGCTCGGTTAGCTGCAAGTATCGGTTGGTTTGGATTGCGCCGAAGCCGACGGCGGCGGGGATATCCCAGCTTGCTCCCAGCCATTTGACGTTGGGAGCGCTTCCCAAACATCTTACTCTGTCTAAAACTGGCGCGGTATGCGGTGCGGCTTCGATCGCAATTTCTCCCGTATTCCCGCCGACATTCCGCTCAATGCTCAAGTTTTCCAGTTTCACGCCGGAGACTGCGATTTTCAAAACAGGTTCGTCAGCGGCAAAAATGATGGTGTTTTCTCCTTCCCCCCGCAGCACGATCGCTCGTTCAATGGTAAATGGCCCCTTATATTCCCCTGCTGTCAAAGCGATCGCGTCTCCATCTCTAACCATTTGCAGCAATGCGTCAAAGTTGTTGGGATCGGCGGAGAAAGTAGGCATAGATGTTTATGGGGGCGATCGGAAACAGTATTGATATCATTTTAACCATCGCGCACAGCCAAAAGACTTTGCAAGCAAGGTTTCTTGCTCACTTGTGGGATAGATTCTGTACTTATACGCTTGATACATTTATCAAGAATATCTAATGCTGATAAGATTATTCTAACACATAGAATGATATTGATTCGCTGTCGCTCAATTTATTTTCTGGCTCACTTTCATCCCGTCACTCATCCTTGTAAACGGATAGAGTGCGGGACTTCCCGTTCGCGTTAGTTAAATCCGCAGTTGCTCAAGTTTCAATGTCACCTTAATCCTCGATCGCACTTCGGCGCGCTTTAATCAAAAACTGATTAGCCTTTTCATAATCAGGGCGTTCTGGTAAGCGAGTTGATCCAAAAGCGCGATCGAACTCTCCATGCAAATCCAGCCGCCACCGATTCACCTCATCCCAGGGTACTTCCTGATTGCGAATCGATAAAAGTTGCGATCGAAAATCATCCACTCGCACCGGCACAAAACCCTCCTTCAACACCGTAATTCCTGATAATAGCAACCGAATCAAGTGCATCGCGTGCTTCGAGCGAACTTCTCCTGTATTCCGCAAGTCTTGCTCCATTTTTTTAAATTGAGACAAAACATAGCCATTGTAAGTTTGATAAACCAGTTTAGACAGAAAGATTTCCCGAATGTCCAGCAATTCTTGTGCGATAGGAGAAACCGTTTCCACCAAAGGCGTATACAAACATTCCAGCACATTTGGGTTAGCTTTTAGTGCCACAATCAAAAACTTTTGTAGTTCCCAGTAACATTCGTCATTTTGCTTGTTTTCCAACTGTTCTGGAATCCCATAAAGCGACCAATGAAGCATTGCTGGTGGTAGATAAATCCCGCGTCTGTCTGTATCAGATTGTTCGTTATCAAGACCATAAGCTCTGGAACCAACAATGCAGCGGTAAATAACAGAATCATAGAGGTTATATTCTGCTAAAAAATCTCCTCCTGACTGCAATCCTTCGCTCTGAAACTGCTTGCGGATGCTGAATTCATGTCGTCGCAAACTAATTTCTGTGCCATCTGGGAGTTTGACCAAATATGCGTGGAAATTGTCCGTAGGCGATTTAACGATGACACCTACAGCTCCTTGTTTCCAAGATTGATTACTGGCGGGGTTTTTGACCTCAATTTTGGTGACAATCTGGGTTCCTGCGGGGAGGATTAAGTTGAAATTTTGGGGAATATTGGCATTTGCCATGAGGGAACCTCCGGCGGGGGCACGAGTTACAATGTTATTGTAGCATATGTGTAGTATAAAAATGGGAGTTTTGGGCGATCGCGTTCCGCCCCGCAAGCTAAGGCAATTTTGGCCTTGTTGAACAGTGTCTAATTATTAAGGAGGAAGATTAATGCGTTATACTATGGTAATCGAAGGAGATATTTCAAATGATTTCTCAACTACAACCTCAATTCATGAGTCCCCAAGAATATCTGGAATGGGAAGAACAACAACCCATTAAATATGAATATATGAATGGGGAAATCTTTGCTATGACGGGGGGAATTCTGGCCCATAACTCCATTGCGATAAACCTGACATCTGCACTCAAAAATCACTTGCGGGGTAAAGGTTGTAAAGTTTTTATGGCAGATGCCAAAGTAGGGGTTTCGCAAAATGGTCCTTTTCACTATCCAGATGTCATGGTCAGTTGCGATCCACTCGACCAAAAAGCCCGTAAAGTTATTTATCATCCCTGTTTAATTGTTGAAGTGCTATCTCCAGGAACAGAAGCATTCGATCGCGGCCAGAAATTTAGAAATTACCGTCAAATTGAAAGTTTAAAAGAATATGTTTTGATTGAAGCCGATCGCCTGAACGTGGAATGTTACCGCATCAATGAGAAAGGCAAATGGGAACTCACTGCTTATTGTCTTGACGCGACAACTATCGACGGTACAGAAGTAGAAGTTGATTTTACGAGCGTTGATTTCTGCTGTCCGATTTCTCTGCTGTATGAAGATGTTGTTTTTCCCGAAGATAATCCTGTTTTCTAGTTGTAGGGTGCGTCAGGGCAGAATGTGACGACAACAAACTAAGAATTTCCCCCTGACGCACCCTACTGTTAGCTTACTGTGTTGAACATTGTCTTCAGATTGAGCAGAATCAGGTTTTTTATCAGTCGCCCTAGGTTACAATCGAGAGGTTGCTGAAGTTAAAGCATATTATGGGGATATAAATGCGGGAGTTGATGAATTTTATAGATAAATGAACAATGAAAGTTAGAGAAGTTATTAAAATGTTAGAAGATGATGGTTGGTATTTAGCTAGAACAAAGGGCAGTCATCGTCAATTCAAACACCCAGAAAAGGCTGGAACTGTTACGGTGTCAGGTAATTTAGGCATTGATATGCCAATTGGTACCCTTAAAAGTGTTTTGCGACAATCTCAACTAGAGGAGGAAGATTAATGCGTTATGCTGTGGTAATTGAAAAAGGTGAAACTAGCTACGGTGCGTATGTTCCCGATTTACCGGGATGTGTAGCTGTGGCTGAAAGTCTAGAAGAGGTGAGGAATTTAATTAAAGAGGCGATCGCATTTCATATTGAAGGACTACAAGAGGATGCTTTTCCGATTCCCGAACCTGTCTCTATTTGCGAATATGTTGAAGCTTAAGGCTTAAGTTGTAGGGTGCGTCAGGGCAGAATGTGACGACAACAAACTAAGAATTTCCCCCTGACGCACCCTACTGTTAGCTGTGAAAAATGTGGGTTAGTTTGAGTGAAAAAAATGGGCGATGCAGGATTTGAACCTGCGACATCTACCGTGTGAAGGTAGCGCGCTACCACTGTGCCAATCGCCCGTAGATGACTAATCTATCATACTATGTCCAGATTTGCAAGCACAATTTCCCAAAAAATTTAGTGGCACTCGACAAAATGCCCGATCGCACGCACAGGCATTAGTCGAGCCTAGCATCAATCAACCAACCACCAGCCCGCGGCGGGGCCGACAAATCGCACTACAACCCACCAAGCAACCAGCAAACTAATCCCGATCCAGCTTCCGCGACTTGTCCACTTCAAAAAATCTGCGCTTTGGGTTTTCGTGATCGGGAGCCAGGGATAGATACGTTCTTCTTCACCATACTTGTCGCCGATCGCCTCTTTGCGACGTTTAGATTCGCCCATAATCTTTGTCTACTAAATTAGATTTCCAATTGGATACTCAACCAAATTATACGCCAACAGTTGAAATACTCACCGTCTATCAGGCGCGGTGATTCTTGACGCTTCACAGGGTTCTGCTTTCACAAAATATCCGAGAGAGCCCATTTGTTGCCGCGCTTCGTTTTCTTGGGCTTGGAGGTGTTCCGGTAGCGGTACGGGATCGGCGGGGGCTCCTGGATGGTACTAAATCGATGAAACCGATGATTTGTTCGTTAATTGTATTTTTTCTTAATATTTTGATTTTTTTTACCGCAGAGAGCGCAGAGAGCGCAGAGGAGGAGGAAAGGGGGCTAATTATTCCTAGTTATGGTGGATTTTATGTCGCTCTTCCTCTGCGTCGCATTTCTCTAATTTCTCAGCAATCGCAAGCCGCTTAATGTTACTATTACTGTAGAGCCTTCGTGACCGATGACACCTAAAGGCATGGTAATATTTCCGATAAAATTAGCCGCCAGTAATAGCATAATACAACTGAGTGCAAAAACAATGTTTTGTTTGACAACATTTTGAGCGCGACGCCCTAAAATAATTGCTTTTGCTAGCTGTTCTAATCTATCGGCCATTAATACGATATCCGCAGTTTCCAAAGCTACATCGCTGCCCGAAATTCCCATGGCAATTCCCACAGAGGCTTGAGCGAGGGCGGGGGCATCGTTGATGCCGTCTCCTACCATGGCGACGGTTTGATACTGTTTTTGCAGTCGTTGAATTACGGCTACTTTGTCTTCTGGTAACAGTTCGGCATAGACTTCTTTGATGCCTAATTCGTGGGCGATGTATTGAGCTGTTTGCTGATTGTCACCTGTCAGCATAATTATATGTTCTACGCCTAACTTGGTCAAGCGTTTGATGGTATTGGCTGCTTCGGGGCGGAGGGTGTCTGCTACAGCAATTATGCCCAACAGTTCATCGCCCTGACTCACCCAAACCACTGTTTTTCCTGCTGCTTGCAACTGTTGACTGACTTGAGTTAACTCTCCTGTTGCTTTTACAAAATTAGCTTTACCAATGGAGATGATTTGGTTGTTGATTTTGCCGACAATTCCTTGGCCGACTTTGGCTTGAACTTCGGTGGCGATGGGAAGTGCTAATTTTTGCTTTTGGGCGGCTTCGACAATGGCAATTGCGATCGCGTGTTCTGAGTAAGTTTCCAAAGCAGCAGCTAATTGCAGAACTTCTGTTTCAGTATATCCGGTGGCGGGGACAATTTGGATAACTTCCGGTTTTCCGGTAGTCAGAGTTCCTGTTTTATCAAAGGCGATCGCCCTAACTTTACCAATTATCTCTAAATCTGCACCACTTTTAAACAAAATCCCTTGTTTCGCGCCATTAGCAATGCCCGAAAGCAGCGCCGGCATAATCGAAGCCATCAACGCGCAGGGAGAAGCGACTACTAGGAAAATCAACGCCCGATAGATAGTATCCTCCCAATTCCAGCCTAAAACAAACGGTGGCAAAGTTGCCAACAGCAATCCAAAAACTACAATAAATCGAGCATAACCACGCTCGAATTTTTCCACAAACATTTGAGAAGGAGGCGCTGCGGTTTGTGCTTGCTGTACCAGCCGAATGACGCGCTGAATTAAACTGCTTTCTGGGGTTTTGTGGACTTCTATTTGTAGCGCGCCGAAACCGTTAATTGTTCCGGCATAAACTTCATCGCCTGCTGTTTTTTCCACGGGCATAGATTCGCCGGTGATTGAGGCTTGATTTAGGCTGCTAGCACCTTCTACAATTATCGCATCGGTGGGAATTATTTCTCCTGGCTTGACTAAAATGCGATCGCCAATTTGCAATTTATCGATCGCAATTTCCCGTTCATCGCCATCAAGCACCACCCTAGCAGTATCCGCAGTCAAACTCATCAAACTGCGGATGCTGCGTTCAGTCCGCTGCATAGCATAACCTTCTAGGGCACCGCTAATCGCAAAGATTAAAATCAAAACAGCGCCGTCAATAATTAAATGATATTCATGCCGCCACAGCCCCAAACTGGCCGCCCCCAAAGCAGCCACAATCATTAGCAAATCGACATCTAATTCATGTTCTTGAAAAAGCGTCGTTAATCCTTCGCGGGCGCTGGAATAACCGCCGATGACATAAGCAGCCGGGAGGATGAATAAAGCCAAACCCAACCAGCCTAGTTGCAGCGCTAGGGAACCCAAAATGACCAGAATTCCACACAGGGTGGCGGTTAAAGCGTCGGGATGTTCTTCTGCTAACTGAGAGATGCGAGAAATTGAGATGGAATTAGAAGTCATTGGAAAAATTTGATTTGGTAGAATGACTTCTGTAGCCTAAACCTTGACATTAATGTCAATGTCAAGAGTAAAACCAAAATAAATTCGTCATCAACTCGCCCCTGGTTACATCCGAGATTCCGACAGGGATTGAAATCCCTGTCTCATAGCGCAAGTCCTCTCAAAGAGGACTGAAGAGAGTTGAAAATTGGATTTAATGTTTCAGTCGGTTTTAACCGACTTTTGCTATGAGACGGGGATTTCAATCCCCGGCGGACTGCGGTGAGTGCGAGGGCCCTCGCCTTCAACTTGCCATTCGTTACATCCGACAGCCCGACAGGGATTGAAATCCCTGTCTCATAGCGCAAGTCCTCTCAAAGAGGACTGAAGAGAGTTCAAAATTGGATGTAATGTTTCAGTCGGTTTTAACCGACTTTTGCTATGAGACGGGGATTTCAATCCCCGGCGGACTGCGGTGAGTGCGAGGGCCCTCGCCTTCAACTTGCCATTCGTTACATCCGACAGCCCGACAGGGATTGAAATCCCTGTCTCATAGCGCAAGTCCTCTCAAAGAGGACTGAAGAGAGTTGAGAGTTGCATTTAATGTTTCAGTCGGTTTTAACCGACTTTTGCTATGAGACGGGGATTTCAATCCCCGGCGGACTGCGGGTGAGTGCGAGGGCCCTCGCCTTCAACTTGCCATTCGTTACATCCGACAGCCCGACAGGGATTGAAATCCCTGTCTCATAGCGCAAGTCCTCTCAAAGAGGACTGAAAAGAGTTGAGAGTTGCATTTAATGTTTCAGTCGGTTTTAACCGACTTTTGCTATGAGACGGGGATTTCAATCCCCGGCGGACTGCGGGTGAATGCGAGGGCCCTCGCCTTCAACTTGCCATTCGTTACATCCGACAGCCCGACAGGGATTGAAATCCCTGTCTCATAGCGCAAGTCCTCTGAAAGAGGACTGAAGAGAGTTCAAAATTGGATGTAATGTTTCAGTCGGTTTTAACCGACTTTTGCTATGAGACGGGGATTTCAATCCCCGGCGGACTGCGGGTGAATGCGAGGGCCCAATATACAATCCAAGCATCCCAAATCAAATGCAAAAATACCTAACAATCAAACAACTTACAGAAGCAGTTCAAGGTGCTGTCACCCCCCGGATGGTAAGACATTATCACTCCTTGGGGCTGCTTTCGACCGCAGTGCGATCGACCTCTAATTACCGACTCTACACCCGCAGCGATGTGCAGAAACTGCAAAAAATAGTCGCACTCAAACAGCAAGGTTTTCAGCTTTCCCACATCCGCAAGTTGTTAGAAACTGATGGGGATGCTTCTCCTGACGCGCTGATGGGGACTCTACAGCAACAGTATCTTTCTGTTACTGAGCAGATAGTTCGCCTCCGACAAACGGCTTTAGCGCTGGAGGGTTTGCTGGGGCGGGATCTCTCCTGTCAAGCGGTTCAAGGGGAAGCATTGGCGCAAATGAGGCTGTTGCAGGTGGAAACTGAGGGGGGACTGGGTGAGTTGGAACAACTTTGGGAGAGTTGGGATGCTGTGGCGCATTCTCACCCGGAGAATTTTGAGGAATCTTTGCAGCATTTGTTGCCGGATTTGAGCGATCGCTCAGAAATTGAGGTAGACTTGCTTTCAAAACTGGTATTAGCTAGTGGTGATTGTTCCCTATTGCCGTTTGTGAAGTTGAGCGAAACTGCGATTCAATCGGCGCGGGAAGCTTTGAAAAATCGTTGTCAAATTGTGGCTGATGTGTCGCCAGTTTTTGCTGCTTTGGATGCTACTAGGTTAGCACATTTGGGAACAAGTATTGTCAATTTAATTGACGCTCCACACATTAATGCTCCTGGGGAAGCGGAACAGGAATTTTGGCAAAAAAAAGGATGGTTTGAACAGTTGTTGCAAGTGGAAAAAGGATGTATATTGGTGATAGGATATGCGCCTTCTGTGTTAATGGCTGTTTGTGAGGCGATCGAGCTAGGGGAACTGCAACCGGCTTTGGTGATTGGTATGCCGATCGGTTTTAGTCATGCTCCAGTGGCGAAACGGCGTTTAGTGCGATCGGGTGTTCCTTATATTACGACTGTGGGGACTTTTGGCGGTGGATTGTTGGCGGCGGTGGCTTTGAATGCTTTGGTTGAGTCTTTGATTGAAAAGCCGAATTGTCATTGTCATCTCAAGTGAAAATTTGTTTTGAGAGTTATCAGACGATGGGGATCAGAAACCGGGTTTTTTACCGAATCTGCGGTTGATAATCAAGTATTTTTGTAAAAAAACTCGGTTTCTAAACACTGCGTAAATCCTAAATTATTTATTTCGCAGTTTCAATCCCTGATAGCGCCTAGCTAGTCTTTCTTAGACCGCCTTCAAGAGCCACCTTGAGGGCGGTCGCAAACTTTTTCATAAGATATGTAACGTCGTATGTCTGATGCAGTTGTCTGTCCCGATTACATCCGTATCTTAGAACGCAAACCGGGCGGGTGGGCGTTAAAAAAAGGCGAAATATTTTATAACCCCCTGCCTTTCGCAGTAGATTTTCAAGACTTTGAGTTGCATTATGGCATCTCAAAGCAGCAGGTTGTTACCGAGCTATTTCGGCTCAATGCCGGTAAAGCCGGTTACTATCTAGCCGATTTACGCCACAAGCAGTATTACTACTGCGGCCAATTATTTGAGGATGTGAAAACCATGCTTTTGCAAATGGGTATTGGTCGGACTGGCTTCGATTAAGCTCGATCGTTGCGATCGCAAACACGGCTACTAAAAAGCTGTCACCTGTTGGGTTGGCAGCTTTTTAGTTTATGTATCTAATTTGCCGATGCCGATCGTTCGATCGCTGCCTGCGGCTTGTTTCAATCCCTAATAGGGGTTTAGTTTAATTGCGGCTATAATTACACCAGCACGAATAAAAGTTTTTTTATGACTAATCCCTTTCCGGGTATGAATCCCTATTTAGAGCATCCTTCCCTTTGGGCGGGAATTCACCATCGGCTAATTACCGCTCTTGCCAATGACCTCGGCCCTAAGCTTCGCCCGAAGTACATTGTTGCCATTGAGGAGCGCGTATACGAGGTGAACGAAGATATGACTTTGCTAATAGGTGTACCGGATATCTCAGTACAAAGTACACCATCAGCTCTTCAATCTCCGGCATCCAATCTCGCGGTTGCTGTAAAAACGCAACCTACAGAAGTATTACTACCCTTGCCAGAGACTTTGACGGAAGCATACCTAGAAATTCATGCCGTGGAAACCGAGGAAGTTGTGACCATCATTGAGGTGCTTTCTCCAAAAAACAAACAGGTGGGAATCGGGCGGTTGCAATACGAAACAAAGCGGTTAAAAATTTTGGGTAGCGCAACTCACTTTGTTGAAATCGATTTGTTGCGCCAGGGGAAATCGATGGAAATGGTCGGAGATTTTGAGCAAAGCCACTATCGAATCGTGGTGAGTCATAGCGAAACTCGTCCAAAGGCTCTACTTTACAGCTTAAGCGTGCGAGATAAAATTCCTGAATTCCCAGTACCATTAGAGGCTGATGAACCAGAACCAGCGATCGATCTAAAGTCATTGCTAGACGAGATTTACGATCGGGGGAGCTATGACTTAAGGATTGATTACAGTCGCCCCCCAATTCCCGCTTTGTCAGAATCGGATACTGTTTGGATGAATGAAACACTTACTGCAAGGAAGCCATGACACCAAATTTTCCAGGGATGAATCCTTATCTTGAGAATCCTGCTTTGTGGTCAGAAGTGCATTCTTGGCTGAAATTCTATTGTTGATACTAAAGTTAATATCGTTTCAATCCCTGATTGATGAATTGACGGCAACATTGGACACAAATGTGATTTTGTTTTCCTTTCTTTTTGCCGTTTTTACGGATATGGGTTGATTTACATTCTGGGCATTGCATAAATTATTCCTCCTATTCATACTCTAACTCAGCAACGCCACAAACTCTATTCCCAGGGATTATCATCTGCCCATGACTCTTCACTATAGTCATCATGTACTGGAAAGGAACCGAAGCGACTGTCTTTGTATTCACGTCGATAATATCCAATATACTTGCTTCCATCCATTCGATCTACGCTGTTGCAAGCATACCAATCTACATAGTCATCAGACTCATCGTTAGATTCTTCGCTATCGACAACAGATTGTTGATCATGATGAACTTTCTTCAAATGATTTTTCAGCCGATCAAATCTTACTAAAGAACGACATTTTGGGCATTGAACCAAGTTCTGTGAACTGCTCATTTCTAAAACCTATCAGTGTATGGAGCGAATTGGACACAAATGTGATTCTGTTTTCCTTTCTTCTTGCCATTTTTACAGATATGGGTTAATTTACATTCTGGGCATTGCATAAATTATTCCTCCTATTCATACTCTAACTCAGCAACGCCGCCCAAAAATCTTACACCTCGATTTTAACACCTACCCATTGACGCATTTCCCACCCAAAAGGATTCACCATTTCCCCAAAGCCCCCCACACCATACCCGAAACCACCCCCCAAATCGCTCCCAAACCCGAACCCACGATCGCCCCCGCCACAGGAGCAAAATCTCCCACCACCCCAGGGTTGATAGCCGGAAACACTAACGACAAGCCCCCACCCAACACCATACCGACGATCGCCCCCAAGAAACTGCCCCAAATCCCTCCCAAAAACCCCCCTCTCACCCCCGAAGGCTGAAACGACACCGGCAACTTCGGCGCAAACCCACAAAAACCCAACAAACTCCCAGAAACCGTACCACCAAGGGAACCCACCCCCGCCGCCACCATCGCCACCACCAACAACAAATTCGCAAACTCATTCCCCGGAGTCATCGTCCCACTATATTGCTGCCAAACCACCAACCCCGAACCCAAACAAACACCAGCCAAAGTCCCCAAAAACGCCCCCCAGACCGCCCCCAAAAACGCTCCCCGTCGGCCCCAAACTCTCCCCATCGGCACTATCAGAGGAGGCTTAAAACTTGTCCAAACCAAGCCCCAGACAATACCCACCCCCACACCAGACCAAATTCCTCGACCGATCGCCGGATTCTCACTAATCGCCCCAAACACCACACCCCCGATCGCCGCCAACACAAAAGCCCCCCACAAAGTCCCCACCAAAACACCCACCCACTTCCGCAAAATCCGATTCGGAGGTACAGCCAAAATGCCCCATATCATCCCAAAAAAAGCGCCCCAAATCGAACCCACAAAAATCGCCCCCAAAATCGCCCCACCACCCTCAGCGATCGCCGAAAATACCCCCGCCACCGCCGCCAAACACAAACCGCCCCAAACACCACCCCAACCTGCATCCTGAAATACCCGTTCCAACTTGCTAACAGGTACTGTCGCAGGCGGAGTCCGAGAAGACATCGGCATCGGCAACAGTGGCGGCTGATATTGACCTAGAGACCGTGGCAGTCCCGTAGAAGGCTGTTGTCTGGATCTTGCGGTCTCCCGTACAACAGCGGGGGGTTTGGGCTTCTGACGCTGATTTTTCGCAGGCTGCAAGTTCACTCCGTTGCGGACTGCTTCCCGCGAGGGGAATGGATCGCGCCCTCTGAGCAGTTTTGCCCGATCGCACCAAGGACAGCGATTGAGATGATTGCCGTATTTATGTTGATTATTTTTGCTGCAAGTAATTAGAGCATCTTCCGCTTCCCGCAGCGCATTTACCCAAGTTTTGGCATCCGGGCGCGCCAAAGGACTGCTATGCCCATCCTCAAAACAGCGGATAAACATCTGTCGCAGTCGGGGATGCAGCATTTCCCAAGCTGGTGCTGCGGGCATGGGGCGATAGGGAATCCGCTTGGTGCCAGAGGGGAAATGGCCCGATCGAATTCTCGCTTCTAAGGGCGGCGGTTCATCCGTACCGAGATAAACTCCCGAAAACGGGTGCGTACCTTCCATCAGTAGTTGAAAAATCAGCACCGCTAAGCCGAACAAATCATGTTCTGGGGCTCTGTCAATATCCCGAAAAGTTTTTCCCTGCAATTCCGGTGGTGTAAACTCTGGCTTCCCCACGGGACACCGATAAACGTAACCTGTATAGGGATCGCGTACTTGAAAGGAATCCGTATCTACCAAGGTTACTAAAGCTGTGTCGGTGACGAGGATATTCGACTCATTCACATCGCCGATCACGTAACCCCGTACATGGAGGGCGTTGACGGCGGCTGCCAGATTTCGGGCGGTGCGATGCAGGTAAAGATAGTTAAATAGGGGTTTTTGTTCGCGACGGGTTTTGGGAGTGTAAAAAGTGTGAACTGGCGACACCTTGGTGACGCGGGGCATCACAAAACCGACGATTTTTTCTCGCCCGCCCACAGTATGCAGTAAATCCAGTGGCCAAGCAATTGAAGCGTGTCCCGGTGCGGCGATCGGCGCATCTGGTGGCATACTGAACATGACTGTGAGTTTGTCGCCGTCTTCCTCTGTCGGTCTGTGGTAAATTTTTGCTACTAGGGACTGGTCTTGGGGGATGGGATAGATGCGACCTTCACCTCCACTGGCGATCGCCGTGTTAGTGTCGATCGCGATCGGTTGTCCGCTAAATTGCCGCTGCAACTGCATAGAATTCCATATATATATCGATTCTATCGATTTGAGATTTGGGATTTGGGATTTTTGATGGAAGCACTGACCCCACTGATAAATTTATTAACAGGCTCTTGAGGCCTATTCCACAATACTGCATTATTTGTTTTCTAGTTTTAGTTTAATTGATTTTCTCTCTCCTCTACCAGTTCTGCCACTGCTGTTTTGATAAAATTATTAACTAGCCAGTCGCGGGTGCGCGAGAAATTACTGCCCAATTCCAGGTACTGATTGCCTAATTTTGTCTTGAATTCTTTGGGGAAAATCTCTTTGGCCACTAACATTTTTTTCCAGTGAGTTAGATCGCTGACATTACCTTCGGGAAAACGGTGGTACAGATAGTCAAATGCGATCGCCTCTAAAATTTCTCCACCCAGGATTCGCCTCCGTTTCACAGCTATTTGTGGCGAAATTTTTGTCCCTTCAATTAGATCGCTTTTTTGACTAATCTTCTCAGCAACTGCTTTGGCGATGAAATTCTGAATCAGCCAGTCGCCCGCACGCAAAAAATCGCGATCGCACTCCAAGTAAATCGCCCCAAACACCGCCTCAAAAGTTTCCCCCAGAAATCTCTTATACTCACTTTTTTCTGTTTCTTTCCCATGAACACTCTGCAAGCTAAGTTCCTGCAAACTCAAACTAATCGCAAACTCCGATAGTTTGTTCTTGTCTACTAACTGAGATTTTAAATTTGAGATACAATCTCGATCGAGCTGAGGATACTGGCGGTATAGGTAATCGGTGACAACCGCACTCAAAATCGCGCTTCCTAGGAGAGCCAGCCTTTTGTACTTGACATCTCGATCCACTGACGAGTCAAAAGATGTGCCTCGAAAATCCTTCGTATCGCCACGGTGAGTCAAGGCTATTTCCAGTAATTGTGTTTTCTGAAAGTTAGAAAAGCCGATCGCTATTTTGATAGCCTCAACATCTATACTGGTAATCCTGTCAACTTCTAAATCTTCTGCTTCCGCTTTTCCCCATTCTGCCAACCAATCTCCACCAGCATCATCCACATACAAATCTACAAAATTTATCCCATTTTTCATCCAGTCATCCTGCATTTTTCGGGCAGATTCCAGTTTTTCCAACACTTTTTGTAAACTTTTTTCAACAGTCGTTGTGCCTTGTGCTGTCATGGTGTTATTTTTGATCGAATTTTAAGGTTGCTATACTATCGGGCTAGGGAAATATCTAGGGCTTCACAAGGGTCTATTCATAGCAAATATCTTAGTTACCCATCTGCTAGGAAGCTATTTTGTTGTCCAGGACTCAAAAAGCGGGTTTCTTAAATTAATTGCGTTATTTAAGCTTCAGTAGTAGCAGAACGAGAAACCTGGTTTTTTTGCCGTTGAATTCGTAATTCCTGCGTGCCTAATCGCTGTTTCCAGCGGCTAGTTCCTAGGTTGGACTTAAAGCCATCTTATTTTGTTTTGTCTAAATTAGATTTTTTTAGCCCGGAAAGGCAGAGAATGCTGAGGAATAGCCGACAGATAAATATTCACATTTTTTCACAACTTTTTTTAACAACATTTACGCGGCTCCCTTCTGGATTCTAGGAAAATTTTAGGTAAGTCCCCGGCTGTAAATTATCGCTGTTGTATAATGCCATGTTAACTAATCGAACTACCGAATTTTCAATACTAGGATTGTAACTTAAAAATAATCCTCTGTCAATCCCCCATTCCTGAAGAGTTTTTTGCCAATTATCATACTTTTCTTGCGAAAATTCATCCGAAATACTCGTGATTTGTATACATAAAGGCTGATGTTCCCGGCTGCTGACTATGGAATCAGTGGCCATCGAAAGATCGGCTATATAACGCTGTATAAAAGAAGTATCTTCTCGCTGCTGAATGTGAGTTATTATCGATTGCAGGATCTGCTCGTCAGCCGGATAAAAGTCTCCAGCCATTAATTTTTTCTTCCAAATATAAAATTTGCGATCGGTTTCACTCAGCCATTTAGGAAAGAGATAGCTATACCAATATCTCTCGGCAGAACTCATTAACTCAAAGGCAGCTTGCTGTGCTGCTTCCGAAGGTAGAGATTTGACAGCCAACCAAACTTCGGAATCACTGACAAGCTGTAGCAGAAACGCCATCACAAATTTTTTGGCAGTTAGCGAACCGGGTTTGACATCTTTTACCCAGCGATAAATTTCATCCAATCTTCTCGCCAAACTCGGATCTATTGGATATGCTTCGCTAATTAGGGATTTGAGTTGATCCTTAATCTCTTGTGCTTGCAAGTGATGACCTACTGTTAAACGGGAGCATAATTGTTGACAAGTCGATTTTATTATAGAACCGCTACGTTGAACAGATGAGACTTCTTGCCCAAATCAGAATCGGTTTTGTAGCGCAGATGAACGCCAACCGACGCAGATAATTTCTTTCTACTGCGGACAAACTTAATAAAGTTTTACAAGACTCACTGTTGCAAGATGTCTACTGTTAATTTTCTGGTGCTTGCGAACTCAAACAACTTGCCAACAATAATGTTAAGTCATCATCGGTACGTTCGGAAACGCGGGGCGATCGCAAAAAAGACTCCAACTGCTGTTGTGCATCAGACTCATCTTGAACTTGAGCCGAAAATCGAAACAGGGGTGCAAAAAATGGACCGTGGGGTACGCCTTCGGGGATTTTCAGGGCTAGCATTTGCAAACCGTCGGAAAACACGGCTAAATGCGCCATTTTTTCCCGTCGCACATGAAATTGTGCGGTTTCTATGGCGTTGGGAGAAATCAAAAAAATGGTTTCATTGATATATTCACCACAGGGAGGTACTGTCAGGGCGATCGCACTTCCTTGATTATCACCCGCCACCGCCGCACCATCACCGATTTGAGCAACGGCGATTAATTCTGATGTAGCCACCACCGCAATTAAAGTGCAAGCTAAATCTCTAGCCCCCACTCCCCGCGTCGCGGCTTCTGTTTCCACAGCCGCCCGTGCGACTTGGAGTGCCGATGTCAGGAATACTTGCCATTGGCTGTCATCTTCAGGCAGCATTTCTGATTGCCCACAAATTGTTTCGACAACTGCTTCCACGGCAATTTTAGCACCTACTTCTGCCAGTGTTGCCGAACCGGCACCATCGGCAACGGAGGCCGCCAAAACACCATTGGGTAACAGTCGCCAGCAGTGGGCATCTTGACAAGGTTGCGATCGCTTGGAGTGACTCGTCCCCATCACCGATGCCGCTACCACTTGCCACTTTGTCATTTGTTCTGTCATTTGTCAGTTATCAGATGTTAGTAGTTAATTGTTAGTAGTTAATTGTTAGTAGTTAGTTGTTAGTAGTTAGTTGTCACCTGCGACTCATAACAAATAACCAATCACCAATAACCAATGACTAAACGGTTCCCCACCCCGGAGGTGGTAAGGCTACTTGTTCATCAATTTTTGAGTGAGAAACTCGCTGCATACTAGCTGACAGCCAAATAAACATCTCCCTAAAGTCCAATCCTTTCAATTTTACAGGAGTCCGTTCCACAATTTCGGCGAGACGGCTAATATTAGCACCTTCGACTCCTACCGCAAAAAAAGCAACGCGCTTATTAGTTTCTTCCTCTTTAATCCGCCGTGAAGCGATGTCTACAATATCGTCCGATTCCCCTTGGGGTTCTCCATCAGTAATCATAAATACCCACGGCCGATAATAGGTAATTCCGTTGTTGCGATATTCAGATTTGCGGGCGGCGATTAAATCTAGCGCTTGCTGAATACCTGCACCCATGTGAGTTTGTCCTTGGGCTTTCAGCAGTGGTGTCTCGAATTGGTCGGCCGTCACGAAATCCTGCACAACTTTGATATGATTGTCAAAGGAAATAATCGCGACTTCGACTCGCTTTTTTGCCAATTCATCTTTAATCAGATCGTCTCTAAAAGTTTGCAGCCCTTCATTCAAGGCATCTATAGGAGCACCTTGCATTGAACCGGAGGTGTCCAACAGGAGGACGCAGGGACAACGCGGTTCAGGGTTTTCGGCAAATTCTACGGCTTCGTCTAGTCTCATGGTTCGCGATTGACCTTGGAGTGGCTGGATTTTTTGGTTTGCTAGTTTCTAGCCTAGCAAGTTAGCAACCTATGGAACTGAAATTGCTATGGCGATCGCATTTTACCATTACTGGGAAATATGAGGTCAAAGATCAAAAAGGCCCTCATCCGAGTTCATCGGCGGTCAAAAAAAAGTAAATCCAGCCCTTCCACCCTTGGAGTCCGCGGTTAGGCGAGTAGAGTCGAAGGGCACCGATACTGACTGGTGAGGGGGGAATGGGGAATTGGGAATGGGGAATTGGGAATGGGGAATTGGGAATGGGGAATTGGAATTAACACCAATTACCAATTACCAATCACCAATCACCAATCACCAATTACCAATCACCAATCACCAATCACCAATCACCAATCACCAATCACCAATTACCAATTACCAATTACCAATTACCAATAACTAATTACCAATAACTAATAACTAATATGAAAAATGTTTCGGAACTAAAAAAAATTAGCGCTTGGGATTTCAAACCTTGGTGGTGTCAGCCTTGGTCGATTCTTTTGACAGGAATTAGTCTGATTAGTGGCAGTTGGTTTTTATTTAAAAGTGTTTGGATTACAGTTATAGTGGCTATACCATTATTAGCGTGGATGGGTTTTTTCTTGTTAGTTTGGCCCAGACTCATGCTGTCGAGTGGTATCTTGGAAAAATACCAGGAATCAGCACGAAATGAATAGGCACTATAGGGACAAAAAGTTGGTACAGAGAAGATAGAGCCTATTCAATGCGAGCAGGAACTCAACTTTGAAATTCAGCAATTCTTCTGACAGCTTCTGCCAAAATTTCCGGTGATTCAACTAAGGCAAATCGCACATAGCCTTCTCCAGATTTGCCAAAGCCGGCACCGGGGGAAGCTGCAACTCCTGTGCTTTGTACTAACTCAGTGCAAAATTTCACGGAATCTAAAGCCCAAGGTTCTGGGAGTTTCGCCCAAACGTACATGGTGGCGGGGGGTAATGGTACTTCCCAGTCAATGTCTTGTAAAGCATGGATGAAGGTATCCCGCCGTTGTCGGAAGGTTTCTACACAGGTTTTAACGGTGTCCTGGGGGCCAGTTAATGCCGCGATCGCTCCATTCAAAATTCCTTGGTATTGATTGAAATCTACGGTGGCTTTTACCTGTCGCAGTGCTTCAATGATTTGGGCATTGCCGATCGCATATCCGACTCGAAAACCACCCATATTGTAGGACTTCGAGAGTGTAAAAAACTCGATCGACACGCTTTTATCTGGATCTGCCTGAAAAATAGACGGTGCCATCACTTTTCGATGCTCCTCGTTACCTGGAATATCCTGGTAAGCCTGTTGCTTTGGCTGTGCATCTATGCTATAATGGCGATCGTCAAAAACCAAATCCACATAGGGGAAATCGTGCACCAAAACCAGCCCGTTTTCCAGACAAAAAGCGACGGCTTTCTCAAAAAAGGCTAAAGGTGCGATCGCAGTTGTGGGATTATGAGGATAACTCAAAACCATCATCTTCGACTGAGCTAAAACTGGTTTGGGAATATCATCAAATACTGGCAAAAACTGATTTTCTACCAACAACGGCATCGGATAAATTTGCCC
This sequence comes from Microcoleus anatoxicus, assembly GCF_042465725.1. Lineage (GTDB taxonomy): Bacteria > Cyanobacteriota > Cyanobacteriia > Cyanobacteriales > Microcoleaceae > Microcoleus > Microcoleus anatoxicus. Next base: position 5,547,720 of record NZ_CP120853.1, on the reverse strand, counting down.
GCCAGCCAAATAAACACCGCCCGCATGGGAGGGATAACCCGGATCGAGCAACAAAGCAAAATCTCCGGGGTTGAGTATAGCTAAAGGCAAATGGGCCGTGCCTTCTTGGGAACCAATTAAAGGCAGCACTTCGGTTTCTGGATTGACGGAAATCCCGAATTTTTGTTCGTACCAAGTCGTGGCTGCTTCCCGAAAAGATTTCGTCCCGTTAAACAGCAAATAGCCGTGGGTGCTGGAGTCTGACAGAGAAAGTGCGATCGCCTCTGTAATGTGAGCAGCAGTCGGCAAATCGGAAGAACCTAGAGACAAATCAATCACATTTTTACCGGCGATTCTCGCTAGAGATTTCGCCCGATCCATATCGGCAAATACATTAAATTGTAGAGGTTGTAAGCGATCGGCAAATTTCATAGTTTTATCAATTAATTTTGTAATTTTAGTTCCTGTAGATGCAAGTTTACTATATGGTTTGTTTCCCAAATCAATGGTTTGTGAAACCTACCTCTACAACATTTTTTCTAGCCGCCTAATGCGATCGCGAAAATTTCTTAAACTCGCGCTTCTACCTAGACTTGTACTTTGAGCTACAAACTCGGCTATCATTTCAACAATTGGTAATCCTGGAAAAATAGGGCTACTTGGGAATGCAACATATCTCCCATCTTGCAGTACATTAATTTGCAATTGATTATTTTCATACCGCCACAGTTCAGGAACTTGTAAAGCTTGATAAGCATCTAATTGCGTTTTGGAAGTGACATCGATTTCAATTGCCAAATCAGGAGGAGGATCTACTGTTAAATCCACCCGCCGTTTCCCTCTCATTTGCTGATGGTTTTCAATATAGAAACACCGATCTGGTTCCACACCGCTTTTTTGGGTTTCTCGTTTAAAAGTCGTGGAACCAAAGCACTCGCAATCTATTTCTAATTCTTCTAGTAATATTTTCACCATATCACCAATTAGTTCTTTATCTACCTCATGTTCTGGTAAAGGCATCCGAATCTCCAATGTTCCTTGGCTATAAGCTAAGCGCGCGGAGCGATATTCACCCATTTCTACTAAAATTGCTTCAAATTCTGACCAACTAACATCGTGTAGCAGCACTCGCTGTCCTAGGGGAATATCGAGCTGTCTGAGCTGAAGTGTTACCATAAGATTTTAGAAGTGCGATCGGGCCGTGGCTAGAGGTTTGTGTAAGTTTTTCTAAACTTACAAAAATATTGTCATCTAAAAGGCTTTAAACAAGCCATAAAATGTTTTTTTAGCTCCTAGACAACTTTTGTGAAATCGGGTATCTGCTAAGTTGATGAACGAGTACATTGCCTTGGCCGGGGGCAGGTTTTACCGACAATCATTACCTAAGACTAATCTCATAAACCCGCACCCATCCAAGGACAAATATCTCAACATTCAAAAATTTATAAATTAGCGTCTAACAAACCTGTCAATTTTTGTTTAGTAATAGCTCCCTCGTGAGACATCACTAATTCAGAATTTTTAAACAGCCTGATAGCAGGGACTCCTTCTACTTTATACTGTTTGACAGTAGCTGGATTGGGGTCAATTTCCATTTTAACCACTTTCAGCCGATCGCTGTAATTTTCTGCGATCCAGTCTATCGAAGGCGATACCAGTTTGCAAGGGCCACACCAAGCAGCCCAAAAGTAGGCAAGCACTGGCTGCTCTGCTTTCAGGACTTCCGTTTCAAACTTTTCGTCGGTAATGACAATTACACTGTTGCTCATGGTTAAAGAATTATTTTTCCTATTTATTGCTACAGCATTGGATCGGTGAAATTTACACAAACTTACTTTCACAGCTTCCCATGACTATTACCAATTTTAAAACATCCTGTCCATTATGGAACGCAAACTGAGGACTGGAGACCGATGACTAATTCTGTTTGGCGTTTAATTCCGCTGCTGCAAGCTTCTGGTACGGTGCAGATGGCGATCGACCAATGGCTCCTGGAACAGCATCTGGCCGGCAAAATTCCGCCAACTCTACGATTTTATACTTGGACACCAGCGACAATTTCTTTGGGCTATCACCAACGCCGATGGCCAGACTTTTGGGAGCAGCTATCTTGGCGCGGAATGTCTGTAGACTTAGTACGCAGACCAAGCGGCGGGCGGGCTGTGCTGCACCAGGGAGATTTAACTTATGCGGTGGTAGTGTCGGGATTTGCGGGGAGTCGTCTCCAAGCTTATCAGGATATCTGCCAGTTTTTGATTGAAGGTTGGAAGGCGATGGGTGTGGATTTGCACTACGGGGAAGCCGGACGAAATTACATTCACAATCCTAATTGTTTTGGAACTGCGACGGGTGCAGATTTAGTTACACCTGATGGCTATAAGTTAATTGGTAGCGCCCAATTACGCAGGGGCGATGCTATTTTGCAACACGGTTCTATGCGTTTACAGCCGGATTGTGATTTATTTTATCAAGTTTTTGGAGAAGAATTAATTACCATGAAATCACCTCTAGTTCAAGATGGAAATGATTTAATAAAAACTCTAATTGAAGCTTTGAAAATGGCTGCTTGTCGTTGTTTTGAAATACATTTGGAAGTGCAACCACTTTCTGAACGGGAATGGTTGGAAATTAGATCGATTCCGGTTGCACTGATAGGGAGCATCCCGATTTTGTAAGGGCGAAGCATGACCGCAGACAATTTATTAGCTCGCGCCAGAGATTTACAGCGGTCATGCTAGAGCATCCTACGAATATATTTGCAAAACACAGATGCACCCGTGGACAATAAACTATGGCTGTGGCTCGATTGGAGTGCTAGGCTCTGGAGCGATTTCCACGATCGGCTCTGGAGCAATTTCGCCCAATTTTACTGAATCTAACAAGCTGGCCCAATCCGCAGTTAGTTTGGCATCATTGGGATTAGCCAGACGAGCGGCTGCTAAATTGCTCAGAGCATCTTGCCAAATCCCATTCTGAGCATAAATAAAGGTTTTTTCTCGCACATCAGCTTTCTCTAACTTACTGCGGATATCTGCACTGAGTTCAACTCGACGTAAAATACCTTGTTCGGATACATCAGCAGATCTGTCTTGAGGGTCGCAAATCAATGCCACAAACCAACGGTAATTTTTGCCTACTTGCAAGGGCGACATATTGCCATTGGCGGGAATACTCACACCTGTTACCCCTGATGAATTGTTGATTTTTAGGGTAGTTTGATAAATCTGTTTCCCGTTTTCATCTTGCAGGACAAACTCGGCTTGTGGTGCATCTGTTTGAGGTAAGTAGAAAAAGAATACAGGATATTCTGAGACAGTACGTGCGCTTTTATTTTCTGGTACTAAGGCGGTAAAGTCTATCTTACCCTTGATACATGAATTTGCTGTGCGGGTTACTCTTAGTTTATCGCCGGAAAACAAAACCTCGTCAGTAGGTTGAACGAACCGCGGTCCTCCTGGTTCAGTCCCTGGTTTCCCTGGAGTGGGGGGAGCCAAGCGCGGTCCTCCCGGTTCAGTCCCTGGTTTCCCATTTATATTTGGAGATACCTGCCCCATCACTGCGAATTGGGAAACATCAAGTGTGGCTATCAATAGGATGGAGCTAACGGATGTGAGATTGAGAAGAAACTTAGTAAATCTTTTCATTGGATTCATGATTTTTTAGGGATAGATGCTGTCCTTTTATTTTTTTTTTGTTCCCAAAACTCGGTATACATTAACTTTTTGTTCCCTACCTTTCAAGGGTAATGGTCCCCAAGATTCTACTTCAAATTTATCTGCCAGATGCAGCAAGGTTTCTTCTGCAATCAATATTCGGCAAGTGTCTTCTTGTCGATCCTTTTCGCAACTTTCCAGCCGAGAGGCAATATTTACGCTGTCGCCGATCACTCCATATTCTAAACGGGTTGTACCTCCCAAACTACCTACCATCACAGGCCCTGTAAAGATGCCTACTCGCATTTTTGCTGACGGTAAACCCCGATCGAGCCAATTTTGATTCATTTGTGGTAAACGGGAACCGATGGCTAGGGCGCAAGAGACAGCGAGGCTAGCATCTTTGGCAATTTCTTCGGGAGTTGTGCGGGGAATAGGTACACCAAATACTGCCAGCATTCCATCTCCAGTAAATTTATTAATCACACCTTGATGGGCTTGGACTTCTTGGGCCATGGCGGATAAATACTCATTTAACCAACTCATTACCACTTCTGGTGGTAGTTTTTCCGAGATTGTACTAAAACCCTGTAAGTCTGTGAGGATGATAGTAGCAATAACTTTTTGGCCTGGTAATAAACCAGATTCGAGTAAATGGACGCGCTCTTTCCAAAGAGCATTGGCGATCGCAGGTGAAGTTTGTTGTCCTAATAATTTCATGACAATCCCTTGCTGTTGCTTCGACTGCTCGTACTTATAGGTGACTATGACTCCTGCGGTGATTAAAAGTGCCAGACTAGGCGGCACCAGAGGTATCCATCCCTGTTGCATAAATAGCCAAAATGTGAATCCGAATAACGAGCCGCAAGCTGCGATCGCACTTCCGATAAAACTCATGGCATTTTCCAGCCGCCAAGCCAAACAAGCACCGACAGCCCCCCAACCCACAATCCAGCATATTTCTTGCCATTCATCCCAATACCAAAATAGCCCTTTACCGTCTAAAACTGCACTGAGTATTTGGCTAGTCGCCGTGGCATGAATTAATACCCCTGGCATCCGGCGATTTCCACTAGCAGTAGCGCTGTAAGGAGTGTAAAAGATATCTTTTACGGTTAAGGCTGTCACGCCGATCAGGACTATTTTACCTGTCACTAATTTCGGGTCAACTTTTCCGGCCAATACCTCAGTTAGTGTCACGGTATTTGCTATTTTTTCAGCCGAGCGGTAATTAAGCACGACTTGATAGCCTTGGGCATCAATGTTATGATAACCTCCTGAGTTAGTTTCTAACTTAGAAAATACTGTTTTACCGACCTGGATTTCATTTTTTTCGGTGAGCTTACCCTCAATATTTTTACTTTTAAAATAAGCAAATGCTAGCTGCATTGACAATGAATTTAGTGTTTTTTCACCATCGCCAGCAAACATCAAATTACGACGCACTCTACCGTCTGGATCGATAACTAAATCATTAAAGCCTACCCGATTTTCGGGTATGTTAGGAGGTGGTGGTGCTCGATCGTACTTGGAGTTACCTATGAAGGTAATGGGGATTAATTTCGGGTTTTTCAGTTGAGTTGCTAATTCGGCATTTCCGGGTTCGTAGGGAGTATTGCGAATTAGATCTATGCCAATAGCTGTAGGTTCAAAACGGTCAATTTCGGCGATCGCTTTGGCTAAAGTGCGGTCGGTAATTGGCCATTTACCAATATTATTAATGTCTTGTTCGGTGATTGTTACTACCAGCAACCGGGAGTCAACACCTGCATCAGGACGTAATTGAACCATGAGGTCGAAAGCATTTAATTCCCATGGCTGTAACCAACCTAATTGCCTGATTGCCCCTAGGCTTGCTGTAACGGCTATGCAGGTAATAATCAGAGGTTTGAAGTCAGCGAAGGAGCAGGAATTAGTTAACTTTTTCCAACTCCAATCTCTCTGCTTCAACTGATGATGAAATTGCTGCAAAATTTGGGGCATAATCTTTTTTTTTCAACTCTCCTTGAAAAATTGCACCACATCTTGATTTTTCATAAATGCCCCTGATTAATGCCCAATTTTTAGTTGTCCTGTGCGGTTTTGGCGATCGCACTTAATTGCAATCCCTGGGGATAGCTATTTTCGGCTTTGCAGCGCTTGATTTCGGCTTCGGAAATGCTGGGTTTGAGGTGTTTTGCCAAAACTTTTATCACGTCACCGCGATCGATCGTCCCCACCACTGAACCGATGGGCGAGAGGACGATGATTCGGGCCAGTTGACGGAATTCCATAGTGCTAATTACTTCGGCTAGGGATGCCTTTTCGGAGACTGTGGGGTTTTTTTCCAGGGGTTTCAAAATGTTGTGCAGAGTCTGCATTTGCCACTGACTGCGTTCTGTGAAGCGGATATCGTCGATCGACACTAAACCTAAATCCCGTCCCTTGGCTGCTGCAACGTAAAATGGCAATGGATTTACTTCTAACAAATATCGATCGGCAAATTCTCGCAAGGTTGAATTTGCATCAACTACTCGAAATTCATGACTCATAACCTCAGCCGCTTTAGTTTTTACCAAGGCTTCTTGCAAGGAAACAAAACGGCTGTAAGCCTTCGCATTACGGATGGCAAACCCGCCGATTAGTGCCATCCACAAGCCCCCGTACTCCCGTGCTAGGAAGCATAAAGTTAGCCCAAAAGCCACGGCTAACCAACCTAAAACTTGTCCGATTTTTGCCGCCCAGCGAACACCCGTAAATCGAGAACCAGTGATTTGCCAAATTGCTGCTTTTAAAACCTGTCCTCCATCTAGCGGCAAACCAGGAATTAAGTTAAATAATCCCAAAACTAGATTGATTTCTGCTACCCTTTCTGTGACTATGGCTAACAAATTTGTTCGTGGCAGAACTTGAGAACCTAAACCAAGGATTAAAAACAGTCCGAAGCTGACGAGAGGGCCAGCGATGGCTACTTGAAAAGCTTGACCGGGAGTTTTTGATTCCGAGTCTATGGAGGCAACTCCACCAAATAAGAATAGGGTAATAGAATTAACTTTAATGCCTTGGGACATGGCCGCCAAGCTGTGTCCCAATTCGTGCAGCAGTACGGAACCAAACAGCATCAAAGCTACCGCTAATCCGGCACTCCATGCCAAGGCTGGCCCCCACACACTGTAACTGCTAGCATAGGCGCGGGTTGCTAGGGCTAAGATGATAAACCACGAGTAATCTAAAAACAGCGGGATGCCAAATAAGGAGCCGACTCGCCAACCTGTCTGCATGAAGTTTTCCTGGGAAAGGAGAATAAGGAAGAGTTTCTATTATTATATCCTCCGTTCCCCTTTCCCTTTTTTTTAGAGAACTCCGGCGTTTCCTAAGCCCAAGATTACTCCTGCTCCGAGTAAGTGGCCGAGGCTGGTTGTTGCTAACAATTCTGGTATCCCGAAGCCTTTGAACATTCCTGGCATCACCAGGGGTAAAGCTGGGCCTTTGCCTCGGTTTTGTTTGTTTATGCCGTAGTAGCCGATCGCGATCGCCAGTAAGTTGCACAAGATCATTGTCAGTGCTACCATTGGCGACCACTCCGGTGTTGAGGGAATGGTCGATTGTGCTACTAACAGCAAAGATGAGTAAATCACGTTATTATGCTCCCGGTCTCACAGATAAATTCAGCTATCAAATTATAAAAAGTGTTTTGGCTTAAACTAAGATTTGTTTTAATAGTTAACAATTGATTGATATTTTGATACAAATTGGCAAGGGAGAAGGGCTGATGCGGGTGAAAATTTGCGGAATCACGAAAGTAGAGCAGGGTATGACGATCGCCGGTTTGGGAGCCCAGGCTTTGGGGTTTATTTGCGTTCCCGCTTCCCCCCGCTATGTCAACCCCGAAACTATTCGTCTAATTGTTGAGCACTTGCCCGCAACAGTCGATCGCATCGGTGTATTTGCCAATAGCACAATTGAAAATATCTGTCAAGTAGTTGTTAAATCTAATTTAACAGGGGTGCAGTTACACGGAGATGAAACAGCGGAATATGGCGATCGACTGCGGGAATTGTTACCGAAAATTGAAATTATCAAAGCCCTGAGAGTTAAGACTCCTGAAACTTTAGACATGGCGAATATGTATGCTATTCATGTGGATACTTTACTGCTGGATGCTTACCATCCCGACCAACTAGGCGGTACTGGCAAAACCCTCGACTGGAAAATGTTAGCAGAGTTTCGACCAAGTTGTCCTTGGTTGCTGGCTGGGGGTTTGAGGCCGGATAATGTATTAAATGCGATCGGCAGTTTTGCCGGTAATAATTTTAGCGGTATTGACCTTTCTAGCGGCGTAGAAATCGCCCCCGGAGATAAAGATTTGACAAAAGTTGCCGATTTGTTCGATCGACTAAAAAAAATTAATAAGTAACGCAATTAATGACTAGGAAGAATAACCCCCCCCAGCCCCCCCCAAGGGGGGAAGTAAGAAAGAAGAAGATCGATTAACCAATAACTAATGACTAATTACTTAGCACTACTTGCACATCGAGTCACCATGGCTGTTTCAACTATGCCCGATCGCACTGATTGGCTGATTACTGTGCTGGTGGTGGTGGCTTATAGTGCGATCGCGCTTCCCATTGGTTTTTGGTCAGGATTTCTGAAAGTAGATCCGCAAACAAGAAGGCGTACAATTATTGGGGTAACAGTGGGCTGTTTATTCAGTCCCGGCATCAGCGAGGAAATCTGGTTCCGTGTTTTAATGCTACCCCACAAGCAGGAAAATGCTTCTGGGTTAACGCTAGGGCTTTGGGTAAGTCTGAGTTTGGCGCTGTTTATAGTCTACCATCCGCTCAACGGGCTGACTTTTTACCCAGTGGGGCGATCGACCTTTCTCAATCCAGTGTTTTTGCTACTGGCGGCAGTTTTGGGGGTCGCGTGTAGCATTGCATACCTCCAAAGTGGCTCAGTATGGCCGGCTGTGCTGATTCACTGGCTGGCGGTGACAGTCTGGCTGCTGCTATTGGGCGGTTACAGGAGGCTATATGGTTAAATATAAAAGTCGAGTACAACTATTTTGTCGCGAGGTATTTAAGTTGTGGCTATCATAGGAGCGATCGTCGGTTTTTTAGTAGGCATCGTAGTTGCTTACTCCTTGGTGGAAAAACGGTTAAACAAGCAAAAAAAAGAACACTTAGAGCAAACTCGCCAAATTGCTGAGGAAATAGAAAGAGCTCACCAGTCTCGGATTCAGCAAACAGTCCAATCTCTGCAAGTAGAACAGGATGAGCGACTCAGACAAGTTACTACCGAACACGAAAATTTACTCAAACAAGTTACTACCGAACACGAAAATCAGCTCACAAAAATTATTGAAGACCGAGACAATCAGCTCAGACAAGCTACTAGCCAACAGGAGAATTATCTCCGTACATTGAGTGCCGAATTAGCAGGCGACCATGATTCTCAGTTGCAAGAAAATATCCATTCATTGCAACAAAAACACCAAGCAGAATTACTCAAGCTGGCTGAAGAATTGCATCATAACTATCAAGCTCAAATCGATGATAACATCCAAAATTTGCAACAACAACATGAAGTTAGGTTAAGAGAAACTGCTGAGGAATATCAAAACCGCGAAGTGGAGATGCAGTTAAGATTGCAATCTTTGCAAGCAGAATACGAGAGTCAATTAGCGGCAGTTAATCAGCAGTTACAAGCTCACGAAGCCCAGATGCAATTCACCATCAAGTCTTTACAAGAGCAGTATGAAAGTCAGTTAAATCAAACACAAGTGCCGCCGTCACAGTTTCGGGAATTAGAGCCAACAGAAGTGCCACCGTCACAGTTGTGGGAGTTAGAGCCAACAGAAGCGCCACCTTCGCAGTTCCCAGAGTTAGAGCCAACAGAGTTAAATCAAACACAATTTACAGCACCGCCTCAAATAGTCAGACAAACACCAAATTATTCCTTAGCGCAGTGGATGGGAATTGTTCAAAGTCAGGATACAGAATCGCGAAAATTAGCAGCATCTGCTTTAGGTAAAATTGCGGCTGCGAATCCTTTGAGAATAGATAATCAGCGAGCCATAGAAACTTTGGGAAAATTAGCTCAAGATTACGCTCCTGAAGTTCGCCAGACAGCGGTGGAAGCTTTAGGAATGATTAAGTCAGAAAAAGTGATTCCACTTTTGCAAAAAGCTTTGCGAGATACAGACAGCGTTGTGGCTAAATCTGCCAGTGCTGCTCTGAATAAGTTTAAGTTTTATCGGCGCGTTTCCCCCGTAAAAGCAAAAATTAATGCCCTGAAGAAACCCAAGCCTTAAGCCTTTAACCTGTTCCATAATCTGAGGATTCTCACAGTTCGTCATCCTAAGCAGACTCAACAAATGAAGAGTATCCTCCTTCCCAGGCTCAAGTCTGGGAAGGCAGAAAACCGTTATTATCCCAGCCCCTGGAGTCGCTTCTCAAATGTCAAATCTAGAGAATTGGATTTTACCAAAGATTATGGTACTTTATTTATTAAGACCCTTTCCTTAATGAGTGAAATGTACTTATCCATTGTTGGCGATCGTAATTACATTTTAGGAATAGCAGCAATACTAAAATCCATAGAACTGAATGCTACCACAGACCCCAATCAGTCCGTTAACATTACAGTTGTCTCCACGGGTTTTAATACAGAGCAACAGGAAAAGTTGCAACAGTGCTGCAAATATAAGATTGAATGGCAAGAAGTGAAAGATAATTACAATGAGTTGATGTCGCTTTCTGGTTCTAAACTAACTTACGCTAGATTGGAGCCGGAAAAATACACAAAGGCGACAGAAAGACTAATCTGGCTCGACAGTGATATGATTGTGTTGGACAGCTTAGAGCCACTGTGGAATTTAGATTTTCAAGGAATGCCGATCGCGGCAGCGCTCAATGTGTGGGGTAATCCCAATAATGATCAAGATAAAAACCCTTATTTCAATGCAGGCTTATTAGTTTTCAATATGAAACTTTGGCTTGAGGAAAAGTTGTCAGAAAAAATGATTGCTGATGCGAAAGTCAACCTTTGGTCTGATTGCGACCAAGGGACATCAAATTCGGTTTTAGCGGGACGGTGGTATCAACTAGATCAGATCTGGAATAATCCTGATACTGAAGACACTTCTACTAAAGTGATGCACTTTATATCCCGACCAAAACCTTGGGAAAGTCCTGAACCGAATAAATTATGGATGGAGATGTTGTCTCAAACGCCGTTTAAGGATGAACTGGCGAAAATTCAAAATAATTCTGATTGGCTTTTGAATTTAAAGCTCAAATACGCAAGATGGGAGCCTTGGGTAAGGCACCCGATCAAAAAAATCAAGAGTTATTTAAAAAAACGATCCAGGTAAATTACGGAAAAATTAGCTCTCAAACCCCGTCTTTCTCAACCTCAAATCAGGAAATTAGGTGGAGAAAGCGGGTTTTTGCGTCCTTGGCTATAGGAGTTTAGTCGATCGCCAAAATATTTAGATAAAAATTATCATCAAATTATGGACTGGTCCTATCTATCCAAAAGCGACGTCTGGGTAGTGAAGCCAGTAGCGGCAGAACGTTGACAGCAGTTTGCCTGGTAAATTGTATTTTACAACACAAATTAGGCGACAGCACTTAAAATAGTCTGGATTTACCGATACACTGCACCCTTAGCAGGCGATGTATATTACCAAGAGTAGGGGGGTTGTGCCTTCAAACTCCTGAGAATGGTGCACAATTTCAAATTAATATCACATAACTGCACCATTTTCAGTAAGCTTTGGGTAGAACAGGCTTTCTAGCCTGTTGATAGCAATGGTGCAAAATGTAAAATCGATCGTTAATCTTGTCCAACTACCAATTACGAACCTATGCCCCGTCGCCAAGACTTACAAAAAATTCTGCTAATTGGTTCCGGCCCAATTGTGATCGGTCAAGCGTGCGAGTTTGACTATTCGGGGACGCAGGCTTGCAAAGCTTTGCGAGAAGAAGGTTATGAAGTAGTGCTGGTGAATTCCAACCCAGCTACGATTATGACCGATCCAGAAACAGCCGATCGCATCTACATCGAACCTCTAACGCCAGCCATCCTCGAACAAATCATCGCTAAAGAAAGACCACAAGCAATTTTACCGACAATGGGCGGTCAAACAGCCCTAAATTTAGCCGTCGCGGTCGCTAAGAATGGCGTTTTAGAAAAATACAACGTTGAGTTAATTGGCGCTAAGCTACCAGCAATTGAAATGGCAGAAGACCGACTGCTATTTAAAGAAGCAATGGCGCGCATTGGAGTAGCAGTGTGTCCTTCGGGAATTGCCAACAATCTAGATGAAGCCAAAGCAATTGGGCACCAAATCGGTTCTTATCCGTTAATTATCCGTCCTGCTTTTACAATGGGCGGCACGGGAGGAGGCATTTCTTACAATCAAGAAGAATTTGAAGAAATGGCCCAAGGTGGCATTGATGCTAGCCCCGTATCCCAAATTCTGATCGAACAATCTTTAATCGGTTGGAAAGAGTACGAACTAGAAGTGATGCGGGATTTAGCAGATAATGTGGTGATTATTTGCTCGATCGAAAATATAGACCCGATGGGAATTCATACCGGAGATTCCATCACAGTCGCGCCGGCTCAAACCCTGACAGACAAAGAATATCAGCGCCTGCGGGATGCTTCGATTAAAATCATTCGGGAAATCGGAGTTGAAACGGGCGGTTCTAACATTCAATTTGCGGTGAATCCGGTAAATGGAGATTTCATCGTCATTGAAATGAACCCCCGCGTTTCCCGTTCCTCGGCTTTAGCCTCAAAAGCAACAGGATTTCCCATTGCGAAAATGGCTGCAAAATTAGCAGTGGGCTACACCCTGGATGAAATTTCTAACGATATTACCAAGAAAACTCCTGCTTCTTTTGAACCCACAATTGACTACGTGGTGACGAAGATTCCCCGATTTGCTTTTGAAAAGTTCCCCGGTTCTGAACCGACCCTGACAACGCAAATGAAGTCAGTGGGAGAGGTAATGGCGATCGGGCGTAGCTTCAATGAATCTTTCCAAAAAGCGCTGCGAGGATTAGAAACTGGTCGGGCGGGTTTCGGTTGCGACAAACCAGAAAAGTTGCCTAGTTTGGAACAAATTCGCGCCGGATTGCGGACACCAAATCCCGATCGCATTTTCACAGTTCGCCACGCGATGATGATGGGAATGTCGGTGGAAGACATCTTTGAACTCACAGCAATTGACCCTTGGTTTTTGGACAAAATGCAGGAATTGCTGGAAACGGAGAAGTTCATGAAACGGACTCAGCTCCAGCAGTTGACCAAAGACACAATGTTTGCCATCAAGCAGTTGGGATTTAGCGATCGCCAAATTGCTTACGCGACCAAAACATCAGAAGATGAAGTTCGCACTTATCGCAAAAATTTAGGCGTAACACCGATTTACAAAACCGTTGATACCTGCGCAGCCGAATTTGAAGCATTCACGCCTTATTACTATTCTACCTACGAATTGGGAACAGCAATTTGGGAATTAGGCGATGAAGAAAAGAAGATTTCACCGGTGGCTCAAAGTCTCACCCCAGAGTCAGAAGTTTTGCCTTCTACTAAGCGCAAAGTAATGATTTTAGGCGGTGGTCCTAACCGCATCGGACAGGGAATTGAGTTTGATTACTGTTGCTGTCATGCTTCCTATTCCCTAGGAGCAGACGGGTTTGAGACAATCATGGTTAACTCCAACCCAGAAACGGTTTCGACGGATTATGATACCAGCGATCGCCTGTATTTTGAGCCCCTAACCAAAGAAGATGTCCTCAACATTATCGAGGCGGAAAATCCAGAGGGAGTCATAATTCAATTTGGCGGACAAACCCCGTTGAAATTAGCACTGCCTTTACAAAAAGCCCTGGAAAATCATCCAGACGTACAAACAAAAATATGGGGAACTTCGCCGGATTCCATTGATACTGCTGAAGACAGGGAAAGGTTTGAAAAAATTCTGCGAAAGTTGAATATTCAGCAAGCTGCTAACGGGTTGGCGCGCAGTTTTGAGGATGCTTTAATCGTAGCTCAACGGATTGGTTATCCAGTAGTAGTGCGCCCCAGCTACGTGTTAGGTGGCCGAGCCATGGAAATTGTTTATTCCGATACTGAATTGGAACGTTACATGACCTATGCGGTGCTGGTAGAACCAGACCATCCGATTTTAATTGACAAGTTCTTGGAAAATGCGACAGAGGTAGATGTAGACGCGATCGCCGATATTACAGGTAATGTCACTATCGGGGGCATTATGGAACACATTGAGGAAGCGGGAATTCACTCCGGCGACTCTGCTTGTACCATCCCTTACCAAACACTTACTGAAGCAGCTTTAGAAACAATTCGCCGCCAGACAGTGGAATTAGCCAAAGCCCTGAAAGTGATCGGGTTGATGAACATTCAATTTGCGGTTCAAGGAGAGCAAGTTTTCATTTTGGAAGCGAACCCACGGGCTTCTCGAACAGTGCCTTTTGTCTCCAAGGCGATCGGAGTACCCCTAGCAAAAATGGCCTCGCGGGTAATGTCTGGTCAAACTCTGGAAGCTTTAGGTTTTACTAAAGAAGTTGTACCCACTCACGTTTCGGTGAAAGAAGCCGTACTACCCTTTGCTAAGTTCCCTGGAACAGATACTTTGTTAGGGCCAGAAATGCGATCGACTGGCGAAGTCATGGGGATTGACACCGATTTTGGCAAGGCCTTCGCCAAAGCTCAATTGGGTGCTGGACAAGTCATGCCACTGTCAGGAACTGTACTGGTTTCCATGCGCGATCGGGACAAACTACCAGTTGTACCAGTTGTCAAGGAATTCTTGGAATTAGGTTTCAAAGTAGTAGCCACTCATGGTACTCGCAAAGTATTGGAAGAGCAAGGTTTAGATGTAGATTTGGTCTTAAAACTCCATGAAGGGCGGCCCAACTTGTTGGATTCGATCAAGAACGAGAAAATTCAACTAATTATCACCACACCTTCTGGTGAAGAGTCCCGCGCCGACGGCATCTTTATCCGTCGCACAGCATTAACCTACAAAATTCCGATTATTACCACCATTGCCGGTGCGAAAGCGACGGCGGCGGGAATTCGATCGCTCAAATCTAACCCAATGGAGGTAAAAGCAATTCAGGATTATTACCCCTAAATTTCCATCGCCCTTCCCTTTTTGAGCCATGGCTGATTCACATTTTTCTTAACACAATCAGGCTTGAGATGAGGGTGGGGCGTAGGTAGAAATTAATTTTCAGGTAGTAGAGTAGATCGATCGCCTTTGATTCAATCCTCATCAAAAGACTGCCCCCAGATTAATCCGGGGGCTAAATTATCTATACCTAAAAGAAGATAAATTTAAACGCATTGAGTGTCAAAATTCATGTAGCGAAATGTTAACGAGAGACACCCTGGGAATTGCCACTCCCACTCACCCACTCTAAAAATCCTTGAAACGGCTGCTGTCGCGGTAAGGATTGTTCCGTCGTCACGATCGCAAATCCCAGAAATACAGCACTTCCCAACAGAGCCAACAACGGCAAATGCTTCCCAAGCCCCAAATCGCGCTGAATGCGAGCTAGAGGTCTGCTCTCGCGCCTGAGCATTTTCCCCACCGTTAATTGTTTCAGGCTAAAAGGATCGCGGACAAAATGACCGCTCCAACTAATTACCAAATGGGAATGACAGTGAGGACAACTGAATAGTCCGCTAACCATCCCCACAGCCCCGACGATGCTGGAACGGTTGCAAATCGGACAAGTGACAGAATGAGTGTTGTAGGTGGGAGCGTTCATAACTGTTTTTCTTGAGTAAAAAAACCAATAACTAATAGAGAGCCAGCGCTAATGCCTAGGGCATAGACCTAAAGAGGCAGGGCGGTTTGATTCTTTGTAGGGGCAATCCCCCCGTGGTTGCCCCAATGCCTGAAATGACGGAAAATAGTCGGTGGGGGGGTAGGCACGGGGCACTAACCCTACAAAGCCCTCGTTTTTTGGAGAATGAAACCGCCCTGCCTAAAGAGGTACTTTTCCTTAATTCCTAGTTTACCGATACTTTTTTGCTAACGTTTGCTAACAAATACATAAGTTGAGAACTGATCTCAACTAAGGCGTATCAACCAATGCCCGTAGAAATCTCTACAAGCACTTGTACTATGAGCGTTCAGCTTGGTTTTCGCGTGACCGCATTTAGCCACTTTGATTATTTGCTTTGATACTGTAGAGGCAACTTATTTAGATAGAGGTTGCTTACTACCAAGGTTTTTCACCTAAATCCGAGCGACTAAATTCATTCTACATGACATCAAGACAAGAAGGCAAATGTAAGTGATTGTTACCAAATGTCAGAAAAAGTCTTACTGTTAATCAACCTCTGATATCCGCCAGATCGGATCTCAATTCATTGTAAAACCTTTAAATTTCCAATCCTGTAAACTATGCAAGTCTCCGCCACAGGTGAGGTTGTATTGAAGAGGAGTAATCGTAATTTTATGGTCGCCAATTGCTTGTACATCCGTAGGAATATCTCGAAAATCAGAGGTTTCTGAGGTTTCTTCCACATCTTCTAACAATTCCCCAGCTAGCCAATAATAAGTTTTGCCGCGGGGATCGGTACGCTTTTGAAATATATCGAAATAGCGGCGAATACCTTGACGGGCGATCGCAACTCCGGTAATTTCAGCTTGTTTAACCGCTGGTATATTCACATTCAACAACATGGGTTTTGCCATAGGTTGTTTTTCCAACTGTGAGAGCAAACTCACCGCAAAATTTACTGCCGGCTCAAATTCCAGGGAACTATAGCTCGCAAGGCTGAAAGCTATGCTGGGAATGCCTTCCATAATTCCTTCCATCGCCGCCGAAACCGTCCCAGAACAAATGATATCCGTTCCTAAATTCGGGCCGTGATTAATACCGGCCAGAACAAAATCTGGCGGTTTGTCCAGTAAAGCCCACAAAGCTAGTTTCACGCAGTCAGCAGGAGTACCGGAACAAGCCCAAGCTTTGACTGCTGGGTCAAAAATAGATTCGACAACTTCGGCGCGGATGGGTTGGTGCAGGGTGAGACCGTGACCTGTCGCCGACCGTTCTCTGTCGGGACAAACTACGCTGACGTCATGACCAGCGGCGGCGAGTGCGTTGGCGAGGCGGAGGATGCCTTGTGCAAAGATGCCGTCGTCGTTGCTAATTAGAAGTTTCATGAAAAGTTTTGTAGGCCACATGACAATACTAAACTAAATTCAAGTCTGGCGATCGCTTTGGCCTCTAATTACCAATTACCGACTCAGATCTCAAATCTCAAATCAACCAGCTACTCGCACTCAAATTGCGCTAAACTCAGCTTGGCTCCAACAGCCATCAATCTAAAATCTAAAATCTAAAATCTAAAATGACTGTCCAGAAGAGCGACATTGAAACCCAACTAGAAACCCTAGGCCAAGAAGCCAAAAGTGCGATCGCCACCACTAATACCCTCGAACAACTCGAACAGTTGCGCGTCAATTACCTAGGTAAAAAAGGTCAACTCTCTCAAGTTTTAGGCATGATGGGCAAACTGCCGCCAGATCAGCGACCGAAACTAGGTGCGATCGCCAATATCGTCAAAGAAGCCCTACAAACAGATTTAGAAGACAAACGCACCTCCCTCCAAACCGCCCAAATCCAAGCCAAACTAGCCTCAGAAACCCTCGATGTCACCATGCCTGGGATTTTTCGACCCCAAGGCAGAATACACCCCTTAAACAGCGTCATAGACCGCGCTTTAGATATCTTTGTTGGCCTCGGCTACACCGTAGCCAACGGCCCAGAAATGGAAACAGACTATTACAATTTTGAAGCACTAAACACCCCGCCAGACCACCCAGCGCGGGATATGCAAGATACCTTTTATCTCCCAGGCGGAAACCTGCTGCGAACCCAAACATCCTCGGTGCAAATTCGCTACATGGAACAGCACAAACCCCCGATTCGGATTGTCTCTCCCGGCCGCGTTTACCGCCGCGATACCGTCGATGCTACCCACGCCGCCGTCTTCCATCAAATTGAACTTTTGGCCATAGATGAAGGGCTGACATTTACTGACTTGAAAGGCACAATCAAAGAATTTTTGCGACAAATGTTCGGGCAAGATTTGCCCATTCGTTTTCGCACCAGTTATTTTCCGTTTACAGAACCGTCTGCCGAAGTAGATTTGCAGTGGAATGGTAAATGGCTAGAAGTTTTAGGATGCGGCATGGTCGATCCTAATGTTCTGAAAGGAGTTGGTTTAGACCCGGAAAAATACAGTGGTTTTGCCGCAGGTTTTGGTGTCGAGCGCTTCGCAATGGTACTGCATGAAATTGATGATATTCGTCGGGTTTATGCCAGCGATTTGCGCTTTTTACGCCAATTTTAACTAACCATATAGCCGTGATTTAAGATGACACCAGAACTAATTTTTACAGTAGGAAACCTGTTCGTTTTGCCCTTCTGGGCAATCATGATTTTACTACCAAACTGGGGAATTACTCGAAAAGTGATGAATTCCTTCATCCCCTTTGTAGTGCTCGCCCTGATGTATATCTATTTGTTTGTTACCAGCATCACCCCAGAAAATGCTGCGGCTTTGTCAAATCCCAAACTAGCAGATATCGCCAAATTTCTTGGGGAAGAAACCGCCGCAGCTACAGGATGGATACATTTTTTAGTGATGGACTTATTTGTCGGGCGTTGGATTTACTTAGAAGGACAACGCACCGGAGTTTGGACGATTCATTCCCTCGCATTGTGTCTATTTGCAGGTCAGATGGGATTGCTGTCTCACATTCTTCTTCCTTCTTCCTGAATTTCCCCCCTTGGGGGGGGCAGGGGGGGGTGACTTCTTCCTTCTTCTTAAAATCGAATTGTCGGGTGCGTCAGGAGAGTTTTTTAAACAATTTTTAAGGTTCTGGAACTGACGCACCTTACCAATTCAGCCCATGTTACGAAGTCCTTTGCAATTGCTTGTTAACCTTGAGAATTTTTTTATCAAAATACTCTTGTCTGTGTCCCAATCTTTTAGCCACATCCAAGGCTTTTTGATAAGCTTCTAAAGCTTTGTTGTAGGTTTTCATCTCCTGATAAACTTGACCAAGATTATCGTAAGCATTCATCAATCCATACAAGTTATAAGCCCGTTCTTCTAACAGTAACTGCATTTGATAAATCCGCAAAGTCGGTTCCCACTGTTTTTGCGATCGATAAAGCAATGCTAATTTTTCCAACGCTTCGCTAGCGTGGGCATACTGTTGAATGGGGACGGCTAAATTGTATGCTTCCTGATAGTATTGAGCCGCTAAATTGATTTGACCTAGGGTTTCGTAATCCGCAGCGATCGCAATTTTTAGCGGTGGTACAGCGTTAGGATTTTGCAGATTCATATATACTGATACCAATTTCTCCCTAGCCGCGATCGCCTTCAGATGTTGTTTAGACTGGTGGTAAACATAGGCCAACTGTCTCAGAGAATCCACCTCAGTGGGAGGAGTTACAGCCACAGGAGGCGCACCATTCCCCGCCACCACAGGCGGAGTCGAAACCACAGAGTTTGCAGCAAACAAAGCGCGATTTTCCTGAATTAAACTTGCCAATTCCTCATACACAGCAGCAGCTTTTTCATAACTCAACCAATTGATATGAATTAGCCCCATCGCCTTTAAAGTCTGACCCTCAGCCAAAATATCCTGTTGCTGCCGCGCATTGTCAAGAATTTGTTGATAAACTTCTATAGTCGGGCCCTTAGCACGCACTTGTTGAAAAGCAGCAGCCAAAACTCGCAGTAAATCAATATCAACTGGTACCTGAGATTTGACTTGTTTTTGAATTACTTGGAGCCGTTGAGTAATAAACTGTAATTCAATGGTTTTACTGTTACTCCAAGCCACACTTCCTACCCGACTCAAAGCAGCAATTTCCACCGCCGGGCCCAGATAGCGTCGCAGGCGCAATTCTCGGAACCAAATATCAAAAGCACCCACTCCATCTCCAGCTTGCAGTTTAGCCAATGCTTCTAAGTTTAAGCCATCTAAAGCCACGCTCAATTCATCCCGCTGAGTGCTACTCAAAGATTCATTCGTGGGAGTTAACGGATCGGGTGTGGTAATCTCTAACGGATTAGGAGAAAATTGATCCAAACCTGGTGGAGTGGTTTGAGCGCTAGCAATTGAACTAGCACATAGCCACAAGAAAAGCAAGCACCCGATGGGTACAGAAATTCCCATCCTCAAAATTTGGTGGGAGCGAACCCCTATCGATTCCCGAAACATCAAGTTTTGCATATCTACAAAACGGTATATATTATGTCACAAAGATGGCACAAAAGCCAAGAATTGAACCAAAACAGCCCAATAAAAATTACCGCACTGAGCAATTATTTGGATTTTAAGAGCCTGGGCGATCGCATTTTACGCTTATTCAGTTTAGCCTTAATTTTGTTAACTATTTGCACAGCTTGTGCACCGCCTCCCGCAGCAGCAAAAGACCGCTCTTTCCCGGAAATGTCCCTAGAATTTCTGGGAGACTACCAATTACCAAAAATTAATTTTGAAGGAGTCCCCGTCGGAGGCTTATCAGGAATTACCTACGACTCCAAAGGAATGAGCCCAGGGACTTCCCAAGGTTATCGTTTTTACGCTATTTCCGACGACCCCAGCGAAAACGGAGAAGCCAGATTTTACAGTCTCCGACTAGACCTCAAATTACCAGATGCAGCCAATATTCGTCTGAAAAAAGTTGCTATTGAAGCTGTGACTTCTCTCAAAAAAGCAGATGGCCAAACATTCTCTTGGGGGGCCATCAATCCTGAAGGTATCGCTCTTTCTCCCCGCAATTCCGTCTTTGTCGCCAGCGAAGGTGTCACTCACGTTGGCATTCCTCCCTTTGTGGGAGAATTTGACCTCAAAACTGGCAATTGGCGGGGGGAATTGCCAATTCCCCAGCGCTATCTTCCCGATGCTAGCGATGAGAAACAGCAGCAAGGAGTCTTAGATAATTTGGGATTTGAATCTCTGACAATTGACCCCGAAACTTTTAGTCCAGGTGGTCTCGATCCGTTTCGTTTGTTTGTGGCCACAGAAGCCCCTTTAATGCAAGACCTAGACCCCGAAAATGCTAGTAAAATTCGGATACTGCATTATATCATAGTCAACCAAACACCGCAATTGATATCAGAAAATCTTTACACTTTAGACCAAGTTCCTTTAAGTATTTTGAACGGTTTAACAGAATTAGTAACTGTTGGTGGCGGTCAATTTTTGAGTTTAGAGCGTTCTTTTGGGCTTTCAGGATACGGCGCGCGGATTTATCAAGTAGCAGTAGGAGCAGCTACAGATACTTCGAGAATCAAGAGTTTCAAAGGGGGGTTGTCTGTAGTTGAACCTGTGAGGAAAAAATTGCTCTTAGACTTGAGCGAATTAGGAATTCCGTTGTATAACTTAGAAGGAATGACCTTGGGACCGCGCTTACCAGATGGTAGCCAAAGTTTAGTTTTAGTCAGCGATGACAGTTTTGATGAAGCACAAAAAACTCAGTTTATTTTGTTGAGTCTCAAAGGCAAATATTAGGCGATAGGGGCTGGCTATGATCCGTTCCCCACAATCAAATCCCGTCTTTGTGGAATAGGGCCGAAAGCTATTAGTGTCAACAATTGCTTGAAAGCATGGTGTGTATTTATCCTCGTCTCTAGAGGGGAGTTAGAGCCGACACAGCCCCAGCCCCTCTCTAGAGGGGAGGTAGAGCTGACACAGCCCCAGCCCCTCTCTAGAGGGGAGGTAGAGCTGACACAGCCCCAGCCCCTCTCTAGAGGGGAGGTAGAGCTGACACACCCCCAGCCCCTCTCTAGAGGGGAGGTAGAGCTGACACAGCCCCAGCCCCTCTCTAGAGGGGAGCTAGAGCCGACACACCCCCAGCCCCTCTAGAGAGGGGAGGTAGAGCTGACACAGCCCCAGCCCCTCTCTAGAGGGGAGGTAGAGCTGACACAGCCCCAGCCCCTCTCTAGAGGGGAGGTAGAGCTGACACACCCCCAGCCCCTCTCTAGAGGGGAGCTAGAGCCGACACACCCCCAGCCCCTCTCTAGAGGGGAGCTAGAGCTGACACACCCCCAGCCCCTCTCTAGAGGGGAGCTAGAGCCGACACACCCCCAGCCCCTCTCTAGAGGGGAGCTAGAGCCGACACACCCCCAGCCCCTCTCTAGAGGGGAGCTAGAGCCGACACACCCCCTCTCTGGAGGGTCTGGGACTCTCGATCCGGTTCCCCTCCTGGGAGGGGCTAGGGGTGGGTCTTTTACCAGCTATTATTCCCCATCGTCGTTTTTTTGAGAATGAAACAGCCCAGCCCCAGACCCTCTCTGGAGGGTCTGGGACTCTCGATCCGGTTCCCCTCCTGGGAGGGGCTAGGGGTCGGTCTTTTACCAGCTATTATTCCCCATCATCGTTTTTTTGAGAATGAAACAGCCCAGCCCCAGACCCTCTCTGGAGGGTCTGGGACTCTCGATCCGGTTCCCCTCCTGGGAGGGGCTAGGGGTGGGTCTTTTACCAGCTATTATTCCCCATCGTCGTTTTTTTGAGAATGAAACAGCCCAGCCCCAGACCCTCTCTGGAGGGTCTGGGACTCTCGATCCGGTTCCCCTCCTGGGAGGGGCTAGGGGTGGGTCTTTTACCAGCTATTATTCCCCATCATCGTTTTTTTGAGAATGAAACAGCCCTGGGGGCTAGGGAGGATATCTGTGACTGGCTTTCAGACTTAAGTTGATAAATCAGTTAATTTTAAATAAGTTTAATTAACAAAGATGCCAACTCGTCACACATTAGTTTTGCCAGAAATCGAAATTTCTTACTTAGAATGGCGACCAAAAACAGCATCACAACAAGTTCCACGCTTGCTGTTGTTACATGGTTTAGCAGATAGTGCAGTTGTCTGGATGAGTCTGGGAAATTATTTGTCAAACCGCTACCATATTGTAGCGCCAGATATGCGCGGACATGGCGAGAGTACCAAACCAGATATCGGCTATACTTTTGAAAGTGCGATCGCCGATTTAGAAGCTTTGATGGCACACCTCAACTGGTCCCAGGCTCACATTCTCGGACATTCTTGGACGGGAAAGCTAGCGCCAATTTGGGCCAGACAAAATCCCGATCGCTTTTGCAGTATGATTTTAGTAGACCCCATCTTCATCACCAAACTTCCCGCTGTGATGAAACTCACCCTACCACTTCTTTACCGCAAATTAGATTGTCTCAAATGTATGGGCCCTTTTGCTACTTTATCCGCAGCGGAAACAGCAGCCAAACTCTCAGGAGAATACGCAGCTTGGAGTGAGATGCAACAAATTGTATTCCAACAGCAAATCGAGCAAAAATCCGATGGTACTTGGGGTAGTAAATTTGTGATTCCCGCCCGCAATCAGATATTTACAGAAGTGATGCAAGTTGCTGGTTTAACTGAAAATATTCACATTCCAACTTTGTTAATCCAGCCCGAAAAAGGTGTGAATCGCATGGATTGGCAACTCCAGCCCTATCAGAGATACTTGAAAAATCTTACCATACAGAAAGTACCGGGAAATCACTGGTGTTTTTTGGTAGAAGCGGCAACTTTTAATCAGACTGTGGCTGAATTTTTAGATACAACAAAATCATGAGTTTAGAAATTATTGCCCATCGGGGTTTTTCTTCGATCGCCCCTGAGAATACCTTAGCAGCTTTTGAACAGGCGATCGCCCGTGGCGCTCATTCCATCGAATTAGACATCCAGCTATCGGCTGACAGCATACCAGTCATTTTCCACGACGCGACACTCGATAGGATTACTGGTGTTTCTGGTAAAGTCAGGGACAAAAACTTACGGGAATTGCAGTCACTGGATGCAGGTAAATGGTTCAGAGATGAATTTTCAGGACAAAAAATCCCCACCTTAACCGCAGCATTACCTCTCCTCAAACAAGTTGACCAATTTCTCTACTTTGATGTCAAACCCCACTGCGAATGGTCTAATTCAGAAGTAGCAGATTTTGTCAATACTTTGCAGGAGGGTGGAATCACTGAAAAATGCGTGATTACTTCCTTTAACGATGGATTTCTCGAACAAGTGCGCCAAATAGCTGATGATTTGCCACTCGGACATATTGTTGCTAATCTGGAAGCGTACCAAGCTCAATTGGCTCAATCTGTAGTTAAGGGCGATCGTCTCATTAGCACTTTGTATAGTGTTTTGCTGGCAAATCCTGGATTGATTGCAGAAAGCCGCAGTCAGGGAGTTGACATTGTGGCCTGGACGGTGGACGATCGAGAAGATTTGCAAAAGTTACTTGATTTAGGCATAACACGGATTGTCACTAATTGTTTGATATAATTTTTTTTCACTACCAATGAATCCCGATCTAAGCCCATAATAATAGATGAATTACTTTCGCCAAAAAATCCACGAAATGTCTGGCTATGTACCAGGGGAACAACCACCACTAGGTACTAAAATTATTAAACTCAATTCTAATGAAAATCCCTATCCACCTTCTCCAAAAGCTTTAAAAGTGCTTCAGGAAATAGACGGGGAGATACTGCGGCGCTATCCAGATCCCACTGGTAAACAATTCCGCATCGCAGCCAGTCAAGTCCTGGGAGTTCCTGATGATTGGATCGTGGTAGGTAACGGTAGCGATGATTTGTTAAACTTGATAGTTCGCGCCGTGGGCGAAACTGGTAAACAGGTGGTTTGTCCTTCCCCAACCTATGTATTGTATCGCACTTTGGCAGAAATTCAAGATGTGGAATTAGTCGAAATTCCCTATCCCGATGACTATCAGTTACCTGTTGATTTACTAATAGCAGCCCAAGGTGCTGTCACTTTTGTGGCTTCACCAAATAGTCCATCGGGAACGGCGATACCTCTAGCAGATTTGGAGCAACTAGCTAGGGGTTTATCTGGCATTCTTGTGATTGATGAAGCTTATGTGGATTTTGCAGAAAATCATGCTTTGGAGTTGACAAAAACCTACAATAATGTTATAGTTTTGAGGACGCTTTCTAAAGGTTACTCCCTAGCCGGATTGAGGCTAGGT
Organism: Microcoleus anatoxicus; assembly: GCF_042465725.1. Classification (GTDB taxonomy): domain Bacteria; phylum Cyanobacteriota; class Cyanobacteriia; order Cyanobacteriales; family Microcoleaceae; genus Microcoleus; species Microcoleus anatoxicus. Next base: position 5,523,016 of record NZ_CP120853.1, on the reverse strand, counting down.
TTTGGCATTACAAATCCTGCCTTGATAGCTGAGTTAAATAAAATTAAAGACAGTTATAATGTGGATGCTTTAGCTTATCTAGTGGCTGCGGAGGCGATCGCAGACCAGACCTACAAAACAGCCAATGCCGAAAAGATTAAAGCTTCACGACAAAAATTAGCCCTCAGCCTCAAAGAATTAGGCTTTGACATTTGGCCATCCCAAACCAACTTTTTGTTAGTCCGTCCGCCCCAGGGCGATGCGGAAAGGATTTATCAAAGACTGAAACAAGAGGGAATATTGATTCGATACTTCAATCAACCCCGATTAGCAGATAAGTTGCGAATTACTGTAGGTACGGAGGCACAGAATCAAATATTAGTTAAAATTTTGACCAAAATTTTATAAGTAACTAGAGACACAAAAAAAATAAAACACCCACAGTCCTGATTTCTTAAAGAAGTCGGGACTTTCACCAAGGAGTTAAAATTAATTTATGTGAATAAATATTGACGTATTAACCTAAAAATGTTAAACACAGCTAGATGTGGAAAGACCAAAAGACCCATCCACTTTTTTGCTATATTGACCAATAAAATGGGATACAAGCCCCGTCCTTATAGGACGGCTTTAATTCTTCTTGATATTGCTAGCAAAATCTAGTATGATAGAACAAGTAAATAGTAGAAAATAATGAAAGCAAGGTATCAGTACAGATTCTACCCAACCGACCAACAAAGACAGAGCTTTGCTCTGTTATTTGGTTGTGTCCGTGTAGTCTGGAATGATGCCTTAGCTTTGTGTAAACAGTCCGAAAAGAAGCCTAAGTCGGCCGAGCTTCAGAAGATAGTAATCACTCAAGCTAAACAAACCAAAGAAAGGGCTTGGTTGAGTGAAGTCTCCTGTGTCCCTTTGCAACAGTCTGTATCTGATTTGGAGACAGCATTTAAGAACTTTTTTGAATCTTGCAAAGGGAAAAGAAAGGGGCGAAAGGTAGGCTATCCCAAATTCAAAAAAAGGACTAAGAGCCAGTCGGCACGGTTTAGAATAGGTGGTTTTTCCCTGAAAGGGGATGAGGTTTACTTAGCTAAAATAGGTAATGTCAAACCGATTTGGTCTAGGAGTCTACCGTCAGAACCTAGTTCTGTAACTGTTATCAAGGACTGTGCTAATCGCTATTTTTTAAGCTTTGTCGTAGAAGTTAAACCTATTCAAGTTGATGCCAAGAACCAAAGCATCGGGATTGATTTGGGTATCAAAACTTTTGCGGTGATGAGTGATGGCGATCGAGCGGAAAGTTCTAACTACAAAGCTCTCGATCGAAAAATTCGCAAACTTCAGAAAAAGTTAGCCCGTCAACCCAAAGACTCAAAGCGTCGGAACAAGACTCGGATTCAAATAGCCAAACTGCACAGTCAAATTGCCGACACTCGTAAAGATTTCCTGCACAAATTGTCAACCAAAATAGTCAACGAAAACCAAGTGATTATCTTGGAAGATTTGAACCTGTCGGGAATGGTCAAAAATCGCAAACTTGCTAGGGCAATTAGTCAGCAAGGTTGGTACGAATTCCGAGCTTTATGTGAGGGCAAATCTGAGAAACTGGGACGCGATTTTAGGGTAATTAGTCGCTGGGAACCTACCAGTCAAGTCTGTTCAGATTGTGGTTTTAAATGGGGTAAACTCGATCTAAAAATCCGAGCTGTTCAGTGTCATAATTGCGGAACCGAGCACGATCGAGATGAAAACGCAGCCAAAAATATAAATAAAGTCGGGACAGGGCATTGCCACGACTCTAAATGGGCGCAGAGAGAGAGTAAGACTAGCAACGGTTAGCATCACCCAATGAAGCGTCAAGAATCACCGCACTTTTAGGGCGGTGAGTATGTCAAGTGCAATTAAGATAATGATTGTGGTGAAATGAGGAGTTGAACGTAATGACAAACATCAATGGTTGGAACAAACCGGCTGTATTGCTGAGCGCGATCGCGCTCGTCGTCGGTAGTCTGCCCGCAAATAGCATCCCTGCGGTAGCTGAATCAACATCCAATATCAGCGACAATATTTCCTTCACAAATAGCCCCACCTTTCAAATAGCCCAAGCTGGGAGCCTTTGTCGGAAAGTTACTCCCAAAGAGGGTTTGACTGTTCGCCAGGGTCCAGAAACCAAAGCTGCTAGAGTTGGCGGTGTCGCCATGAACACTCAAGTAACCTTGGCTAGCGGCGCGACTACCATTAAAGGCTCCGACGGCCGCCTCTGGATGGAAATTACCGCTCCGGTAAAGGGTTATGTGGCAGTTGGATATCCCAATAACGAGGGTAATTTAGTTTCCTGTACCACAGGAAGCGCCGTGACTCCGAGTCCTTCCCCCGCACCAGCCCCCGCACCAGCACCAGCGCCCGCCCCAGCCCCAGCGCCCGCCCCGACACCAACGCCAAAACCCACACCAGCGCCGATGCCGGCCCCAGCACCAGCGCCCGCGCCCGCCCCGATGCCAGCCCCAGCGCCAGCACCAGCGCCAGCCCCAGCACCAGCGCCAGCACCAGCGCCAGCACCCGCACCAGCCCCAGCGCCCGCCCCTGGCCCTGTAAGTCTGTGCCGCCAAGTAGAACCTCGTGTAGCACCCAATGGTCTAATTATCCGCGCGGATGCTTCCAAAACTTCTGCGATTAAAGGTAGCGTCGCGGCTAACGGCAAAGTAACGCTGGTGCCCAATTACCAGTCTGTGAAAGATAAGAATGGAGAAAATCGTAATTGGGTGGAAATTTCCGCCCCTGCGCCTGGATTTATATCTGCTGGCAATTTGATTATGTGCAAGTAAGATGAGGTAATGGGTAATGGGTCATGGGGCATAGGGCATGGGGTATGGGGCATTACTAATTACCTATTACCCATTACCTATTACCCATTACCTATTACCTTGTTCCATAAAGTTTCATCAATAAGTCCTCTACTCACTATTTTTGTTCGGGATGGGCTGCTTCCGGGGAATCTGCACCCATTTGATTGATAGTAGCAATTAGCTGATATAGCCTGCCTATATGTCGCTGGTTGAAATGCAATATTAGCCTTGGTAAATCGAAACTTTCGTCTCCGACTTCTGCTTGTAAAGCTTGAGTTTTTTCAATTTTACCCTGGATTAAAATATCGCTGAAATCCGTATTTAACCGATCGACACTATCATCAGAAAGTTCCGATTTTAACCGAATTACCAGTTTTTCATTCACGTAGCGACACGAGTGATAAACTAGATAAAAATTGGCGATCGCCTCGCAGGCTAATTCCACATTATCTGTCACCGTATATAAACTGCGATCGTCGCCGGAAATCAAACCCCTCCCCCGCAATTGTTTTTGCACAAAAGCATCCAAATCCTGCCAATAATCGCCACCTGGTCGATCGATTAACACCACAGGAGCAGGTCCAAACTTGCCCGTTTGAATCAAAGTCAGACACTCAAAAGCCTCATCCAGAGTGCCGAAACCGCCTGGAAACAGAGCCAAAGCATCGCTTTCCCGCAAAAAAAACAACTTGCGAGTGAAAAAATATTTAAAATTGAGCAATTTGCCATCACCGGCAATGAAAGGATTAGAACCTTGCTCGAAAGGCAAATTAATATTCAGTCCAAAAGAATGTTCAGCAGTGGCCCCCTCATTCCCTGCTTGCATGATGCCCCCGCCACCGCCAGTAATCACCATAAACCCCTGTTGGGTAATGGCTGTCGCAAAATCTTTGGCTATCTGATATTCGGGCGACTCCGGGGACACCCTTGCCGAACCAAAAATCACTATTTTGCGAACGTGACGGTAAGGATAAAACATGGAGAAAGCCTTTTCCATATCTCCCAGAGATGCGGAGATAATTTTCCAGTCTAGGCGATCTAGATCCTCTCCGGCTATTCGCACTAGAGTAGAGAGCGATCGTCCGATCCACTCTTGGTGCTTCAACAGAGGCAAGCGATCGATCAAATCTATCACCTTAGCCTGGAGAGATTCAAAAGCTTTGCCAGACGGAGAAGGAATCATGAATTTTTATGTAACTGCAACAATTAATAGCAACTTAACATCGAGGGTACAACCACACTCATCCGCCACAAGTAGTGTTCAGGAATCAATTAACCTAGGTTCGATCCTGTTCCTGCAAGGTACTTTTTCTCAAAGATATCCTTAATTCCAGGAAAGGTCTTGGAATATGGCATGAAACTGTTACCGATATGAAGACCTCTGGCAAATGTAAGTTATTGTTAACAAAGTCAGAAAAAGTCTTACTGTTAATCAACCTCCCAGTCACTACCCAATTTGGATATATTTGGGTAGATTTTGGTAGATCTTCAAAAGTGGTTAAATGTACTTTTCCAAAGTGTTAGCCAGAGTAGTTTTCGGAACTGCCCCAACCACCATATCCACCCGCTGACCGCCCTTAAATATCATCAGTGTTGGAATACTGCGGATACCGTATTGACTAGCCACGTTAGGATTTTCGTCGGTATTAACTTTTACTACCTTCACCTGTCCATCAAATTGCTGAGCAATTTCATCTACGACAGGGGCGACCATCCGACAGGGCCCGCACCAAGGAGCCCAAAAATCAACTAAAACTGGAACTTCGCTATCGAGCACTTCCTGCTTGAAGGTAGAGTCGGTTACTTGCGCGGCTGCTGACATCCCTAGCCATCCTTGTAAATACTATTTCTCGGTTTATAATTCTAGCAAAAAGTGTAACCAGTCGCACTAAATATTTTAGGCAGTTGGCAGTTGGCAGTTGACAGTTGGCAGTTGGCACAAGGAAGAGGGATGGCGATCGATCGACGTGGCGACGCAAATCAAAGCCTCAAACCCTTACTGAGCAAGTAATATCTAGCATTACCGCACAAAAGGAACCGCCCAAACAGTAGTTCGGGCGGAGTGTGGTGTGAGGAGTGAACGGAAACTTGTGTCTCCGCTTACTCTATTGTGACACCTCCACCTCGATAATTCCACAACATTATGTAAATTTCGAGACTATCTCACAAAATTTGTAAAGGTAAGCTTGTACGTTGCAAGCAAATCTACTTACCCATACCCAATTGCTGAGCTTTCTGATAGACCTTACCCTCCGTCAGCAGAGAAGGAGCAATCACCACTTCCACTTGCTGCATCTCCTTAATGTCCTTAGCACCAAGGGTTCCCATGCTAGTTTGCAGAGCTCCTAACAAGTTGTGAGTCCCATCGTCGAGTTGGGCCGGACCTCGGAGAATCTGCTTCAAAGTACCCGTTGTCCCCACGCGAATGCGAGTGCCACGGGGCAAAACGGGGCTGGGGGTTGCCATCCCCCAGTGGAATCCACGGCCGGGGGCTTCTGCGGCCCTAGCGAAGGGAGAACCAATCATCACGCCATCAGCACCACAAGCAATGCACTTACAGATATCGCCACCGGTAATTAAACCACCGTCAGCAATCACCGACACGTATTTGCCAGTTTCGCGATAGTAGTCGTCCCGCGCGGAGGAACAGTCTGCTACTGCTGTTGCTTGGGGAACGCCCACACCCAGCACACCACGGGAAGTACAAGCAGCTCCCGGTCCAATGCCTACCAGAATGCCAGCAGCGCCTGTTTTCATTAGATTGAGGGCGACTTCGTAGGTGACGCAGTTGCCCAAAACTACTGGTATGGGCATCTCTTGGCAAAATTGAGTTAAGTCTAGAGGCGTTACCGATTCCGGGGAAAGGAAAGCTGTTGACACTACAGTTGCTTGTATGAAAAATATATCGGCTCCTGCTGCTGCAACTGTTGAACCGTATTTGCTCGCCCCGGCGGGGGTAGCGCTGACGGCGGCAATCCCTCCTCCATCTTTAATTTCTCTAATTCGCTGACCGATTAATTCTGGCTTGATGGGTTCGGCATAGAGTTTCTGCATCAAGGAGACGAATTCGTGGTTCCCGACAGAAGCGATGCGCTCTAATATTGGCTGGGGGTCGGCATAGCGGGTATAAATTCCTTCTAGGTTGAGGACCCCCAGTGCTCCCAATTCCGACAGCAAAACGGCCATGCGGACATCGACTACTCCGTCCATGGCGCTGGCGATAATCGGGATTTCGCGATCGATCCCGCCAATCTGCCACCTGGTGTCTGCCAGACTCGGATCGAGGGTGCGCTGTCCGGGTACAAGCGCGATTTCATCTATGCCGTAAGCTCGGCGAGCACTTTTGCCCCGCCCAATTTCAATATTCACGCTGTTTCACTTCCACAATGTATTTAAATTAGAGTAACAAAATCGTAGCCTGTCGGCAGGTAGCGATCGCCCAACTCAGTGGAAAAAAGCTCGCTCTTGATTCCGATTATATGAAATTTAAAGGCCTACTCTTCCTCAGTAATGGCCACGGGGAAGACGCGATTAACTGTCAAATTTTGTCCGCTTTGAGAGCATCTGGCTCCGATGTCGATGTCGCCGCGATGCCGATTGTCGGTGACGGGGCAGCTTACGCCCGATCGGGTGTACAGATGATTGGGCCTACCAGTAAAATGCCCTCCGGTGGCGTTTTTTACATGAATCCAATATTTTTGGTCAAAGATATTGGGGCAGGGCTGATTGCTTTGACTTGGCAGCAATTGCGCGCTGTCGTCAAGACATTCGTCTCACTGCGATTTAGTTGTGGCCACTGGGGATATTGTAGTTGCCGCGATCGCCCATTTGACCGATCGCCCCTATATAATTTTTCTGTCCGCTCATTCTAGTTATTATGAAGGTCGAGTCAATTTAGGTTTCATCTTACCGCGTTTACTCTCCTCCCCTAAATGTCTTGCGGTCTTTACCAGAGACGCTTTGACTGCTGCTGACTTAAATCGACAAGGTTTAAAAAAAGCCAAATTTGTCGGCAATCCAGTCATGGACAACCTCCATTCTACTGTCAAAGATTTGCAGTTAATACCAGAAGTTCCGACCATCGCCCTTCTCCCCGGTTCCCGCCTCCCGGAAGCCAGTGACAATTTAATTTTATTACTACAATTAGTTAAAGAAATAGTAGATTTAGGTTCACAACCTCTCCAGTTTATCGCTGCTTTAGTTCCCTCTTTGATGCCAGAATTAGATAATATTGCCCTGCGGTCTGGCTGGGAAAATCACTCAGGAAAACTTTGTTTGTCCGCTCTCCAAGATAATTACCCCCATAAATTAGGTGTGAAAGTGCTTTGCTATTCCGATGCTTTTGCAGATATTTTACAACACGCTAATTTAGTAATTGGCATGACAGGAACTGCTGTAGAACAAGCCGTGGGCTTGGGAAAACCAGTAATTTCCGTAGCCGGAAACGGGCCATCATTTACCTATAGATTTGCGGAAGCTCAACACAGACTTTTAGGTGAATCGGTACAGGTATTTGCCAAACAACCAGCGAACCACGAGGTTCTTAAAGAAGCTGCTTTAGGGGTCTATCGGACTTTGCAAGACGAAGCTTATTTAGCCCGGTGCGCGAAGAATGGCTTAGAAAGAATGGGGCGATCGGGTGCTAGCATCAAGATTGCTGATTTCGCGGTCAACAATCTTTGATCTACAGTTATATTAATTTTTTAGCAACTCAGAAACAGTTTTAAATTTGTAACCTTGAGACTGCAAAGTCTTGACAATAATCTCTGTTGCTGCTACTGTTTTGGAGCGATCGCCTCCGCCATCGTGCATCACCACAATCGAACCAGAACGCACATGATTAATCACCTGATTTGCAATATCTTCCACGGTGTGTGTTTTTTCATAATCTTGGGAGTCCACATCCCACATAATCAATTTTTTGTGCATTTGGGACAGTAAATAAGACAAAACTAAAAATCTCCGACCCCAAGGTGGTCGAAAACTAATACTATCCTGCTTAACGCCTAAATCCCGCAAAAGTTTGTCGGTTTTTGAAATTTCCGCCAGCAGATACTCGCGGGGTTTAAACATCATATCCTTGTGAGAATAGGAATGATTTGCCAACTCATTTCCCCTCGCAATAATCATCGGCACGATTTCAGGATGTTTCTCAATATTGCGACCGATTTCAAAAAAAGTAGCTTTAACTCCATAGCGGTCTAAAATATCTAAAAGCTGATTTGTATAGGGAGGATAGGGGCCGTCATCGTAGGTAAGCGCCACAACTTTCACTTCCGTATCGGCGCGGTTGATGCCGAAATAATTGTGAAATTTAGTAACGTTAATCAGCAGCGATGCTGCGAAAAATAAGGCTATTGTCAAAAGCAGAAACTTTTGTAAATTTTTACCGATTCGCATAGTTGCACGCACTCGATTTAGAATGAAAGCGATCGGGACTTATACCAATTTTTTATGAGGCCCCGTAGAATCAGATCCCCCCTAGCCCCCCTTAATAAGGGGGGGACAAGATCCCGATCAAAGTCCCCCTTCTTAAGGGGGATGCGAGGGGGATCGAGATATGTGCAACTTCACATTAAATTGGTATTACGCACAAAACCTGCATAAACCGGGTTTTTGGCGGTTTCTGCGGACTTTAACGAAGTATTCTCAAAAAAACCCGGTTTCTGACCACCCGTGCATAAGTCCTATTGATGTCAGATGATAGCACGAGCGGGTACTTTTGAGAATTGGGATTAAATTCTGGCATTGGCTATAAAAGGTAGGAAGACAAATAGAAAGTTAGATCGCCCTATTCCCGATCATCAGAAAATAGCATCGGTAAATCCCGTTCTCCCCTCACCACCCTGACAATTTCAATTGCGTTGTTGCGCGATCGATACAGAATAATGTAACCTTTTAAAGCAACACCCCGTAGAAAAGGATCTATTTCCTCATAACTGCGACCCATATTAGGGAAGTTAATTAAATTCCTACACCTTTTATCAAATTCCTCAACAAACCGTTCTCCGGCTTCAATATTTCGATTTGCAAAGTAATCAGAGATTTCATCTAGATCGTGACTAGCCTCTGGGGAGATCGTGTAGCGACTCATCTTTGGTTCTCCCGCATTTTGCGGAATTTTTCCTGCAATCTCGCTACAACAATTTCTCCATCAATTCCTTCACCGCGATCGAGTTGAGCTATTCCTAATGCTACCTTGGGCTGCGTTTCTTCTACCCATTTTTGATAGCTGTCCATCTCTTGTTGTTGGCTGCTGCGCGTTAGGAGTTCCAATGCGGCCGCGATTATATCATCAGCCGAAGGATATCTGCCACTTTTAATCTGCATTTCAATGAATTTTTTGTGTTCAGGCTGGAGAGTAATTTTCATACAGTTTACCTTTAAAAACATTTAGCCATTATTATATCGTTTTCACTTGTCGGCTTGAGATAACTGCCATGAAAGATCTCATACCAAGGTTTCGGTCTACTGGTACGTAAGTCCTCTTAATGTCAGATTATAGCACGATCGGAGGCAGATTAGTCTTGACATTCTCCTGAAGAAAAATGTTAGACTCGTAAGAGATATTACCTACTCATAATTCTACCTTTTAGACTAGAGACAAAAAAAGCTGTAGTTCACAAGTACGAAAGCGAATTTCAACATGATTTCACTGCCAGATATCACAATTGTCAGCCAAATTTACGAAAGTGCTAATTCACTCGTATACCGAGGCATCCTGAATCAAAATCAGCAACCATTGATTTTGAAACTCCTCAAACAGGAGTATCCGAACCCAGCCGAACTCTACCGCTATCAGCAGGAATACGAAATCACTTGCCGTCTTAATATAGAGGAAACAATTAAAGCCTACGAACTGCGAAAATATCAGAACACACAAGTCATGTTGTTGGAGGATTTTGGCGGAGAATCATTAAAAATTCTGCTGGAACGTCGTACCTTTTCAGTATCAGAGTTTCTCCACCTTGCCATCCAAATTACACAGGCTTTAGGCAAAGTTCATCAAAACAAAGTCATTCACAAAGATCTCAATTCATCTAACATTGTCTTGAATCTTCAAACCGGACAATTAAAAATCATTGACTTTGGCTTATCTACCATCCTATCCCAAGAAAATCCCAGCCTCAAAAGTCCTAATCTTCTAGAAGGAACATTAGCTTATATTTCCCCCGAACAAACAGGACGGATGAATCGAGTAATCGACTACCGCACCGACTTTTATTCTCTGGGCGTTACTTTCTATGAACTGCTAACCAACCAGTTGCCTTTTGAATCCGTCGATGCACTAGAGTTAGTCCATTGCCATATTGCCAAACAACCCACTCCACCTCATGAAATTAATTCCGAAATTCCCTTGAATGTCTCAGAAATTGTCATGAAGTTAATGGCCAAAAATGCGGAAGATAGATATCAGAGTGCTTGGGGAATCAAGGCAGATTTAAAAACTTGTCTCGCTCAATCTAGAACTGGTGAAATTAAAGCTTTTTCCTTGGGATACCAAGACATTTATCCTCAATTACAACTCCCTCAAAAACTGTACGGGAGAGAATCACAGATTGAGTCCTTATTGGCTGCATTTGTTCGCGTAGCTTCGGGAGAAGAGAAACAACTAGGGGCGAGCAACCCAACGACAACTGAGTCACAAAATTGTCAGCGACAAGGACAAACTGAACTCATGCTAATTTCTGGATACTCTGGTATTGGAAAATCAGCTTTAGTTCAGGAATTGTCTAAACTCATTACTCAAAAAAGCGGCTACTTTATAGCAGGGAAATTTGACCAGTTGCAACGCGATATTCCCTATCAAGCTTTAGTCGCGGCTTTCCAAGAATTGGTGCGGCAATTGCTCACCGAAACTCAACCCCAATTACAACAGTGGCAAGAGCAGATTCAACGCGCATTAGGCAGCAACGGACAAATTATTATTGATGTTATTCCCGAAGTTGAACTGATTATTGGCAAACAGAATCCCGTCCCAGAATTGCCACCAACAGAAGCACAAAATCGGTTTAATTTAGCTTTTCAAAACTTGATTCATGTCTTTTGTCAAAAAGATCATCCCCTTGTCCTATTTCTAGACGACCTTCAATGGACAGACAGCGCTACGCTGCAATTGCTCCAGTTGATAATGACCGATTTTACTACTCAATATCTGTTTGTAATCGGAGCTTATCGAGATAACGAAGTCACTGCAACTCATCCTGCAATGCTGACTTTATCTGAGATGAAAAAGCAGGGAGTAGTAATTAATCATCTCTCCCTTTCACCCCTAAATTTAAACCAGGTTAATGAATTCATTGCGGATACGCTGAAAACCGATCGCATCCAGGCGCAAAGATTAGCCGATTTGGTTTGGCAAAAAACACAAGGAAATCCGTTTTTTATCAAAGAGTTTCTGAAGTCACTTTATACAGAGCAATTGCTGAAATTTGATACTAATGCTGGGGCTTTGTCTTGGGATTTAGAGCAAATTATAACTAGGAATATTACTGATAACGTTGTTGAGTTCATGGCAGATAAAATTCAAACGTTATCAGGGTCAGCACAAAAAGTTTTACGATTAGCCGCTTGTATTGGCAACCAATTTGATTTACCAACCCTTTCAATTATTAATGAAACTTCTCCAAAAGCAGCGGCTAATGAATTGTGGGATGCCATTCAATCGGGATTGATATTACCCCTTGGGGATGGTTACAAATTCCTAAAAACAAACCGAGATGCGAATGACTTAAACATTACTTATAAATTTGCTCACGATCGCATCCAGCAAGCCGCCTATTCCCTAATTCCCCCAGCCGACAAGCAAGCAGTTCACTGGAAAATCGGGCAACTGCTGTTACAAAATACACCACCAGAGGTACTCCAACAAAAGATTTTTGATATTGTCAATCAACTAAACTTAGGTATTGAAGCAATTGACGTTCAGTTAGAAAGAGATAAACTTGCTCAATTAAATCTGATTGCTGGCAAAAAAGCGAAGGCATCAGCAGCTTGGAAACCCGCCTGGAATTACTTAAGCGTTGGTATAAATTGCCTGAGTGCAGATAGTTGGCTTCGTCAGTATGACCTAACTCTGACACTGTATGTGGAAACAGTAGAAGCTGCTATCTTGAGTAGCCACGTTGAGGAAATGGAAAAATTGGCTGAGCTTGTGCTTCAACAAGCTCCTTCGTTGCTGGACAAAGTGAAAGTCTATGAAGTCAAGATTCAAGCTTATACAGCACAAAACAAACCTCTGCAAGCGATAGAAACGGCACTTTCAGTATTAAAGCTGTTGGGGATTCGCTTTCCCAAAAAACCAACAAAATTAAATATTTTCCTTGAACTGGCTCAGACAAAGTTAAGTTTAGCAGGGAAGCGAATCGAGGAGTTAATCGACCTACCAGTGATGACTGACCCTTATAAGCTGGCCGCTATGCGTATCCTCTCAAGTGTAGTTTCTGCTGCCCATTTTGCCACACCTGAACTCCTGCCGCTGATGGTGTTTAAACAGGTCAATTTATCCATCAAATACGGGAATACTTCAGTGTCTTCTTGTGCCTATGCTACTTACGGACTAATTCTGTCTGGAGAAACCGTAGGAGACATTGAGACTGGTTATCAATTTGGGCAACTTGCTCTCTTGTTACTCGATAATTTTCATGCTAAAGAACTCAAAGCCCGAACCATATTTATTGTTAATTACTTTGTCAAACATTGGAAAGAGCATCTTAGAGAAACCTTAAACCCTTTGCAGAATGCTTACTCGATCGCTCTAGAAACTGGAGACTTAGAATATGCAGCTTATGCAGTTTGCGTATACTGCTACCATTCCTATGTATTGGGTAAGGAATTGGCAACAGTGGAGCGAGAAATGGCAATGTACAGTAATACCCTCAGCCAACTGAAGCAAGAAACATCATATTACTACAACCAACTCAATCGACAGGTTTTATTGAACTTGATGGGACAGGCTGAAGATAAGTGCCGTTTAATTGGTGAAAGCTATGACGAAACAAAAATGTTGCCTCTACATATAGAGGCGAATGCTCAAAATCTTTGTCGCTCCCTCTATTTTTTTAAGTTAGTTCTCTGCTATATTTTTCAAGACTATCAGCAAGCTATAGAAAATGCTAAATCAGCCGAAAAATATAGCGATAGTGCTGTAGGCACTATTCCTCTATATCATTTCTATAATTCTTTAGTCCATCTTGCCATCTATTCTGACGCACCGAAATTCGAGCAAAAACTCATCCTCCAGAAGGTAAAAGCCAACCAGAAAAATATCAAAAAATGGGCGCAGTTTGCTCCGATGACTCACCTCCATAAATTCTATCTCGTGGAGGCAGAACGATATCGAGTTTTGGGTGAAAATGCTAGGGCGATCGACTACTACGATCGCGCCATTGCCTTAGCCAAAGAACATGACTACATCAACGAAGAGGCTTTGGCTAATGAATTGGCTGCCAAGTTTTACCTCGCTTGGGGGAAAGAGCAAGTTGCCGAAGCCTATATGAGAAATGCTTACTACTGCTATTTACGTTGGGGTGCAACAGCTAAAATGACAGATTTGAAACGGCAGTATCCACAACTTTTAAAGCGTTTTACGACAGCCAATACGTCCATAAATTCGCGCAACAGCCTACCTAATACTTCTGGAACCATTTCAGGTGAAATCCTGGATTTGGCAGCATTGATGAAAGCATCTGGGGCGATCGCCAGTGAAATTGAGCTGGATAAACTCCTCACGACTTTGATGAGAATCCTGCTCGAAAGTTGCGGGGCACAAACTGGCTATCTAATTTTAGAGTCTCAAGGACAACTAAGAGTCGAAGCGTCAGGCGAGGCTAACTCAGATCGGGTGATGGTGTTGCAATCGACTCCAATAGAAACCAGCCTGCCTTTGTCGATTATTCACTATGTTGAAAGGACTCAGGAAGGACTGATTGAAACCAATGTTGCCCGTGAAGGCAGATTTACCCAAGATGCTTATATCAAAACACAGCAGCCCAAGTCGATTCTTTGCGCTCCTCTGCTCAATCAAGGGCAATTAATTGGCATTGTTTACTTGGAAAATAATTTAGCAGATGGTGTCTTTACACCCGATCGCTTGGAACTAATTCAACTATTATCAAGTCAGGCGGCGATCGCCCTTACTAACGCTAGACTCTATACTCAGGTACAATCGACACAAAACCGCCTGAATAAATTCCTCAATGCCATACCTCTAGGCATCTCCGTTCACGACGCCAAAGGACAAATCATTTACACCAATCAAGTTGCACAGCAATTACTGAATATTCAAGATTTACCAAAAACAGAAACCCAGCAACTATCACAAACTTATGGCGTTTATCGGGCCGGCAGTGGGGAGATATATCCAGTCGAACAGTTGCCCATGGTGCGATCGCTTAGCGGTGAAAAAGCACGAGCAGATGACTTGGAAATACATCACAGCGACGGGAGCATTTTTGTAGAATCAACCAGTACGCCAATTTTTGATGAGACGGGTAATGTAGAATATGCGATCGCAGCTTTTCAAGATATTAGCGATCGCAAACAGGCCGAGATGACGCTGATTGAAAATGTCCGCTTAGAACAGGAAATTAGCGATCGCAAAAAAACAGAAGCAGAACTCGAACAAGCAAAAGAAGCAGCCATTGCCGCCAACCTCGCCAAAAGCACCTTCCTTGCCAATATGAGCCACGAATTGCGAACTCCCCTCAACGCCATTCTCGGCTTTTCTCAACTGATGGAGCGGGATACAAATCTGTTAAATGAACAAAAAGAAAACCTAAACATCATTCATCGCAGTGGAGATCATTTGTTAACCCTGATTAATCAAGTGCTTGACTTGTCCAAAGTCGAAGCCGGACGCATGACGCTATCAGAAAATAATTTAGACCTCCATCACTTCCTAGCTGATATCGAAGATATGTTTGTCTTAAAAGCCAAAGATCAAGGCTTACAATTACGAGTTGAATGTGCTGCCGATGTTCCCAAATACATCTACGCTGATGAAGTTAAGTTACGGCAAGTGCTAATTAATTTAATCGGTAATGCCGTCAAGTTTACCTCTTCTGGAAGCGTGTCTGTAGAAGTAAAAAGTAAAAATGCCAAAGGCAAAAGTGAAGCCGAAACACAAATAACAAACAACCAACAACCAACAACCATTACCTTTGAAATAAAAGATACGGGAGTTGGCATGGAATCAGAGGAATTGAAGCAACTATTCAAGCCCTTCGTGCAAACAGCATCAGGTCAAAAAGTGCAGCAAGGAACCGGATTAGGACTGACGATTAGCCGTCAATTTGTCCGCTTGATGGGAGGTGAAATAACTGTCATTAGTGACGGTAAAGCTTTCACTCCCGGAATGCCTCTGGGGGAATTATCTGATGATACGACGGCTATACCAATATCTGGTACAACATTTCAATTTGATATTTCTGTGAGTATTGCTGATGGAAACCAAATTCAAAACCAACCCTACAATCGTCGCGTTGTTGCTTTAGCGCCCAATCAACCCCCATATCGCATCCTAGTGGTGGACGATCAAGATGACAATCGGAAACTGTTAATTAAACTCCTCAAACCTGTTGGTTTTGAAGTGCAAGAAGCGACTAACGGTATGGAAGCCCTGGAAATTTGGGATTCATACTCACCGCATCTCATCTGGATGGACATGAGAATGCCCGTTATGGATGGTTATGAAGCCACGAAACAGATTAAAACTACAACCAAAGGACAGGCAACTGTTGTGATTGCCTTAACTGCTAGCGTCTGGGAAGAAGAAAAGGCAGTTATTTTATCGGCTGGCTGCGATGATTTTGTGCGAAAACCATTTCAAAAAGAGGTCATTTTTGACATCATGGCTAAACATTTGGATGTCAGTTATATTTATCATGAGCCAGAGCTACCATCTTCTGCTTATAATGTGACATGAGAACCGTTAAATTCAACTGATTTATTAGCAGGAATATCAAAAAAATGGATTGTCAAATTGCATGAAGCAGCCCTTGACGCGGATTCCGAATTAGTGTCTCAACTCCTTAAGGAAATTCCTGAATCTCACGCTTTCGAGCTTCAAACTCTCAGAAATTGGGTGAAAAAATTTCAGTTTGAGAAGATTCTGGATTTAACTGAACCCTTGGTTGGTGAATCTTGATACAGCAGATTGCAGGTTTATGAAGTACACCGCGCGATCGATCCCCCCTAGCCCCCCTTAAGAAGGGGGGGACAAGAGTATTCAAAGTCCCCCGACCTAAGGGGGATTTAGGGGGATCTAGACTCAGCTAAAAGCGAGATTTATCAGGCATTTCAAAGTCCCCCGACCTAAGGGGGATTTAGGGGGATCTAGACTCAGTTAAAAGCGAGATTTCTTGGGTCGGATTGCGTAAGTCCCGTTTATGCTATTTGATGCTAGTATGTGGTTGATTCAGTTCCATCATTGACTTTAATGGCGACTGTTTTAAGTCTGTAAGATCGCGGATGGTAATTGAGCAACCGTCTGCCAATCTCACAGCAGTGAAATAATAGCATTTGCCAAGGTCATCACTTTCTAGATGAACCTCTCCTTCAAGGGATTCTCCAGTCTCAACAACCTCTACTAATAAATCAAACAATCCTGGAATCAATTGATTAAGCAGTTTTTTCATCAAGGGTGCGCCCGCGAGTTCGGCTCGTTTTTTGCCTAACAGTTTAGCAAAGACAGGGTTAACTACCAAGCAGCGAAAATCTTCAATTTCTCCCGCGATATCCGCCCTCACCGTCTGCACTGCTGCTATTCCATCCAGAGATGAGTTGAGCAAATTTGCCAGCAGGATGCGAGATTGGTAGGCTATTTCTGCGATTTGCTGGTGTCGATCGATCGCTTGTTTAAGCTGGCGTTTTTGGCGCCCAATAGTGACCTGAGTTTCGAGGCGCACTAGCACTTCTTCCGGCTCAAAAGGTTTAGAAATGTAGTCAACTCCCCCTACCTTAAAAGCTTTAACTTTATCAAATATTTGGTCAAGTGCGCTTAAGAAAATAATGGGAATTTCTGAGGTGTTTTCATCTGATTTGAGGGCTTCGCAAACTTGATAGCCGTCCATGTCTGGCATTTTAATGTCCAGCAATATAGCATCAGGGGTATGATTCCGAACAGTCCTCAAGGCCATCGCACCATTAGTGACACCGCGAACTTTATACCCATTTTTAGTGATAACTTCTGTTAGAAAATTCAGATTTTCTGGGATGTCATCAACAATTAAAATGTTGCCTTTGGAAGTTTCTAATTCATTGATGTCACTTTCTCCTACCAAAGCCATCGCCATAAGTTCGCCTTCGCCTTTGGCCTCGGCGAGATCAGTTGTGGTGCTTTGCTTCTCTAGCAGAGAGCGGAAGTTATATTTAGTAACTTTTTCCCCCATTAAGTCTGAAATGCGCTGCCACAGGAGAGAAGATGAATCTTTGATATGTCCAACGCTGAGGTACAAGCTGTCAGCAACGGCACTATAAGTTGCGTTTTTCCAAGCAGCTTTTAAGATTGCCCGATCGAGAAAATTTAACGATTTACTGGTTTTGGAGTCTAAGGCTGATTCGATAAATTCTAGGGCTTCTTCAAAAGTCATATACACATCCCATCGGCTAAGGTTTGTCCAGTTTTGCACCTTAATTTTGAGTTACGCACCGTAGTAAGTCGGTGGAGAAATTCCTAATAACTATTATGACAGGTTATTGACCATTACGATCGGGGCGATCGCTCCCGCTGCTGATTCCACCTTGTCGAAACCCGCAAAAGGCGATCGCGGCCGCCTAATTCTTGTTGAAAAAATCACCAACCTCCGAGCTTGGCTGATTCGCTTAACCCATAATCTATGTATAGATATACACCGAGAACGTCGCCGGAAAGCAATGCAGATCGAGGATATTGAAGCAGTAGCTGCTACAGGAAATTCAGCAGTTATTTCTGGTTTGGACTCTCCTGAAGAGACACTTCTGCATCATGAGTTGGGGAAATACATTCGTCGCGCTATTGATTCTCTTCCTTCTCGATTACGCAATCCGTTTATCCTGCGTTACTGCCACCAAATTGCCTATCAAGATATTGCCCAACAACTTGCTCTCTCACTAGATAACGTTTACAAGCGCATCCAACAGGCGCGAGAGATTCTGCAAAAGCGTTTGAGCAGGTATTTGTCAGGGTTGGATGATGCTCTGTTAGATTCCTCCGAGTCGTCTAAAAAGAGGGACGTTGCCTTGAGCAAGGATGATTTTGCTGTAGGGGTAGTGCCCGAGTGCCTACCGCGTCAAGATTGTGGGGCGGGGGGATTGCCCCTACAATCCGATGAAACGATCGCCCCCGCCCCCATCCCTCGGAACATTGGCGAGACAATTAATTATCAGGTAACAGCAATATGTCTAGAAACACTACACTCCGGGTGGCATCCCTCACTCAGTCCTCTGGGGTGGAACTGAACGCTTACTTGATTGCAGACTCGAAGCCAACCCGACAAGACCAGAAGCTGAAAACATTAAGTGAGTACGTGCAGCAGTATCCATCTGGGTGGAAGAAACGGTTGGAATTGGCGAATCTGCTGTATGAAATCGGTCATATTGAGCAGGCGGTTGAGGAATATCGCCAAGTGCTCGATCGGCAGCAACCACC
The DNA here is from genome assembly GCF_042465725.1 of Microcoleus anatoxicus. Classification (GTDB taxonomy): domain Bacteria; phylum Cyanobacteriota; class Cyanobacteriia; order Cyanobacteriales; family Microcoleaceae; genus Microcoleus; species Microcoleus anatoxicus. The sequence continues at coordinate 5,504,566 of NZ_CP120853.1, read as the reverse complement.
ATCGATCGGCGTCCACTTGCAATTGGCGAAACTCTTGCAGCTTATGGGACAAGAGGTTGAAGCAATAGCGGTTTATGAAAGTGCCTTGGCCAATGCACGCAATCAGGCGACTCGGCAGCATATCAGCGGCTCGATCGCAGTCTGTAGAGGTGACACTCAGGCAGCGATACTGGCTTTTGAGTCGGCGGCTTCCCTAGAACCAGATAATGCGGCTCACTGGCTGGCGTTGGGGCAGGTGCAAATGGGGAGAGGCGATGCGGTTGCAGCTTTGCGAGGCTTTGATGCCGTTTTGTCACTGCACCCGGAGGATATTGTCGCGTCGATCGGCAGCTACGACGCTCTGGTGGCGGTGGGGAACGTGCGCCCAGCGCAGCGGCGGTTGAGCAAAGCGCTAGAGGTGGCTCCGGGTGATTTTGGGGTACTCAAACGACTGGCGGATACTCGTTGCCGGATGAGATTGGTATCGGGTGAGGAGGGGAAGCAGACTAAAAAGACGATCGCTTCTGTGCTGCAACTGGCTCCTGATGCGGCGGACGGTCATGAGTTGCTAGCATATTATCACCTTTTCCGGGGGGAGTCGGCTAACGGGGTGGCGGTGTTGGAAGGGTTTACCGAGGAACACCCCAATCATCCTAGGGGTTGGTATTCCTATGGGCGTTACTTGTTCCACACGGGGGAATATCAGAGGGCGGCGGCGGCGATGCTGGAGGCTTATCGTCTGTATCCCCAGGATTGTGAAATTTATCGGGCGTTGTGTGAAATTTTGTCTGTTATCTCTCCCCCAGTCTCTCTCGATCCCCCCCAGCCCCCCTTAAAAAGGGGGGAGCTAGAGCAGGCAAAGTCTTCTCCTTCACGGGGGGAGCTAGAGGAGGCAAAGCCTTCTAACTGCAAGGGGGGAACTCCTCTCAAAGTCCCCCTTTTTAAGGGGGATTTAGGGGGATCTCACCGTCCTCTCAAAGTCCCCCTCGATCCCCCCCAGCCCCCCTTAACAAGGGGGGAGCTAGAGCAGGCAAAGTCTTCTAATTGCAAGGGGGGAACTCCTCTGGAAGTCCCCCTTGTTAAGGGGGATTTAGGGGGATCTCACCGTCGTCTCAAAGTCCCCCTCGATCCCCCCCAGCCCCCCTTAACAAGGGGGGAGCTAGAGCAGGCAAAGTCTTCTAATTGCAAGGGGGGAACTCCTCTGGAAGTCCCCCTTGTTAAGGGGGATTTAGGGGGATCGAACAATCAAGTAACCCTGGCATCAATAGTAGAAGAGATGCTCGATCGTTTTCCCGATCGCTGGAGTGTTTGGACGACGGCGGGGCGGGTGTTGGTGGAAAGTTTTCAGGAAATCGATCGGGGCTGTGCTGTCTCTGTGCGGGGGACGCAACTTGAACCGCAGTTACCTGAAGCTTGGTTTTGTCACGGGCGGGTGTTGGCGCTGGCGGGGAAACACCGGGAAGGGGTGGAGGCTTTGGCGCAAGGATGGCAGTTGTTACCGGAAGATGGGGGTTATCTGCAATCGGTGTCTGCTGCGGTGTGGCTGGGGGAGAGTTATGGAGTGTTGGGGGATGAGGTGGCGAGTCGGAAATGGTTGGAAAAGGCTTGTCAGTTCCGGGAATTGATGGAGTTTGACCCAGCGATGGCTGGTTACTGGCAAGGAAGAGCGTTGTTGGGGTTGGGGGATGTGACGGAGGCAGTGGAGGCCTATCGAGGTGCGCTGAGTCGGCGGTTGCTCTACCCTTTTCACGGGGAGGTTGAGGAGGCTGTGAAACGGCTCAAAGGTAAGAGGCGAAAGGGTTCTCGTGCTAAAGCGTAGAGCCTTGACTTCTTCGGGAAGTCGGGGATCTGAACCTCTCAGAGTGCATTGAGTTAGGAAAAAACAGCCTCTAACTCGAAAAATTCAGAAATTGACCTCTGGATTCGTCTTATAGGTGTAGAGACAAAAATACAATTTTGTCTCGACTAACAACCCAAATCAAACTAATCTCAAAGGAGGCTAATTATGCGACGTAGATTTTTCTAAAACCAATATTTTTTCAGCACAACTACATTTGTAAGCTGATTAAATGTGATTTAAAGATGTAGGGTGGGCACTGCTAGCCCTGTCAAGGTGTTCCTTATTTAGGCATTGTTCGTGAGTCTTGAACGGCAACGGTCGCTGGCGACAAGCTTGGCAACTCCACGAGTAAACTTAGATCAGCGACTGTTGCCGTTCTCTTCGACTTTTGGCTTTCAGTATAATGGTTGAATCTCTCTATGACTAGCGTGCAAACTGTTGGCTCACGTCATTGTACAGCATTTAGGAGGACTAAGTAAATGTTAGATGCCATCTTTGAACGATTTGTCAAGCTCAGTCCTGTTAGCGTCATGGTACGTGGCTTAATGGAACGAGTATTCAACACAGAACAACTCAACTCTATATTTGAAAATCATGCCAAAAATCAGTACACGCGAGAGCTGCTATTCTCCAGCATAGTGGATTTAATGAGCCTGGTAGTTTGTGGCATCTATCCTTCGGTGAATGCTGCATACCGAGCTAAAGCTTCATCCCTGAATGTGAGTCGAACTGCTGTCTATGACAAACTGAATGGGATTGAATTAAATGTCAGTGCTGCACGGCGTTACGAGAAACTGCTGCATCTATGGCTGATGTGATGCAATTTCTGGGAGATTCTCCACCAAAGTTACTGGCTCCTTATCAACTCAGAATCATTGATGGTAACTGTTTAGCTGCAACAGATCATCGGCTCGAAGCCCTGAAACCTTATGCAGCTAAAGCTTTGCCTGGTAAGTATGCAGGTCGTACTTGACCCGGACTTGAGAATGGCGATTGATGTGTTTCCTTGTGAGGATGGTCACGCTCAGGAACGTTCTTTATTTGAGTCGGTATTACAGCGGGTCAAAGCTGGTGAATTATGGATTGCCGATCGCAATATGTGTACTCAAGGGTTTCTCTTTGGTATCTGTAAAACCTCTGCTGATTTTTTGATCCGAGAACATAAAAGTCTGCCACAGGAACCGATCGGTGAATTGGAATTCCAATGTGATGTAGAAACAGGCTCGATTTTTGAACAAACAGTTGCTCTCACCTATGAGGGTAGCTGTTTGAAAGTGCGACGGGTAGTATTGCGTTTGAAAAAAGTTACTCGTGATGGCGATCGGGAAATTGCCATACTTACTACTCTACCTCAAACTGTTGCCAGTGCGGCCGATGTCGCTCAGTTATATCGGGGGCGTTGGAGTGTTGAAACTCTGTTCCAAATAGTTACCAAGAATTTTGAGGGCGAAATTCAAACCTTGGGTTATCCGAAAGCTGCTTTGTTTTCTTTTTGTCTAGCTCTGGTTTCTTATAATATTTTAGCTGTGGTCCGAAGAGCTCTGGGCAGTGTACATGGTGTGGGAAAAATTGAGTCGAGTCTTTCAGAATTCTACCTGGTTGATGAAATTCAAGGGACTTATCGGGGAATGACTATAGCCTGTGAACCTGATAATTGGTCACATCTGAAGGCTTTATCCCTGTCTCAATTAGCCGATTTTCTGTTGGATTTGGCCGGGCGAGTGAATTTGAAGTCTTTTCTCAAGCAGCCACGTTCCCCTAAGAAGAAGAAACCACCTTTGATTGTGGACTCGCGTCACCGTCACCTTTCTACAGCAAGGCTTTTAGACCAGGCTCGGCAGTCACCTTGACAGGGCTAGCACTGCTCACCCTACATCTTTTGTTGCTGACCTTAATTCAATGACACAATCTGGTGCAATGGGTGGAAATTATAGTTCTCGTGCTTGAGGGTGTATTGAGCTAGGAAAAAACAGCCTCTAACTCGAAAAATTCAGAAATTGACCTCTGGATTCGTCTTATAGGTGTAGAGACCATTAATGCTAGGACGAAATAATCATTCCACCTAAAAAAGTCATTCTAAGTGCCGTTTTTACCACTGTAGCAGCACTTTATAAACTGAGCAACAACATAGAATCATTCAAAGTAAATTTTCTCCAGCAAAACGAAGATTTAACATATAAGGTAAACTTACAGACAAAACAGGTCATATTCATGATGCAGTGGACACGGGATTGTAACCAGGTAACAAAGGCATTTGAGATAGCTTATAACAAGCTCCCTCCGACCAAGCAATACGGAGAAACCCAAGTGGAAGAACTATTCCCCGATTTTGTCACCAAAACTAAAAGCTTGCTTGAAATTACAACTTCGGAGTATGACCTCCAACTAATAAGCTGTGATCTGAGCGAGGCTGAAGCAGAAAAGTTCTCGGTATCGGAAAATGCAGAACCAATGAAAGTTACCTTGCATTTCTATAACAATGTCAAGCGACAGACTAGCGACAAAATATTGATTTTCCTTCAACCTGTAACTTTTAGCGCTGATTATAACTCTTTTGCTTGGAGGGTGCTAAACCCAGGTATTCAGCGACACCAAGAAGCTATTCTGGAGAATACATTCTCAGGAAGCATTGCTACATACAATTCTCCCGTGGGTGACTACTCCGAGCCTGCTAACTTGAATTTGGGTGAGGCTAAAGTCATAAAACAGTTAGGAGGACAAAGCTCTACTATTACAAATGACACCCGCCCAGTAGATCCCAACTTAGTTGGACTATACAATGATGGAGAGGAACGCCTCAGCGTTATATGGTATGTCAACAACAACAAGGTTGTCCAAACAAACAATACAGAATATACCACATTTAACAGCGGAAAGTATTCCACATTTCAATTGAAACAGTCCATTTACGTAATGCTTGCTCAGGAGCCGACAGAAACCCAGACATATAAACTTCAAACTTACGGCAACTTACAGGAGTTTGCTATTTCCTCCAGTGCAACAGATATGTACTTTGAAGTCTTCACTGATGACAAGGGGGGAGATAAGTTCAAGGAGACTGATAAACAAAAATTTGAGGCTTTGCAAAAGAAGACATAAAAGTGCTATCCCTCAATCTTATAGGTTGAGTTAAGCAGGGCGTTCAACTCAACATTTCCCAGAGATTACGGATGCATCACATCATCTTTCATAAATTTGAGTTCGCTACCTAGCGAACAACCGTATAACTCAGTGTCAAGCCTTGTCTTATGGATAAAGACAAGGCTTGATGGCTTTTTCCCCTAGAGACTAAAAAAACTGCCGATTAGCGCAGACAATTCGATTAATTTTCAGTATTATTACCGAGGTCTTTCATCGCGTAATATTGTTGAAGTCACTCAGAAATATCTCCATTAGGCAAAGATCCGACTTGTCCAAATGACAGTAGCAAGGTAGGGGAGCCATGATAGAGACATGGAAAAGATGCAGCCTCAAAAAAAGAGCAACTAAATCCAATCCAAACCTGGATAAATGCTACGTCAAAGTATAAATCGTGCCTGTAGACAAACTCCCATAACTCATGGAACTTATTTGGTTCTTTAAAACCCTCAACAAATACATTGCCTCCTACAAATGGCAATTCATTTTACTCTTTATCTGCCTGATATTCGACGCAGCATTCGATTCAGTCTTCCGAGCCAGCTTAAAATTTATCATCGATGCCGCCATCGTTCCCCAAAACTATGGCCTTCTGGTTCTAATCCTGTCCTTGCTAGTTGTCGGAGCAATTCTATATGCCTGCATCGGTTTGCTAGGAATTTTCCTAGGAGCGCGTTTAGGCATTTTAATCACCAACAATATCCGACACTCTCTATTCCAGCATCTCCAAAGCCTTTCAATGGAGTTTTTTGGGCGACGTTCAGCCGGGGATATAGTCAATTGTCTGATCGCCGATGTCCAAAAGGTGGAAAATGGTGTAATTACAATGGGGCTGACAGTCGTTGTTTTAGAACTGTCTAACTTCCTATTTTCTCTGGTTTTCCTCTTCTTCCTCAACTGGCAATTAGCCCTGCTTAGTTTAATCGGTTTAACTATCTGTACCATTGCTCCAGCAAAAATTGCCAGCCTTGCCACCGAAGTCGGCTATAATTTGCTGCAAAAAGAAGGACAGATTGCCAGCGTCGTCGAAGAGAATATCCTCTCGCAAACCGTCGTCAAAATCTTCGGGATGGAGAAGCAAATGGCTGAGGATTTTGCCACCGATTTGAATGACTTAAAACAGGTTTATGTCCGCGCAACCTTTCTCTCCTACTTAGTGCAGAAAGTCCCCATGATTGGTTTTGTAATGACGCAGCTTATCGTTTTAAGTATCGGTGCAGTCATGACATACCAGAATATCATTTCCGTAGGCACCCTTGCCTCATTTCAAGTTTTAATGCTAGGATTGAATCTCAATATCCTCGGTTTAACTTCGTCACTGCCTGCGTTTATCGATGGAGTAGCAGGGCTGCAACGCATCAGCGATATCTTATCAGAAACTCCATTGTCAATTATTGGCAGATATTGTTGATAAACCCGCCCATAATATGGTATGGGTAATCGACCGAACACGATATTACGCATTTGGGCGAAGCATCGAGCGAGATGCTTCGTTTCACTCAGCATGACACATAGGCTTTGCGTAGCTGTTTCACCATGCATAAGCAATAAAACTCGTAGAACAAGTACAGCTACCAATGACTAAAATTCAGAAAAAAGTAGTTAAGTGAAGACCAAGGAGAAAAAAGATATAATAAAGTAAAGCACGACAATAAAATTTGTAAATATGAAACTAAAACGATTAGGTCACGTAGCCGTTTGCGTGCAAGACATTGAAAAATCTGCTGATTTCTACCAAAACTTGGGTATGGAGTTAGTCTGGAAAGATGCAGACTGGGCGTATTTGAAAGCAGGAGAAGACGGACTGGCGCTGTTGAGTCCTACTTACGATCAAGCAGGGCCACATTTTGGGTTCGTATTTGACGATCGCACCGAAATGGAATCCGCCCACGAACAACTCAAAGCTGAAGGTGTTTCCGTCACCCACATCCACGAACACCGCGACGGTACTGCATCCTTTTATGGCAGAGATCCAGATGGTAACGGCTTTGAGTACCTTTACGAACCAGCTTGACAAAATAAGTTCTGATTTGTGATTTGTGAGGATAGAACAAAAGTTTTCCTGTTCATCCTCCCCCCTTCCCGGAACATCCCTACCAGTTGCCGAAGAATCTGACGTACCAAGGTAAACTCTGTACACTATCAACCAGATAATCTAAAATCTAAAATCTAAAAATCTAAAATCTTTATGTTTCAGAGAATACAAGTCAAAAATCGCTGGAAATCAATCCTCAAACCCTGGGCAGAAATAGACCCCTGGCTGTTCGCTGCTTGCATCGGCCTCACCGTATTCGGGGGAATCATGATTCACAGTGTTGAGATCAATCAAGGACTGATCGATTGGTGGCGACACTGGGTTACAGGCGGAGTAGGTTTGTGTTTAGCCATCATCATTTCCCGGTGTCGCTACGAAGTATTGATCCAGTGGAAATGGCCAATCTACATAGCGATCAATTTGTCACTGATTGCGGTGCGGTTTATCGGTAGTACAGGGCTCGGTGCCCAAAGGTGGATTAATATCGGCGGCTTCTACTTGCAACCGTCAGAATTTGCCAAAATCGGCATGATTATTACTTTAGCAGCCCTTATGCACGATAAAACAGTCCCTACGTTGCGGGATATGTTGAAGATGCTAGCAATCATGGCTGTACCCTGGGGATTGATTTTTGCCGAACCAAATTTGGGTACTTCTTTGGTATTTGGGGCGATAACCATGGGGATGTTTTACTGGGGTAATGTCAATCCCGGTTGGTTGATATTGCTATTTTCTCCTTTGTTCTCGGTGCTCCTCAATAACTTGTCTACACCGATTTGGGTAGGTTGGATATTAGTGGCGGGTGTGATTGCTTGGCGGTCTCTACCTTGGCGCTGGTTGGGGACTTTCGCTACAGTGCTGGTGAATGTGGTTTCGGGACACGTCGGACATATTTTTTGGAGCGTGCTCAAAGATTATCAAAAAATGCGGCTCACAGGGTTTTTAAACCCAGAAAAAGACCCTTTAGGTAGCGGATATCACTTGATTCAATCTCGGATTGCGATCGGTGCTGGGGAACTCAAGGGGAGGGGATTGAATCACGGAACCCAAACTCAACTTAACTTTATTCCAGAACAGCATACGGACTTTATCTTTTCAGCGATTGGTGAAGAATTAGGTTTTATTGGTTGTATTTTAGTCTTATTTTGTTTCTGGCTAATTTGTTTGCGGTTGGTGATTATTGCTCAAACTGCTAACGATAATTTTGGTTCTTTGTTGGCAATTGGTATATTGTCAATGTTGATTTTTCAAGTATTTGTGAATATTGGGATGAACATCGGCTTGGCACCTGTTACGGGGATTCCGCTACCTTTCTTGAGTTATGGTAATGCCTCCTTGCTGAGCAATTTTCTGGGGTTGGGGCTGGCCGAGTCGGTGGCGAATCGGCGACAGCGCAAGAAAATGTGGAATCATTGAACGAAGGAAGAAGGAAGAAGTTATTATAGCAATCCTTGCATGAGTCGTAAAGTTTTTGACCCCACCCCAACCCGGACCTTATTACTGGAGTTTAGACTAAAACAGAACAAAGGGGTGCATTACTGTAAATTGAATGCACTCAAGAGTGGTCGCTCTCAAACTTCAGATGAAAACGATTGAGCCACTCGTCCAGGGGTAAGTTTAACCTGAGCTTTTTGCCAAGGTAATGGGCGTTGTGCGACCAGGTGACGGGCCAGCCATAATTGCCAAGTAACACACGGCATTAAATCACTCCATCGATCGCATTGGGCAGGCGTACTTAATTGAGGAACAGCCCAATGAAGACGATTTTTAGCAAAACGATACCAGTGAGCGATCGCAAATCTTGTTAAATAGAGCCGCCAACGAGCTCGGAGAGTCCCAACTGGTAATTCGTTCGTGCAAAAATGGCAGGGCCCAACTGCCTTGTTCTGCGGGTATCCATGCCAATGTGCTGTAGCCATATCCTACTGTTACCGGACGACCTCCTAATTGTGACGGCGAATGTTCGTAAGTGCGTTCTTTAAGGGTTTTTGCATGAGGTCTGGACCAACTTGTATGGTCGCCTGCTAAGACAATCTGTTCTGACTGCGGGATTTGTGCGATGTAAAGTTTCATTAATTGCTCTCGATCGGGTCGCGTATCTTGCACTGCCTCGTAGACACTCGACCATTGACGGCGAAAGACACAAGACAACGATAAATCGGCTCAACTTTGAGCTGTTCTCGTCAGCAAGACTGCATCCATTAATTCAAAGGTAGCATCCTGTGCTTTACATAAATTCTTGTAGATGGCTTACTGGACTTCTATCTTATGGTTGAGCCTCATAACTTGTCGCCAGCGACCGTTGCCGTTGGTGAGTGCGGTGACGATCGTGATTTAATAGCTGTTTAGTCTAAACTCCAGACTCAGAAATAAATCTGATTAAATAAAGCCGTGTTCTGCTAAAAATTCCGGGGTAATGTCTGCCAAACTGTTAATGGCTGGGGTTTCTTCCCAGGGTTTGGAATGTAGTTTATGGCTGCTACGGAGGAACTTGGCGACGTATTTGCCTAAAATATCTGCTTCTAAATTAACTAAACTTCCTGGCTGCAAATAGCGAAGGTTTGTTTCATCAAAACTGTGGGGAATCACGGAAACTTCAAACCAATTGCCGTCTGCATCGCAATCTGCCACAGTCAGGCTGATGCCGTTGACGGCGATGCTGCCTTTGGGAACAATGTAAGGTGCTATTTGACGTTGCCATCCTGAATTGATGGCTGTTGGGGCTGTAAACCGCATTTCCCAGGCGTTGGCGGTTTGGGTTGATGTGGCTAAAGTGCCGATCGCATCTACGTGTCCGGTAACAAAATGTCCGCCTAACTTACTGCCGGCGCGTAGGGAGGTTTCTAAGTTAACAATAGCATCGGGGAATGCTCCGAGATTAGTCCGTCTGAGAGTTTCGGGGGAAGCGATGGCGACAAAACCTTGGGGCAAAACGGACACTACTGTTAAACAGACACCATCCACGGCTACGCTATCGCCGATCGCCAAATCTTGTAAAATCTGGTGGGAGCTGCTGGAGGTGCAGGAAATTTGAAAGCGGTCATTTCCTAGGGATTTGAGTTGTCCTAGAGATTGAATTAGTCCTGTAAACATGGGTATCTTATGGTATTTCGATCGCGGATTCACGTCAAACCACAGCCAAAATTCGATCGGAAGTAGCAATCCGTGGTCTTATTACCTCTTTCGGTAGATTATTTTGAGTGCGATCGGTTGTAGATTCAGGCGAAGATCAATTGACATACTCACCGCCCGTCATAAGTACGGTGATTCTTGACACATCATTTCAACTTGCTAACGAATTAGTCTTACGGTCGATCCGTGTCCGTTTAGAGTCTCCCAATGCCCTAGGGCGACTTTTTTGTTGTTTCCGCAAGTAGAAAATACTTGTTTTGCATTTCTGGGTTGGATTTCCATTGCCCTTTTGCTTCCCCTGTTTCTAATCTCAACTCTGACAGGACTTTCAACCTTGCTATTTGTTTCGGAGTATCTTTGATCCGGGCGGGTCTGTGACCATATAAAGTATAATACTTTTAAAATGAACCATCAACACGAAAAAATCAAAATTAAAGCCGTCCTAAAAGGACGGGGCTTGTATCCCATTTTCTTGGTCATCTTGATGTCCAACTTCTCCACCGCCTTACAGTATTCTATGAGGCCGATCGAATGATTGAAATGAAAGTCGCTGGAATTGCCTTAGATGCAGCCACGCGCAGTCCTATAGTCTTATTGAGAGACGCTACAGAGCGACGCGCCTTGCCTATTTATATTGGTCAAGAGCAAGCCAAGGCGATTATCAGCGTTCTAGAAGGCCACAAGCCTCCTCGACCTTTAACTCACGATCTCATGGTCAATTTCTTAGAAGCCTGGAATCTCACATTGGAGCGCATCGTGATTCACTCCCTGCAAGATAACACCTTCTATGCCGTACTGATCGCCCGTCAGGGAGAAGTTAAAAAAGAAATTGATGCCCGACCTAGCGATGCGATCGCCCTCGCCCTGCGGACAAATAGCCCCATCTGGGTGATGGAAGAAGTGATCGCTGATGCTTCTATACCGGTCGATCGAGATGCTGATGAAGCCGAACGTAGAGCTTTCCGAGAATTTATCTCAAATCTTCGTCCAGAGGATTTGATTAAAGGCAGTGGCTTTAGTTCGGGAGAAACTTCGTAGTAGTTATGTATAGAAACGTTCTCGGCAGTTAGGAATTTTTTAATTTCTCAAACCATTGATTTTATTGAATTTTCCTTCTGCCTTCTACCTTCTTGCTTCTTGCTTCTGCTATATGCGCTATCGAAGGTTTGGCAAAACGAACTTGCCCCTGTCCGTATTTTCCTTGGGAACCATGCGCTATTTGGCTTCTGAGGAAACGGCCTGCCAGACTGTACAGCAGGCTGTGTCTCTGGGCATCAATCACATAGAAACAGCCTCTGGTTATGGTTGCAGCGAGGAATATCTCGGTGTCGCCCTGTCGGCTGGGTTGGCTGTGGATCGATCGCGCTTGCACGTCACCACGAAAATTTCGCCAACGCCCGATGCAGAGGCCATGGAACGCTCGATTGATGAGTCCCTAAAACGCCTGAATTTAGACTACCTAGACTGTCTGGCAATTCATGGTTTAAATACTTGGGAACATTTGGCTTGGGTACAAGCAGAAACAGGCTGTATGGCAACTGTAGACAAAGCTGTTGCCGATGGCAGAATTCGGCACGTCGGCTTTTCCACTCACGGACCCTTAGAGCTAATTCTGGCCGCTATCAATACAGATTTGTTTGAATTTGTCAATCTGCATTATTACTATTTTTTTCAGCGCAACGCCCCGGCCATTGAACTAGCCAGCCAAAAAGATCTGGGCATTTTTATTATTTCTCCCGCAGACAAAGGGGGGCAACTCTACACTGCGCCCGAAACCCTGACAGAAATATGTAGGCCGTTCTCACCCCTAGAGTTGAATTATCGGTTTTTATTGAGTGATACTAGGATTGGGACGTTGAGTGTGGGAGCCGCCAACCCGATGGAACTAGAGGAACCACTCCGATGCTGCGATCGCGACTTTCCCCTGACAGCGATGGAAATTACTGCATTCGATCGCTTAGAATCTGTAATGGCAGCCAGTCTGGGAACGAACAAATGTAGCCAGTGCTATGCCTGTTTGCCCTGCCCAGAAAACATCAACATTCCTGAAGTATTGCGACTCCGCAATCTCGCTGTCGGCTGCAACATGACTGACTTTGGGAAATACCGCTACGCCATGTTTGAAAACGCTGGACATTGGTTTCCTGGAAATAAGGGCAACCGCTGCACCGATTGTGGCGAATGTTTGCCCCGCTGTCCCGAAAAGTTAGATATTCCGGCCCTGCTGGCAGATACTCACCAGCACCTTGGTGGCAAATCAGGCAGGCGGTTGTGGGATTAAAAAAAAAACTGGTTTCTCCAGGTAATTAAGAGCAGAATTTAAACATTAACATTCCGATCCTCTAGATTAATTGGCAGCCCGCATCTACTACCGATTTAGCATCTACTCCTATGGATCAGACTAACTTAAACAACGGTCAGTCAAATTGTCCGCAGCCAAATATCACAGAAAGTTCCGAAAAATTCACCCCTGTTGTCAGTCTTGCTGGGACTGACAAGTTGTTTCTCACCCGCCAACAACTAATGGGACTGGTGGTTTTAGCAATTATATTGCCACTGGGACTTGCAGGTGCGGCGCTGTGGATGATGTGGACAGCGGGACTTAGCCAACTGCAAAATCAAGCTAAATCAGAACTAGCTGTTAGTGAAATTAACTATAATCTCAAAGTCGATCGCTGGGCTTTGAATTTGCCAAGCTTTTTTGATAATCAGTCGATCGCCCAAACAGCCATAGCTTACAATAGTGGCAAAAAATTACCATATTTGCAAAAAAATGTCAAGCAAATACTGGAAAATCAAGTCAAAACAGGGGAAATAGACAGTGCTGTTTTAGTAGGGAAAGATGGCAAGATAATTGTTAGCACTAATCCCAAGCAGCAGGGAGAAAAATTTAATCGTCAAAAAATAGCCGATCGAGTATTAAGGAAAAAAAAACCAATTACCATCAGCGAAATTCTGGGTCAATCGGAAATAAACAAACTATTCCCAAACCAGCAGTCGGCGGGATTGAGCGCTACCAATGTCTTGGTTACTTACACAGCAATTCCCATAAACAATCCCCAAAATGAGACAGTTATTGCAACTTTAGTGTTAGGCAAAAATCTGAGTAAACGGTCGATGGCTATCCCTGGGGAAACGGTCAAGGAAAGAATCGAGGGATTTGACGGTATTTATGCACAGCTTAAGGAGGGCAAATATGCCTTGGTAAATGCACAAACCGTCAACACAAATCAAGTTTTGCCAGACTTACAGTCGATGGAACAATTGCTCCTGAAACCAGCACTGGTGGCAGGTGGTAAAACAATTGCCAAGGAAATCAAAATAGGCAATCGAACTTATACAGTAGCAGCAAAAACCTTAAATTATTCAGGAAAAAATTCCCCCGTAATTTTAGTCAGGGGAATCGCCCAAACCGGGCTGGAAAATTATGGGCTGATTGTGGGATTTTGTGGGGCTTCCCTAGGGTTGCCAATGGTCTTGGCAATGGCGATCGCCCGCCAAGGAAATTTGAGATTGGGGCTATGGAATTTGGGAACTAAAGAAACACAAGCCCCTGGATTCATTCCTTCTTCCCAGACGAAGGAGGGGGAAAATCCGCAATTGTTGGATGAGTTAAAATTTGATAATTTTCCCAATTTATTTGCAAAGCAGTCAATTTTAGATCGTCAATTAACAGTCGATTTTAATTACAAAAAATTATTAATAGACAATGAATCTAGTGGCTTTTTTCCAAAAACCTTAATTTTTAAACAACTAGAATTACCAGCAGCTAACTCCAATTTAAACAAGAAATCATCCACAGAAGAGACAAGTTTCTGCTTGATAAATATCAATCAGACCAGACAAAACTTGCAAAACTTAAACCGCCTTAACTTGGAATTGCAGCGAGAAATAGTGGAGCGCGAACACACTGAAAAAGCGCTACAAAATAGCCAAGGATTATTACAATCAATCTTAGACAACTCGACAGCAGTGATCTACATTAAGGATGTAGAAGGAAAATATCTCCTAGTCAACCGCTATTTTGAAACCTTATTTCATATCAGCCAAGAGCAAATAGCCGGAAAAACTGATTGGGATATTTTTCCTAAAGAAAAAGCTGAAACTTTGCGAGCAAACGACCTGAAAGTTCTCCAGGAGGACTCACCGTTCAGCATAGAAGAAGTTGTCTCTCAAGACGACGGACAGCACACCTACATTTCCCTAAAATTTCCTCTCTACAACTCCCAAGGAATTGCTTATGCAGTTGGTACAATTTCTACAGATGTGAGCGATCGCAAACTTGCCGAACTCGCCCTAGAAAAAGCTAAAAAAGAGCTAGAAATACAAGTCGAAGAACGCACCCTATTCCTGAAACAATCCAACCAACTCTTGCGGCTAGAACTCTCAGCCAGAGTCCGTGGTGCCATCACCGTCAGACAAATGACATCTCAAGTGGCCAGACACGCCAGAACCGTTGACTGCATTCTGGGCGCATCCCTAGACCTAATTTTTCTAGTGAACCAGTCAGGAAGATACACTTACGTCAGTCGCACTGCGGCTCAAGCAGCCGGCTTGAATCCCAGAGAAATGATTGGTAAAAGTTGGCAGGAATTGGGTTGGTCTCCCAAAATTATGGAGCAAGTTCACCGACAGTGCGACGCTGTATTTGCTACCACCATCCCCGCCAAAGGCGAAGTAATCGTCCCTACCGCAGCCTGGGGAATACGGGACTACGAGTATATTCTCAGCCCGGTTTGCGCTACAGACGGCAGCGTGGAAGCAGTGGTTGCTACCCTGCGCGATATCACCGAACGCAAAGATGCTGAGGAAGCGTGGCAGTTGGCCAAAGAAGCTGCTGAAGTGGCCAACCGCGCCAAGAGTGCGTTTTTGGCAAATATGAGCCACGAGTTACGGACTCCCCTGAACGCGATTATTGGCTACAGCGATATACTCGTGGAAGATGCCGAAGAGTTAGGGAACAAACAGACTGTCTCGGATTTAGACAAAATTCGCAATGCTGGCAAACATTTGTTGCGATTGATTGACGATATTTTGGATATCTCCAAAATTGAGGCTGACAAGATGGAACTTTGTCTCGAAAGCTTCGATGTGGGTGGCTTAATTGAGGAAGTGGCGGTTACAGTCAAACCACTGATGGAGAAAAACGGTAATGTTTTGCACGTAAATATTGGTGAGGGCATCGGTGCTATGCACGCTGATTTGATGAAAGTGCAGCAGGTACTATTGAATTTATTGAGCAATGCTGCTAAGTTTTCGACAGCAGGTACGATTGAACTTGGTGTAGCCAGAATTACCAGTGAAGCATTAAAAAATAAATATCAACCGACGGTTACTCAAATTTTAATTTTGGATTCAGATTTTTTAATTTTCAGAGTTAAAGATACAGGAATTGGCATGACTAAAGAGCAGCAAGAACGACTGTTTCAACCTTTTACTCAAGCGGATAATTCCACTACCCGCAAGTACGGCGGTACGGGTTTGGGACTGACTATCAGTCAGCGTTTTTGTCAGATGATGGGTGGGGATATTGAAATTGAAAGTGAAATTGGTTCCGGTTCTACGTTTACAGTTTTTCTGCCTGCTGCTTTATTCAAGCGTCATGAATTATAAATTTTGAAGGAATAAGGAATAAGAAATAATGTCGTTTCTGGTTGCATCGGAATAATTTAACCTTACTAGAACACAGAGGACACAGAGGGAGAGAATAGAGAGATGAATAATTTAGATGCTACCGGATTTGATATAAGAAATAAGGATTTAGGTAAATGTATTATATCCAATTGAGCAAACATATTGATTTTTATATAGCTTGTTTGATTTCTGTTTCGGTATTATTGTCGCAGCCACCTGCTGCACTGGGGAAACAGCCGGCTTGTTCTAGGGGCGATATTGCTAATTTGCCATCGCCTCCACTTTCTCAAACCCAAAAGAGTGTTCCGAGTTTGTGGTTGGCTCAAAAACAATTTGGGGGACAATTACTCGATCGCTGGTTTGTGGATTCTAATTCTCGCAATAGTTGGGTTATCCTGTTAGTCAATCGCCAGCTTTGGAGTGGATTGGATTATGTAGGACGCTATCAATTTGTCAATCGGTTTGGGATGGCGGCCATGGAAGATGGATACAATGTTCGAGTGTGTAACCGTGAAGGTGTAGCTTTGGCTGCTTACTTCTGCGAGGGCGATCGACTAAACTGCCACATCAATTTAGACTCTGTATCAAACTTGGGTATTCAAAGAAAGCCAAAGCTATTTTAAACCACATTCCGCACCCCCATAGCAAGTGAATTTTTGTGAACTGTTTTTATCCCCGAAAACGACCCGATCGCAGAATACTAATAACTAACCATAAACCCAAAAAACTCGCGGCTGCAAACAAACCATTGCTCAAAAAAGATAATTGAGCAGTTTGAGCATTAGAAGAAATAATTGCGGCCCCGACAATCAGCGAACCTACCACAATACTAAAAGACAGTCTATTCGCCGAATCCCCCAAAGTCCGGCGCAGGGGATCGATTTCTTTTACAGTTAAATTCCATTTCAAAGTTTCCGAAGTAACTCTGTCTAACAGCACTTCTAATTGCCGTGGAGATTGCAGAGACAAACTTTTGAGATCCAGCGCCGTTCTTAGTAAAGCTTGCACCGGATCTTCTCCGAATAACTGACGCCGAAACAAATCGGTCATCAGTGGCTTAACCTGTTCTATAATGTTAAATCTGGGATTAAAAGCGCGCGCTAGACCTTCTAAATTAGCGAGAGTTTTGGCATATAAACCGAGGTTGCTAGGCAGTCGAATTTTATTTTTGCGGGTGATTGCCAGCATTTCATAAAATATTTCCGACAAGTTCATTTGTGACAGGCTGACATTGTAATACTTACGCAGCATTTTAGCCAAATCGTTTTCGAGACTAGCCAAACTCGTAGGCTGAGCAAATTCTGCCATTTGTAATGTTAATTGAGTGCAGCGCTGAGCGTCTAAATCAACAATTGCTAGTAATAGTTCTGTCAAACTCTGCTGAGTTCGCGGATCTAATCGGCCGACCATGCCACAGTCTAGTAGGGCTATACGTCCATCTTTGAGATAAAATAAGTTGCCGGGATGTGGATCGGCGTGAAAGAATCCATCAATATATAACTGCTGAAAGAAAGCGCGAGAAAGTAGTGTTGTAATTTCTTCGCGTTCGGCATCTACATCTCCGTTGTGGCGAAGTCCTTGCAAGTCGCCTAACAAGATTGGTACGCCGTCCAGCCACTCCATTACTAATAGTTTTTTTGTGGTTAATTGCCACTGAATTTCAGGCACAACTATTTGTTTTGGGTCAAACCAGCGGCTTTTAGAAAGGTTCCGTTTGAGTTCGTCTGTGTAGCTGGCTTCTTGAATGAAATCGAGTTCTGCACGTAGGGCGATCGCAAATTCTTCTGCTAAGGCGACGATATCATATTGTTGACCGTAGTCTGTGAGGGCAACAAGTTCTGCTAAGGCTTTGAGGACGGCAATATCTCGTTCTATGATGATATCAATGCCGGGACGCTGAACTTTGAGGGCGACTTGGCGGCCGTCTTTTAATGTGGCTTTGTGGGTTTGGGCGATCGAACCGGCGGCGACGGCTTGAGTGTTAAATTTGGAGAAGGTTTCTTCGATCGACACTTTGAGTTCCTGGCGGATAATCACTTCTACTTCCGACCAGGGTACGGGGGGAACATCGGCTTGCAGGGAGGAGAGAGTATCGAGGTAGGCTGTAGGTAAAAGGTCGGGACGGGTACTCAGCAATTGTCCCAATTTCACAAACACTGGGCCTAATTCGATCAGGATGTTGCGGAGGACTGCTGGGGGTGGCAGACTGGGTGCGTCGGTTTTGCGGCCGGTGAGGAGGCTTTTCATGTAGTCCCAACCGTTGCGGAAGACGACTTCTAGGATTTCTCCTTGGCGAGAAGTGGTTTGAACTAGGCTGAACACGGGGCCTCCGGGTCGATCGGGTTTAAGGGCTATAACTACTAGGATAGCGCTGTTGAGTGGGCACACCAGTATCTAGGGGAATAACTTGGGGTGATATCAATTCCGGTTGTATCGGAATGATTTAACCGCGAAGGCGCGTTCCCCGCAGGGGTTCCCGTAGGGTAGTACGCGAAGCAAGAGAAGAGAGAGTTTAATACAGGACGATGAAGAGAGGATTTTATATGAGAGGGCGAAGGGGGCGAAGGGGATGAAGCTATTACTCCTGATGGTATTATGGGCTTTATGGTCTAGAGTTTTCTAAATGCTATGTTATTAAAAATAATCGCTGGGGCTTTCCTCACGTTGACCCTTAATTAGTTTACTGTGCTACAAATTAAATTTACCTATGAGTATTGAACTTGTATCGGCTAACATTAAAAACTTTAGGAGCTTAGGCGATCTCACATTAAATTTTAAAGATTTAACGATTTTAGTGGGGTGTAATTCTAGCGGAAAGTCTAATTCTTTACAGGCGTTATCGATTCTCAGCTTGATGCTAAAAATTGGTTCTCCTCCCCCTGTGGAGTTCATGCAAAAATTCTTGAGATTTGGGGGAAATGAAGATATTACTTTTTCTATTAATGTCAAAGAAGCTAAGAAGACAGCCGAGTATACTCTATCTGTTTCTATAGAAGAAGGAAAATTATCTTATTCGCACGAGAAACTTGTGATAGGTAAGCATAAAGTAATAGAAGCCAAAAATGGCGAGGGTACAGTGCGAGATGAAAAAGGAAGGAATTCTCAGAGATATCAATCTAAAGCTGGCAACTTAGCATTAAAGTCTGCCGGTGATTTTGGGGACAGACCATTTACTGGCCGAATTGCAGAATTTATCATCAATTGGGACTTCTACAATTTAGATCCTGAGTTGATGAGAGGTAGTCCTATGTTTGTAATTGGCGACAATATTGTAATGAACACAGAAACTATTCCCAGTCTGGGTAGCACAGGTAGGGAAATTCAAGATGTTTTACAATACTGGGCTGAGAACGATCGAGAAAAATTTGAATTAGTTAGTCAAGAACTGGATGATTGTCTGGGTATAAGCTTAAAGTTAGTGGACGAAGAAGGAGAGAAAATCATTAAAGTATTGGAAAAAGATAGTCTAGAGATTCCTTTATCCAATATGTCAGATGGTACTCTGCGAATTATGGCTTATTACGTGCTACTTCATCAAGATCATCTACCTACACTGATTGGGATTGAAGAACCTGAACGCAATCTTCATCCAGGACTGCTAAGAGAGGTTGCATCTGTAGTAAAAAAACTGTCTCAAAAAACACAGGTAATTATTACAACTCATAGTTCCCAGTTACTTGATTGTTTCAATTTGGATGAAATAAACTCAGATGTTTCTGTACTGCTTCTAAGCAAAATAGATGACGTTGGAACACAGGCTTTTCCCGTAGATGAGTTAGGGAAAAGTCGGGATGATTTATCTGAATGGATGAGAGACTTTGGAGTAGGCAGTGCAATTTATCATAGTCATCTACTACAAGGAATTTTAGAACAATAGTATGACTAATATTCTTATCTGGGCTCCAGAGTCAGATTTTGATAGTAAAACTGTTTGCTGTATAGCTAAGAAGATTGTTAAATACTATGATTCCAATATAACTGTTTTGAATAGTGATAAAGTAGCTTTTAATCAAGCAATCAAAAAAACCGGAGGGGATGGTCTAAAAAAGGCAGTTGATATTTATCTTAAAAACAGCGAATTAGTGATATTTTTACTTGATGCAGATGGTGTACAATCTCAAGCTCAACGATTGCAAGAACCTAATTCTCTAATTAATAGAATTAATAGAGTTGTAGAACAATCTCAAGGTAAATGTTTGTTAATACTTATACGTCAAGAACTTGAAGCTTGGTTGTTGGTAGATTGTCTTGGTATTTGTTGCTATTTTACAAAAAATCTCAGAACTAGAAACGATCCGAAATGGAAAAAATTTGCTGAAAAATATCAAAAAGGTCAAACAGATTTGATAATTGAAGCTGAATCGGGAGGAAAAAATGCTAAAGAGTATTTAGTTGATTTTTCTAAAGATATTGTAAAAAAGATAAATCCTCAACTTAAAGATAGAGATTTTAAAAAACAGCAATATTCTGAGAATGACTCAGATAAAGTTGCCGAGAAACTAGAGATTACCGATCGAACGATCGCACGAAATAACTCATTAAGTGAATTTGCTAAGTATTTCAAGAAGGAAGTAGATTCTAATGAATAACTGGATCGCCCGTTTAATCTTCTGCGTCCTCTCCTTATCGCCGTAACAAGTGGAAGCATAACTCGGTTTGCCAAAGTGGCGATCGCCTCTTCATTTCTCGCCAACTCGGCCGCCGCCTCCAAAGTCTTCTCAAACTCCTACAGAGTGTTCTTTATTGCCAGTTTTAGATCGAAACGTGCCTGTAGAATCTTTACTGACAGCGGCGAATTGTCTGGGAATTCTGCGGCGCGAAAATCGAGGGAGAAGGAAACTCGATCGAGTGTTTGTGAAAGCATTATCGGAGACACTCCGCTTGTGGTACAACGTCGCGGTGGCTTCGGGTATACCTTGGCAAAAAGCGTCTGCCCCACGTTACGCGCCCAAACTGGAGGACATCAAGGAGGCCATTCTGACAGACCAATACTCTGTGGCGAGAAACTTGACTTGGACAGAATGGGAAAGGCTGATGGGATTTCCTCCAGGATGGACAGTCGCCGAGGGAGACTCCTTGGTAATGCCGTTGTCCCAGGAATTGCCGAATGGATTGGCAGACAAATCTTAGAGATTGATTCTTGTACTTAGAATTCTCCAGCTACTGCACAGACACAGCGTTCGCAAATTAGCGGATGTTCGATCGACTCCCCGACGTGAGTAGAATAATTCCAGCAACGATCGCACTTTTCGCCATCTGCTTTGACTACACCAATCGCCAAATCAGGAGACTGGAAGTTGTAAGGTAACTCTTGCAGAACCTGATTTGATTCTATTAGTTCCACTGCCGAAGTAATGAACAAATAGCGCAATTCGTCTACACCGTTGCCGGTCATTACTAAATTAGAAATTACAGGTATTTGGGCCGGTGTTTCTAATTTTGGTTCGGCAGCAATTAATTCTGTTGTCTGGATTTCAGGTACTTCTACCATCAGTGGTTCGACTGAGTTCGCCAGTACCATTTTCGGGATTTCAGGTACTGCTACAATCGCTGTTTCTACTGGGGCTGTGAGTACGATCGCCTGGGTTTCTGCAATCACAATCGCGCTGGTCTTGCCCAGCACATCTGCTGTCAGCAACTCAATATTTTCTGCCAGTTCTTGACGGCTAGCTGCGAACAACAAATGACGGAAAGCAAACCAAATGGTGAATAGGATACCGATGATTTCCAACAGTCCCCCCAGCATGGGAATTTGATTTATTGTATCCAAGATTCCCAGGGTTACTTTACCAGTTACCAAGAGTGAGGCCAACAAGCCAACTGTTACCAAAACCTTTTGGTATTCTGTGAAGAAATTGCCCAGGTAGGTAGGTATATCTGCTGCAAACTGAGCAACTCGCTCGAAGATTGGCTGTGCATCAGGAACCGAGGGTTCAACGGCAGAATATTCGATGACTTCTGAAGGTCGATCGCCCTCTGCGATGGTTTCCTCCTCTACATGAATTGTCTTTTCTGTCAAGACCTTGGCAACATTTGCTGCTTGTGCTTCCTGTAGATCTTGTGCTGCTTTAGCTTTTTCCGCGGCTGCTAACTCGATAATTGAATTTTGCGATCGCACAAACTCCAGCAATCCCTCACTACTAGGATTCAAAGCTTGTAACTGCTCTCTTTTTTCAACATCAGGAACATACAATAAAACCTTAGCTTCCAAAGAAGAACCGATCGTCTTTTGAATCCTAGCCTGTTCCAAAACCTTGTTAACTTCCCCACGCACTTGCCGCAAATATTGCCAACGAGTCGCCAATTCTGGATTGTGCCATGAAGCATCCAATTCTACCCAACCCGATTCAAACACTGATTTGTATGGTGTGGGATAGGGAATATATTGCCAAATATCCTCAGCCATGTGACACAACACAGGTGCGATCGCCTTTGCCAAATTCTCCACAGCGATCGCAATCACCGTCTGACAACTCCGGCGGCGGTGAGCATCTGTAGCGCTGATGTAAAGTCTATCCTTGGCAATATCCAGATAAAAACTCGACAAGTCCACCGTACAGAAATTTTGCACAGTTTGGAAAAATCGGGAAAATTGGAAGTTATCAAAAGCATCCTTTACTTCCGCAAAAACTTCGCCCATTCTGTGCAACATATAGCGATCGAGTTCCGGCAATTCCGCGTAAGGGACGGCATCTTTTGCGGGGTCGAAGTCGTGCAAATTCCCCAGCAAAAACTTAGCTGTATTGCGAATTTTGCGGTAAACATCCGACTGCTGTTTGAGAATGTTTTTGCCCAAAGGCACATCGGCCGAGTAGTCTACCGAAGACACCCACAACCGCAAAACATCGGCCCCGTATTCCTTAATTACCAAGGCTGGATCGACAACATTTCCTTCAGATTTGCTCATCTTGCGGCCTTTTTCATCCAGCACAAAACCATGAGTCAAAACTGTTTTGTAAGGAGCCACACCATTAGTTGCTACGCTGGTGAGTAAACTGGATTGAAACCAACCGCGATGTTGGTCTGAACCTTCCAAATACATATCAGCAGGATAGTTCAATTCCGATCGCCCTTTAGCCACTGCGGCCCAGGAAGAACCAGAGTCAAACCACACATCCATCGTGTCCGTTCCCTTGCGGTAAGTGCGGCCGTTATTGCGGTAAGATTCCGGCAGTAATTCGGCGATCGACAATTCCCACCAAGCATCAGAACCCTTGTCAGCAATAATTGCTTGGACGTGGGCGATAGTTTCTTCGTTTAACAGCGGTTCGTTAGTTTCTTCATCGTAGAATACCGGAATCGGAACGCCCCAAGTCCGCTGGCGGGAGATGCACCAATCCGATCGATCGCCTACCATTGCAGTAATCCGATTTTCACCTTGGGCGGGAATCCAATTCACATTAGAAATGGCTTTTAACGCTTCATCACGGAACCCTTCCACCGAAGCAAACCATTGTTCCGTCGCCCTAAAAATAGTTGGCTTTTTAGTGCGCCAATCGTAAGGATAGGAGTGAGCGTAACTTTCCTCTTTAATCAAAGCATTTGCTTCGGAAAGAGCATCAATGACTGCGCTATTGCCATTTCCGAGGACATTTAGACCTGCGAATACTCCGGCTTCTGCGGTGAAATTTCCGTTTTCATCTACGGGAGTCAAAACTGGTAAGCCGCAGCGTTTTCCGACGATAAAGTCTTCTTGTCCGTGGCCCGGTGCGGTGTGTACCAATCCCGTCCCAGAATCAGCAGTAATGTAATCGCCGCCAGCCACGATCGGGCTTTCGCGATCGAACAATGGATGTTTGTAGATGCAGCCTTCTAATTCTTTGCCTTTGAAGGTTGCAAGTATTTTTAATTCAGTGTTAAAAGTTGCCGACAGCCGATCGACTGCATCGACAGCAACTAACATGAATTGTTGGGCGATGTTAGAATTTGCCGGCGGTTCCACCACCGCGTAATCCAATTCGGGATTGACGGCGATCGCCAAGTTGGCCGGAATCGTCCAGGGGGTAGTCGTCCAAATCGCTGCCCAGAGGCTCGGCATATAGCGCTGTAGGGGCGGTGCCCCCGTGCCCGCCTTCTTCGATTGCAAAGATTTTGACAGTTTTTTGACGTGGAAGCCAACGTAGATGCTGCGCGAAGTGTGGCCTTCAGGATATTCTAATTCAGCTTCAGCGAGGGCAGTTTTGGAACTCGGACTCCAGTGAACTGGTTTGAAGCCACGGTAGATGTAGCCTTTGAGCACCATTTCACCGAATACGCCGATTTGGGCGGCTTCGTATTCCGGCTTCAGGGTTAAATAGGGATGGGCCCAGTCGCCCCAAACGCCGTAGGTTTTGAAGGAGGCGCGTTGTTGTTCGACGGTTTCTTGGGCGAAGGCGGCGGCTTTGCGACGGAGTTCGATCGGGGTAAGATTGAGGCGATCGTCCGATTTCATGTTTTTCAAGACTTGAAGTTCGATCGGCAATCCGTGACAATCCCAGCCGGGGACGTAGCGAACTTTTTTGCCGCAAAGCATCTGGTAGCGATTGATGAAATCTTTGAGGATTTTGTTGAGGGCGTGGCCGATGTGGAGTTGGCCGTTAGCGTAGGGTGGGCCATCATGGAGGATGAACAAGTCGCCCGGATTATTTTCCGAAAGGCGATCGTAGATGTGTTCGTCAGCCCAAAATTGTTGCAATTCCGGTTCTCGTTTGACGGCGTTGGCGCGCATTTCAAACTTGGTTTGGGGCAGATTTACTGTGTCTTTGTAAGATTTAGCTTCCATTTTTGAGAAACGTTTTCTGTAGTTAGTTGTTAGTAGAAGGAAGAAGGAAGACGGAAGAACCCCCCCCTGCCCCCCCCAAGGGGGGAAATAAGGAAGAAGGAAGAAGGAAGAAGGAAGAAGGAAGAAGGAAGAACCCCCCCCAACGGGGGAAATTCCGGAAGAAGGAACAGTGCTTATACAGTAAGTTTTTTAGCCATCGATATTTTAAGTTTAGTTAGATGGACTTACTTATCAAGTCCGGTTAAATAATCATAATTAGTTTGTAGTCAGGACTTTAGTCCTCTCTCGTGCTTGAAGAGCTGACAGTTAGATATTCTAGTATAGGCGATCGCACGCACATTCGCTCAAAGCAAATCCGTAGGGTGCTCTCTCTTCTCTACCTCTGCGCCCTCTGCGCCCTCTGTGGTTAAAAAATCATTCATAAATCCAGGTGGCGCTACTGACTCAGCCAACCGAACATTTCACCAACAGTTAGATTAAAGGATTCGGCGAAAGGTGGAACGGGGAGGCGATCGCCCGGTGCTTCAAAAACTGCTATGGTGCGATCGCGGTCTAACTCGTTTGACGGCGAGTCCGACAGGGATTGAAATCCCTGTCTCATAGCACAAGTCCTCTGAAAGAGGACTGAGGAGGTTGATTAACGTGAAATGCGAAACTCAATATCAAGTTGAATTTAGACTTGCAGTCGGTTTTATGCGAAACTCAACATCGAATTGAATTGACACTTGCAGTCGGTTTTAACCGACTTTCGCTATGAGACAGGGAATTCATTCCCTGTCGGACTGTCGGACTGTCGGATTGTCGGACTGTCGGACTGTCGGATTGTCGGACTATCTGTCAGACTGTGGCAAGCGAGAAAATCTCATAGAAACAGTCCCAACCCGCGGCTAAAGGCATTTCCCAGGCGATCGCACAATGAAGCATCCGGCACTTTATTTCCTTCCTGTTCCCATTTTTCCACGAGTTGGCGGCCCAGGGGCGTGAGGCGAAAACTGTCGGTAATCCCTTGTCCGTCTACTTCTCGCCGCAGTACGCCGACTTGGATCAGCCACAGCAGGGAGTTTTCGGCTGTGAGTTCGGCTACGGGCGATCGGGTGTAGCCGCGTTCGACACCGGAATTTGAGGCGATCGTAGTTAGGAAAACGCTGTTATCGCGGATGGTCTGGAAGAAGTGTAATTGAAATGGGCTGCACCGGATCGCGCGATCGGCTCTTTTGACAGTGCGATCGGGATAACTAATAGATTTAAACGCTTCCGATGGGATAAAAGTCATTTAGAGAACCTCTGAATAGGTTGTATATTTTTAATTGTTACCGATTATATGGTAAGTTTGGCGGTTGATTTACTAAACCAAGAAACTATCTATCTCATCAATAAACCTTTTGAGTTGCTTAACACTGTTAACCAAGTGCAAATACAAAAGTTCATAATCAAGATTATTTATAATCTCTTGCGAGGCTTTTTCGCTTTTATCATAATTTCTACTTACTAATCGATAAATTTCATCTAAATCTTGACTAGGATGTGCCCTTTGTTCAGGATCTAGAATTCTTAGGTCTAAACCACATTTTTGTAGGATAAAATCACAGGTTAAACGATTATCTATTTTAGCCAAATAATTACATTCTGCTAAAAACCATGCTTCAACTTCCATTACAGCTAAAACTACATAAATTGGAACTCCTATTTTTTGCAAAGGTTTCAAAAATCCTCTGATTCCTTTTTCTATTTCTTGCTTTTTTTCTAAAGGCTGTGGGTATAAATCCCTAAGTCCTATAATTTTTTCATAGCCACTATTCGTTAGACGGTCATGCTCTTTTCTGATATCAGAAAGTACCTGAGAATCACAATCGCAATTATATATAAGAACAAAGAAAGGAGCATCTTTTTTTATACTCTGTTGAAGTGATTGAATTCTACGATTATCTTTACGGCCTTGAAATTTAAAAGTTTCAATAGATATTTTTTTATGCCCAGCAATTTCCTGAAATAACCTTTCAACAAATATCTGTTCTGTTTGTCCTTCAACAAAACAAGCAATTTTCTTTGGTGTCATAATTTATTCTGCCTCTTCATCACCTTCTTTTTGTAACAGAAACTCACTGGTGAACAAATCAAAGTTGTTAAGTCCAATAAACTTAAATTCTTCAATCTTATCGCGTGAATTAGAAAGATTATGTAATTTTGCACTCCCAGGAGTTCGTTCAATCAATGACCAATATTCTATCGGAACACCATTCATAATAAACTCATCATTGGTAGTCATAATAAGTTGAATTAATCCTGTTTGAGCTTTGTCTATTAGAATTTTAATTATAGAGGAAGAGCGTTGATAATCTAACCCTTCTCCAATATCATCAATCACAATACAACTAGGTTTACTCGCTAGTAAAGAGTAGTTAATTTGAATAAACAATGATAAAGCTCGAAACATTCCTTGTGAAATTTCTGATTGTTCTGTAACAGAAGTTAAATCTTCTTCCTGAATATATAAAAATTGTGGTAAGTTATCTGGGCTATCAACAGAAATATCGGGATTGATTAAAGATGGCACTTTTGTGCCAATCTCTGATAATTTATAACCAATTTCTCTCATATCAGAGAGAATTGCTT
Organism: Microcoleus anatoxicus; assembly: GCF_042465725.1. Classification (GTDB taxonomy): domain Bacteria; phylum Cyanobacteriota; class Cyanobacteriia; order Cyanobacteriales; family Microcoleaceae; genus Microcoleus; species Microcoleus anatoxicus. The sequence goes on along the minus strand of NZ_CP120853.1, from coordinate 5,477,434 downwards.
TTATAAACGGCTCGCCTATTTCCTGTTTTCCAATCACAAATATACCGACCACAAAATTAGAATCCTTGAAATCGGTTTGATTTTTTAGTAATTCCATTGTGGAACGAATAAGAGCCATCGTATCTTTCCCTAGCTGTGCTCCAAACTCATAAAATCTTAGGGAACTAGACCATTGATATAAATTCTCTAAAAATGGATGCTGAATAGAGTCTCTACGCTTAACAACTGCGAGTTCTGTTTGGTCAGTTTGAAACCGTATATGTCGAGCAATTTCTTGAGTGAATATAATACCTTCACCTGATTCATCCCTATCTAAAAGTGGCTCATCGCTTCTACTGCCTATAATTAATTTTTCTTTAATTACAAGACCTTTCTCTATTTTCAATATATATTCTGTTTGTTGTTCAGGCAGATCAGTATCAAACAGCAAACGCCATTCATAGCTTTTGGGTTGGGGAGCAAGAGATCTACTTTCTGATAGTAACTTTGAGAGAGTATCTATTGCCCTCACAATTTTTGTTTTACCAGTAGCATTTTTACCTACAATTAAATTTGTTTGGCTTAATCGACACTCTTCGACTCGCCATTCACCAGGCAGACCTTTATTATATACATACTCAAAAATATCTAGCTTCATAAATTTGTTACCTTTCCTACAAAATTTTTATAACAGATGAAACACCTATAATATAACACCCGATCGCACATCTGAAAATTACCTCCGCAGATAGACCCCCGTCCCAGAAACCTATGGAACACTGAGGATACAGCAATCGACTTACCCACCATGATAGAACACAAAACATTGACAACGGCTGACGGGATTCCAGTTGCAGATAACCAGAACTCCTTGACAGCAGGTGAACGCGGGCCTATTCTCATGCAGGATTTTCACCTGATGGAGAAGCTGGCTCACTTCAACCGAGAACGCATTCCTGAGCGCGTTGTCCATGCTAAAGGAGCCGCTGCATTTGGCACGTTGACCATCACCCATGACATTACTCGCTATACCAAAGCTCAGCTATTCTCAGAAATTGGCAAACAAACTCAGGTTCTGCTCCGCTTCTCTACCGTAGGCGGCGAAAAAGGTTCAGCAGATACCGAACGTGACCCCAGAGGCTTTTCGCTCAAATTCTACACCGAAGAAGGTAACTGGGATTTAGTGGGCAACAATACGCCTGTTTTCTTCATCCGCGATCCGCTTAAATTCCCTGATTTTATCCACACCCAAAAGCGCCATCCGCAAACGCATCTCAAAGATCCTAACGCTAAGTGGGATTTCTGGTCGCTGAGTCCAGAATCTCTGCATCAGGTGACAATTTTGTTTTCCGATCGCGGTACGCCGAAAAACCACCGCCATATGCACGGTTTTGGTAGCCATACGTTCAGCCTAATCAATGCTCAAGGAGAACGGGTTTGGTGCAAATTCCACTTCAAAACTATGCAAGGTATTGAAAATTTTACCGCCGAAGAAGCGATGCGGATTAAAGGCGAAGATCCCGATCATTCGACTCGCGATTTGTTTGAAACAATAGAACAAGGTAATTATCCCAAGTGGCGGTTTTGCATTCAAGTAATGACCGAAGCCCAGGCGGCAGAGTATCACGAAAACCCCTTTGATTTGACGAAAGTGTGGAAGCATTCTGAGTTTCCGTTAATTGATGTGGGAACTCTCGAACTCAACCGCAATCCCCAAAACTTTTTTGCAGAAGTAGAACAGGCGGCGTTTTCTCCTTCTAATGTCGTTCCAGGAATTAGCTTCTCTCCAGATAAAGTGCTGCAATCTCGCATCATGTCCTATGCAGATGCTCAACGCTATCGTCTCGGTACAAACTATCAGCAATTGCCAGTTAATCAACCAAAGTGTCCGGTGATGCACTACCAGCGGGATGGCGCAATGGCATTGGGTAACAACGGTGGTAGCGCGCCGAACTACGAACCTAACAGCCATGAGGATACGCCGAAGCAAAACTGTGTCTATGCTGACCCAGCTTGGGACTTAGGAAATGTCAAAGTCGATCGCTACGATCACCGTAAAGGCAATGACGATTATACTCAAGCAGGAGACCTCTATCGCTTGATGAAACCCGACGCACAGCAGCGGCTTGTCGCTAATATTGTCGAAAGTTTGGGTGCAGCAAAACCGGATATTCAGATGCGCCAACTGTGCCATTTCTTCCGCGCCGATCCGAATTACGGCCGCCAAGTGGCAGAAGGTTTAGGGATTAAGCTCGATCCATCGATGATGCCCGCTGCGGCTCAACCGGTGGGCGTGTAGTCCGCCAGGGAATGAATTCCCTGTCTAATAGCTAAAGTCCTCTCAAAGAGGACTGAAGAACTCATTAGTCCTCTTGAGAGGACTTTAGCTTTGAGGCAGGGGTTTAAACCCCTGTCGGACTGTGGAATGAACCTTAATTTGACACCAATGGGCACTGCCGTATCCTCTATATTATTCCGGTGCAACCGGAATTTATCTTAGAGGCGATCGCAATTTTCAACAAAAGCCTATTACAAAAGCACATAACCAAGTAAAATAAGTTGAGGAACTGCAAGAAAAACCAAACAAGGGAAACCAAAACTATGACTTTACCAGTTGGATGCGCCGCCCCTCAATTTACCGCCAAAGACACCAACGGCAAAACCGTCTCCCTCTCCGAATTCGCCGGTAAAACCGTCATCTTGTATTTCTACCCCAAAGACGATACACCAGGCTGTACCAGACAAGCCCAAAGCTTCAAAGCAGCCTATGAAGAATACAAGGACAAAGATATTGTAGTTCTCGGTGTCAGCCGCGATAACGAGGAATCTCACCAGAAGTTCACAGAAAAATATTGTTTGCCTTTCCAGCTATTAGCAGATGTGGATGGCGCGATTACCAAAGCCTACGATGTCGAAAAAGGTGATTATGCCAAGCGCGTCACCTTTGTCATCGATGGTACGGGCAAAATCATTCAAGTTTTTGAAGGAGAAACCATGAAAGTTGACACTCACGCTCAAGATATTCTGGTAACAATTGTGTAGTTAGGTTAAGTAAAATTAATCATGTCGATCGACAGGTGAATATTCTCGTCACCATAGTTTAGCCGATCGAACTTAAAGGCACTTACCGCCCTGAGACTGAATCTAGGGGCGGTTTTGTTTGCGATCGAGCAGTTATGTTTGATAAAATCAGAATTTATCATTGTGATAGCTGAACAATTACCAAATTTGTGCCAATTTTAAATTAACAGCCAGATTTAACAGCAAACCTAGCTAAGAGAGATTGAGATGACAAACAGCACCAGTATTTTGACCTACTTAGGCCCTCAAGAAATTGAGGCGAATCGAGCCTCCGCCCTAGTGGGTATTTTTGACAAAAATCGAGTGGCTGGGATTTCAGCAACCGAAGGCACAAATGCCCTGAATGTAGAAATAAATTTATCTACAGGTACTTGGAGTATTGGTTTAGCCAAAGGCTTCGACAACCCTGGAATTCGCACATTGCAAGTAAAAGCAACTGATAAAACAGGCAAAGTTATCGGCGAACAAACATTTAATATCAAAGTCAATCCTGCTACTAACTCCGCCCTTCCCTTGTTGATGTTAGTTGTCCTCCAAAATACCAAATTTAAAGCGGGAACAATCGCATCAGCCAGTCTCAATGACCAACAAAAAGCCGACACAATCGCCGGTCAAACCTATCTGCTAGCAGATTATGAGTTAGACGATAGACACCTGAGAGTAGAACTAAATAATCCCATTTCTCCGGTAGGAAAATCTGGCTATTTCTATGAAGAACACGTTTTGCTCACCAAAGGTGCAAAAGTTCTCAGATTCGATCGCACTGACTTACCCACACCCCCACCGGGAATGCAGTTACTTTGGGTAGTCAAAAAAAGTAAATTGAAGCTCAGCCCCGCCGATTCCGCTACCTTATCCTCCAGTCAAAAAGTAGACCTCAGCCAGGGAGAAACCTTCAATATCCTCGGCTATGCTTGCATGGAAAATCATTTTCGAGTCACCTTCGATCGCCCCATACCCAACTTGGGAACTTCCGGTTTTCTGTACTCCCAGCACGTCCAAATTTTGCAAAATGGTCGAGGTATTCCCTATGACAGAAATGCTGTCACCATGACTGTTCTCAAAACTACTGTGTTTAAAAAGCGACCAGCGAATGCAGCGACTCTGCAACCACAGGAAAAAATTACTTTACCAGCGGGAATAATTTACGGAATTAGCGGATTCTCCATCGAACAAGGCCACATTAAAGTCTCTCTTACTGAAAATTTACCGCCCTTTGGTAATACCGGTTTTATTTTTCCCGATTTTGTACAATTTGCCCGCGGTGGCAAATCTTTCAATCCGGCACCAAATTTAACTTATCAAGGTCCGACGGAAGTGTTGCTGAATCAGACGATCGCACTTTCAGGTACTTTTGATAAACAAGAAGCAGTCAAAGTTGAAGTCATAGCCGAGGATAAGCTGCCACTAAACGTCACACTAAACCAAACAGCAGGCACTTGGCAAGTAAATTTAGCCACAGGATTTAGCACGCCTGGAGCTCGGTGGCTGCGACTGCGAGCCACTGATAGCAAAGGCAATGTTACTGGCAGTCAAATCATTTATATTACCGTAAGTTCTGACCCCTTAACTGTCGGCAAAGATTTGACTTTAAAGATAGTTTCTGATACTTTATTTAAAGTAGCTCCAGTGGACTCTTCTCGACTAAACAATCAGCAAAAAATTCTGGTCAAAGCTGGGCAAACTTTGATTGTTAACAAGTACGGATTTATTGACGGCCATCTCAAGGTGGTTTTGGATGCGGCAATTACGCCGATCGGCACTTTTGGCTATTTTTATGAACCCGATGTTCAGCTAGCCAAAGGTACAAAAATTCTCAAATTTGACCTAGCTGATGTACCCAATACTAACATCAGCGCTCAACTTTTGGTAACTCAAACCACCCAGATTAAAGGTGCACCGGAAGATTCACTGAAACTCCCAGCAAATCAGGTGGCTGACCTAATTTTAGGCAGTACCTATGCCATTACTGGCTATGCCTGCATTTTGGGTCATTTTCGGGTAACTCTTGCCGAATCTATTCCTGATTTTGGGAATGTAGGATTTATCTATTGGCGTCACGTTCAAATGAAAAAATTAAATAAAGAAATTACCTTTGACCCCGATGCTTTGACCGTAACAATGTTGCAACCAACGGTGTTAAAAAAACGAGCAGTTGATGCTAACCAATTGAGCGCGACGGAAAGGACTACGTTGCCTCTGGGTCGAGTTTACGGTGTGGAAAGCTACGGTTTGGAAGGAAATCACCTGAAGATTTCTTTGACGGAAGAACTGCCTAATTTTGGCAATACAGGTTTTGTTGTTCCTACTTCTATTCAGTTTAAGCGGGGCGATAAAGTTTTCGACCCAATTCCCAATAATGTGGAATTGAATGTGCCCTATTTTTCTCAGCGCGATAATCCCCGTTTTGATTGGTCTACTTGCAATGTAACTGCGATCGCGATGGTACTTTATTACTATGGCGTTCGTTCTAAGTGGGGCGGACAGTTGGAGGATGAGTTATTGCAGTGGTGTTTTGATTATGCGGGCCAGGGTTCACAAACGGATCATAACGTGCTTTCGGCGCTGATTAAAGCCTATGGGTTCAAGACGAGTTTTAGTACGACTCGGAAATGGGCTGATTTGCGATCGGAATTGTTGAATCGGCGGCCAGTGGTTTTAGCCGGAGATTTTACTGCTTCCGGTCATATTATCACCTTAATTGGTTACAATTCCGACGGTTATATCGTCCAAGATCCGTGGGGAGATGCACTCACTGGTTATAGGGATACTGAGGGTAGAAAGTTGATGTATCCTTACAATTATATGAATCAAGTCGCCGGGCCAGATGGGAATATTTGGGCGCATTTTATCTCGCGCTAATTTAACAGAGAGAGAGGGCGGGGACTCACAGGCACCGCCCCTACAAAAGGGTGGATAAGAGTATTCAAAGTCACCCTTGTTAATCAGGATTTAGGGCGATCGAAACTTGGGTACAAGCTAAAAGTATTGAGATGCGTTTTGTGTGTTTCATAAATATATGATATAGCAACTACCGTAGCAGGTGTAACCTATGTCCTCACAGAAGCCGTTAATTCTGGATTTTGCCCAGACAGACGCGATGAAATCGATTCTCCCGCGTCCCCCAATCCTGTCGAGTCACGGTGCAAATTGGCAGGGAATTCACGTCGAATATCACCGTCAGCCACCAAACGAATCTCCCGAACACTATCTCCAACAACACAGCATTGGCATGATATTCTCTTCAGCTATCGGGGGAGTAGCACTGAACGGGAAACGCTACGGTAGCCAACTGTGCCAAACTGGAGAGATGTTCATCGCTGCTGCTGGTACTGATTTTCAGTCATACGCAGTCGAAGAACAGGAATTTATGGCGATCGCACTTGAACCTACCGACTTCGACAAAACAGTAGACGAATCAACCAATTCCAACCTGATTGAAATTATACCGCACTGGAAAATCAGCGATCCGTTGATTCACGGAATTGGCTGGGCCCTCAAAACCCAACTCGAATCAGGTGGATTAAACGGTACTCTCTATGTCGATGCACTGAAAAACGCGCTTTCAATGCACATACTGCACCGCTATTCGGCACAAAAACCCCATCGGCGAGATTTTGAAGGCGGTCTCGAACCTGTCAAATTGCAGATTGTTATTAACTACATAAACGACTACCTAAACCGAGATTTGCACTTAGCTGAACTTGCTAATTTAGTGGAAATCAGTCCTTATTATTTCAGTCGTTTGTTCAAACAATCAATTGGAGTCACGCCCCATCAATACGTCACTGCGTGACGTATTGAAAAAGCCAAACAGTTGTTGAAAAGGCGAGATTTATCAATAACCTATATCTCGCAGCAAGTTGGGTTTCACGACCAAAGTTATTTTAGCAAGACTTTTAGCAAAATCGTCGGTGTGACTCCTAAGAAATATCGCGATTCACTTTAATAAAGGTAACACCCGCAGTCCGGCAGTCCAGCAGTCCGGCAGTCCGGCAGTCCGGCAGTCCGGCAGTCCGGCAGTCCGGCAGTCCGGCAGTCCGGCAGTCCGGCAGTCCGGCAGTCCGGCAGTCCGGCAGTCCGGCAGTCCGGCAGTCCGGCAGTCCGGCAGTCCGGCAGTCCGGCAGTCCGGCAGTCCGGCAGTCCGGCAGTCCGGCAGTCCGGCAGTCCGGCAGTCCGGCAGTCCGGCAGGGGTTTAAACCCCTGCCTCATAGCAAAAGTCGGTTGAAACCGACTGGTAAATCGAATTGAATTACGATCGATACCAGTCCTCTTTGAGAGGACTTTCGCTATGAGACAGGGGTTTTTAACCCCTGGCGGACTCTCGGACTGTCGGACGATCGAACTGTCGGACTCTCGGACTGTCGGACGATCGAACTGTCGGACTCTCGGACTGTCGGACGATCGAACTGTCGGACGATCGAACTGGCGGACGATCGAACTGTCGGACGATCGAACTGTCGGACGATCGAACTGGCGGACGATCAAACTGTCGGACGATCGAACTGTCGGACGATCGAACTGTCGGACGATCGAACTGTCGGACTCTCGAACTGTCGGACTCTCGAACTGTCGGACGATCGAACTGGCGGACGATCGAACTGTCGGACGATCGAACTGTCGGACTCTCGAACTGTCGGACGATCGAACTGTCGGACGATCGAACTGGCGGACGATCGAACTGTCGGACGATCGAACTGTCGGACTCTCGAACTGTCGGACGATCGAACTGGCGGACTCTCGAACTGTCGGACTCTCGAACTGTCGGACGATCGAACTGTCGGACGATCGAACTGGCGGACGATCGAACTGGCGGACGATCGAACTGGCGGACGATCGAACTGGCGGACGATCGAACTGGCGGACGATCGAACTGGCGGACGATCGAACTGGCGGACGATCGAACTGGCGGACGATCGAACTGGCGGACGATCGAACTGGCGGACGATCGAACTGGCGGACGATCGAACTGGCGGACGATCGAACTGGCGGACTCTCGGACTGGCGGACTCTCGGACTGGCGGACTCACCCAAAGTTTTTGGCATTCTTGAGTCTTTACATTCACCCACCAGTCTGCCGGGGAATTAATTCCCCGTCGAGGGCTACGCGAGGACAGTATGCCGCCCTTGCGTTTTCGGTTTAATTAGGTGGAGCTACTTAAGTAAATCCACCTAATTAAACCTAAGATACAGGTGGCAAAAAAGCTTGCTGTATGAGCATTCTTCCTTCTTCCTTCTTCCTGAAGCGGTTCCTGAGCGGAGTCGAAGGGCAGGATAAACGCAGTCGTTGGGCCTTCTTCCTTCTTCCTGAAGCGTTCCCTGAGCGTAGTCGTTGGGCCTTCTTCCTTCTTCCTTCTTCCTTCTACTTAGCAGTTTCACCCATCTAGTCTCCGAGCCTCATAATCCTTCTTTTCCCATAACAATCCCGCCACGATCGCCACCTGCGACAGGAAAAACAATCCGGCAATTAATAGCTTTTGAATACCTGTTGTGTGTCTCCAGGGATAAGCAAGTAAATTCAAATAAAATGACGGATTTTGTAGTTTCCCTTTAGTCGCAGTTTTAGCAGTAACTTGCTGAAACAAAAAAGCACCTTTACCGTAATTGAATTGCTGTTGCCAAAATTGGTGCAGTGTCAGTTTGTGGGCATGATAGACTATAACTTCGGGAGCATAGATGGCATTATACCCAGAGTTAAGCCACCGATGGCAAAATTCTCGGTCTTCTCCAGCGAAGGAAAAACTTGTCCCAAAGCCACCAATTTTTTGGAAGGATTCAGCCGGAAGGGCAAAATTGTTGGAAGTGAAATATTTGGCGCGATCGGGAATAGCATTATAATAACTGTAAAGGTAGTCGATCAATTGCTGGCTTGCAGTAGAATATATGTTATCAGGAAGGGCATTAATAATTCGACCTCCAATTAAACAATTTGGTGTTTGGGTAAATCTAGTTTCTAGACTTTGCAGCCAGTTAGATGCCACAGTACAATCATCATCTGTAAATACTAAAAATTTGCCTGTGGCTGCACGAGAACCAGTATTTCTTGCTATGGCTGGTCCTGAATTACGTTGGGTTAAAAGTATGAGATTTAAGTTATCTTGAAACGGAGCAACTGTTGATACTAGAGATATTTCGGTACTATCATTAACGACTATAACTTGAAAGCGATCGCGCGGATATTCAAGTTTAGCAAAAGACTGGAGACAAGTCGTCAATTTTTCAGGACGAGCATAGGTAGGAACGATAATTGAAAATAAAATTGGCTCTAGGTTCATTATCACTGATATATTTCAATTTTTCAAACGATACAGCACTGGTTCGGTATTAAAATCTCTACCGAAAACTGGTTCCAGCGGGCCCTCGGCACCAGTCAGCTTAGATAGAGCTTTTCTGGTTACTGCGTCTGTATCAGTCAATGGCCCGAATCCAATTATACTAACCTGATTTTGTCGCAGGTTGTCAATCCATACAGAAAGTCTATCTGTTTTAAAAGGTACATACAAAACTTGCCTATTCAAATTTTTTCCGTAAAAAAGGTAGCTACGACAACTCAAAAAGAATCCAATTTTTTCATTGGGCACAGTATTCTCATTAATATATTCGTCAATACCACGATACAGTGCTGTGCGAGCAACATCTCGCTGTTCCCTCCAATTCCCAATTACTATCAATCCTATACAGATACCAATTATCACTAGGTAATTTAATTTATGCCTGAAAATAGATGGAAATAGATTATTTTGCCAGCCTAAGCGAGGATTTGTTTTTAATAATATCCCAGCCACCACTGAGATTGACACCAGATACAATATCGGGTATATGAAAATATCATTCCAACTGGCAGCTAATATTTTTCCTATAGTCTCAAAAGCTTCTAATGGATTAGACTTAAAACTGTCAATCAGCAAACTTCCCCACACAATACTATCTCCGGTGAAAGAAGCATTTTTAATATAATCAAAAATTGTATTGCTCGTAATTCCCAAAAGACTGCTAATCACCACCACAGTCACAACAAATTGATTGCGAGTTTTCAACAAAGTTGCTGTAGCTGCGGCTGCGATGCCCAGTACACTTAAAAATGGAAATCCGTATCTGAGGTTAAAACCGAGTAGAGGACTTATTTCACCAATCGACTCTCCCCCAGTACCAGAACTGTAAGGTGTAATAAGATACATAATTCCTGTACAGGCAAGCAGTACACTCAATATAATAGTATTTTGATTAATTAGTTTCTTTTTAGCTGTTGTCAAAGCCAGAGGTGCTGCTAATACCTGCAAAACAAGTGCCATAAATGGCACTTGCAATCTAATCATAATTTGCAAGCCGAGAGTTTTCCAGTGATCGATATTGCTAGGATTGAATTGAGCGGCTAAAGTGCTTTGCCAAATCTTGAAATGTGGCGAATCTGGCTGCTTGGGGAGTGCTGGTGTTGGTGGCTTTACTGTGGATGGTATGGTAACTGGTTGTAAAGGAAATTTAATCTCTTTAGTATCAACTATCGGATGATTGATGTGCAACAAATTTCTGCCATACCAAAAACCTCCTAAAAGTAAGAAAAGAACTAGACCACCTAGCAATATAGGCTTGAAAAAATAAATGATTTTAAATTGATTTGGTCTAGGAGTTTTATTAACTACAAATTTATGAATTTCTAAGATTCCTAATCCGGTTAAAAGTGAGACTGCATAGACTAGACCAGTTATTTTGATTCCCGCTAGCATTCCCGTGGCTGCAAAAAAGAGTGCTAGTTCCGACAAAGAACGGCTTTTATAATAAGAAAAGCCTAAATATAAACCAACTGTAAATATGGCAGATAGCGGTAAATCAGGGTGAATCGTGTTAACTTGGTTCAGCATCATTGGCACTGTCAATATCAAAGCTGACGCGGCCATGCCATGAACTCTAGTTGCTCCAAATTTAACACTCAAAAGATACACTGAAAGTCCCTGAATTACCCAAGCAATTAGCAGGGGAAACGCTACTAAAAAATCAGATTTGAAGGGAAACAAACACAAGACAGACAAAATATGCCAATTGTAAGGATATACTCTCGCTTGCTCTTGTTCAAAAATCCAATTACCAGTGGCATCTAATAACGTCAATGAACCTGTTTGATACCATCTGGCAATTGCGGGCAGATGAAACCACAATGAATCATAATTGGTTATCGGTTTAGTTGCGAGATTTCCCAATAGCAAAAATCCCACAAAGCCCACTGAAAAAATAATGAGCCATTCCCATTGATTGCGAGTTTTATTGACGAATAATTGGTGCGGGTTTAGAAATTGAATAATTTGATTGATGAGGGGATAATTTAGGATACAACCTAATATAAATATTCCCAATTCTGCTAAAATAACTCCCGAAATATTTAAGGCATCAAAACTTCCTAAAATCAACCCTGTCGAGACTTGTACAATGCTCCAGCTAGTCACAAAAATGAGGAAAAAATGAAACAATGAATAGTTGATTCTTTCTTGATGATTCAGAAATGCCACAAAAAAACTTAAGGAAATTGGACAGATTAAAATAATTAAAAATAAAATCAATTCCCACAAATGTTGTGCTACGAACATAGCTACAATTTACTCCCTATTTTGATGACTGTGTTTAAATCATGTTCACTAAAAATCGGGGTGGCTGGAAATGTAGTCGGCGATTTTAGCGATCGACTTTCGCATTTCTGTATCGCTGCCACTGGTGTTGTCAATTACAGTGATCACATAGGCTTCACCGTCAATACTCATTGCTAAAGTTGTGCCGAGTACCAGGGAATTTTCTCCAGTTTTTTCACCTAGCCACTGTGCTTTCGTTCCTTGCAAAGCCGCAAATCCCAGATTGCGATCGTACTGTCTGTTGAGAGTTTCCACTAACAGTTTAGCACCGGGTGTTTCGCCGTTGTAAATTTGTACCATCATTTCGGTGAGTTCGTTAACAGTCAATCGGTTCGCACCACTACCAGGGTTACTAGGCATGATCTGTGCTCCCATTAATTTGAAGTTGACACGGGTTACTTTGTAGCCACGATTTGCTAAGAATTCATTGATGTAATCGGAACCCAAGTAATCGATCAGTTGATTGGTGGCAATATTGCTGCTGCGATCGATCATTTCTTCTAACAGTTTCTGTAGCGGGTAATTGCGATCGGACAAAATCTCCGTCGATGAGTCTTCAGTAAAATTACCAGAATCAACAAATACTTGTTTGTTAAGATTGATTTTTTCTTGTGCCACTTTTTGCATCAGGGCCACAGCAATCGGCAGTTTAATTAAACTAGCTGGACTCACCGGAGGTAAATCGCCTCGCAGGTGAACGCAGTCTCTGGAAAGGTGACAAATGCCGATGGAAGCTTGATTCGATAACCCACTTTCCCTGGCAACTGAAGCCAAAAAATCGGATTTTGCTTGTTTGACTTCCAAGCTTGCGGCCGTTAGATTGTTGCGGTATTCTTGAATTTTTGAAGCCGTTAAACTAGCTAAGAATGAATTTTGGGGAACTTCGTACAAATTGTTCAGGGCTTGTTGCCACAGAAATTGAATTTTCTGGGTATATTCGAGGGAATGATTTGGCTCTCGTCCAGCTTCTACCGCTTCGTTCGCTAAACGAACTGCTTGCTGTAAGTTATCGTTAGCCCGCTGTTCTACTAATATTTGAACCTCGACTGATTGCAACTCCTCTATGAGTTTTTCAGGAGTATTCGTATTGAAGGGAACTAACCGGGAAAGTAGAGTTGGTTCGGGAGAGGGAGACGGAGGTTGTTCTAATTGACTGATAATGCGATCGCGGATTTTGTAAAGTTCGTCCAGGGAACGCTGATTTGATGATTGAGAAAATGAACTGGCGATCGTTAATATCTGAATCAGTCCAATTCCAGCCACTACTGCGACAGTCTTGTTTGTCGCCGAGAAAAAACGCTCTATCCCCAGCATGGTCAACTCCTGAACACAACCACACTCAATATAAGCAGCTATGGTTACAAGAGTCAAACCATTTGAGATTTGAGATTTGAGATTTCAGACTGAGGAATGTTATGCAAAAATCAACGGCAATGGTGGCTCAAAAAAGGGCGATCGCTCACAGGCGATCGCCCCACACTATATATTAGAAATCTCTCATCCGCATAACAGGCCCAGACAACCTGTTCAAGACCAGCTTTTTGCGAGACATCTACTATATAGGATCTACTTTCGCCGTCGGCGCCACTCATCGACACCCAAGCGATTCAGGTAGTCCCAGCCACGTTGTGGCCAGACATGAGTGTTACCAGTCTTTTCGGCAATCCAGCGAGCTACTTTGGGCCCAGTCCAATTTCCCCCATCGGGGGCTAACCCTTGTAGCGCTTGTCGCAGTTCTTCTTGCTGTTCTGGATTCAGCAAAGATTTAGCAGGAGGTGGCTGGCGGTCTCCACTGCGGTTTCTCACAGAGTTAGGTCCTTCCCGGTTATAGCGCTGGACAATTTCTTTGGCATAGTCGTAGTTAATACCTATAACTTGAGCCGCTTCTTTGATAGTCCAATTTCTGGAAACCAATAATAGCAAGTGCCAGCGACGGGACTCTGTAGTGTTGTCGGCCTGCCGGTAGCGAATTTTGAGTTCCTCTGCCGTCAGGTGAGATTCTAAGTGGGCTTTAGGTGGCATTCCTCCATCGGGGCATCGGGAACTTCTCTCCATATATCTTTGGCTTTGGCTATTATTCCGGATCAAATCCTGATTCGGAGATATTTGGGCAAATAGAAAGCTTGTTTTACCCCCGATGGTAATCCTTGGGCGACAACCCCCCAAGGACTAGGCTAAGTGGATGGATAAACGTAGTCCTTAGACCTTCTTCCCACTTCTAAAATTACACCCTAACGTTCTGCCAAATCTTAATTGTTTTATCACTACTACCGCTAGCAATCAATTCTCCTTCGGGACTAAAATTAACTGAATAAACGGAATTTGTATGACCGGGAATATTACAAACTTCTTCACCATTTTTGACTTGCCAAATCTTGATAATTTGATTACTACTGCTGGCAATACTCTCGCCATCAGGACTAAAAGCAATGGAATCCACATACCAAGAATGACCTGTAATACTTAAAATTTCTTGCCAATCTTTCACCCACCAAATTTTGATAGTATTGTCGTGACTGCCACTGGCAAGAAACTCTCCGTTGGGACTAAAAGCGATACAGCGCACGCAGTCTGTATGTCCAGTAAGCGTCCGAAGTAGTTTCCCATCTTTGACTCGCCAAATCTTAATTGTTCTGTCCCAACTACTGCTAGCCAAAATTTCTCCATCGGGACTGAAAGCAACAAAATAAACTAAGTTTATGTGACCCGTTAGTGTGCGAAGTTCTTGCCCATCTTTAACTCGCCAAATTTTAATAGTTTTGTCCCAACTACTACTAGCAATAGTTTCGCCATCGGGACTAAAAGCCAATCCATAAACTGAGTTAGTGTGACCAGTAAGGGTGCAAATATCTTGCCCATCTTTCATACGCCAAAATTTGATATTTTTGTCCTGGCTGCTGCTAGCCAGTATCTCTCCATTAGGGCTAAATACTACTGTCTGAACGGAGTTAGTATGTCCGCTCAGGGTAGTAATTTCTGCTGCTGTTTCTACTTGCCAAAGTTTGATAGTTTTGTCATCGCTGGCGCTAGCGATAACTTCTCCGTTTGGGCTGAAATCAACACAGAAAATTAAATTTTTATGACCTGTCAATGTGTGAATACATTGCCAGTTATTAGTCTGTTTTTGGCGCTGATTGTTCTGGTATATAGGTTTATTTGGCTTGGTAATTGTTTGGGGAATTGTCAAATTTAGGGTAGCTTTAGGATTCAAAATTTTTAATACTGCACCCGCCGTTTGATAGCGGCGATTAGTAGCATTTTCAATCATTTTGTCTAAAATTTGACCTAATTCTTCAGAAACTGGGTTGTTGCCTAAATACTGTCGCCATATCCACGTATCTTCACCCGGATCGAACAGGTCAAATGGGGAAACTTGAGTTAGTAAATAAAGGCAAGTTACGCCTAAACTGTATAAGTCGCTGGTGAAAAATGCTTTGCCTCTAGCTTGTTCTGGGGCGATGTATTCGGGGCTACCAATGCTGGTTCCTGTTTTGAGTAATGCTGTACCTGTGGCAATTTTGGCAGCCCCAAAGTCTACTAAAACTAATTGTTGGTCTGGGCGGCGAATTATATTTGCTGGTTTGATATCTCGGTGAATAACATTGTGTGAGTGAATGAAGTGAAGTACGGGCAGTAAGCTATTTAGTAAGTCTTGAATTTGACTCTCTGTGAAAATGCCTTCGGTTTCTACAATTTGCGCTAGGTTTTGCCCGTCGATAAATTCTTGGACTACATATTGTCGGTTGTCTTGGGTGGAATATGCTAATAATTCGGGAATCTGAGGATGTTTGCCTAATTCGTCTAATCGCATTGCTTCTTGTTCAAAAAGTTCGGCTGCTTTTTTGCTGTTGCGATTGCTGGCTGACGGTATTAGTGGCGTTTCCGGGGGTAAAAATTGTTTGATGACGCAGCGAGGCTTTGAGGGTTTGTCTTCGTCAACGGCGAGCAATGTTCTGCCAAAACCGCCTTGTCCTATCGCCTTGAGTGCTCGATAGCGATCGCGCAGCAGCAGTTTCGAGCGACAATTTTTGCATAGTTTGGCTGCGTCGGGGTTTTCTGGCTGGGAACAGTTAGGATTTAGGCAGTAACTCATGGGATTTTGAATTTGGGATTTGAGAGTTGTGACGATCGCGCCTTGAAATATCCCCTTACCGCCAACGCTGTTTGATGTTTCGGCTGGATTGACACGGAAAACTTGTTTAACTCTCGATCGACAATCTTCTCTAGGAGCAGAGTTTACCACGGAGGGAAAAACCTCTGTTGCGAAAGCTCGATCGCGCTTACCGTAGGCTGGTGTCTTTTTTTTTCTAGTAAAGCCAATTTTGTCAAGGCCCGTGAGATGGTGTGTGAGTGGAGAAAGTCCTTCCCAAGGTAAGGCCATCTCAACTGTGGTTTGATTTCCCGGAGCCTTAGCTGGTTTCACTTCATTTTATGCGATCGGTCTTTCGATCGGCATTACCCGGCGGCTACCAAAGTACCATCCTGGGAAGTCAGCTATTTGGGCAGACCTTCACTCCCTTTTCTAATCCATGGACTGCTCGATCTATAAATCTATGGTGTTACCAGGCTCTGTTCCACATCTGCCCCACTTCACTTTTGCTCGCGCCAACGACTTTGATCCGGGACCTAACTTTCTGACGGATCTCGTAAGTATAGGGTTTTGCGTCATCCAAGGGCGATCGACCCACAGCAGCCAAGACTACTTCCCGTTGATGGCATCAATATCTTGACGCTTACTACATATATATGTGTACTGCTAACCTGCGGACATGATTAGTCCCATGATGTTCTACCCATAAAAATGCTATCTACCCAAATCACAGTCCTGCCCAAAAACCCACTTTCCGGGTCATTCTTGAGACTAATGGCGAAAAAGGGATCAGCTTGTAGGATAGCCTAGGGATTCTTAAGAGTTGAAAGGCATACGGTGTATAGGCTAGAAAAAAACTCAAAAATATTTTCACAAAACGCTTGACAACATCTTGCGGAATAAGTATATTAATAAAGCGCCGGAAGGGAAGCGGTTCACTGAACCACAACCGGAAGGTAAAAACCGAACCTAGAAAAAAGAATAGTTTGAAAGCTTAAAGCACTATTAACCTCGTCAAAAAATTAGAGATAGAGAGTAAAAGCAGTAGCTGATACTTAATATCACAAACAACGAGAAAAAAGTCAAGTAAAAAAGAAGGAAACGAGGCATAATCGCCAAAATGACCGAAAAAGAGCTTGACGAGCCGAAAAAACTCAACAACACGGAGAGTTTGATCCTGGCTCAGGATGAACGCTGGCGGTCTGCTTAACACATGCAAGTCGAACGGGTGTAGAAATACATTAGTGGCGGACGGGTGAGTAACGCGTGAGAATCTACCTTCAGGACGGAGACAACAGTTGGAAACGACTGCTAACCCCCGATGTACCGAAAGGAAAAATATTTATAGCCTGAAGAAGAGCTCGCGTCCGATTAGCTAGTTGGGGGGGTAAAAGCCCACCAAGGCGACGATCGGTAGCTGGTCTGAGAGGACGATCAGCCACACTGGGACTGAGACACGGCCCAGACTCCTACGGGAGGCAGCAGTGGGGAATTTTCCGCAATGGGCGAAAGCCTGACGGAGCAAGACCGCGTGGGGGAAGAAGGCTCTTGGGTTGTAAACTCCTTTTCTCTGGGAAGAACAAAATGACGGTACCAGAGGAATCAGCATCGGCTAACTCCGTGCCAGCAGCCGCGGTAAGACGGAGGATGCAAGCGTTATCCGGAATGATTGGGCGTAAAGCGTCCGCAGGTGGCAGTTCAAGTCTGCTGTCAAAGACCGGGGCTTAACCTCGGAAAGGCAGTGGAAACTGAACAGCTAGAGTATGGTAGGGGCAAAGGGAATTCCTGGTGTAGCGGTGAAATGCGTAGAGATCAGGAAGAACATCGGTGGCGAAGGCGCTTTGCTGGACCATAACTGACACTCAGGGACGAAAGCTAGGGGAGCGAATGGGATTAGATACCCCAGTAGTCCTAGCCGTAAACGATGGATACTAGGTGTTGTCTGTATCGACCCGGACAGTGCCGTAGCTAACGCGTTAAGTATCCCGCCTGGGGAGTACGCACGCAAGTGTGAAACTCAAAGGAATTGACGGGGGCCCGCACAAGCGGTGGAGTATGTGGTTTAATTCGATGCAACGCGAAGAACCTTACCAGGACTTGACATGTCGCGAATCTAGTGGAAACACCAGAGTGCCTTCGGGAGCGCGAACACAGGTGGTGCATGGCTGTCGTCAGCTCGTGTCGTGAGATGTTGGGTTAAGTCCCGCAACGAGCGCAACCCTCGTGTTTAGTTGCCATCATTAAGTTGGGCACTCTAAACAGACTGCCGGTGACAAACCGGAGGAAGGTGGGGATGACGTCAAGTCAGCATGCCCCTTACGTCCTGGGCTACACACGTACTACAATGGTAGGGACAGAGGGCAGCCAACTCGCGAGAGAGAGCTAATCCCGTAAACCCTGCCTCAGTTCAGATTGCAGGCTGCAACTCGCCTGCATGAAGGCGGAATCGCTAGTAATCGCAGGTCAGCATACTGCGGTGAATCCGTTCCCGGGCCTTGTACACACCGCCCGTCACACCATGGAAGTTGGCCACGCCCGAAGTCATTACTCTAACCTTTCGAGGGGGAGGATGCCGAAGGCAGGGCTGATGACTGGGGTGAAGTCGTAACAAGGTAGCCGTACCGGAAGGTGTGGCTGGATCACCTCCTTTTAGGGAGACCATCTGAAGACAGACCGAACCTAAACATAAAAGGTCTAGAAGCAGTCATCCCTGGTCGTTCGAGATAATAGAGTCAAAGCTTTCAAACTATTAACGGGTTCAGGTAACGGGCTATTAGCTCAGTTGGTTAGAGCGCACCCCTGATAAGGGTGAGGTCCCTGGTTCAAATCCAGGATGGCCCACCTGGAAACAAGTGAAGAAGTTTCAGTGTTGAGTGAAGGAACCAAAAGTCCTGAATGCAGCCAAGAAAAATGACGCACTAGCTTAGTGGGGGTATAGCTCAGTTGGTAGAGCGCCTGCCTTGCACGCAGGAAGTCAGCGGTTCGAGTCCGCTTACCTCCACTCTCACTCAACCCAGCCCAGAAATAACACAGATGAAGTAGAAATCAGCACCTAGACCAGCCAAAAGCTAGTCGGAATGCTGGAGTCTCGACTCTAGTAAGAACCTTGAAAACTGCATAGAAACAAAGTAATCATCAAACAGGTGAGAAAACTGAGAAATCAGGGTCACCAAAGACCATCAGTAAATGATGTTGGTCAAGTTACAAAGGGCTAACGGTGGATACCTAGGCACACAGAGGCGATGAAGGACGTGGCGACCGACGATAAGCTCCGGGGAGCTGGAAGCAAGCATTGATCCGGAGATGTCCGAATGGGGCAACCCAGTAAGTACCAATTGAATACATAGATTGGTGCGGCGAACCCAGCGAATTGAAACATCTTAGTAGCTGGAGGAAGAGAAAGCAATAGCGATTTCCCTAGTAGTGGTGAGCGAACGGGAAACAGCCTAAACCAGAGGTTTTGACTTCTGGGGTCGTGGGACAGTCATCAACGAACCTTAAAGCTAGACAAAGCAGTTGAAAGCTGCACCAGAGAAGGTGAAAGTCCTGTAGTCGAAAGTAGAGAGGACGTGACTGTATCCCGAGTAGCACGGGGCCCGTGAAATCCCGTGTGAATCAGCGAGGACCATCTCGTAAGGCTAAATACTACTGTGTGACCGATAGTGAACCAGTACCGCGAGGGAAAGGTGAAAAGAACCCCGGAAGGGGAGTGAAATAGAACATGAAACCGTTAGCTTACAAGCAGTGGAAGGACGATTTAACGTCTGACCGCGTGCCTGTTGAAGCATGAGCCGGCGAGTTATAGGCAGTGGCGGGTTAAGACCCTATGGGTTGCAGCCAAAGCGAAAGCGAGTTTGACAAGAGCGTCAGTGTGAAAGCACAAGTCACTGTTTATAGACCCGAACCCGGGTGATCTAACCATGTCCAGGATGAAGCTTGGGTAACACCAAGTGGAGGTCCGAACCGACTGATGTTGAAAAATCAGCGGATGAGGTGTGGTTAGGGGTGAAATGCCAATCGAACCCGGAGCTAGCTGGTTCTCCCCGAAATGTGTTGAGGCACAGCGGTCGAGATGAAGTTGAGGGGTAAAGCACTGTTTCGGTGCGGGCTGCGAGAGCGGTACCAAATCGAGGCAAACTCTGAATACTCAACTGTTGCTCGGCCAG